>CACZFB010000005.1 GCA_902780305.1 uncultured Coriobacteriaceae bacterium | reverse complement strand
GTGCAGCGTCAGCCGGCCCCACGCCTCCTGGGTGACGCGCGCGAGCGTGCGCACGTGCGGGCGCTCGAGCCCGACGACGTTCTTGAGCTCGTCGAACGCCCGCTCTATCGACCACCTCCGCCGGTACAGCTCCGCCAGCCTCCCCGGCGGCCACTCGTCGGCCGGCAGGTCGGTGGCGAGGTTGAGCATGCCCGCGCCGGTGGCGAGGCGCACGACGCGCACGCGCATCCAGCACTCGCCCGGCTCGCCCGGCGCCAGCCCGTCGAACCGGCGGCCGGCCTGGTAGGCGCGGTAGAGCCACGGCTCGTCCGGGCGGCTGCGACGGGTGGCCGCCGACCTCACGACGCACACGTCGACGGTCGCGTCGGCGCTCCCGACGCAGCCGATGCCGACGCCGCCCGCGTCGAGCCAGTGGGCGAGCAGGCCCTGGATGCGCGCGTCGGAAAGCCTGCACACGAAGTGGGCGCCCGCCCGCCCCATGTGCCACAGCAGGTTCAGGCAGAAGAAGTTGCGGTCCATGAGCCACAGCGCCTCCAGGCCGGCCGGCGGGCGGCAGCGGTCGACGAGCTCGCAGGCGGCCCCGGGCTCGTCCTGGCGCGGCCCGCCCTGGGCCACCATGTCGCGGAACGCCCCGAGCGCGACGTCGAGGGCGCAGGTCAGGTGGGCGCCGTTCCTGCCCTCGGTGCCGCGCGACGGCGGCAGGCGGGTCTCGGCGTCGGAGGCGTCGGGCGCCATGGGGAGCCCGGTGCCGTCGCAGGCGAGCAGCCAGTAGCGCCCCCCGGTCGCCACCGGTCCGAACGCCGAGAGGAACTCGGCGTGCAGCATGGGCATCGCCTCGTCGTTGAGCTTGGCCCACTGCTGGCAGAGCGCGCCGACCGTCGGCGCGTCGGCGTCCATGCCCCACGCCCTCAGCAGCTCCATGCCCAGCGTGTCCGACCCCATGCTCACGATCAGCCTGAGCAGGGCGTCCAGGCCCAGCTTCCTGTTCCGCGTGAAGTCGGTGCCCGGCGAGCGGGCGCACTCCTCCGGCCTCGACGCCACGGCCTCGATCGCCGCGTCCAGCCTGTCCGCGACGGCCTGCCACGCCTCCCTCTCCACTTCCGGCCTCCCTCCGTCGTCCGGGGCGCTGACGCGCCCCTTTTCGACGGCCCGGAGGGCCGAAATACAACTTTTGGGTTATAGTTTCCCGACGGTTAGGCGAACGGTAGGAAAGGGACCGCGTACGGCGACGCCGCACGCGGTCCCTGACCAGCGGCTTTCTTAACTAAGTGACATTGGGGTAACCCCCATTGATTGCCGCAGGCGGCATATCAATGGGGGTTACCCCCTTTGATCGGCTCACCCGAATCGAAAAGCAACGCCGCGCGCCCGCTTGCCTAACAAATCAATACCCGAGTGTTTTCCCCGAGCGCATGCGCTAAGATGTAGGGGAAGGTTTTCCTCGACGAAGGGAGCAGCCATGGGCAAAAAAGCAGCAGAGGTGCTCAAGATAAGCTACAGCGATCTGGCTGAGTACCTGCACATCAACCACTCCGTATACATGCGCGTTGGCTCTAAGGTCTACTACATTACCGACGCGAACGAGAACTACTGGCGTGCGCAGGACACATCCATCCGCAATCACAAGAATCACTTTGTGGATTGCAGCGACCTGGTTCCCACCGTTGACGAGTTCCTCTCACTTCGCTTTGTAAACGGCCACACCATCGAGGAGACCTTCGATCAGGCGACCTTCTATGCCTCCATCAAGGGCGAAAAGGACTAGTCTCGGCGATTTCTTACTTTTTCTCACATGCAATCCCCCGGCAGGCCAGGCGCCTGCCGGGGGATTCTTGTTGCCGCGTTTTGGTTCCCTACTCCTCGTGCTTGCCATCCTCGTCACGCTCGAGCATGTGGATGAGCGAACGGTACGCGTTGTCCATCGCGTGCTTGTGGGGAGACTTCTTGGCATAGCGTTTTACGGCGGCGGCACTCTTGTTAATGGCCTGCAGCGTGCCGGGGCCGGCAACGCATCCGCCCGGGCAGGCCATGCCCTCCAGCAGATACCCATCGTACTTGCCGCGTATGGCGTCCCGTATCATCTTTCGGCAGTTTTCCAGACCCTCGGCATTGGCCACCTGCACCTCTCGGTCGGGATACTTTTCCTTAATTACGTTGACCACGGCATTCGCGACGCCACCGGAGACCGCAAAGTTGCGGCCGTCCTCGGAGGCCACGTCGAAGTCGGACTTGTTGTCGTCCTCCAGCTTGAGGTAGTCGATGTCCTTGGCGCTCATCATGCCGGCCATCTCCTCGAAGGTGAGTACGAAGTCCACCTCGGAGCGCACCGAGCGACGCATGGCCTCCAGCTTCTTTGCCGAACAGGGACCCACGAACACGATCTTGGCCTTGGGATGGTTGGCACGCACCATGCGCGCCGTAAGCACCATGGGCGTAAGTGCCATCGAGATGCATTCGGAGTGCTCGGGGAACTCCATCTTTGCCATCGACGACCAGGCGGGGCAGCACGAGGTGCCCATAAACGGAATGTGGTTGGGAACCTCCTCCACAAAGTCGTCCGCCTCCTCGACCGTGCACAGGTCGGCGCCGATGGCGACCTCCTCCACGCCCGAGAAGCCCAGCTGCGCGAAGGCGTGCCGGAGCTTGCCCACGTTGCCCTTACCGCCAAACTGTCCCACGAACGCTGGGGCCACGATGGCAATGACCTCTTCGCCACCCACGATCGAGAAGATTACCTGGGCGATCTGGCTCTTGTCGGCGATAGCGCCAAACGGGCAGTTGATGAGGCACTGGCCACACGAGACGCAACGCTCTTGGTCGATCTCGGCGCGCCCGTACTCGTCGGAGCCGATGGCCTTCATGCCGCACGCCTCGGCACAGGGACGAATGTGGTGGTGAATCGCCTGATACGGGCAGGTGCGGGCGCACAGGCCACACTTGATGCACTTCTCTTGGTCGATGACGGCGCGCTTGTTGTGGAAGCTGATGGCCTGCTTGCGGCAGATCTCGCGGCAGGGATGTGCGAGGCAGCCCTGGCACGAGTCGGTGACCTCGTACACGTTGTCCTTGCAGGCGTTGCAGGCGAACTTGATTACGTTGATGAGCGGCGGGTTGTAGTACGAGTCGGCCACAGTGGCGTCTTCCAGGCCCTCGCTCACGCGGATGGGACGATCCACGCCCTTTTGGTTAAGGCCCATGGCCAGACGAATGCGCTCCTCCACGATAGCACGCTCCAAAAAGACGCTCTCGCGATAGGTGGCGACCTCGCCAGGAACGATCTCGTAGGGCAGCCCCTCAAAGCGGGTGTCGAAATCCGCATCGGTCCAGTCGGGATTCTCGGCGGTCTCGTATACGATCTTGGCAACCTCGGCAAACACGCGCCTACGGATATCGGTTAGGTTGGTGTAAACGCCACGCATGGTATCGGCCATGGGCACCCCTCCTCGAGTCGTTGGTGAAACACATACATATAGATACAGTATGTACCAAGCCGGGACTCAAGGCGAGAAGCGCTAGGCCAGCGGCCATGGTGTCCGTTTGGGAAGCGGTGCCTTTGTGACATGGCGTGCCATGTCACAAAGGCACCGCTTCCCAAACGGACACCGCCACTACGGCTCTGCATCCAATCTAGCGCATGCGCTCCGCGACAATCGCGGCAAGCGCGGAAAGCTCCACCTGCTCCTGCTCGTGCGTGTGCATGTCACGCAGGGTGGCCACACCAGCCGCGACCTCGTCGGTGCCCAGCACCACGCACAGGCGAGCGCCCACCTTGTCGGCCTGCTTAAACTGGCTCTTAAGCGACCTGCCCTGACAGTCACTCTCGGTGCGCACGCCGGCGTTGCGCAGCGCGAGCACGGTGCCAAACACGGAGGCACGCACGTCGGGCGTGCAGGCAACGTACACGCAGCCCTCCTCGCTCGCCCCCAGGTCCACACCCTGCGTCTGCAGGGCCAGCACGATGCGCTCGAAGCCCACCGCAAATCCCAGGCCGGGCGTGGGCTTGCCGCCCTCGAGCTCCATGAGGCCGTCGTAGCGGCCACCGCCGCCAATGGCGCCCACGCCTGCACCGGCGACCTCCACCTCGAACACCGTGCGGGTGTAGTAGTCCAGGCCACGCACCAGCGTGGGGTCCTCCTCGTAGCGCACTCCCGCCTCGTCCAGATAGCGCTTTACCTGCGCGTAGTGCGCCGCGCACTCGTCGCACAGGTGGTCGGGGACGAGCGGAGCGTCTGCCATCACCTCTGCGCAGTGTGGATTCTTGCAGTCGAAGGCACGCAGGGGGTTGAGCTCCGCACGCTCCAGGCAGTCGTCGCACATCTGGTCGGCATGGTCCAGGATAAACGAGCGCACCTGCTCGCGATACGCCGGACGGCACGCCGCGTCTCCCATGGAGTTGATGGTAAGGCGCAGCGAGTCCGCGTCGAACCCCAGCCGCTCGAAAAACTGCATGAGCATTACGATGCACTCGGCGTCGGATGCGGGATCGCTGGCACCCAGCCATTCCACACCCACCTGGTGAAACTGGCGCAGGCGTCCCTTCTGCGGGCGTTCGCCACGAAACATGGGGCCGGCGTACCACAGCTTGGCCGGGGCGCTCCCCTGCGGCACCAGGTTGTTTTGCACGGCCGCGCGTACCACGCCGGCAGTACCCTCGGGACGCAGGGCCAGGCGCTGCTTGGCCTTGAGGCCCTCCTCGCTCCCCTTGGCCAGCAGGCTCTCTACCAGCGCGCCCGAGAAGACTCGAAACATCTCCTTGCGCACCACGTCGGTCGACTCGCCAATGCCGTGGACGAAGGTGGCGACCTGCTCGATGGCGGGTGTCTCGATCATGCTGAACCCGTACACGCCAAAGGTCTCGCGCGCGACGTCCTGCATGCGCTGCCACGCGCGCATGTAGCCGCCGTACAAGTCCTCGGTTCCCTGAACCCGCTGTGCCATGGTATGTCTCCTCGCCTCATAATCGAACTGAGAAAAGGGGCCAAACCCCTTTTCTCAGTTTGCGCCAAAAGTAAGAAGGGGGATTGGCCCCTTTTCTCGGTTACGCGATCTTCGTGACCCAGCCAAACTTGTCCTCGATCTCGCCGGCCTGGATGCCAGTGAGGGTTTCGCGCAGCTTGGCCAGCACGGGGCCAACGTGCTCCATGCCCGCGCCAAACACGTGCTCGACGCCCTCGAGGTCTACGACCTTGCCCACGGGGCTGATCACGGCCGCGGTGCCGCACATGCCGCACTCCTCGAACTGGTCGATCTCGTCAAAACGCACCTGGCGCTGCTCGACCTTCATGCCCAGCATCTCCTCGGCCACCTGCACCAGCGAGCGGCGGGTGATGGAGGGCAGGATGGAGTCGGTTGCGGACTGCGGAACGACCAGCGAACCGTCCTTGGTGACCAGCAGGAAGTTGGCGCCGCCGGACTCCTCCACAAACGTGTGGGTCTGCGGGTCGAGGAACATGTTGTCGGCAAAGCCCTCGGCATGCGCCAGCACGCTGGGGTACAGGCTCATCGCGTAGTTCAGGCCGGCCTTGATGTTGCCGGTCCCGTGCGGTGCGGCGCGATCGTACTCGGGCACCTTGAGCGCCACGGGCTGCACGCCACCCTTGTAGTAGGGGCCGACCGGAGTCACCAGGATGCGGAACTGGTACTCGGTGGCAGGCTTCACGCCAATCACGTCGCCCGTGGCAATCATAAATGGGCGAATGTAGAGCGTGGCTCCCGAGCCAAAGGGCGGCACCCACGCGAGGTTGGCCTTGACGACCTGCTTGACGGCCTCCACAAAGCGGTCCTCGGGGAACGGCGGCATGCAGATGCGCTTGGCGGAATCGGCCATGCGCTGCGCGTTGAGGTCGGGGCGGAAGCACACAATCTCGCCGCTCTTGGTGGTGTAGGCCTTGAGCCCCTCGAAGACCTCCTGGCAGTAGTGGAAGATGCCCGCGCACTCGCTCAGCTGCAGAGTGTGGTCGGGCGTGAGGATGTCCTCGCCCCACTCCCCGTCCTTGTAATTGCACACATAGCTGTAGTCGGTCGGGGTGTAGCTAAACGTCAGGCTGCCCCAATCCAGGTCCTTCTTCTCCATACGAGCGCCCCCTTTGGCACGTGTCCGTTGGTTATGTGGCGTAACAGTATAGCCCTGTTGGCGCCCCAAACAACAAATCGGTAACCTTCGCTCAACATTGCGCTTCCCGTGGGCGCTTCCCGTTTAAGAGAATCTTGCAAGAATGCCACAGGGGGCACACCTCGGTGAGGCGTGCCCCCCTGCTTCCGTTTTGTTGGCGTACTGCCGTGTAATGCCGTTAGGCAACCAGCGAGTTGATGGCGATGCTTGCGCTGCCCAGCAGGCCGTTAACGTACTCGGTCCATCTCGCTCTGCTTGGTCGAGTAGTTCTGGTAGGCCACATAGTAGGCAGCCTGCGCGGCCTCGTAGGTAGCGGAGTCGTTGCTCATCTCCATGTCCTTGAGCGCCGTGGCATAGGGGCCGTCGGCGGCCTTCCACTTGTTGCCCTTCTCGTCCCACTCGTCGCCGGCAAGCTTCTTAATGTAGTCGGCGTACTTCTTGTCCTTGGTCTTGTTGGCCGCATCCTCGGCCTTGGCCTTGTCCTCGTCGCTCAGCTCGTTGCCCTCGTCGTCGGTCGTCTTGACCTCGGGTGCGGCAGGCGCCTCGGGCGCCTCGCCGGCGTCGCTCTCCACGACCTTGTCGCGCAGGGCGTTCATCTGGGCGGACTGCTTGAGCAGGGTCTTAACCTGGTCCTCGGTCATGCCGTAGGACGTGGCGATGGACGCGAAGTCCGTGGAGCCCAAGGTCTCCTGGGCGTACTTGGTGAGGTCCTCGTCAGAGACGTTCACGCCCTCGGCATCGGCTGCGGCGGCAATAATCTTGTTGCGCGCATAGGTGAGCACCGTGTCGGCGCTCGGCACCGCGTAGTTGCCCTCCTCGTCCTTGGCGGAGTCGAGCGAGGAGTTCGACTCGATGACTTCCTTGGCGGTAATCTGCTGGTTCTGGCCCTTGTACGAGTAGTTGCCCACAACCGTGCTCAGCTCGCTCTCCGAGAGCTTGGCCTTGTTGAGCGCCGAACCGGCACCGCCACCCATGGCAAAGTGACCAATCAGCACACCCACGATCAGCGCCGCGACGGCGATGCCGACCCACGCGCCCATGGGAAGGCTCTTAATATCGAAGCCCGATTTGGCTTCCTCGTTGGCAATTTCTTCAGCCATGCTGCCACCTTTCCTGTGTCTTGTCCCCGTCTCCTACCGTGGGACACTACAGACTGCAAGGCTCCATATTACCCCACCACGCGTACTTGTGCATACTTTTTCGTTGAACTGCACATCCCACATATTCCTGTTGTCCAGCCAAACCGCTTCGCGTCGTGGTACACGGGGGGCTGCCCCTGGACAAAGGGGACAGTCCCCTGGACACAGGGGACAGTCCCCTTTGTCCAGGGGACTGTCCCTCGTATTCGTAGCGCGCGGGCGGCTCGGCCGCCGCGGCGGCGATAAGGTCCCGCGCGACGCGCGACATGCGCACGACGGTGCCCCCGCCCACATACAGGCTCACCGTGCCCCCATCGGCGCCGGCCCTGCATCCCTCTCCGCCGAGTACAGGGCCGCGTACCCGGCGTCGTCGCCGAACTCGAGCGCCGCGAGCAGCGCCTGCATGACGTCCTCCGGGGTGCATCCGCCGATGGTCTTCGTGCCAAACCTCACGCTGCTGATGTTGGTCTCCATGATGTTTATGTTCATGTCCATGTCCCTCTCCTCTCGGTATGCCTTTTCGTCGCAGAGAATGGCGCCGTGCATTTCTTCGGTACTCCAGTTGCCGCTGGTCGTCATGACTAAGCCCTCCCCGCAAGCAGGTCGTCGCGTCGTGCGAGCCAGTCGAGCGGCTTGCCCAGGACGTCGCAAATCTTGGCTGCATCGATGAGCTTTGGTGATCGCCTTCCCACAATCCACTCGTTCACTGTCCAGCGGCTCACGCCAATCTTTCCAGCAAGCTCGTCAATGGTCATCCCCACATCGGCGAGGCCGCTCTTAAGGCGCATGCCGATCTCACGCGCATCGTATTCGCATGCTTCCATGAGTCCTCCCTTCGGCTTTGATAGCTCGTTGGTTTGGTGACGAATGTCAACAAACCATGTACGATTCCCTCTAGGGGGAATGAAACTTACAGATTCCGTTTGCTCTAAAATCGATTATTCACAAATCCGTAAGTTTTCATGTATTTATTTACAAAATCTTTTAGACTACTTACATATTCCGTGTACAATGTGCCTAAATGGGGAGGTGAGCCTATGGAATTGAGGCTTCGAGAAATACGTAAATTGAGAAATAAGACCCAATCTGACATCGGCAATGCGGTCGGAGTGAGCATGCGGGTAGTTAGCGGATGGGAGCGAAAAGAGACTGAAATTACGCTTGTTGATGCAGCCCGCGTGGCCGATGTTCTCGAATGCACGCTTGACGAGCTCGCAGGTCGCGACTTCCACCCAGAAGCCAGTTCCGTCGCGCCCAAGCTCACCGACGAGGAACGCGAGATACTCGACGCATACAAGACCGTCGACGCGCCTGCCCGCAGGCGCATCGCCAGGGCCGCGCAAGGCGAGCTCGACGACATGGAGGACGAGGCAAAAAAGGAGACGCGCAGCGCTTAGCTACCTCCCCTCGAACTAACGCTCACCCAACCACGATGCCAGGCGGGTTCGGCAAGATGTGACCCGCTCCCTTTGCTTGATTCGTTATGTGAGATTTGCTAGAATATTTTTCTAGCAAATCTCACATAACGAGGGGAGAGGTAATGGACCGCCCTAGCCAAGAGGAAGTGTTGCAGGACATCAAGCCGTTGACCATCGAGATGCAGGAGACCTTCGACAGCAGGGCCGCACAGGTCTCCGAGTTCCTCGACGAGCATGCCCCGCTTGCCGCCGACGGATACTCCAGGAGCATGCTCACGCGCCTGCTTGTTAAGCAGACCCTGATGGAGCTCGGTTACGACTTAGGTAATGTCGCGAACACTGGCCTGGAGATCACCTATCTGGGGAAGTACCGCATCAAGGTCGTGCGCAGCGACCACAGGGGGAATCCCCCTCGGCCTCAAACCCTATCGCGGGCGGCATGGTGCTATCCTGGCCAGTTGCGCCTGACGGCCGACGGCATAGACCCCGAGCTGTTCTGGGGCATCAAGAGGCTCGGCCTCAGGGGGAGCGATGTGGATGGGGCGATTCTGCGGGCCATCGGCGCCCAAAACGATGGCCTCGTGCACCTTCTGGTCGACTGGCGGGAGCTGAGGGACGAGGGTCGGGTGGAGATGGCCGTATCCCTGCCCGTTGGCCCCTGGGGCATTAGGGAAGTGCCTCGCGTGGCATGGAGGTCCGTGCTCGTCAGTGACGACGACGGGCTCAACGAGTTCGTCCCCTCCGAGGAGGACATCGACATATTCCCCGACGAGCAGGACGGGGAAGACGGAATTGGAGTTGCTGTCGGATGAATGGAGAGAGGCTGCGGGTGGCGCGCGAAGCGTGTTGGTTGACGCAAGCCGACCTGGCAAAGAGGTCTGGCATCCCCGCGAGCACGATATCGAAGATCGAGAAGGGCATGTACGGGCAGACGGCAGACGGGTTTGTCGGCAAGTTCGCCGCGGCGCTCGGGATGCCCCCTTCGTACTTCTCGAACGACCCCATGCCAGACGTCCCGGACGGGCGCTTTCGCAAGCAGGCGCGTGCGTCGGCCAAGCTTCAGAAGTCGGTCATTGCCCACTCGAAGCAGATCGCGGCCGTGATGGATCAGGCGGATAGACGCTACAGGATCCTCAAACCGACGTTCGCCCCTCTGGAAAACGGGACGGACCTGTCGAAGACGGGCGAGCTTGCGAACTACCTAAGGAAGGCTTTGGGGCTTGGTACCTCCGGTCCGGTAAGCAACATGACCAGGGCCTGCGAGAGGGCCGGGATAGCGGTCGTCAACGTCCCGCTGTTCGAGAACAGGGAGTCGGCAAGGGGGTCAGAAGACGAAAGGGTCTTCTCGGGATTCTCGACCTGGCCGGGGATGGGCTTCGGCAGCACCTCGAGACCAATCGTCCTCTTGTCCTCGTCCCTGCCCGGGGGCGTGCAGCGCGCCAGCCTCGCCCACGAGCTTGCGCACATATATATCCACACCAGGAACACGGACGTCGACGTCCGCGAGGCCGAGAGGCAGGCGTGGATGGTGGGCGGTGACGTGCTTCTGCCCGAGGGAGACGCGCGCGACATGCTCGACGGGGCACCAGTAACCCTCGATCGCCTCCGCATGGTTAAGGCCAGATACGGAGTGACCGTAAAGTTCCTGATCACCTACTGCAGCCGGCACGGGATCGTGAGCGAAAAGAGGGCGACATCCCTACATAAGCAGTACTCGTCACGCAAGTGGGGCGTGCAGGAGCCCGTAACGGTTGCGCGCGAGAGCTCCCAGCTGTTTCCCAAGGTACTCATGAGGATGCGCGCGGACGGCATCGACGTGGGCATGAACGAGCTCGACGTCGCACACCTGTGCGCGGAGATCGCCAACGCAAAAGTCCGGCAGAGGACACAGGGTAAGGTCCTGAGCCTCAAATAGAAGCATGGAGGGGTTGGAAGATGAGCAATGCGGTCGCAACGTCAGCCATACGAACGCTTGCCGAACAAATTGTGTCGCTGCCATGTAGCGCGGGTTGATATTCTAGGTGAAGAATGGGTATAGTAACAGCAGTGACACGTGCCCGCAGCATTCTACGTGAACCGGGCGCTGGAAGACGGCTGCTATGCCCTGTGGCAAGCGGTCGTTTTCTTTTTTGGGAGTACCCATGGACAACAGAAAGCCATTCAAAACCATCGACGAGCAGATGAGCATCCTTCGCATGAGGGGGATGTCCGTCGAGGAAACGGACAGGCCCTTGCTGATGCGTGAGGGCTATTACTCGGTCGTGAACGGATATAAGGATCCATTCATCGACAAGAACTTGACCTCGCAACGTGGCGAGGACGTATATTACGAGGGCATGTCCTTCTCGCTGCTATATGCACTCTTCGACCTCGATCGTCTCCTTAAGGAGCTCACGTTCTCAATACTCGTCAGGGCGGAGACGACATTGCGCACCGCAATTGCCTACTGCTTCAGCAACCACCACAGGAAGATGGACTCGTATCTCGACCCAACCTGCTACTGCACGCAAGGTCAGTACCACAACCGACGATCTTACCGCAGGGACAAGGCGAAGCTCATAAGGTGCCTCCAGCGTGCACACGACAATGAGTGGGGTCACGACTCGATCGACCACTACCTTGGCGAGCATGGACACGTCCCCCTGTGGGTGCTGGTAAACGTGCTCACGTTCGGCAACATCTCGCACATTTACTCTCTCTCCACTCCGCAGGTAAGGAACGACGTATGTCGAACGATCTCGGAGGAACAGGGCTCCGCACGGATCGGAACCGGGAAACTCCGCAAGTCCATGTCCATCCTCGTCGGATTCCGAAACGTCTGCGCCCATGACGACAGACTGTACTGCGCGAGAACCGGCAAGCATCGCGAGAGTTCCTACAAGGACATGCTGACGGCGCTCGGCCTTATTGTGGACAGGCACCACATGGAGTTGTATAAGCAATCCATCGCCGACACCCTGCACGTCTTCGACTCGGTGCCGTTCGTCCAGCATGAGGTTATGGAGAAGATGCGCATCACCTTCGAGGATCTCGTGGATTGAGTTTTTGTAAACCCATCTTTAGCGATTCATTTATTTATACACACAAAAGCGATTGGAGGTGATTTCGCGATGAAGGAATTGGAAAAGCCTGTTGCAGAATGTGTTGCAGAAAATAAAAGGTCGAAGGGTTACAACCCTCCGACCTGCGAGAATTCTGGAGCCAGCTATCAGACTCGAACTGATGACCCCCGCTTTACGAGAGCGGTGCTCTACCGGCTGAGCTAAGCTGGCTTGCGAGGGATTATCTTACGCGATGCCCTTGAGCTTTGCAAGCGAGAAAACACCCTCAACGCTTTTCTCACATTTGCCACGCCTTAGGCAACCGCGCCGGCGGTGCCCTACGCCTGGGGACCCTGGACGAACCACAGCAGGCGGCCGCGACCGGTGTCGCTTATCCGCACGGCCGCAGCGGCGCCCGTCGAGAAGCCCAGGTACTGTCCGCACAACCTGGCGCACATATCCTCCATAAACGGGATGTGACCCACGGCCACCACCACGTCGGCGCAGGACAGGGCCAGCTGCTTAAGGAACGCCGCTTGGTCCTGGGCATACATGCATTCCAGCTCGCGATACTCCTGGATTCCCAGCGTCTCGTTGGCGATGTCTGCCGTTTGGCGCGCCCGCAGCGCGGTGCTCGCCCACAGCTCGCTCTTGTCCGTCGCGTCCACCAGCGACAGCGCGCGGGGAAAGTGCGCGCGCAGTGCTGCGGCGCCGGCGTCGGTGAGCGCCCGCTCGAAGTCTGTCTGGCCCGCCGCCTTGTTCTTGGCCTCCCCGTGCCGGATCAGCACCACCGTTTGTTCCATCATCCGCTCCTCTCAACAACAACGCGACCAGGTGCAACACCTGGTCGCGCACGCACTACGCAACGCTGGACTACGCCATCCAGCTCTCGTCCGCGGGATTGTCGCGGAACCGCAGCAGGCGAGCCTTGTCGTCGGGCTTGATGTAGCCCTCCTCCACCGCCACGTCCACCAAGGTGTCCAGGTCGCACAGGCTCGTGTTCACCACGTTGTCTGCCGCCAGGCGGTCCAGGCCGCGCTGCATGCCATAGGTAAAGATGCTCACCACGCCCAGCACGTCCGCGCCGATCTCGCGCAGCGGGTCGACGCACTCCAGCACCGAGCCGCCCGTGGAAATGAGGTCCTCGATCACCACGACCTTGGTGCCCGGGTCGCAACGACCCTCGATCTGGTTCTGACGACCGTGGTCCTTGGCGGAACCACGCACGTAGCCCATGGGAATGCCCAAGCGGTCGGCCGCGATGGCAGCATGGGCAATGCCCGCCGTGGAGGTGCCCATAAGCATCTGCACCTCGGGATACAGCTCGCAGGCCTTGTCGGCCAGCGCCTCGTCGATGAGGGTGCGCACCTCCGGATAGCTCAGCGTGAGACGATTGTCGCAATAGATGGGACTCTTGATGCCGCTTGCCCAGGTAAACGGGTCGTCTGGACGCAGGAACACCGCCTTGATGGAGAGCAGCGCCTTTGCCACATCGGTCTTGCTTGCCATGCTTCCTCCTTGTCTTGGAGACACCCTCCCGGGCGCCAACGTGCCTATATGTTTATGGGTATGTTGTCCAGCGAGCGTGCCGCCTCCTCGCGCAGGTACACCGACAGCATAGCGTTGCCCACCACGAAGCACGCCTTGCCGTCCTCGTCCACCTCGACCGGCTCCTGGTCGTGGCCGAGTACGCACTGCCAGCGCTCGCCGGCATGCTCTGCGCCCAGCTCGATGGTCTTGTGGACCGGCTCCTCCTGGTCGCCACGGCTGGAGAGCACCACCACGCAACCGCTCTGCTCGTGCTCGGCGTCCCCGCCGCGCACCCACGCCACCAGGTCCCACTCGTCAAAATGGTCCTGCTGATGGCCAAATGCGAACCTGCGGCGGATCTCCAACAGCAGGGGCAGCTCGGCCACGGCCTGGATGCGATCGTTGGGCAAGCCGTACAGGTCGGCGAAGAACACGCAGGGGTAACCCTGCTCGCGCAGCAGGATGAGCGCGTAGGCCACCGGCTTGAACCACGCCTCCACCGTCGACTCTAGCGCCTGGTTGGGCTGGGTGTCGTGGTTGTCCACGAAGGTGACGGTGTGGATGGGGTCAGCCTCCAGCAACGTGCCGGAGAGAATATGCTGGAAGTCGATGCGCGCGCCGTCGTGCGAGGCGTGGAAGAACTTGAAGTGCAGCGGCACGTCGAACAGGCTCATGGCCTTCTCTTCGCCCAGGTAGTGCATGAGCTGGCCCGTGTCCGCCGACCAGTACTCGCCCACGCAAAACAGCTCGCGTCCGGTGGCGTGGCGCATGTCGGCGAGCCAGCGCAGGTAGAACGACCGGCTCATGTGCTTTATGGCGTCCAGGCGCACGCCGTCCACACCCGTCTGGTTGAGGTACCACGTGCCCCACTTGACCAGCTGACCGTACACGCGCTCGTCGTGCAGGTCCACGTCGGCGCCCATCAGGTAGTCGAAGTTGCCGTTCTCGTGGTCCACGTCCTCGTCCCAGTGCTTGCCGTCAAGCAAAAACACGCCACTGCGCTCGTGCCACACGTCGTAGTCCACGGCCTTAAAGCAGTGATAATCCCAGGTAAAGTCGTCGTAGGTGCCTCCGCGGCCCGGGAAGGTGTAGCGCGTCCAGGCGTCGATGGGACGCGGCTTGTCCATGGCGTAGTTGCGGTTGTCCTGCGCGACCTCGGTGGCCAGCACGCGCTGGGTGGCTTCGGCCCCCAGGCGATGGTTGAGCACTATGTCGGCGAGCACGTACAAGCCCGCCTGCTGCAGCGCGCCCACAGCAGCGTGGTACTCATCGCGGGTGCCGTACTTGGTGGGCACGCTTCCGCGTTGGTCGAACTCGCCAAGGTCCCACAGGTCGTAGACGCCGTAGCCCACGTCCTTTATGCCAGCCGTACCCTTGTACGCCGGCGGCATCCACACGGACGTGAATCCTTCCTCGGCAAGGCGCGGCGCAAGCTTTGCCAGCCTGCGCCAGTGCTGGGAATCGGGCGGGAGGTTCCACGAGAACCCCTGGAGCATCGTTCCGTTGAGCTGGACTCCTGCCATGTAGCTCACCTCCTCGCGCATCGTCGTCTCTCGTCTGTTCTTGCGTTTCTCATCCATTCTAGACGAGCGCGACGCGCCGTGGCAGATTAGCACAAAACCCGTTTATCGGTTCGGTCAATGCGACTTTTTGGACACTTTGGGGAGTGCGCCGCTCCCGCGATGACGCGCGGGGGGACTGTCCCCCGCGTACCGCGGCGCTACGAGCCAATCACCCCGCTCACGAGGTTCATGACATCCGAGGACGCGGAATCCAGCGCGCCAAACAGGTTGTCGACGCTCGCCACCGCTTCGCGAACCTGCTGCGTCAGCTTGTTGACCTCGTCAAAATGCGAGGCGGGCAGCGCATCGGCCTGCTGGCGGCACCGCGAGACCACCCCGCGGGCATTGGCCACCAGCATTCCCAGCTCAACCATCCCATCGGCCTTGTTGCCCAGATTCGAGAGAAAGTCGCCCTCGCCTTCTGTCATGAGGCCCTCCGCCTTGGTGAGCACCGGCATCAGCGCGTCGTTGGCAAGCGCGTCCGAGATGTCCACCAGATCCCGCACGCAGTCCACGTCCTGGCCAAGCACGGGCACGTGCTCGGCAAGCTGCCACCACCACTGGTCTGACTCGGCATTTATGGTGTCGACCGACGCGGCGATCTGCTTGACCGCCACGACCGCGCCCGCGAAGTCGGCATCGTTCACGCACTGCTCGTAGGTTTGGTACGCGGCGGTCGTCTTGTTCACCTCGTCGCGTAGCCGCAGGCCACTCACGACCAGCAACACCAGGTATGCCACCAGCGCCAAGAGCAGCACCCGCACCAAGATGCCCAACACCGAACGACGCCTGCCCATCTCATTCGCCCCCAAACGTTTCGTATCATTTACAAAATACGAAGATTCCTATCAATCTTCGCTCCTCGCGCATTTCTTCGCTATCCTGTAGCGCGTCCTCGCGCGAGCGGGACACGTTGCACCCAAGAGAAAGGCACAACCACATGAGCAGAGTCTACAACTTCTCCGCCGGTCCGGCGGTGCTTCCCGAGGATGTCCTCGCAGAATGCGCCGACGAGATGCTCGACTACCGCGGTTGCGGCATGAGCGTTATGGAGATGAGCCATCGCTCGGCCATGTACCAGCAAATCATCGACGAGGCCGAGGCCGACCTGCGCTCCCTCATGGGCATCCCAGACAACTACAAGGTGCTCTTCCTGCAGGGCGGCGCGAGCCAGCAGTTTAGCGCCATCCCCCTCAACCTGTGCGCGCTTCCCGGTGCCACGGGCAAGGCTGACTACATCCTTACCGGCATGTGGGCCAAGAAGGCCTACCAGGAGGCCGCGCGCTTTATCGACGCCAAGGAGGTTGCCAGCAGCGCCGACAAGACCTTCTCGTACATCCCCGACTGCTCCGACCTCCCCATTCGCGAGGATGCCGACTACGTGTACATCTGCGAGAACAACACCATCTACGGCACCGTGTACCACGAGCTGCCCAACACCAAGGGCAAGCTGCTCGTATCGGACGTGAGCTCGATGTTCCTCAGCCAGCCGCACGAGGTGGAAAAGTACGGCGTCATCTATGGCGGCGTGCAGAAGAACGTCGGCCCCGCCGGCCTGGTAATCAGCGTGATTCGCGAGGACCTCATCCCCGAGGGCCCCGTGGACGGTTGCCCCACCATGCTCAACTGGCGCACGCAGGCCGACGCCGGCTCCATGTACAACACGCCCAACTGCTGGGCCATCTATGTGTGCGGCAAGGTCTTCAAGTGGGTGGCCGCCCAGGGCGGCCTCGCGGCGATGCGCGAGAAGAACGTGGCCAAGGCCAAGCTGCTCTACGACTTACTGGACGAGTCCACACTCTTTAAGGGCAGCGTGGTGCCCGAGGATCGCTCGCTTATGAACGTCCCGTTCGTAACCGGCGACGCCGATCTCGACGCCGAGTTCGTGCGCGACTCCAAGGCGGCAGGCCTGGAGAACCTCAAGGGCCACCGCTCCGTGGGCGGCATGCGTGCCAGCATCTACAACGCCATGCCCGTGGAGGGTGTGCAGAAGCTCGTTGACTTCATGAAGGACTTCGAGGCGCGCCACTAGCATCTGGCGTACAACCCCTGGGTGTCCGTCTGGGAAGAGGTACCCTTGCGACACGAGGAAACGTGTCGCAAGGGTACCTCTTCCCAGACGGACACCCTCCCGCGCAACTGTGAGGTACGGCTGCGCTATACTGTGTCTACCAAACAAGACGACCGAGGTGCCATCATGATTCACTTTAATATCCCGCCACACGTCGGCGGCGAGGAGGAGTACATCTCCCAGGCCATCGCCAACCGCAAGATCTGCGGTGACGGCGAGTTCACCAAGCGCTGCAGCGCATGGCTCGAGGAGCAGACCGGCGCCAAGCGCGCCCTGCTCACCACGTCGTGCACACACGCCCTCGAGATGGGCGCGCTGCTATGCGACATCAAGCCGGGTGACGAGGTGATCCTTCCCTCCTACACGTTCGTCTCGACCGCCAACGCCTTCGTGCTGCGCGGCGCCACATGCGTGTTCGTGGACATTCGCCCCGACACCATGAACATCGACGAGACGCTCATCGAGGCAGCCATCACCGACCGCACCCGCGCCATCGCGCCGGTGCACTACGCGGGCGTGGCGTGCGAGATGGACACCATTATGGACATCGCCAACCGCCACGGCCTTATGGTGGTGGAGGATGCGGCGCAGGCCATCACCAGCACGTACAAGGGCAAGCCCGCCGGCACCATCGGCGACTTTGGCTGCTTGAGCTTCCACGAGACCAAGAACATAAGCATGGGCGAGGGCGGCGCGCTGCTCGTGCGCGACGCCAAGATGGCCGAGCGCGCCGAGATCATTCGCGAGAAGGGCACCAACCGCTCCAAGTTCTTCCGCGGCGAGATCGACAAGTACACCTGGGTGGACGAGGGCTCCTCGTACCTGCCCAGCGAGCTCAATGCCGCGTACCTGTTCGCCCAGCTGGAGAACGCCAACAAGATCCAGGCCTCGCGCCTGGCAGCCTGGGACCGCTACTTCGCGAACCTCTCACCGCTGGCCGAGGTCGGGCGCATCGAGCTGCCGCATGTGCCCGAGGAGTGCACGCACAACGCGCACATGTTCTATCTCAAGGCCGCTGACCTCGAGGAGCGCAGCGCCCTCATCGCCTACCTTAAGGCGCGCGACATCAGCTCGGTGTTCCACTACATCCCGCTGCACAGCTCCCCCGCCGGCCGCGCCCTGGGCCGCTTTAGCGGAGAGGATCGCTACACCACGCGCGAGAGCGAACGCCTGCTGCGTCTGCCCCTGTGGTACGGCATCGGCGAAGAGCAGGTGGACACCGTGTGCGAGGCCATCGCGACGTTCTACCAGCAGTCCTAGTAGTCCAACTGGCGCGACGGGCCGGCCGAGCAGACGGTCGGCCCGCCTGCCCTGCCACGGGAGGCACGTATGGCATCCTTTTTGCAAAACGAGCTCAAGAATGCAATGACCTTGTACTACCTCATCAAGCTCGACAAGAAGATTCCCCAAACCAAGCGCCAGGCGCGTCGGGCAGTGCGCAAGCAGGGGCGTCGAGTGCATAAGACCATGAAGGCCGCGTACAAGGTGCCGTTCTACCGCGCGCGCTTCGACGAGCACGGCCTCACGCCCGCGGACTTCCGCTCGGCCGAGGACCTGGCAAAGTTCCCCATCACGACGCGCGCCGACCTACGCGAGTGGATGCAGGACGAGATGGCGTCGCACCCCGAGCGCGCGGGGTCGTGGGAGGTCTTCAAGACCAGTGGATCGACCGGCATCCCGCTGGTGTTCGTGGTCTCGCGGCGCGAAGCGGCCTGCGTCAACGCCAACTGGATTCGCGTGCTCATGTTTGCCGGCTACAAGCCGTTTACCGAGAAGATGCTCACCTTCCTCACCACGCACTCCGACGTCGACCCCGAGAAGGGCGACTCCTGGGTGCAGAAGCTGGGCATCCTGCAGCGCAAGATCGTACCCGAGCACCTGTACGTGGGCGAGGGCATGCGCGACCTCATCGCCCTCATAAACGACTACAAGCCGCAGCTCATCTGCTTTAGGAAGAACGTGCTCGTACGCCTGGCCACCTACGCGCGGCGCAACAACCTTACCATCCACAAGCCGCGCATCTACACGCCCGTCAGCGAGATGGTGGACGACATCACCAAGAAGCTGCTGGTGGAGACCTTCGGTCCGGGCCTGATGGACGCCTACGGCACCAACGAGACGGCCAGCTGCGCCGTGCGCCTCGCTGGCATGGACGCCTTCTACGTGTACAGCGACACCCACGTGCTCAACATCGTGGACGACGAGGGCAACCTGGCGGACGAGGGGCGCATCATTGGCACCACGCTGTTCAAGTACGACTACCCCATCGTCAACTACGAGGTGGGTGACCGCGCCACGAGCGAGATGCGCGACGGGCTGCGCTACATCACCTCCATCCTGGGCCGCTCCAACGACCTTGTGCTGCACGAGGACGGCACCGAGACGTCGGCCACCGAACTGATGAAGATCCCCAACGGCATCGACGGGGTCTCTCAGTTCCGCTACGTACAGGAGTCCACCAGCAAGATTAGCATCCTGCTGGTAAAGGACCCCCGGCCGCAGACGTCTTCCAAGGAGCAGATCGAGGCGTTCTTCTCGCAAAAGGTGGAGGAGCTGTACGGCCGTCCCGAGTTCGAGCTCGACTTCGTGTGGCTCGACGAGATTCCGCCCGACGAAAACGGCAAGATGCGTTGCTTCCTGCGCAACTTCTAACCCGCATGTTGGACTTTGGGGACAGTCCCCTGGACAAAAGGGACAGTCCCCTGTGTCCAGGGGACTGTCCCTTTTGTACCACACGACTCCAAGGAGTAAAGCATGGCAAATATATTGGTGCTGGGTGCCGGCGTGTACCAGATACCCGTAATCGAGTGCATCCATCGCATGGGACACCGCGCCATCGTGGCGAGCATCCCCGGCAACTACCCCGGCTTCGCGCTGGCGGACGAGGTGGTGTACGAGGACACGCGCAACAAGGAGGCGCTGCTGGAGGTTGCGCGCGAGCGCGAGGTAAAGGCCGTGCTCACCGCGGGCACCGACGTGGCCATTCCCTCCATGGGCTACATCTGCGAGCATCTGGGACTGCCCGGCATCGACGCGCGCACCGGCGTGCTCTCCACCACCAAGATCGACATGAAGCAGGCGTTTGTGGACGCCGGTGTGAGCACCGCGGAGTTTCGCATCGTCTCGGTGGACGCGAACCTGGACGAATGCCAGGACGTGGCGGAGCGCATTGGCTATCCCGTGATCTTCAAGGCCGTGGACTCCTCGGGCAGCCGCGGCTGCGTGTGCGTCGAGGAGGCCAGCCACATCGCCGCGGCGCTGACCGAGGTGCGCGACGTAACCTCCAACGACCACTTTATCATCGAGAAGTACCTCGTAGGCATCGAGTTCGGCATGCAGCTGTTCATGCAGCACGGTGAGCTCAAGCTGGCCATGGCCCATGGCGACTACGTCTCGCCCGGCGCCACGTCGGTGCCCATGGGCCACTACGTGCCCTACGGCGACGACGCGCTCGCCAAGGCGGCCACGACCGAGTCACTCAAGGCCGCGCGGGCCGTGGGCATCGGCGAGGGCGCCGTCAACGTGGACGCCATCCTGTGCGACAACCAGGTGTACATCATCGAGATTGGCGCGCGGGCCGGGGCAACCCTGCTGCCCGAGCTGGTGTGCGTGCGCTACGGCTTCGACTACTACCAGGCCATCGTGGACTGCGCGCTGGGCAACGAGGTAACGGTGCCTGCCGAGACCAATGCCTGCTCAGCCGCCATGGTGCTGTGCCCCAACCGTGCCGGCACGATCGCGAACGTGGACCAGATGCCCGCCGTGGCCGGCAACGTGCAAATCGCCTCGCTCGACGTGAAGGCCGGCAGCACGGTGCGCGCCTTCCACGTTGGCCCCGACCGCATTGGCCAGATTCTTGCCGTGGGAGACACGCTCGACGAGGCCGAGGCCACCCTGCACGCCGCGCAGGACCAGATTCGCATTGTCATGGACGACGGCGCCCCGCTCGACTGGCTCGAGCCCAAGCGCGTCTAGGTGAGAAAAGGGGCCAAACCCCTTTTCTCATTTTGCGACCAGATGAGAAAAGGGGTTTGGCCCCTTTTCTCAGTTTTCCTCGCGGGTGGCGCGGCCAATCACCTCGCGCACCACAAACTGCGGCGAGTTGTTGAGCGAGATGTAAATGCGGCCCAGGTATTCTCCGATGAGGCCCAGCATAAGCATGATCATGCCGCCGATTATCATAATGGCCGCCATCGTGGAGCTCCATCCCATGGCGATCTGCGGCCGAACCAGCTTGCGAATCACCACGTACAGGCCAAACAGCGCCCCAAGCACGGCGAACACGAAGCCCATAAACGTGGCGATGCGCAGCGGCTTTACCGAGAAGGACGTCATGCTGTTGATGAGCAGGGCAAACGACTTGGCAAAGGTGTAGTGGCCGGTGCCGATGGTGCGCTCCCGCTCCTCCATGTCCACGTTTACCACCCGGCTCGTGGACCGAAACATCAAGCCGCTGAGGTACGGGTACGGATTGGTGTACTTAACCACCTCGTCACGCACAAAACGGCGCATGGCCGAGAAGTTGGAGAATTTTAGGTCGCGGTCCTTGCCCAGAAGCCACGTGGTACCCACGTCGTTGACCCACGACCCAAGGTTCTTAAACCGCGACTGCTTCTTCTTGGGATAGCGCGCTATGGAGACGTCTGCCACGCCCGAGAACAGCGGCTCGAGCAGATCCCACAACCGGTCGAGCGGACACTGCTGGTCGTCGTCCACGAACACCACGTAGTCGCCGCGTACGTAGTGGCAGCCGCACATCAGCGCGCTGTGCCGCCCGCCGTTGCGTGCCAGATCGATGGCCGTAATGCGCTCGTCGGCCTGCGCGGCGGCTCGCAGCGCGTCAATCGTGCCATCGGGCGAGCAGTCGTTAACCGCCACGACCTCAAAGTCGAACTCGGGTCGCGCGCCCACGACCTCGCGTATCTCGTCGATGACCAGCCCCACCGAGCCCTCGCTGCAGTAGCAGGGAATCACAAAGCTAATGAGTTGTTGCTCTTGTTGCGCCATACCATGCCTTTCGCGGTCCAACAGACCCCATCCTACCACCAGCCGGCTGAGAAAAGGGGCCAAACCCCTTTTCTCATTCTCTCAGCGCATCGCGGTGTAGCGGCACAGAACCCCGTACGGCGGATGTCCCGCGCGCTCCCAAGAGACGTCGGTGCCCAGAACCTGCTCCATGCAGGCACACAGCTGGTCGGCCTGCTCGTCGGTAAGGCACAGCACGCGCACGTCGTCGCGCAACAGGATGTCGTAGTTGTGGCGGTCTTCTCCGCGAATGCCCGCGACGCGCTCCTGGTACGCCGGCGTGTAGAACTCCCACCCGCCCACGTACACCATGTTGGGCGGCAGCTGCGTCACCTGTGGGTCGTACGGCGCGAACAGGCTCACCATGCTGAACACCTGCAAATCGGGATGCTCCGCGATGTACGAGATGCCCTTGCTGGCCGCGTCGTTGTACTCGTCGATGGTGTACAGCGTCCCGCGAATGTCTCGCTTGGCCAGCAGGCAACCCACGAAGAGCAGCGGCACCAGCAAGCTCGGCACCACGTAGCGCAGCCATGCGCGACGGCGAAGCCCACACACCACGACGAGCCCTGCGCAGATAACGAGGAGCAGCGCGTAGGTGAGCTTCCACTCCGCGTCGGTTCGGTATGCCGCCAGGGCAAAGCGACCCGCTGCCAGCATCAGCACGGCGGCGCACGCCGCACGGACCGCCAGGTGCCACGGCCGGCGCGCGTCCAGGTCCTTCTCGGACAGCTCGCGGGCCGCCTCCAGCCCGCAGGTGAGCGTGACACCCAGCAGGAGCGCCAGCGTCGGCCACACCGAGACCAGACCCACGCGCGTAACCAGCCGCCCGCGCATCTCCAGGTAGTACAGCTCGGCCATGCACAGCACCACGCCGCCCGCCACCAGCAGCAGCTGCGGCCACCAGCGCCTGCCCCGCAGCAGCATGGCGAGCAGCACTACGCACAGGCCGCAAAGCACCACGAGCGCCGTCACGGTCCGGCTGTCGAACATGCCCTCGCCAAAGCGCCAGCTGTCGTAGATGTCGCGCAGCCCCAGCTGCTCCGTCTGGGCGCCCTCCTTGCTCAGCGTAAGAAACGCTTCGGGCGTCACGCGCTCGTCCATAAAGAGCCACTCGTCGTTAACCAGCGTCTCCAGCTCAGCCGACCACGCAACGCTCTGGTACAGCTGGGGGTTCTCCTCGTACGAGTCGTGCGGATAGTCCATGTACTTGTGACGCGCCGCGTTCGTCGAGAGGAACTGCCGCCACTCTGGCGTGCCGTACTGCACCGAGTGCACCACGTTGCAGCACAACGCCAGCGCCACGCCCGCGGCCAGTGGCACCAGGGAGCGCGCAAGGCCCAGCGCGCGGGCACGTCGGTCGTCCTTCGCGCGGATTACGTCCACCAGCGGCGGCACGAACAGCAGCGCCGCAAAAGGCAGCGCCGCGATGGCCGAGGACGAGCGCGTGCAGTAGGCGGCCGCCACCAGCAATGCCTCGTACGCGCCATAGCGCCTGCGCGCGGCAAGGGCGGGTCGCGCCATGCGCACGCACTGCAGCATTACCGCGCACGATGCCATGGTTCCGGCCGTCAGCGTAAACGACACCAGCGTGAGGGCGTACATGTACACGCACACGCTCGACAGCAGACACACGGCCACCGCAGCGCACGCGCGGCCGCGTCGCAGCGGCCCCTTCCCCTCGTCGCCGCACATGGCGTAAGCGACGCACAGGTTCCACACATACAGCGATGCCGCGATGCAGGCCACCTGCCAGACGAACCACCAAGGCACCGCCGGCGCGAGCGAAAAGAGCGCGGCCACTACCTGCCCCAACACGTAGTTAATGAACACCGCGTGGCCGCTGGGTTGTGACCAGCCCCCGCCCGAGAGGATCAGCTGCATCTTGGCGTCGTCGTTCATACCAAAGGTGGGCGGGGCCAGCAGCCACGACACGGCCACGGCCACCACCGTGCACGCCAGTGCCGCCAGCATCAGCCAGCCGTGACGTCGTCTGTCCCGTTGCATGCCTCTCCTTCCCACGTAACGCAAAAGTATAGAGCAACGGCGCCACCCGACTGAGAAAAGGGGCCAAACCCCTTTTCTCAGTTTGTCGCCCGCCGATCCGGCCCAGAAATGGTGTTTGGTGCATTTTCTCATTTTATTATCACTTGTCGTATAATTGCAGCGGTCGAGGGCAAGGGAGGCACGTGTTGGGTCGCAAACGAAGGATCAGCTCGATCGAGCTGTGCCGCTTTTTGTTTAGCTTGACGGTCGTGCTGTTCCACGCACAGGACTCGTTCCTCTCGCACGTGGTGGACCCCTATGTGGCACGCTTCACGCTCTTTGCGCACGGCAACTGTGCGGTGGAGTTCTTCTTCCTGGTATCCGGATACCTTATGGCCGCCTCCGTCGGACGCAAGGCCGAGCCAACGAGCGGAGAGGAACTGGCTCGCGACACGCAGTCCTTCGTGCTGGGCAAGGCCCGCTCGGTGTGGCCGTATCACGTGCCCCTGTTCGTAACGTCACTGATCACGGCCGCGCTCGTTATGGGGCTTGGGGTCGTAGGCACCGCGGAATACGCCCTGCGCTCCATCCCCAGCTTCTTCTTTTTGCAGATGTTGGGATTCAAGGGGGGCAACCCGAACTCCGTGGAGTGGTACATCTCGGCCATGCTCATCGTAATGACGGTGCTCTATCCGATGCTCAGACGCCATTACCACATGTTCAAAAAGGTCGTCGCCCCGTTGCTCTCGCTTGCCGTGCTGGGGTGGCTGTTTAGGGAATCCGGTCAGCTCACGGGGGTCTCGGCGTGGTGCGGCATCACCTATCGCTCCGTGCTCCGCGCGCTTGCCGAGATTGCGCTGGGCATTTGGCTCCACGACATCGTGCAGCACCTCGACCAGCTCCAGCTCTCGCGTGGCCAACAGCGACTGCTCTCGTTTGTCCAGGCGGCGTCGATCGTGACGGTGCTCGCGGGTTTCTGCACTACCATGAACACGCAGGCCGAGTTCCTGTTCCTGCTGCTGCTCGCCGTCGGCGTGGCGCTGTCGTTCTCGCGCCATTCCCTGCTCAACGACCTGCTCGACCGCAAGGCCATTCTGTGGCTGGGCGCGTTCTCTACGCCGCTGTACCTCTCGCAGGTGACCGGCCTCAACCTCACGAAGCTCGTGGGCGGCGGGATTTTGCCGGTCGGCCAGGTGGCGCTTGCCGTCGGCCTCACCTTTGCCATCGCGCTCGCGTTCCATGCCCTCGTCCGCGCCCGTACCCGCACTCGCCGGGCGTAGCGTCGCCGCGCGGACCGACCCCACCACACTCCGCTGCACAGCCCGCTGGACAAAGGGGACAGTCCCCTGGACACAGGGGACTGTCCCCTTTGTCCAGCGGGCTGTCCCCCGCGTACAACGGTGTCATTTTGCGACACGGGCGCTTTGGGCTACAATGCAACGACCGGGGGGAGGTCGCGTGGCCAGCGTTAAGAAGAACTTCCTGTACAATTCCGCCTATCAGCTGCTGGTGGCCGCCGCGCCACTGGTAACCACCCCCTATCTGTCGCGCGTCATCGGTTCCGAAGGCAACGGCGTCTTTACCTTCACCCAGTCCATCACCAACTACTTCGTGCTGGCGGCCGTGCTCGGCATGACCAACTACGGCGTGCGTACCATCGCCGAGTGCGGAGACGACCGGGCGTTGCGCTCCAAGACCTTTTGGGAGCTCTGGCTCCAAAACGTTATGGTGGGCGTGGTCGTGCTCGCTGCCTACGTGGCCTACGCGCTGGGACCCGGCAAACAGTTCCTCCAACTGTGGGTTCTTTGGGGCATGTGGGTCCTCTCGTCGGTGCTCGACGTCACCTGGCTCCTGTGGGGCGTACAGGAGTTCAAAATCCCCACCATCCGAAACTTCTGCACGCGCCTGGCCTCGATCGCGCTCATCTTCGTGCTCGTTCGCAGCGCCAACGACGTGTGGGGCTACGTCTTTGCCATCGCCAGCTCCTATCTGGCAAACGCGCTGCTCGTGTGGCCCGTCGTGGGTCGCTACGTGGACTGGGCGCACCCCACCTGGAAGGGCATCTGCTCCCACATCATGCCCAACCTCACGCTCTTCGTGCCCGTTATCGCCACCAGCCTGTACACCATCATGGACAAGGTGATGCTGGGCTCCATGGCTGGCATGGAGCAGACCGGCCTCTACGACTACGCCGAGAAGGTCTCGAAGATGCCCCTCTCGGTGATAACCGCACTGGGCGCCGTAGTACTGCCCAAGATGACCACCGTCATTGCCGAGGGGCGCCTCGAGGAGGGCAAGCAGCTGGTGGGCACCACCATGTGGCTCATGCTCGCCTGCGCCCTGGCGCTCGCGTTTGGCATCGCCGGCGTGGCGCCGGAGTTCTGCGTCGTGTTCTTGGGTCCCAAGTACGACCCCTGCAAGCCCCTGCTGCGTCTGCTGTGCATCATCGTGCCGCTGATCTGCGCCACCAACGTGCTGGGCGTGCAGTACCTGCTGCCCACCAAGCGAGACAACCTGTTTACCGCGTCGGTCGCCTGTGGTGCGGCGGTGAACATTGCCGTCAACGTGGTGGCGATACCCGCCGCGGGCGCCCTGGGCGCATCGATTGCCACCGTAGCCGCCGAGATAATGGTCCTCGTGTTCCAGGCCTGGGTGCTGCGCACCGAGCTGCCGCTCGCCCAATACCTGCGTGGCATGCTGCCCTTCGCGGCCATCGGCGCCGCAATGTTCGTGTGCATCCGGGCGTTCGCCGCCCTGCTGGGCCCTGCCGCCGCCACCGTGCACGGCCTGCTTGCCGAGATTGCCCTTGGGGGTGTGCTCTACCTCGTCCTCTCGTATGCATGGTGCTACCTCACCAAGAACGCCGAGCTCAAGCGGGTGCTGCCACGCCTCGCGCGCTGGTAGCAAAGAGCGGGGGGCCGTCTGAATGTGGGAGCAACTTGCCTGGGCGACGGTGGTTGCGACCGCATTGCTCTACGTACCCGGTTACGCGTTCTTCCGCGGTCTGGGATTCTCTCGCATCCTAGCGCTCTGCTGTGGTCCGCTGTTTAGCGTTGCGACCTACGCGACGCTGCCCATCGCTTACTACGAGCTGGGCATCCCCTGCGATCCGGCAACCGTGACCGTGCCCGCGTGCGTGGTGGCGGCTGCCGTCTATGTCGCTGGACGTCTGCGCAGGACCCATGCCCAGGGCGACGCACCAGCCCACATCGCACTCGCCCCCCAGCGTCCCCTTACCATCGCCGGCCGCGCCGTCTCGTTCGACCTTGCCGCCGCAGTGCTCTTCGTGCTGGTTGCCACCATCGCATGCCTCGTGTGCTTTGTGAGCCAGCTGCCCCAGGCAGACGCCTTCGCGCCGCGGCACGACAACATTACCCACCTCAACCTGTGCCGGGCGTTTTTTGACTCGGGCAAATGGTCCTCTTTGCACACGAGCACCTTCCTCGCCTCTCCCGAGCAGGCGCGCTCGGTGGCGGGCGACGGCGGCTTCTATCCCGCCGCATGGAACTGCATGGTGGTGCTAATCGCGCAGCTGGCAGGCACCGACCTCATGGTTGCCGTCAACGCCCAAATAGCGCTGTGCTGTGGCGTGATCTTTCCGCTGGGCATGCTCGCCTTCTTGCGGGCGCTGCTGCCCGAGGAGCGTCGCGCCATCCTGCTGGGTGCCCTTACGAGCGCGGGGTTTGCCAACTGGCCATGGCAGTACATCCACACCGGCCCGCTCTATCCCAACCAGCTGGGCATCGCCTTGCAGTTTTGCGCCCTTGCGCTGGTGCTCACGTTCCTGCGCGAGGGAGGGCCACGCATCCGCGTGGCACGCCTTGTGATCTGCGGCCTCGTAAGCTTCGTCGCGCTCACGCTCGCCCATCCCTCCACGGTGTTCTCGAGCTACGTGTTCCTGGCGTTTTATGGGGCGCATCGCATTTGGTGCCTCGTACTGCCTTGGCCAAAACGCCTTGCCATCCTGTGTTGCTTCACGTGCGGCATCGTTGCAGTGTGGGTGTTGTGCTACTCGCTGCCCATGCTCCAGTCCACCATTGGCTACGTCGAGCGAGAGCAGTCGCAGCTGGCAGACATCCTTCCCGACCTCCTGGGCATGAGCTTTATGTTTACCAACCCACAGCTGGGCATGGCCGCGCTCTCGTGGGTGGGCATCGTATGTGTGGCGCTCTGCCCCCGACGGCGTTGGATGCTGGGACCGCTCGCGTTCTTTGCCCTGGGATATGTGGCGGCGCGCGCGGACTGGTGGGTCGTAAAGCACTGGGTCGCCGCGCTCTGGTACTCCGACCTACGCCGCATGGCGGCCAACCTCTCTCTGTACCTCATGCCCGTGGCGGCACTCGGACTCGACGCCTTGCTGCCCTC
This sequence comes from uncultured Coriobacteriaceae bacterium, assembly GCA_902780305.1. Taxonomy (GTDB): domain Bacteria; phylum Actinomycetota; class Coriobacteriia; order Coriobacteriales; family Atopobiaceae; genus RUG440. Next base: position 56,996 of record CACZFB010000005.1, on the reverse strand, counting down.
ACGGGCTCGTGCCCGCCTCGAACGCGACAAAAACGTCCCGGCCGCGCCACGGCGCGCGACCAAGGTCGTGCCCGCCGCCCTTGCGGCCTGTGCGATCGTTGTCACCTTCTCGCCCGCCGTTTGGATTCCCGTCTACAACCTCACGATTGCCTCTCCGCTCGCCCAGGCCTCGCGTCTTGTGGGAGAGCGCTACCAAGAGCAGATCCTGAGTACCGAGGAGGTTGCCTTCGTCAGGCGCGCCATGCAGGCTATCCCGCCAGATGCGCTGGTAGTCAACGCGCCGGCAGACGGCAGCATGTGGGCGTACGGTATCTGTGGCATCAACACCTACTACCGCCACATAAAGATCGTGAGCCACACCGACGACGCCCGGCTCATCCGAGAGCGCCTCAGCGCCTATGCACGAGACGAGCGCGTACGCGAGGCCGTCGGCCGCACCGGCGCCGCATACGTGCTGCTGCTCAACCGGGGCGTGAGCTACCACCAGGGATGGTGGCAGGGCATCTGGCTCTGGCAGTACACCCAGGACCAGGAGTCGGCGTGGTCAGGCATCACCAGCATCAACGACAACACGCCCGGTTTTACGACCGTCCTTTCCGAAGGTTCCGAGCGTCGCCTGTATCGCATTGGGTAAGTGCGGCGGTTGCGACGCCGGCAGGACGGTCAGAATATGCTTTTAAGACAATACTTCAGCGCTCGGAACGAGCCGTCTCGCACACACCAAGCGTGCTCACAGATTTGCCACGCCGGATGCGCAGACTTTTTTCGATTTTAGGTTCTTTTTGCGGCTCAAATCGCCGTAGGGGCCACAAACCCCCTCACGTTTGCGCAGGTAGATGAGGCAAAAATGCAGCCCCGAAAATCCGGACACCAAAATACAACCCAAAATCGAAAAAAGTCTGCGTTTTCGCGAACACCAATCCGTGAGCGCCCGCAAATCGGACGGCGGCGACCTCATGGCCACGATGCCGGAACCTCGCCCCGATCCAAATCACCCAATTCGGTACAGGCGCATGTCGTCGTCCTGTGCGAGGACCACGTCGAAGCCGGGCGTGTTGTCATCGATGCTGCCAATCCCCTGCCACGCCGTCTCCTGGGCCTGCGTGTACTGCACCAGCCACGTCCCCTCCTCGCGCGAGACGCCCTTGTCGAGCAGCAGCACGTAGCGAATGCCCATGCGCTCAACAGCCTCGCGTACCTGCGGATTGCTGGCGTACTCACGCAGGTGTCCCGCCACGAGCTTGGCGTCGTCAGTAAGCCGTTTGGTGGACCGGTCCCGGAAGCACACCGGCGCGTCATTGACCGCATATGCCCACATCGTGCCATCGTTGGGCGCATTGAGCATATAGGCGCCCTCGGGCAGCACCTCCATCGCCCGCTCCACAAACGCCATCTCGCGCGCACTGTACACCTGTTCCACGTCATCCGAGAGCACCTGGTGCAGCTTGCGGCCAACGCATGCGAAGGCCGACTCGTAGCCCGCGTCGGCATCGGCGTCATAGCGGCTCAGCGGTGCATAGTTTGCCACGCACAGCACCACAACCAGCACGCCGGCAACCGCACGTCCCCACACCTGGTCACCTGCGGCCCGCCACACCGCACGGCCCAGGCACGCGGCACCCAGCGCCAAGCACGGCAGCAAGAACACCACGATGCTGGGCGGAAACCGCACGCTCGACTGATACCACAGGCCGCCAAGCCAATAGGACACCGCCTTGATTCCCATGCCGCCAAACACGTAACACGCGCAAAAGAACACCACGGGGAACAGCATCCACCACGCGCCACGCCGTACCAGGGCAACGACGCCAATCGCCGCAAGCACGCTGAGCACCACCTGCAGGCGTCCAAAGTTGAACCCAAACGTAGCGACCGTGCGGACCATGGACAGCGCACCCTGGTGCTCGGCCCGATAATAGCCCAGCGTGGACTGCAAGAACGGCAGCTGGTAGAACGCCACCCACAACGCCACCACGGCCACACCGTACAGCGCCATCACCGCCATGCGGGGACGGCCGTGCGCGCCACGCCCCCACAGCAGGTGCGCGCCGAACGCGACCAGGAACACATACGACACGAACACGGTATTGGGATGCAGCAGGGCCAGCCCCCCAAACGCACAGGCTACGAACGCGCAAAAGACCGCCTTGTACCGCAGGACGTCGCCCGTTCGCACGAACAGAACCACCACGGACAGCGGCGCGATTACCAGCAGCCGTCCGGCCATGTCGGGCAGGGTTGGCCCCAAGGCCACAAAGATCCACGGAACCGCCGCGCACGACAAGGGCAGCAGCGCGCCCAAAAGCGCCGCCAACCGGTCCTCGGGCAGCATCACCCGCACAAACAGGTACGCGGCCAGCGGATACGCCACACCACACACCACCAAGATCATGGCGTTGGTCGCCACGGGCACCGAGACCTGCGCGAGCAGGCACGCGAGCGCCACCGTGTCGTGCCAACCCGCAGGGTAAAAGCCACCCAGGGCGTTGGTCACCGGCACCAACTCGCGAGGCATCGCCAAATACGGCCCCACGTGCAGCGAGGACCACATGCCCGAGTCCAAAAACGCCCGCACCGCGTTGAGGTGCGTCTGGTTGTCGTAGTCACACACGATGGAGTCCGGACGCGACAGGTTGGCCCCAAACATCAGCACGCTCACCGTCAGGCCAACAAGCACGTAGCACGCGGGCACCGCCAGATTAAACGGCACCTTCCACCCCAAGAGCGTCAGCGGCGCCTGGCCGCCTGCGTCCAGCACGCGCTCACGCCGCCGCCCCACCAGCCACACAACCACGCCCGCAAGCAGTGCCGGCGCACCCACGCTCAGCGCACCGCAGGGAATCCCCACGAAGCCATACGCAACGGACAGGCCGGCATAGGCCGCGATACTTGCGCACGGCGCGCAGCACACGCACACCACACGTCCCAATCCCATGCCGCGAAAGAGCAGGTAGCCCGGCACGTACAACAGCAAGAGCAGCACGACGCACGCAACGACCAACCCCATCCACATACGCGACCCTTAAGGACTACCGTTTCTTGAACGGAGCCGAGACGCGCTGCTTCACGCCTCCATACGTCGCGGTGGGCTTGCTCTGACCCTTGGGGACCAGCACAATCTGAATGGCCTCGAGGCGATACGAGTAGCCAGCCGTTCCGGCCTGCGCCCCGTTCTTGGCCCAGCCCATCCAGCCAAACTTCTGGGCATGCACGCGATAGTACACGTCGTACTGCTCGGCCATCTTGCCCGTAAGCCGAATCTGGATGGCCTCCAGGCGCAGGCTCTTGCCCGACGTGCCGCTCTTGCCGTCGTTGGACTTCCAGTTCTTCTCCCAACCCTTGCGCTGGATGTGCGTGCGGTACTGAATGTCGCCCGAGACGGGCTGGCGGTCCAGCCGAATCTGAATGGCCTCGAGCCTGCGTGACTTGCCCGAGGTCCCCGCCACGGCGCCGTTGGACACGTAGTTCTGCCAGCCGATGCGCTGCACGTGCGTGTGATAGCTCACCACGGGGTCCTGCCGTGCGGGCTGGATGATGTTAAACGAGAGGGTCCGCGTGCCATAGAACTCGCCGGCACCCCGAATGGTCACCGTCGCCGTGCCGCCGTTCACGTTGTTCGCGTAGCTCAGCGTGTAGTCGGTGCTCTCGCGCAGCGTGTAGTAGCCATAGGTGATGGTGGGCTTGGGCTTGATGGCACGACCCGTCCACGCCTGGTCACCGATGGCGCGCGTGTTCACGTGGGTAAGCGGCACGCTCGTGTTTACGGCATGGGCAGCGCCCGCAGCCTTCCAGTTGATGGTAATAAAGTACTGGTTGATCTTGTCCTCAACGCTCCAGTGCGTGCGGGTAAGGCTGGTGCCGCCCGAGACACCCGTCCAGCTCATGCCGCCCGCCTCAACTTCCGAGACCATCTCGGTGTGGCCAAATCCCCTGGTAAGGATGATGTCGCCACGACGCGGGGTGTACGTGCCGTCATTCATGTGAATCTCGGCCAAATCGGGGCGTTGCCTGGTGTAGAAATCAAAGTACTCGCTCGACTTCCAGGGATCCTTGGGCATGGTCTCGCCCGGCACCAGTCCCACGTTCCACAGGTTCCAGCCCACGAACTCGCTGCACCACGTCGACTCGCCCCAGTGTCCGCCCTTTACCTTGTCAACAGGCTGCCGCTCCGAATAGGGCGCCTCCGTTAGATACCTCTCCGGCTCCGGCCCAATCCAATACTCACAGTCCCACTCCTGCAAGGTTTGGCCCGCCGGCCACTTGGAGAGCTCGCGCTCACAGCTCTGCACGAAGTCACAGTTCTTGGCAGGAATCCTCCGCACGTTGACGGCCTGCGTCTGTACCGACGGCTCCTCCTCGACCGTCACACTCTGCGCTTCCACGCTCGCATCCGTGGAGTCGGGCTCCACCACCTGCACCTCGTAGCCCTCCATGGCCCTGGTGTCTTCCTCAACGACCTCCACGTTCTGGCCGTCCTGGTTCTGCTGCAGGGGCATGTACTCCACGTACTCGGGCTGGGTTGCCTGCGGCGCAGCTGGCACGCCCGCGTCGTTGGTCGTCACATCTGCGGGAGCGTCCACCAACACCGGGGTGCCCGAATCCACGATCGCAGGGTCACCCTGCTCTGCCATCGCAATCGTGGCAGGATTCTGCAACGCGGTGGTTACGACGAGCGTGAGGGCAATAACGCGCTTGGCAACGGCGTGCTTCATAAGGGGCTCCAGTGCGTGTGAGGTGTGTTTTTGAGCATTCATTATACTACCAGTGCATGCACTCCGTGCAAAGAGAAAACCCAAGTGCGTTTGCCCCGTGGTGTCCGTTTGGGAAGGGGTGCCTTTTGGCCATCGGCCGATGGCCAAAAGGCACCCCTTCCCAAACGGACACCGTCAGCTTGCACCCACCACGATTCGAAGAAACGACGCAAAAGCCGCGCGAGCCGTACGCACACGCGCAATTCCACTACAATGCAAAACACAAACGTAGCAACAAGAAAGGCACTCATGCGGGAAATACCCAAGGACCCTCCACCAAACGGCAAGCGAGCGCGCACCGTCGTGCCCAAGGTGGCCCTCTTTGGCCTCATACTGGCACTGCTGCTCGCCGGCGCAAACGTGCTCTTCCAGCCCGTATGGTACGAGTGGAACAACTACCACACCCACCATGGCTTCTATCAGCAGCCCCCCAACACCGTGGAGGCCGTCTCGGTGGGCGCGAGCCTTACCGTAAACAGCCTCATCCCCACGCAGATGTACGAGGAGCAGGGCGTCTGCGCATACAACCTGGCCACCGAGTGGCAGCCCATGATGGCCTCGTACTACTGGGTGAAGGAGGCGTACCGCAAGCACCCGCAGTCGCTCAAGACCGTGCTGCTGGACGTGTCGCAAATCCGAAAGGCACAGTCACCCGCGCTGTCGCTGTACCACAAGGCGCTCGACAACATGGAGCTCTCACCGGTAAAGGTCGAGGCCGCCCAGGAGCTCTCCAAAGACGTGGACGAGCTGCTCACCTACCTGGTGCCGGCATTCGCCTACCACGACCGCTGGTCGACCCTGGACTACTCGGACTTCATAAAGAATCAGCCCGTAAATAGCGCGTTCTATCGCGGCTACAACGTAAACTACGACCAGCTGCTCAACGTTACGGACCCCGACGCGGTGGCCACGCCGCTTATAACCGTCTCCGACACCAAAGCCCAAGCCAAGCTCAACGCCGACTCGCTGGTGTACTTCGAGCGCCTGGTTACTTTCTGCCGCCAGAACAACCTCCAGCTGGTGTGCTTCTCCACGCCCACCTCGGGGTCCTGGAGCGACGGGGAACACAACGCCATTCAGTCGCTTGCCGACCGCTACGGCGTCGCCTTCCTGGACTTTGGCATCAGCCCCCTACTTCAGGAAATCGACTTTAACCCCAACCTGGACACCATCGACGGCTCGCACATGGGCTACACCGGTGCCGTCAAGCTCACGTCGTGGATCGCGCGCTACCTGCGCGAGCAGTGCCAGCTCTCCGACGTGCGCAACAACCCCGCCTATGCGTTTATGCAGGAAGAGGTTACCGACTGGCACCAAAAGTTCGACCCACTGCACGCCGCCCTCACCGAGAAGGACCCGGCCAAGTACCTTAAGGACCTCGCCTCCAGCGGCAACTACACGCTGCTCATCACAGTTATGAACGAAGGCAGCAACAAGCTCACCCACGCACAGCGCAAGACGTTTTGGGACATGGGCCTCACTGGCCTCGCCACCCTGGGCATCCGTGACTGCTACGCCGCCATCGTCGACGACGGCAAGGTGGTCGAACAGGACACCAAGAAGGACACGAGCACGGCCCCTCCCAACGACCTTACCGCGCTCGTGTATCCGCCCTACATGGCCTACGACGGCATCTCCTTCGACAAGGACCTGGCGTCATCCCCGCTCGTGCTCAAGTCAGTGCTGCGGGACGGCAAGGGCGTCACGCTCACCAGCGGCGGGGCCAACACGGGCGCTACCAGCTCCTGTCTTATCGGCAGCGCCGAGAACAGCCCCAAAAGCCGCGGCATCAACGTGGTCGTGTACGACAACGACACGCACCACGTGGTGAACACCGCGTGCTTCGACACGTACGCCGCCGCGACGCGCGAGGTTGCCGATCGCACCAGCCCAGAGGAGCTCATCGCCCAGGGCAAGCCGTACAGCAGCCTCACGCCCGAGCAAAAGAGTCTGTATCGCTACAACATGCGCGCGCTGCACACCGCACGCACGCAGCAGGTGATCCAGGGCACGCACGTCCCCTATGTGGCCCAGTTCCTGCAGGACTACGCCGGCAACGCCAACGTTCGCGTGCTGCTTACGGTTAAGGACGAGGCGGCTCAGGTGCTCAGCGCCGAGGACTGTCAGACGCTCGCCGAGATGGGCTTCACGGACCTGGCCACCCTGGGATATCGCGAGTCGTACTGCGGCGTACAGGACCCCGATGACACCATCATCGAGCAGCGCACCTCGGCATCGGAGGTAGCCGCCCTCAAGGAGCAGGACTACTCACTGCAAAGCGCCGGCCTCGAGGCGGGCAACTACGCCACCATCCGCATAGCCGCGAGCGGCCTGGGCACCAACCACGCCACCGAGCAGCGCGGACTGCAGGCAGTGGTATACGATCCCGATTCGGGCGACATCATCGAGAAGGTCGTCTTCGAGCAGGTGCTACGCACGCCTGAGGAGGTCGTCGCAGCCACGGCGACACGTCCCGCGACCACCACGGGCACGAGCCAAGGCGTTCCGGGCCAAGTCGCCGGCGACGCGACCGCAACGGATGCGGCCGCCCAGGCCGCGGCAGCGCAGGCCGCAGAGGAGGTCATGTAATGAGCTTTACCGACATTGCCTTCTTTGCCTTCGTGGGCGTCACCGTCCTTGCGTATTTTATTACCCCCAAGCGCTTCCGCTGGATAACTCTGCTGGTGGCAAGCCTTGCCTTCTACTGGATCAACAGCGGCTGGCTGCTGCTCATCCTGCTGGGCACGTGCACCGTCACCTTTGGCTGCGCGCTGTGGATCGAGGCGTCCAACAAGCGCGGCAAGGAGGAGCTCAAGGCGCTGGGCAAGAAGGCATCCCGCGCCGACAAGAAGAACTTGCGCGCCAAGACCAAAAAGCGCTCGCGCCGCATCCTGACGGTGGGTGTGGTGCTCGTGCTTGGCGCCCTGCTCCTGCTCAAGTACTACGACTTCTTTGCCGACAACGCCGCCGGGCTGCTCAAACCCTTTGGCATTCGGCCGCCGCACTTCGCGTTCCTGCTGCCGCTGGGCATCTCGTTCTACACCTTGCAGGCCATCGCCTACATGACAGACGTGTTCCGGGGCAAGGTAACGGCCGATCGCAACTTCTGTAAGTTCACGCTGTTCATGTCGTTCTTCCCGCAAATCGTGCAGGGTCCCATCCCCCGCCATGGCCAGCTGGCCAAGCAGCTGTACGAGCCGCACAGCTTCGACTACACGCGCCTGTGCCATGGCGCCCAGCTCGCGCTCTGGGGCCTGTTCCAAAAGATGGTGATCGCCGACCGTCTCGCCACCCCCGTGAGTCAGGTCTTCGAGAACTACACGCAGTATCACGGCCTCATGCTGTTCCTCGCCGCCGCCGGCTACGGCCTGCAGGTGTACACGGACTTCTCGGGCGGCATGGACATTGCCCGCGGCGTGGCACAAATGCTGGGCATCGAGCTGGAGCTCAACTTTAAGCAGCCGTACTTCTCCATTAGCATCGAGGACTTCTGGCGCCGTTGGCACATAACGCTGGGCAGCTGGATGAAGAACTACGTGTTCTATCCCCTCTCGCTGTCCAAGGCGTTTGCCGGACTCAGCCGCAAGTCGCGACGTTTCCTGGGAGACTTCGTGGGCAAGCGACTGCCACCCATCCTGGCCATGTTCACGGTGTACTTCCTCGTGGGATTCTGGCACGGTGCCGACTGGAAGTACATCATGTACGGCGTGTGGAACGGCATCTTCCTGGTTGCCGGCATCCTCCTGCCCGAGCAGTACGCCAAGTGGACCGACCGCCTGCACATAGATCGCGAATCGTTCTACTGGCGCACGTTCCAAATCGTGCGCACCTTCGTCATCTGCACGCTGGGCAGGCTCTTCTCGCGCGGAGAGACGCTGGAGGCCGCGTGGCAGATGTTCGGCTCCATCTTTACCGAGTGGAGCAATCTCACCTTCCTCAGCGAGAGTACCCGCCTTACGCTGGGCCTCACCGAGCGCGACTGGATTCTGCTGTTTGCCGCCGTCATGGTGCTACTGTGGGTCGACCGCAAGCACGAGCACGGCATTCGCCTGCGCGAGGCCATCGACCGGCAGCGCCTCCCGCTGCGCTGGGTCATCTACTACGGCGGCATCCTCGCCGTGTACATCTTTGGCGTGTGGGGCCCCGCCTACGACGCCGCCAGCTTCATCTACGGACAGTTCTAGGATGTGCCGGGGGGCTTCCCGACGGCCACGCGCCGCGAAGCCTCCCGGCACGCCGACTGTGCAACAACCAAAGGAGTAACACATGAACGTCGTTAACCTGCTGGAGCGCTCTGCGCAGGCGCACCCGCACAAGGTGGCCTTTGCCGACAGTGCGCAGAGCCTAACCTACACCGAGGTATGGCAGACGGCCCAGCACATTGCGAGCGCCCTGCTCGAGCTGTCTCGGACGCCCAACCAGCCCGTCGCGGTACTCATCGACCGCAACGTGCAGAGCATCTGCGCGTTTATGGGCATCGCGCTCAGCCGCAACTTCTACGTGCCCATAGACCAGACCCAGCCTCCCGAGCGCATTGCCAGCATCCTGGGGCAAATTCGGCCGCAGGCGCTCGTGGCCATGGGCGAGCTGCCGCAAGGCCTCGAGGTCCCAGAGTGGCTGCCGATCCTGCAGTATGCGGAGCTCGCCGAGGCGCCCATCGATGACGAGGCCATCGCGCGCGTTCGCACGGGCTGTTTGGACATCGACCCGTGTTACGCCATCTGCACCTCGGGCTCCACGGGCGTTCCCAAGGCCGTGCTGGTCTCTCACCGCTCGGTCCTCGACTTTATCCCCGTGTTCGTGGACACGTTTGGCTTTGCCCAAGACGAGGTCTTTGGCAACCAGGCGCCCTTCGACTTCGACGTGTCGGTAAAGGACATCTATTCCACGCTGTACTGCGGCGCAACCATGTACATCATCCCGCGCAAGTGCTTCTCGATGCCCAAGCTGCTGGTGCGCACGCTCGACGAGCAGCGCATCACCACCCTGGTGTGGGCCGTCTCGGCCGTATGCATCGTGGCGACCGTCAACGGCTTTAAGCACGGCGCGCCCAAGTCCATACGCAACGTGCTCTTCTCGGGCGAGGTGATGCCCATCAAGCTGCTCAACGTGTGGCGCGCCGCCCTGCCCAACGCCACGTTCGTCAACCTGTACGGCCCCACCGAGATTACCTGCAACTGCATGTACTACGTGCTGGACCGCGAGTTCGAGCTCACCGAGCGCCTGCCGTTGGGCACGACGTTTGCCAACGAGGAGGTGCTGGTGCTCGACGAGCACGATCGGCCCATCGAGCCCGGCCAGACGGGCGAGATCTGCGTTACGGGCACCTGCCTGGCGCTGGGATACTATCGCAACCCCCAACGAACGGCAGAGGTCTTCGTGCAGAATCCGCTCAACGACGCCTACCCGCAGCTGATGTATCGCACCGGCGACCTGGCCGAGCTGTCCGAGGACGGCAACTACTACTTTGCCGCCCGCAAGGACTTCCAGATCAAGCACATGGGCCATCGCATCGAGCTTGAGGAGATCGAGGCCCACATGGGCGCCGTGGAGGGCGTCGCTCGCGCGTGCTGCTTGTTCGACGAGCAGCGCAACAAGATCGTGGGCTGCTACGTGGGCGAGGCGAACAAGGTCCAGATTATCAACGAGCTCAAGCGCGTGGTGCCCAAGTACATGATTCCCAACATCTTCGTGCAGCTGGACCAAATGCCGCTTACCAAGAACGGCAAGATCGACCGCAAGCAGCTGCGTGCCACGTACGAACAGGGCAGGCGCTAGCATGCGGTCCCTCGCGAGCATGCAGCCCCTCGCCAGCGCAGACGAGTACCGTGCGCTGGTAAAGGACAACAAGCGGCGGCTGGGCACGGTGCGCACCAACTGCATGCTCATGCCGCGCGCGTTTGCCGAACCCGCAGCGGACGGCCGGCTTGCCTTTGCGACGTACGACGATGGCCTGCTCGTGCGCACGGACGAGGGCGCCTACGCCACCCTGTATTATTACTGGCGAGAGGGCGCGCCGCTGGTTCGGCTGCAAGACAACGTGCCACTCTACGTGGAGGAGACGCACGAGCCCTGCGACGAGCATGCGGCGTTTTTGCGCGACGCGGGACTGGTGCTGCAAAAGCGCAACGTACAGTACGTGCTCGCACGCGACGACTGGGACGGCTGTGCCGACGACCGCGTCGACGGCTATGCCATGGCTCGATGCGAGGACGAGGCGCTGGCCGCGGAGGTCGTCGCACTATGGGAGCGACGTCTGGGCCTTGCCGACATCCCACTGGCGCACAAGGAGTTTTTGTCGAGAGGTGATGCGGTGTGGTGCGCGCTCTCCCCCTCGGGCGAGCTTGCCGGCGCGATTTGGTGGCAGGATGCAGGCAAAACGCGACTCATGCGCCACATCGTGGTGGACGAGCGCCACACGCGCCGTGGATTGGCCAAGACGCTTCTTGCGCTGTGCGCCACGGACGCCTGGCAAACTGGTATGCTCAAGGTGAGCACATGGATTAGCGACGCGAACTACGCTTCCATCGCGTTGCACGAGGGCATGGGCTTTTGTGCCACCACGCGGGTGGTTTTGCAGTTCGTAGCAGAAGAGGAGTAAGTCATGGAAGAGATTCTGGAAATCCTGCAAGAGGTTCGTCCCGACGTCGACTTCCTCGCCGAGGAGCGCCTTATCGACGACGACATCCTGGACTCGTTCGACATCATTACCATCGTGGGCGAGTTCAACGAGGAGTTCGACATCGAGATCGACGTGGAGGACCTCGAGCCCGAGAACTTCAACACTGTCGCCGCCATGCAAGAGCTTATCGAGAAGCTGCAGTCGGAGTAGCGCGGGACACGGCACGGCAACAGCGCGCGCGGAGGCCTGGGAATGCTCCCGGGCCTCTTTTTTGTTGGCTGTGGGCCGTGCGCAAGAAAAGTGTATGCTCGGAGGCCGTTTCATTTGCCGTTTTGGGGTTTGTGTACGGTTTTTGAGGCTCGAATCGCCGTATGGGCCGCAAGACGCCCCGCAAAGCCGCAGGTAGTGGGCGCGGTTTTGCGACCCCGTGATTTCGGAGCCCGATATTTCGTACACAAACCCCGTTTTGGCGAATGAAACGGCCTTCGAGCTTACACTTTTTGGCGAGGAGCCGCTGAGGATGGCCAATCCGCTAGAACACCGTCTCGTTTGCCAACTTGTCGAGCAAATCCTGACAGGCAGACACCTGCTTCGTGTCGGGTTCTTTGCGCCACAGACCCAAATCGCGGGCAATCTGTCGTCCCGCCTTTATAAAGGACTGCGCGTCCTTCATCTGCGAGCGATTTATGGAAGTCACCAGCATGCCCACGGTCTTAAACTCGTTTCGACGAATGCGCGTATGCTCCGCGTCTGACTCCTCGTCGTGATACTCATGACTGTCGTATTCCACCACTACCCGCACGCTCTTGCCCCGAACCTGCCGTTCCCACATGAGGTCGGGAAAATACTTCCCCTCCTCAACATAAGAGGAGAGACGCCCGCCTAGCTCTATTTGGGGATTCAGCTTTGGTAGCGGCAGTCCCATGCCGCCCATGCGCTTTGGCAGGCACAGGGCCAAAAGCACGTTCGTCTCCTGCGGTGACCTGCTGTTGTCGCAAACCCAGCGCAATCCGGCAAGGGCCTTAGTCGCTCCATAGCAGTGCTTCGAGCGGTTAACCATATTGGTCAGCCTGGCCTTGGAAGTGAGGGCAGCTATCCGCTGGGTAAAATGCTCGTATCTCCTGAGATTGTAATATCCGCATAGTTCGTTGGCCAGCCGGGCGCATTCCACCTCGTCCAGCGTTCCCGCCAGCTGCAGGTACACGAACTCCGGTGTGCTCACAAAGATGCCTTCGGCTATACGCACAAACGCACCGGCCGGCACGGGGCCACTCCATACGTGCGGCACAAGCGTGGCGGCTGGTCGGCGGCTGTCTGCGTCGTACACCAACACGTCGCAGGGGGCCTTGTCGTTGACCACGAGTCCATGATCTGCGGGCGCAAGGTACTTGGCATCCTTAACGCTCGCCACGCTGCCCTTTGTTGTGGCTATGCGCGTGGGCTTAGCCACCTTCACTTCCAATTCGGTCGCAGATCTCCAGTAGCGCAGCGCCGTATGATGGCTTACCAGCAGCTTCATGCAACATCTCCCCATTGTTTTGCTGAGCGCGCATGCTCGTGCGCGGCGGTTCTGTGCTCTTCTCAAAAAAGTGTATGCTCGAAGGCCGTTTCATTTGCCGTTTTGGGGTTTGTGTACGGTTTTTGAGGCTCGAATCGCCGTATGGGCCGCAAGACGCCCCGCAAAGCCGCAGGTAGGGGGCGCGGTTTTGTGACCCCGTGATTTCAGAGCCCGATATTTCGTACACAAACCCCGTTTTGGCGAATGAAACGGCCTTCGAGCATACACTTTTTGGCGAGGAGCCGCTACTCGCGCAGCATGGCAACCGTTCTGGCCACGGCTTCCTCGATGCCAAAGTGCGCCCGCCAGCCCAGCGCCCGCAAGCGCGAGGCGTCCAGCAACGCCTTGGTGGCCGTGGAATACCCCGCACGCTCCACCTCGTCGGGCAGGTCGAACACCACCTTGCCGCCACCAGCCTCGGCAACGCACGTCGCCAGGTCGCGCAGCGCCACGTCGCAGCGCTCGTCGGCCGCGTTGTATGCCGCGCCCTCCTCACCACGCGTGAGCACCCACAGCAGTGCACTTACCGCATCGGTCGCATACAGGTACGAGTAGGTTTGCGTCCCCTCGCTCTTAAGCACCACATCCTCGCCGGCAACCGCCTTGTGCAGGAACTGCGAGAGTGCCTTGGTGTCGCTGGGCAGCAGCGTGGGACCAAGGATCCGCGGCAGACGCGGCACGAACACATGCGCACCCCGCTCGGCGGCATACGCCTGACACAGCGCCTCGCACAACCGCTTGGCCTCGGGATAGGCCGCCCGCAGCGTATTGCAATCCAGCTGGCCGCAGTAGCCCTCGTCAAAGCGTTCCACGTCGCCGCGATTCTCTCCGTAGATCTCCACCGACGACGCAAATACAAAGCGTCCCGACACGCCCAGCGCCTCGACGCTCGCCAGCTGCCACTCCAACAGGTTCTGAAGCCCCACCACGTTGGACGTGATGGTGCCGATGGGTTGCGTGGCGTAGGCGCGCGGATGCGTGGTGCTCGCCAGGTGCACCACCATGTTGGCGGCCGCATGCGGAGAAGCACCGGGCACGCTCACGTCGAGCTCCTCGAACGCGAACCGCGGGTCCTCAAAGTACGGCAGCCGCGCACGGGCGCGCTGCTCGCTGCGACCAAGCGCCACCACACGCACATCCAGCCTGCCCGTCCGCGCCATATGCATGAGCGCGTCCACCAGCAGCGTCCCCACCATGCCCGTGGCTCCCGAGACGCCCACCGTGGCGCCGTTCAGCACATCCCAGTCCGCGCCGCACGACGCGACGAGCTCCAAGTCCTCCGCATACAACGGGTTGTCCAACCGGTTCATGGCGCCCTCCCCTACTTGAGCCACGTGTCCTCGTCCTGGTGCAGGTACGCCTTAAACATTTCCAGGTCGTCCTTGGTGGTGAGCTTAATGTTCTTGTCGGAACCGGCGGCAAAGTGCAGCGTATGGCCCAGCTCCACCATCATGGTGTTGGTATAGTGCGAGCCATAGATACCCACCTCGCGCGCAAACGCCTCGCGGTAGGCACTCAGCAGCAGGTCGTAACGGTAGGCTTGCGGCGTGGACACGCGACGCAGCGTCTCGCGCGGAATAAAGCGCGTGGTGGTCGTGGGGTCGTCCTCGCCCACCACAAAAATCTGCTCGTTGTAGGGCATGCTCGTTACGGCATTGCCCTTCTTTGCGGCCACGTTCACCACGTCGGTAAGGACCTCGGGCGCCACCAGCGGTCGAATGCCGTCGTGAATGACCGCGAGGTCATCCGGCTGTGCCACGCCCTCCAGCGCATACACGCCGTTGCGGATGGACTCCTGTCCCGTGGACCCGCCCGAAACCACCTGGCTGAGCTTGGTAATCTCGAACTGTCGGGCATAGGCGTGCAACACGTCATGCCAGCCGTCAATGCACACCACCACAATGTTGTCGATCAGCTTGTGGCGCTGAAAGCTCTCCAGCGTGTAGATGAGCACGGGCTTGTCGTACACGTTAATAAACTGCTTGGGAATGTCCTGGCCCATGCGCGAGCCCGAGCCACCGGCGATTACAATTGCGTGCGTCCTCATGCGGCCGCTCCTTTCCACATACACATACGAATCTATGGTAGCAGACCGCGCCGAACCCTAGGTGTACGTCCGCCCGCGAATCACCCCAAGCGCCAGCGCCGAGAGACCAACGGAGGCCGCCAGGCACAAGAGCAGCTTTGCCTCGTACGACAGGGTTGGCACGCACGTTTGCACGATCTGCCCCACGGGATAATGCAGGCAGAACAGGGGCATGGACAGCGCGCCCAGATACCCGCACAGCGCGTAGGGAGTCCGCCCCTCCACGTAGTTACGCTCGTTGGTAACCACCAGCAGCGTTGCGACGAAGGCGAGGGCGACGAGCGCCACCGAGGCTTCATAGCCCTCAACGCCAAGCACCCCGGCAATGGCGCACAGCGCGGCAAACGACGCGACACCACCCAGCCGAACCAGCAGCATCGCACGATCCGTCGCCCGGCCACGCACCCACTCAGCTATCGTATACGCCAGCGTGCCCAGCATGAGGTCGGCAAGTCCGCGCATGAGCTTGGGCACGCCCGCCTCCCACACCGAGAGCTTGCCCACGACCACCAGGTTGTGTCCCAGCAACACCAGGGGCACGAACCAGCACAGCAGCCGCCGGTACGCGCTCGGCATCCGTCGCATGGTCGCCACCAGCAGCGGCAGGAACAGCATGAGCGCCGTAAGATACCACAGCGGCACGTCGTAGTTCACCACAGGCAGGTGTAGGGGCAACCCCTGCAAAAACAGCAGGTTGTACGGCACCGAGAGGAGCATGCGCAGCCATTCGTCGGCGAGATTGGCGCGAAGCAGCATGGCGACCACACCGAGCGCAACGCCCGTCCATGCAAACGGGACGACCCGCGCCAGCTTGTCTCGCGTGTAGTGCACCGCCTCGCGGAAGGGGCCCTGCGACGGCGGCCTTCGCGCCACGTGCCGCGCGGTAAAGTAGCCCGTAAGCATGAAGAAGAACTCCACGAACACCCAGCCCGCAACAAAGTGCGTGCGATGGCCAAGCATCTCGGAATGGTGGCACACGATGAGCACCGACGCCACGAACCTGCACAGCTCCACGAGCTGGCTTCGCTGACGCCCCTTGGTCATCGCTGCCCACTTGCTCGGGCCGAGCCAACGGAGGACGAGGCGTCCTGGACAGACGCTCCACCTCTGGATGCGAGCCCTCGGATCCGCACCCACACGCCATGCACGCAAAGCGAGAACGCTATGGCGAACACCACGTACACCAAGACGAACTGCCCGGCGCCGCTGAGGGGCATCATGTACTGGCTGTTCGACACGAACTCGCCAACGTCGAAGCTCTGGGGAAAGCCCGTAGCTGCCGACAGCACATAAAAGAGATAATTGAGTACGAAGAACCCGCACTGATGGTGGCACATAACGCTAAACGAGTTGTTGGCGATGGCCAGCACAACCCGGCTCTGGCCAATCACCGGACCCAGCAGCTTGCAGATGCGCAGCAGGAAGGCAATGCCCAGCATGGTTACCGCGTAGGTACCCAGAATGCCATGGGGGTAGCGACACCACGAGGGTGTGTAGGTGTAGTTGCCGTGGCAGGCCACGGCAACGATCAGCTGGGCAAACAGGACGATGGCGAAGTACCAGGTACTCCCGAGCGTGTCGTGCGGCTCGAGCACCTCCCGGTAAAAGCGACCCATGCCAAAGAAGGACACAAAGAGCAGCGTCCGACAGACCAGCAAAAGCCAGCTCGGCTCAATGCCTTGCGTGCCACCCACCACGATGGACACCGCTCCCAGCAGCAAATACGCGATGAACAGGACCACCTCGCGAACCGTCTTGCTTGGCCAGGGCACGCGAGCCAGGGCCTTGCGAATCAACACGTTAAGCACCTCGGTGCAAAAGAGCGGGGTCAGGAACCACAGGGCGGCGGTAAAGCGATACTGATGAGCGTTTATCAGCGGGTCTATCAGCAGGTTTTGCACGGTGGGCAGGCTCACGTCCGACACGCCCACCGCCATTCGGGCAAGCACCCATACGTAGCCGTACACGGCGCTCACCAAGAACAGGGGCACGATGAGCCGCTTGGCCTTCCGCACGAGGTAGCGCCACGGATCCCGCTCGCTCGCCGGCTTGTAGAAGTAGCCCGAGACGAACACGAACGCGGCCACGTGGAAGGCGTAGGGCCTAAACAGGTTGTAGGGCCCCGCCAACCCGGTCTGTCCTCCGTCAAGATGCGCCGACACGACCAGCACCATGGCAATCGCCGTAAAGAGTTTCATGTTGTAGTCAACGCGCGACTTGCCCATCTTTCCCATCCGTAGCCCGTGACACCCAAGCCCTTAGCATAGCGCATCGCCCCGCTCCGCGGTACGCGGGGGACGGTCGTGCTATGCTCGTAGCAGTCACGCTTCCGGTCGCTCAGGAGGTCGCCATGCCACACGCAACGCATTCCCAAACCCGCACCTGGACCGGCTCCGGGGCAGGGCGCATCAACGAGGACTACGCCGTCATCCACGACGACGGCTGCGCGGTGCTCGTGGACGGCGCGACCGGCCTCACCAAGGCAAATCTCATCGCAGGCGAAACCGACGCGTCGTGGTATGCGCGCGAGCTCGCCGAGCGCACGGCGGCGCTTCTCGACGACCCCACACTGCCCACGGCCCAGGCACTGCGTCAGGCCGGCACCGCGGTGGCAGACGAGTACCTGCGCCTTCCCGGCGCAAAGCAGCTGCGCCGGGAAGACCTCCCCAACGGCAGCGTCGCCATCCTGCGCTGGACAAGCGACGAGCTCGAGGTAACCATGCTCGGCGACTGCACTGCCGTGGTTATGTTTGCAGACGGCAGCGCGAGCGTCGTGCACGACGCCACGCTCGACGAGCTCGACCAGCAAAACTACGAGCGCATGTTTCGCTACGCCACGCAAAACCACGCGACCATGGCCGCGGCACGCAAGGCGCTCAACGACCGCTTTATCGAGAATCGTCTCAAGATGAACGAGCCCGGTGGTTACTGGGCGGCAGACGCCACCTGCCGCGGCTTTGGACACGAACTGGTGGAGCGCTTTTCCCTGACCCAAGCAACAGGCGCCTTCGCCTGCAGCGACGGGTTCGTGGCCGCGGTCGAGATGGGCGTCTTGGCAGACGCACCGAGCCTTGCCCAGGACGTGCTGGCCGGCCGCGGCGAGCAGGTGGCAGCCGCCCTGCGCGCTGCTGAGCAGGCCGATGCCGACCTCATGCGCGTGCACCGCTCCAAAATCAGCGACGACGCGACCTACGTGGCAGTCTCGTTCACATAACATCGCGATACGAGCAGGACACATGCCCGTACCACGACACCCGTATACCTCAGCGCGCGATCGCACCGTTGCGCCAGACGCGCGGTCGCGGCAAGCGGCGCACGCGACGCTTGCCGCGCACATACAGAAACAGGGGCTGGCGATCTTGGCCGAGGACGTATGCATCAAGGAGAAGCCCGTCTTGCGACTCGCCGATATGCTCAACGCCCTGCCGGTGCGCGAACTGCGCGAGGAGTTGGAGGCCTTTCACATCGCCGACGGACTCAAGGGCGTCAAGAAGGCCGACCTCGTCGCGTTTCTCTGTGCGCTCTTTGCATCTCCCGAGCACGATTACCCGAGCTTTGCCGCAGGCTATGGCCCAAAGTTCGTCGCCGGCTTGAAGCGCGTCGGGACTCAAGCCCAAGACTATTGACAATCACATCGACAACGTGGCTTTCTTCCTCAACCGCTACCTGCTGCACTACGATGCCATCCCCATGCAGGACGGCCCGCAGCACATCGACGACTTCCTGGGCAACTGGTTTATCCGCAAGGCCATGTGGTCCTCGCCCAAGACGATTCAGCAGACGGCCGCGAGCCTCAAGAAGTTCTATAAGTGCATGTGCGAGCGTGGGCACGTGAGCTCGGAGGACCTTGACGAGGTGCTCGACACCGTAAAGGAAAACCTGCAGGACTGGAAGGATGCCTGCGAGGACTTCGACGCTCTTGGCGCGTCCTTCTGGTACTAGCCCGAGCGAGGTTTTGCCACTGAGAAACTGCCCCCGAAGGCCCATTGGCCATCGGGGGCAGTCTCGTTGTGGTTGATTCGCTCTTTTGCCCTACGCCACCTGGCCCTACGCCACCTGGATGAGTTCCGTACCGGCGCCGTCGTAGTCGGCCAGTGCCACCGAGCGAATTGCGGGGTCGTCGTAGGTGTTCCAGTAATAGGTGTTCGTCGCAGTGGAGACACCACCCGTGTACACGGTTATCTCGTACGCGCCATCACCCATCTTTGCGGCCCCGTCCACCATGGACACGGCGCCCAGCGTGTGGAACAGGCGCGAGACGTTCTCCGCCTCGGTGTCCTTTTGCGGATAGTGCGCGTTGTGATACGCCACGCGCACGAAGCGAGACGGAGAGTAGCAGTCGCCGGGGAGTCCGCGCATACCGCTGCCCGACCCGTAGGCGGCGAGCTCGGCAGTGCCCCACGTTACGGGACCAACCACCTCGGGCGCGCAGGAGATGTAGCTGCGCACGTTCTCGGCATGATAGGCAAACGTGGGCTGGTTGGCCAGCACGTCCAGATCGTCGTGATACACGTGCATGCCGTCGGCCATGTACTCCACCACGATGCTGCGTGTGGCGTCGCCAATCATCCAGTGCAGCAGCGAGCAGGGGAACTGCTCGTTAATGGGCCGGTCCACGATGGCGGTGTTGGCCAGCGCGGCCTCCACCTCGTCGACGGTCTGGAAGTTGGCCACGACCCACAGCGGAAACTCCCAGGCGCACACGTTGGTCTTCCCCTCCACGGGACCGCTCTCGTACTGGGCGTATCCGGGGAAGTTGAGACCAGCGACGGCGAGGCCGGCGTCGTTGGCGCAGTCGAAGTACAGCGGGGTGTTCTCGGCAACGATACCCATGCCATACACGGGGCGTCGCACGGCCTCAACGGCGCCAAACGGCGAGTTGGGCGTCCATCCCGTAGGGGTAATAACCACCCGCTGCCCGTATCCGCAGCTCCAATCCAAGTTGCGCCCAAAGAACATGCTGCCCTGCGTGCTGGTAAACCGAATGCTCGTGCACATAGCTCCCCCCAACGTCGTGCCTACAACAACATTTAAAACGTATCATTTGCAGCAACCTGAGGTAAAGCCCCATGTCGCCCAGCGGTTGCATCGGCCTTTTGCGTGCCGGCTGGACGCGGGGGACTGTCCCCCGCGTCCAGCCGAGTACCACGTTCAAGTATCCGTACGCACTATTTCTCAGCCCATCAGGGTGGGGCGCATAAAGTGTATGCTCGGAAGCCGTTTCATTTGCCATTTTGGGGTTTATGTACGGTTTTAGAGGCTCAAATCGCCCTATGAGCCACAAGACGCCCCGAAAAACCGCAGGTCAGGAGCGCGGTTTTGCAACCCCGTGATTTCGGAGCCCGATATTTCGTACATAAACCCTGTTTTGGCGAATGAAACGGCCTCCGAGCATACACTTTTTGGAGACACATCTCGAGGTGACGAGCCAGGCACCACATTCAGCCAACAGCACGTCAAGACGTATATGCGCTGGTCCAAAACGGCGTACCCGCAGACAGGCCCGAACAGTTACGCACCTTAGGAAGGCAGGGAACGCGCACCGCTTGGTGGGACGCGCTAAAGCACGAACAGCTCGACGACAAAGACGAGTGCGCAACACATCGCGGCCACCTGAAACAGGCTTGCCCCCAACCATGCGGCCACGATGCCGGCCGCAAGGGCGATTGCGCCCGCCGCCGGCACGTCGGTTGCCTGCACGATGGCCGGAAACGTCATAACGGACAGCGTGACGTAGGGCACGTAGTACAAAAACGACCGCACGAAGCGACTCTTAATGGGCTTGCGGATGAGCGTGAGGGGCAAGATCTTAACAGAAAGCGTTACCGCAGACATTACGGCAATATACAGGAAGGTGCTATGTTGCATCCGCATCCCCCTCCTGCTCGTGCCTGAGTTCCTCGTCCGACACGGGAAAGAGCAACGCCGCAATCGAGGAGATGGCCACCGTAAGGATGATGGTGCGCGTACCAGGCGAAAGCGTGGCGACGAAGGGGGCAACCGAGAACACCAAACTCGCGAGGAAGCTCACGACGACGCATCCCAGCACCACGCGACTCTTCCGAGCGGGTGGAATGATGATGGCGAGGAACATGCCATAGAGCGCAACGGAGAGGGCACTCACCGCACGCGCGGGCAGGACGTTTCCCATAACGATACCCAGTGCTGTGCCAACCGACCATCCCAAGAGCGCCGGCACGAAGGCACCGTACGAATAGAACGGATCGACGGTCCCGGGCCGCGCGATGGCGATGCCAAAGAGCTCGTCCGTGACGTCGAAGCCCACAAGCACGCGATGCAGGGTGCCCGTCTTTGGAGAGAAACGCTGGCTCAGCGCCGTGCTCATAAGCAGGTACCGGGCGTTGGCAATGAGCGTGACGACCGCCAGCTCAAAATAGGAGGCGTTGGCAGCCATGAGGGTAAAGCCGGCGTATTCGCCAGCGGACGCATTGTTCAAAAAACTTGCCACAAAGCCTTCCCAGGGGGTGAGTCCCGCGTTGCGAGCGACTATGCCAAGCGAGAAGGCAACCACAAAGTAGCCGGCGCCAATGGGAACGCCGTCGCGCATGCCCTCCTGTATCGCCTTGCCATGGCGGGCAAGAAAGCCGACGCCTCCAGCCACCCTACTCACCCGCTCTCCCCGAGTCGCCCTCATCAACGTCGCACCAGTATAACCTTGTTGCGAGCGCAAAGCAGCCACAGAGGCACCACCACCTGCGACCGCCAATGGGGTGGGTTTCCAAATGGCCAATCTGGAGCATCACCCGCCTCTTTTGCGCTATATTCGCTATATGCGTATGGTTTTGGCATCAAAATTATTGATGAACCTATTCGAGTTATGATCGAGGGGAAGGAATGCCATGAGCAAGACGGAGAGGGTATGGGCACGGCGCATGGCGGTCGTCGCGTTCGTGCTGACATTGGCCGGGATAGGGTTCAACGCCCCAAGCGTGGCGTACGCCACGGAGAGCGACGAGACGAACGTTGTGGAGGAAACCACAGAGGAGGACACGTCGCTAACGGTACAGTCTGCCGTTGCTTTGGATGAGGAAGAGGAAATCGCCCTTATGCAGCAGGCGGACCCCGAAGCCGTCGCATACGTTTCGGCGAGTGGAGTGCAATCGTCGTACAACAACATCAACCTGGCGCTCCAGGCGTGGGCTGAGGCATCCGGAGACGCAAGGCTCACGCTCCGAAAGGACGTCGAGGATACCGTTCCTGCCGCCATACGCTTTACGAAGTCGGGCAAGAAGACGCTCGACCTCAACGGCCACAAGGCAACCTTGAAGCCGATTGAGGGCTATGTTGGCTCCGCTCTCATCTATGCAGGCGAGGGCAACGAGGACAGCTCTTCTGCCGCCATCAGCGTCGACCTGGTCATAGAAGACAACAGTGGGTCAGGTGCCCTCGTTTGCAACAACATTGAAACCGTAATAAAGGTGTCCGGCTACAATCGCGGGTCCCAAAACGACTACTCGTCGAGCCTCGACCTGCGCGGGGGCACGATCAGCGGCGGCACGCAGAATACGGTCGAATTGTTTGGCAATGGGACATACGTCTCCAACAAGTACAGCGCCCAATTCGAGATGAATGGTGGCACCATTCGCGGCTGCACGGCTAGCGCCAGCGAAGAATGCGCCGGCTATGGCGTGCGAATCTATGGCAGGGCGCTCTTTAAGATGAATGGTGGCACCATCTGCAAGAACGAAAAGGGTGGCGTGTACCTAAAATGCTATAACGTTGGTGGCTCCACTTCCGTTGTGGCCCATCCCCTCTTCGCCATGTACGACGGCGCGATCAGCGACAACGGTGCCGAGGGCGTGCGCATGGACAAAGAGAGCACCTTCACCATGTACGACGGCACCATCAGTAACAACGCTACCGATGGCGTGTCCATGCCCCATGACAGCACCTTTGAAATGTATGGCGGTACGATCAGCACCAATGCAGATGCGGGTGTGGCCGTTAGCTCCACGGACACATCTGGGGAAGGCAACGCCACCTTTACCATGTCCGGCGGCGAGATCACGGGTAACACTCTCGGCGTCTTGGTCAGCGATAATTCGCGCAACATCTTCAAGCTCGAGGGATCGCCCAAGATTTTGGGCAACGGCAGCAACGGCGTGGCGTGCAACGTCAAGCTCGAGGGAACGCTGCTTGATTCATCCGAGTTTAGCAAGAGGATTCAGATCACTGGCCAGCTCGCCACACCCGATGGCGCCGATGGGCCACAGATTGGCGTCACCATACCCGCAGATGGCACCGATGTGTGGTTTACTGACGATTACAAAACGCACAATCTGAAGACCGATCCCGCCACCTTCTTCAAGTACGACAGTGCGACGGCAAAAGACGTAATTGGTAAAACCAGAAACGCCTTCATATGCTGGAATCAGGGCGAAGACGAAACCGGTACCGACCACCGTCAGGGTAGCAACGGCGAGGCCTCTAGGGTACTGCACAGCCACGTTTGGCAGCCTTGCTATCAGTATGCCATCAACCTCGACGACAACGGCGAGAAGCAAGTCAGCCATCAGGAAAACCTCCTCACGGCTGCGTGCCAAATGGGACTTGCCAACCAATATGCGAGAAAACACGGGGCGTGTCCCCATGCCCTGACGGCCACCCTCACGCTGAGCGCGCAGAGCAAGGCATACGACGGTTCGCCCGTCATCGCCACACTCACCGCAAGCGAAGGCTGGAAGGCCGAGAATCCCTACGTGTACGACGCGAGCAAGATAGAGTACTTCACGAAGGATGGTGCGCCGCTCTCGGGTGCCCCCAAGGACGTGGGCGACTATGTGGCGCAGTACAAGCTCGAAAAGGGCAACGGCTGGACGCCCAATACATCTCTAACAAGGTACAACCACATCACCACCAGCTTTAGCATCACGCCCCGCGTTGATCCGCCCGTGCCGCCCGCAACCAACAACGACGTAACGTACGCGGCTCACTGCCAGACCTACGGATGGAACGCGCCTTCCGGATCCAACGGCACCGCGGCAGGCACCGTCAACGAGGCGAAGCGCTTGGAAGCACTCACAATCAAGCTTGCTGACGAGTCCGCCGGCTCCATCGAGTATCGCAGCCACGTGCAGGGCACAGGTTGGGAGAGCAGCTGGGCCAAGGATGGTGGCGAATCCGGCACCATCAATCAGTCCAAGCGTGTCGAGGCGATCCAGGTGCGTCTCACCGGCGAGCACGCCAAGAACAACAGCGTATGGTATCGCGTCCACTCCCAGACCTACGGCTGGCTGGGCTGGGCCAAGGATGGCGAGCCTGCGGGCACGGTCGGCATGTCCAAGCGCGTCGAGGCCTACCAAGTCTTGATCCTACCCGAGGGACAGAAGCCTGAGGACTACGATGCCAACGCCCCCGCCTTCCAAGCGGCAGCCACCGGCAACGCGCACGTGCAGGGCACCGGCTGGACCGGCAACAAGAGCGCCGGCACCATAGGCACCACGCGCAAGTCCAAGCGCCTCGAATGCTTGACCTTGTCTGTGCCCACGGCGCTTACCGACATCTACTCCGGCGGCATTGCCTACCAAGCGCACGTTCAGGGAAAGGGCTGGACGGACGAGGTCGCAAATGGCGCCCAAGCCGGGACCATCGGTAAGTCCAAGCGCCTAGAGGCCGTGCAGATCCACCTCACCGGCGAGCTCGCGGAGCACCTGAGCGTATGGTATCGCGTGCACAGCCAGACCTTTGGTTGGTCCGGATGGGCGTGCGACGGGGACCCAGCAGGCACCACCGGTTTTGGAAAGCGTGCCGAAGCCGTTCAGATCGTGATTCTGCCCCAGGGCGCGGCGGCTCCAGGCAGCACTCAGAACGCGATTCGCGCGCGCTAGAAACTCGGCAGCGGGCGTTTAGCGCACCTGTTGGAACCAAGATAAAAGCACGCGGGCGTAAGTTGGCGGCGCGCCCGCGTGCTTGGGAAGGGATGGCTCGCCAACGGCTTATGGTCGGCAATACCAAGTACACAGTAACGGGGACGCCCAACCCCGCATATCGGTATTTGCGATGTTGACAGATTTGGCATCATAGTCGGCACTTTTGGTTGCTACAATGCAATCACCGCGTCTGCGCGCCAGCAAAAGGAGCACTCAATGGCAACCATCGTTGTGTTTGATGACGAGCCATCATTCCTTGCTCGTATCCACCAACTCATAGAACAAGAGGCGCCGCAGGATGGCGCGCGTACCATCCTGATGGCAGAGAATCTCAACGAGCTGAGGGACATCCTTGCGTCGGGGACGCACATCGACATTCTTGTTGCGGACATCAACATGCCCGAGGGCCAACCGTCCGGCATCGACGTCGTGCGCGGAATGTTCCCGCCCACCAGTGGCACCCAAATCATCTACACCAGCGGCGACCTGTGGCAGGCGCCCGAGGTGTATGCCACCCAGCACCTGTACTTCCTGCTCAAGCCCATCGATCCCAGCAAGCTGCACGAGGCGCTCGAGCGCGCCTATGCGGCCCTGCCCCAAGCAAAGCCCGACATGCTTCGCATTAAGTGCGGACACAAGGACAGGCTCGTCAACGCCTCCCACATCCACTACCTGGAGAGCAACCTCCACAAGGTGTTGGTCCATTGCGGCAGCAAGACCTACACCACCTATGCGCGCCTCGACGATTTGCAAAATCAGCTCCCCGCGTACTTCTCGAGGTGCCATCGCAGCTATTTGGTAAACCTGGCCTACGTCCGCTCGTTCGAGCAGTTGGAAATGCAGCTTCACGACGACACGCTCATCCCCGTAAGCAGGAGGCGCTCACGCCAGGTGCAGCACGACCTGCTCGCCTACTTGGCCACCATGGAAGGCTAGAACGTGCCATGGCTCCTATCATCCAATTTGCAAGCAATCTCATTACTCAGCTGATAATTGTCCGCGCATACTGCAAGCTGTTCGACATGCGCTCAAACGTTGTGTTTGGCATGCTCAGCATAGGGGGTATGATCGTTGCCATGGGCGTCGACGCCCTGTTTTCGGTCCCCCTGTTTAGGACTGCCTTCATGGGACCGGTCGTGTTCTTCGTGTTGCCCCTCGCCTGCTCACGCGGCCCGCTCAGGCAGCGTGTCCTGCGCTGCGCCCTCATACTCACCGCCATGATGGTCTCGGTCATGCCGTCGGCTCTTGTTCTTGCAGTCTGCTTTGGGCCGTCCGCGGTGGAGCTCACGGGCTACGGCAGCGAGACGACCGCCCTGCTCACCTTGGTGCTCTCCACTACCAGCTCGGGCTTTTGCATCGAGATACTCCTGGCGCTGATGGCGCGTTGGGAAAAACGCCAGGACATCACCCTTATGCCGCCTTTCGTGCTCCTGCTTTTGTGGTCGTACCTTATCAGCGTGTTCTGCTTTACGCTTGCCGGCAACCAATCGTATTCGGCTGACCCTAGGCTTGGCGTAGTGAGCAGTACCTACTACGTGCTCGTCCTTGCGCTGTGTGCCGTCTCGGCGCTGCTTTTTCGCGGAGACGTGCAGACGGCGCGTCGTGAAAGCCAGCGCGCGCTAACCGACGAGCAGTCCAAGCTCGTGAGGGCCGAAATCGACGCCGCAACCAAGCGTGCGGCCGTAACGCGACGGCTTCATCACGTGTTGGCAAACGAAGCCTCAACCATTTGCGAGCTCGTTGAGCAGGGCGACACGCGCAACGCAAGGACGTACCTCAACGCCTTGCGCGAGCAGGCGCATCGCGCCATAAGCTCCTCCGACGACTCCGACGACTCCGGCGACTCCGGCGACGAACTCGATGGTAGGAAAACCGCATGAACACGCGAAGGTCCGCCATTATCGCGGCGCTTATCCTGCTGTTCGTTGTGCAGGTGGGCCTACTGGCCTATGCCGCACAAAAGAGCGACCCCAGCTCCACAGGCATATACGTCGTACTCGTAGTTGCGAGCGGCATAGTGGACGCCGTGATTTGCACGAGCACCATTAAACGGGCGGATGCCTTAAGAGAAGCCTACAAAGAGGAGGCTGACGCACGGATTGCGACGTCGCTTGCGGAGTATGGGAAGCGAACGGACCACGTCAACCAGATCTCTCTGCAGCTTGCGCGCAACGTGGACGCCGAGCTCACAAGCGCCCAAGAGGCCCTTGAGCGCGGGGATTTGGAGAACCTCACCACGCACCTGCGCAAAAGCGTGGGTATTGCCTCGCACGCCGTAACACCAAAGTGCGCCAACGTCATGGTGTCTGCGCTGCTCGTGAGCAAGGAGACGGAATGCGCGGAGCTGGGCGTCGAACTCCAGGCCCATGTGACGCTGCCTACAGAGCTGCCCGTTTTGGACGATGTGGCGGGTGCAATCCTCTTGTATCTTATCGAGAAGGCCATCAATGAGTGCCGCGCGCTCGCGGACGAGGGGACCCTGCCCGCAGACGCGACCATCATCGTGCGATCCAAGGTGAGTGCGGGACAGTTCTTCGTCCAGGTGCTAGGGCCATGCCAGCCACATACGAATCTGCGTGGTGAAAATAGCCTCACCTATGTTTCCACCATCGTCCAAGAGCACGGCGGTGTGACGTCGTACGAGCAAAAGGGCACGGCGATCGACCTCTCCGCCATGCTGCCCGTGACTCCATAACGCACGGAAGCGCTGAGGCCAGCGTCGGACAAAAGGGACAGTCCCCTGGACAAAAGGGACAGTCCCCTGTGTCCAGGGGACTGTCCCTTGTGTCCACCTCCTACCCGCGCAGGACGCCGTCCCACCGCTTGATAGTCTCCACGGCCAAGAATTGCATAACGGGATAGAGCTCGTCGTCGTAGTGATAGGCGTCGAGGGCGCCGAAGTACGCCATACGGTCCTCGATAGGAACCAGTACTGGCGGCAGACACTCGCTCAGGAGCACCATGTTGGTCAACTGGCGCGCGACACGCCCGTTGCCATCGGCAAAGGGATGGATGTCAACCAGGCCGGCGTGCAGGAACGCCGCAACAGCCAGACTCCCCAATGCATCCCGCGTCGTGGAAAGGGCATCTCGCACCTCATGGAGCAGCGAATCGACCGACTCGGGAACGTCATCAGGAAGGTCCCCCACACCGTCCGCTACCTCAAACATATGGCGCTTGAATGTTCCCGGACGCTCGCCTAGCGACCACCGACGCTGGTCATACGTACCATGTGTGAGGGTCTCGTGGCAAAAGAGCAGCTCCTCGGTGTCGAAGGAGAACCCCGCTGGGAGCGTTTCGCACGTCCACGACCACATGGCCTTGAGGTTTGCCAGCTCAAAGAGCGTCCTCACGTCACCGGTGTAGGCCGACACGCCATCGCGGTCGAACACCTCGCGTGTGTCGCGCAGGGAGATCCGATCGTTCTCTAAGCCACCCGAGTGGTAGGCGAAGTCGACGGCAAAGGAGCCTATCAGCAACCATCTTTCGGGCTCGCCCAGGTCACGCCATCTGGCGCATAGCGCCATATAGCATCGCCCGATCTCAGAGGTACGTAGAGAGGGGCGCATGGGACCGCCTCCTTCCGTCCCGCTTCGGGGCCTCGACGGGATTCGCAAGTTCGTCGGAAGAGGTGACAAGACGCACGTCACCCTCCTCGAGGGCGGCAGACAGGCTGCCGAACGTGGCCACATAGCGAATGAGTTGCTCGTCGGTGATGAGGTTGTCGTGTGCGTCACACCAAATTCTCATGCTGGCTCCTCTCAGATGTCAGTATAGCAGCACGCCCTTCCAGCCGGGCGTTTGCGAGCAATTCCCACCAAGAGAGGCAGCGTATGTTCAACGTCCGGCTAGGAGACATACCAGAGTCCATCTACGGCACCGCGTCCTGCCGGCCCACGGCTACTGTGCAAATCTGTGCTAGGATGTTCATAAACATGAACATCAGCCAGGGGGAATCATGACAGACACCGCAGGTATCGTCGCCGACACCGTATATCACCACCGCACGCGCGTGGGTCTGTCACAGCGAGAGCTGGCAGAGCGCGCCGGGGTCTCCCGACACACGGTGGTCAACCTAGAGAACGGCAACAACCAAGGCATGCAGCTGAAAACCATCAGTCAGGTACTGGATGCCTTGGGGCTCGAGATAAGCTTCGTCCCCCGTCGCGGAGTGACACCCCACGCGGAAGAGGACGCGCGAGTAGCACGCGAGCTTCCACTCTGACACGGCATACACGGGGCCCTGCCTTTCGGTACGCATGCCAGTGGGAAGCGGCCCGTTTTATACCGACGTCCTCGTCCCATGGATAGAGGGATTGCTTCCCGACAACTCCCGCGTACGGCAGAGCATGGCACGCGAGGCATCATGCAGTGCGACCAACCCCTTCGAACTGCTGGAATACTTCGGGAGAGATTGCCCGGGCGCTGTGCAGATCTGTTCGCCACTCGACGTCGCGTCGGTGCTTGCCCAAGAGGGAGACTACGAGCCTATCTCATGTCATCGCGTCTGGTCGATTGGAACGCTCAGGCCATTGCGGTCGGGATCATCCAGATTTAGCGCCAATCGTGGGCCTTTGGTAGTGTGGATACTCACGCCCGCGGACCGGGCCGGCGTGCAGGCACAGGTGGCGGGACGCGCGCTCGAGCGGGCAATGGCACCCCGATCATGCCCGCATGGTCGCTCACGGACGCGGTTGCCGGCCACCAGCCAAAAAGTGTATGCTCAGGGGCTGTTTCATTCGCCGTTTTGGGGTTTGTGTACGGTTTTGGAGGCTCGAATCGCCGTATGGGCCGCAAGACACCCCGCAAAGCCGCAGGTAGATGGCGCGGTTTTACGACCCCGTGATTTCGGAGCCCGATATTTCGTACACAAACCCCGTTTTGGCAAATGAAACGGCCTTCGGGCATACACTTTTTCGTGAGACGCGTCCTGAGGGCCCGAGCCATGACTTTTCAGTGGTGAATCATGGTTGCTCTCCGCATCCTGGCGGAGGGCCTGGCTGGCTAAACGACGATTGACTGCCCGCGTTGTCCGCTTGCTATCCGCGTCTTGCGACACGACCTCCGTTGGAACATTTGTTGCCGAGTCGCTCGGGTTTTTACGCTACGCGGCGCAATCATCGCGCCAAGCAGGAACAGGGTGGCCACAGCCACACCCTTGACCACGGCAGCCAGCCGTCAGGTGTATGCTCAAATCCCGTTTCATTCGCACATGCGCGGACAATACCCCGCACGACCACCTCGTCACCCAGCAGTCTCCCTTGTGTTATCATAATTATGATAGCTTTGAGGGAAAGAGGATTACCATGAAGAGCATCAGGCCCGTGTCGGACCTCCGCAACAACTTTGCGAGTATCTCGCAAGACGTTCACGAGACGGGGCGACCCGTTTTCCTCACGAAGAACGGATCCGGCGACATGGTTGTTATGAGCATGGATGCCTACGAAGCGCTTGCCTTTGAGAGCGAGGTCTATACCGCCCTGCGTGAGGCGGAGGTCGAGGCCACGCTCACGGAGGAGCGCTACTCTCCAGACGAGGTGCTTGCCAAGCTGCGCGCCCGCATCGATTCCGTCTCCAAGGCAGGATAGCCATGCCCATCAACTACAGGGTAATCGTACAGCCAGCTGCATTACATGATATGGAAGACATCGTTGGTTACGTCGCGGGCGAGCTCAAGAACCCCTCTGCTGCTCAAAAACTGGCTCAGGACTTGACCAAAGGCATCGCATCACTCGGACATCTCCCAACGCGCTGTCCAGCCCATGCGCCTATCAGGCCGCTCAAGCACGAGTATCGCAAGCTCAGGGTGGGAAACTATCTGGCTTTCTTCTGGGTATCCGAGGAGGACGAGACGGTCACCGTAGTCCGCGTGCTCTATGCCCGCAGGGATTTCGATCGGCGGCTCGAGCAGCCATCGTAAACGTGGTAGGCAAATTGCAATCGGAGTCATGGGACTCGTCAAAGGGCGCGACGAAGGTCCAAAAGCTCTCCAAGGATTGAGTTCTTCAATTCGATGGGCTGTGGACTACCGGCAGAGCGGTAGGATGGCAGCATTTGGGGACAGATGGGACGCTCCTGAGGCCCCTATGTGTCCCGAAATACTACCATCCTTCTACGTTGGTAGCGTTTGGGGACGCATGAGGGGCAAAAAACGTCGTCATGCGTCCCCAAACGCTACCAACGCAATCGCGCAGCGTCATCCCACGTACCGGCACACGAACTCCTCCGCCGCATCATAGTCCGCCAGCCCCACCACAAGCAGCGTGCAATCCAGCAGATCCTCACCGCGCATGCCCAACGGCGCAAGGTACGACTCAATCATCCCTAGCGCCCGTCTCGCCCGCCTGGAAGAGCGAGCGGTGTCCAGGCGGCGAATCACTTCTTGCAAAGCAGCTTCCTCGATCTAGTTGAGTCGCGAACTCAACCGTTGATAACAATGAGGTTCCGTGTGATTCCTCACCATGACCATTCATTTGTGTCGCGACACCGCATAGGTTATACTGACGGCGACATAGTGTCGCATGTATGTCGCGACATTGTCGCATACGACACGTCACGAGACGGGAGGCGCAATGGACCAACGGGAGCTCGAGGCCCACCTTAGGGCAGGCGAGGGGATATCCACGGAGTACAAGCGCTGCAGCAACAAGCCCGACAGGGACTTCTTCGAGACGGTCTGCTCGTTCGCGAACCGCCAGGGAGGAAACATCCTCCTCGGGGTGGAGGACGACGGCACCGTTGTGGGGGTAGCCCGCAACGCCACACGGGACATCAAGCGAAGCATCGCAAAGACGCTCAACAACCCGCAAGTCTTCCGTCCCGCCCCACTCGTGGAGATGGAGGACGTCAACTACGACGACAGGGTGATCATCCGTGTGTGGGTGCCTATGGGACCTGCCGTCTACAGCTACAAGGGCACCGTCTACGACCGACTCGCCGACGCGGACGTGAAGATCGCGGGCGTCGACCAGCTTTCGCTTATGTACCTGAGAAAGCAGAACACCTTCTCCGAGCGCAGAATCTACCCCTACGTGGGGATGGGGGACCTCCGTCCCGACCTCATCGCACGCATGCGCCAGATGGCCGTCGCGAGGAGGCCCGACCACGACTGGGGCTCTCTCAACGACGCCACGATGCTGCGGAGCGCCAAGCTCTACGCCAAGGACAGGACCACCGGCGAGGAGGGCTTCACGCTTGCCGCGATTCTCCTTCTGGGAGACGACGACGTCATAGGTGACGTGTGCCCTGCCTACAAGACAGACGCCATATGCCGAATGAGCGACACCGACCGCTACGACGACCGACTCGTGGTGAGGACGAACCTCATCGAGGCGTACGACCTGCTCTCGGATTTCGCTAGGAAGCACCTGCCCGACAAGTTCGTACTCGACGGGGACCAGCGCAAGAGCGCGCGAGACATCATCGTACGCGAGCTCGTCTCGAACCTGCTCATCCACCGCGAATTCATGAGCCCGTTCCCTGCCAAGCTCATCATTGATGCCGGCGGCATCCGGACCGAGAACGCGAGCCGGGCGCTCTACGAGGGGCGCATCACGCTCTCCGACTTCAACCCGATGCCCAAGAACCCCACCATCGCCGACGTGTTCGCCAATATAGGACGCGCCGAGGAGCTGGGCAGCGGCATGAGGAACCTGGACAAGTTCTCGCGGCTCTACAGCGGCCGCGTCGCCACACTCGTAGACGGCGACATCTTCCGCGCGAGCGTGCCCGTGGAGCGAACGGCGGCAGGATCAGGGCAAGATGCGGTCCTCGCCCTCGTGGCGTCGATCATAGAACGCGACGGATCCCTCACCACCTCCGAGCTCGCCAAGGTGGGCGACGTTTCCATCAGAACCGCGCAGCGCTGGATTAAATCATTGCGCGACAGCGGACAGCTCGACGTGAGACTCAACGACGCCCGCCAGTACGTCCTGCGCGACACCGGTGACGACACAGACGCGACATGATGTCGCTTTCGTGTCGCGACATTGTCGCCTAGCGCTACCAACGCGATCCCACGGCGCCGCGCTCTGGGGCCGGCGACCCCCTATTCGTCCGCCTCAACTACCTCAAGTGCGAAAAGCTGGGGCGGGGCTTCTCGTTCCGTGTCCGTGTCTGCCGCGCGTGTGCCTGCTCGCTCTGGAATAACCAATCAATGGCAAAGCCTACGCGTTGCTCGCTTGGCGCTTACCGGCTCAGCAAAGAAGAGCCACGCATGGGCACCATTTCCAGAGCGTGAGCGCTCCACCGCTGGCATCAGACCATGCTTGGCGCACGACGCGCAGTATCGCACCGTCTCCTGCTGCCATCCGTCCTTGTCAAAGTCGGCCACCAATATATGGGTGCAGCAATCCGCATCCAGCACGTAGAGACCAACAACGTCGCGATACTCTGGGTCGGCGCCAGTAAAGTGCCTGTTGAGGTCATGGTCGGAAAGCGGCACGTAATCGCGGTTGGGACAATCCGAGCACTTGAGGCCGCGTCGCGCGCGTGTCCATCGCGGGCATTGGCTCGTTCGCCCATGAGCGCAAACGGGACCATAGCGGATGTTGCCATCCTTGCCGAGATACCCGCGGGCAAAGACGTCGGTGCGCCCACGAAAGAGGGAGCGAAAGAGCGCGATCTTCTGTGCGGGTGGGCTTTGCGAAGTAACTATTCCCCACTGCTGGGCATGGGACTCAAAGCGAGCCGAGGCCTCGATCCACTCGTCATGCGTAACGTACCTGCGCGAACCAGTGGTGGTTGCAAAGATGCAAATGCGCTCACCCGAGACAGCGTGCTCGACCACTTCCTCCAGCACACATTCAATGCCATCGATAAGCGCATACTCTGCCATTGCGTAACCTCACCCGTCAGTATAACCATACGGTCATACCTTAGCGCACTTCCAGGTATCGTCTCGCCGACACCGTAGAAGTACGAACCGACTCCCTCGGAGACTATTTACCTACTTAGCGCAGACGAGTCGCGACGCAGCATCACCGATTTCGTTCGCGCCCTCCTCTTCAACTACCTGATTGGCGCTACCGATGCCCACGCAAAGAACTATTCCCTCATGCACCTGCATGCCGACGACACATTCCTAGCGCCGCCTCATGACGTGGCGAGCGTCCTGCCCTATTGGGCGCTGACGCGCAAGCAACGTCATGCGGCCATGTCCATTGGGAGAGGGAAGGCGTTCGGCAGGATAACCGGATCGAACATCGACAGGTTCGCCTCGAACAACAACCTGGATTCCGAAGCGTGCCGCGCCGCCATGGCTCAGCTGGCAAGCGACATACTCGAGCAGGTTGGTGATGTCGTCACCGCAAGTGCACATATCGCTGGAGTTGACAGGATAGGTCCCGAGCTCGTACGAACCGTGAGCGCAAACTGCGAGGCAATGCTGCGCAACATGGATAGGGACGGCCGCTCGAGCGGGCAAGGGCACCCCAATCATGCCCGCATGGTCGCTCACGGACGCGGTTGCCGGCCACCAGCCAAAAAGTGTATGCTCGAAGGCCGTTTCATTTGCCGTTTTGGGGTTTGTGTACGGTTTTGGAGGCTCAAATCGCCGTATAGGCCGCAAGACACCCCGCAAAGCCGCAGGTAGGGGGCGCGGTTTTACGACCCCGTAATTTCGGAGCCCGATATTTCGTACACAAACCCCGTTTTGGCAAATGAAACGGCCTCCGAGCATACACTTTTTGGGGAGACGCGCCTTGAGGGACCAACTGGATAGCGTTCCAATAATATCCCATGCCGTGGCCCCGACGGCATCAACGGACACCCACGAGACCATGCCCGCAAGTTGTCTAGCTGCCCTTCTGGCTCCATAACGTAGACTCTCGCCTGTGGCGATTCCGTCTACATCTGCAGTGAGCAACCGGGCACGTGTCGGGTTACCGGCAACACGAGGCCGCTGTCCGCCACGGCCAAGCTCGCGAGCCATCGCCGCGGCCAACGGGAACCGACGGCAATCCCCCCTGGCCGTCACGCACCCAAACGGGCATACAGAAGAAAGAACGAAAGCACAAACGAAAACGAGAATCCAAGCATGCTCACCACCAGTGCCACCACGCTCGCCATTCCCTTGTGGCCACGCACCCTCTCTCTGCCGACCATCACAAACGCGCAAGCGTTGACGGCAACAGCAACCATCGAAGGCAATGGATCCCCCACAAAAACCCTCAACGATAAGGCCACCGACGCAAGCGTAAGGGCAGTGCAAACGAAAATGGCCAGACTGCCCGTTACGGTCGCGTCCTCCCGCCGCCGGGCTTGCCCCTGCCGTTTGCCTTGCTCTTGCCGCTGAGCTTGCTCTCGCTCTTCGCGTATAAGCTCTCGGTACCAATCACGGTCGTACATGCTCATGCAGGCCCGCCCCTTAGGTATGGTCTAGTACAGACAGTCAAGCTCAAAGAAGCGTGGCCGCATCAAGATGCCGGCTCTTCCCTCGGAATCGAAAGCCGCACCTTTAGACAGACCTCGCAGTTATGCTCATGGTCAATCTCGATTACCTCGCACTCATACGTCATCCCTACGGCAAGCCTGGCCGAGATGCCCTCGCTGTAATACCTCGGGATATACCCAAGCATCTCCCCTTCCTGCGTGTGGACCGTAAGAGCAAACTCGTCGAACGCGTTGTCAGGCTCTGGCCGCAGCGTTACCTCGTCCCCCTCTTTGACCCGTGGAAGACGATTGCAGTCCGATCCGCAGCAACCGGCATGATGCCTGATGCCCACGATGTAGAACTCACGAGTGATAGTCTGGTCCTCGGGAAAGATAGGGTCAATGAACTTCATGTCAAATACGTGGCCATTCGTAACTTCTCTCACGTACCGCACTGTGGGTGCAGGGTCATCCAAGGCAATCTTCACCTTAAACTCTATGTCAGGCTCCCTGTCCATAAGAAACGCCACCGCCTCGGGCACCTCCGCAATAACCCGCATCAGATTGTCAGTAGTCTTCGATGGGAGCATGGCACCCGTTTCCCATCGAGAGACGGCGGGACTCGACACTCCGAGCAGGCGCTGGAATTCCTCCTGCGTTAAGCCTAGGCCCTTCCTTATTCCCCGAATCTCATCAGGCGAAAGAATTCCCTTCGCTTTTGCCACTTGCCTCATCTGCTCTCTAGACAGCCTGTCGGCATTGTCCAAATCCATCTCGATTTCCCCACAGGCATCGCAAACGAAATGGTGAATGCCATCTACTGTAGTAGGAACGCCTCTAACCGTCTCTGTTATCGCTCCAGTTATCTCACTCATGGAAGAGCCACACACGGAGCACCGCATAGCAAAACCCCTTCAAAAACTAGTGGATGTACCCGTCATAGTTCGCACTCAGCACATGGACACGAAGATAGTCGCCTTCAACGTAGAACTTAAGGTACCAATCGCTCGTCTCCCCGGACTCAGCGTCAGTGAATGGAATCGACTTATACACATCGGCCCACGTCCCCGGCAATACGTTGAGCTCTTCTGTCTTGTAAAAGTCGTCCGGATCTAGTGCCTCGAATAGTTCTTGCATAAAGGCCTTTGTATCAAACCGGCCCACCCGATTGCGGATAAAAACTCTTGGCCTAGAACCAATGCGTACCTTCCCCTCTTCAACGAGTCTCTTCACACTCTCAAGCGAATAAGTGGGTGCTCTTCGTCGTTCCCTCCGTGTACCCATATAGGCTCCAAGACTTAGCGTCACGCTATGTTGCTCACACTATACATAAATCCAGCCACAACGGCAAATAAGCCACCAAACGAGGACACCCTCTGACACGCTTCGCATACGCCTTCTTGAGGTCGCTCGAAATCTTGGCGATATGCGTTTCTCGCACCCAAACAACCAACCCATCGATAGGGTCGTACAAGCATAAAGCATAAGATAAAAAAGGTAGCCGATTGAGTTTGGGACAGTCCACTGCATGACAAGAGCGTCTTTCCAATCTTAGGAGATGGCTCTGATCAGCCATAGTGCTTAACTATTGCCCAACAATACGGACCACGGCCACCGACAGCCACGACGCATTGAGTCGCAGCACATGAAGCTTCCCTTAGCCTAACCCCACGAACAGCCAGCCCCGCCACGCCAGTCAGATCGACATGCGCGGGCAACTCCGTCTCTTTGGTCGGCGATGCTACTTCGAAACCTCCAGCTCAAGGCCGCGCCAGCCAAAAAGTGTATGCTCGAACGTCGTTTCATTCGCCGTTTTGGGGTTTGTGTACGGTTTTGGAGGCTCGAATCGCCGTATGGGCCGCAAGAAGCCCCGCAAAGCCGCAGGTAGGTGGTACCGTTTTACAACCCCCGTAATTTCGGAGCCCTTTATTCCGTACACAAACCCCGTTTTGGCGAATGAAACAGCCTCCGAGCATACACTTTTTGGGAAGACGCGCCCCGAGGGGTTCGACTCATGCCTCTGCGGTGATGGGCTATGGACGCTTTCCCCGACCTGGACGAAAGCCTGGCTGGCCGAACGACGATTGGCCGCCCGCGGCGTCTGTTTGGGAAGGGGCAGTGATTAGAGGTTCCGGATAGTTGGCCGAACTGCCCACGAAATGGCCGCTACGCCAGCTTTCCCGACACTACCGGACACACGGCCATAACGCAAAGCGCGCTTGTTCAAGGATCATCACTCATAGATCTCGGCGCTGACCAAAATCGTTCTCAGATGCCCATCGACCTCCCGCACCAGCCTCTCGCCACGGGCGCCGTCCGGCGGCTTGCATCCCAACACGACGAGCGTCCCCATCCCGGCCAGGGACTCAAGCGACTGGACAAGCCTGGACAGGGCCTCTGCGGGCTGCCCATCCTCGAATACGAATCTGACTGCATCGCCCTCCGTTGCATCGTATCGCACGCTCCCGCCCAGCTGTGCTCCCGTGACGTCGACGTGTGCCACGAACTCTGAGCAGCCCTGCGCAAGCCCCTCAACGTGCTCGGCGACATCCATGATTGCGTCACGGGTCCAGGGCACGTGCAGGTCCACCGTCTTTCCCGCAGGCCCGCGCGTTATCTCCGCTTTCATTCCCTCGTTCTCGGCCCGGCAATACGCCTCGCCCCTACGCTCGACAATCTGCCATGTATCCACGTCGTAACGCGACACTTGACGCACGGGTTTCGGCTTGGGGACCGAAACCCCAAGGTTAGGACGCACGGGGAGAACGCGCCCGCCGACACCGTGCGGCCCATCGTCAATTGACTCGCCTATCACGGTCATCTGCGAGCCAAGGCCCGCATACGCCGACGTCACTTGCACTGCCGGGCGGGACACGACCTCGTCCACGAAGGGCGTGTCCTCGTCGGCGGGACGCAACAGGATTAGCTCATCCTTCGCACGGGTCATCGCAACGTAAAAGAGCCTGCGCTCCTCCTGCCAGTCCCTCGCCCTGTCCTTCCCGTAGTCCAGCGGGTCAGCCCGCTCCGAGGGGAACACGCCATCAATGGCATCAATAACGACGACCGTATCGAACTCGCGCCCCTTGCATGCGTGTGTGGTCGCCAGCGTCACGGCATCCGACACGCGGTGGTCGGGCCATGTCTTGCCATGCTCACCTCCCAGGAAGTCGAGGCGGTGCAGGAAGGACGCCAGCGTCGTCTCGCGGACCGCGATGGGCTTCAGGAGCTCGACGTTATGGGCGCTCTTGCCCTTGGAATCGAGCCAGTCGCCATATCCGCCCGAGAGCAGCAGCTCGATGGCGGCAAGCGGAGGTAAATCTGCTATACCTCGTACGAGTGAGGACAGCCTCATCGCCTTCGGCAAATCCTTCCTGACCTGCCATCCCTTGCGATAGCTGGACATCTGGTCGACGAACGCGTCGAGGATGCTTGCCTGATTCCTCCTCGCGTTCTTGCACGCCCATTCCGCGTCCCTTTTGGCAACGGGCCCATCCCCGCCCTTCATGTAAACCCGCATGAACGCCTTCTCGTCACCAGGGTCCATCGCAAGTCGCATGAAGGCCTTCACGTCCATCACCGTCGGCGATGTGAGCAACGTATTGACCTTGCCGCCCATCGTGAAGGCGACACCCTCCCGGATGAGGATGTCTGCGAGCGGAACGGCCGTGGCGTTGTTGCGGTACAGCACCGCAAGCTTGCCGCCCCCGGCGCCCTGGTGCTCGAGAATTAGCCTGAGGACAGCGTTGAACTGATCGATGCGGTCTCCGACTTCCTCGATCTGGACAGACGACACGGTACCGCGGGCCGACACCATGCGCTTGTCGATGCGCCCCTTGCAGTGGCTGACGAACTTATTGGCCGCGGACACGATCTCCTCGCCAGAGCGGTAGTTGGTCTCCATCTTCAGGACGCGTGCGTTCGGGTAGTCGACTGTAAAGCTCAGAAGCGCCTCCGGGAACGCACCCCTGTAGCCGTAGATGCTCTGGTCCTCGTCGCCCACCATGAACACGTTGCCTGACCCACCGGGACCGGCGAGCATGCGGATGACGTGGTGCTGGATGCGCGACGTGTCCTGCGCCTCGTCCACACACCAGTAGCGGTATCGCTGCCGGCACCTCTCCAGCAGCTCCTGGTCTTGCTCGAGCACATACTTGGCGAAGCGCATCTGGTCGTCGAAGTCCATCATCCCATCATTCTTGAGGCGGTCGCAGTACCGCTCGTACATCTCGATGAAGTGAGGGATGTCCTCGTCCAGCCAGGGGTGCTCGCTAGGCTCGAGCATGTTGTTCTTCACCCAGCAGATCCTCGTCGACAGGTCTATGAGCTCGTCCTCGGAGACGAATCCATTCTTGAGCTTCCCGTAGATGTCCCTGAGCAGCCGCTTAGCAGCTCCCTCCTCAATGAGCTTCCTCTTGGACCGACGACCCGGTTTCCTGTCGCACCATTCGTGATAGATGCCCCTACAAAGCGCGTTGATTGTGCAGAAGGTGATGGCGTTCGCGATCTCTTGGTTTCCGAACTGCCGCACGAACCGCCGGCGCATCTCCTCCGTCGCATCCTTGCCATACGTCACCGCAACGATAGACCGGGGATCGATCCCGCGCTCCAAGGTCAGGTATCCCAGACGAGCCACCATGGTCGTGGTCTTTCCGGAGCCGGGCACGGCGAGCAGAAGTGTCGCGCCGTCCACGGACTGTGCAGCACGCTCCTGCTGGGCGTCCAGACAGACGTCAAATCGCTCTTTGAAGCGGAGGTAGTCCTCGCGAGGTTCCAGCGGAGAGCAGTCGGGCGGAGGGAACTCCCCTTCGCGCTCACCCGTCAGTGCAAGGAACTCCTCGGCAGTAAGCCACGGCAACGTCTCGAACTCCTCGAACCCACCCTTCGTCGTCCTGACGACGCGTACAATACACGGCCTGTCATCTACGTCGTCCTCAAGCTGGAAGTAGAGGTCCACGCTTCCGTCGGAAGGGTCATAAGCGCGAAACGCCTCCCTTGGGTTGTCCCACTGGAACGCCGTTTGCAACCCGCGGGAGTCGACCTGGGAATCAGGCCTCAGCACGATGCTGCCGTCCTCGAAGGCAGACCGCAGATCAAAGAGCCACGCAACCTTGTAGCCCAGGTCGCCATAGAACGCGTTGCGGTCGTCGTAGCGCTCCTTCGCGAGTCTGCTGTGCTGGAACTCGACGACCGTCTGCCCTACGATCACGTCCGCCCTGTGCCGAACCGAGCCGAGCGCAAGCGTAACCTCGCGGTTGTCGAGCGGGAATCGCTCCTGCCAGGCGTGATGCCACTCGGAGTCGCAGTACGTTCCACCCCACGAGTCAACGCAGGCGTGGTCGCCCTTGTGCTTGAAGTGATGACGACGCACATCGCCCTTGTGAGGAACGAGCAAAGTGCCACAAACGGGGCAAGTGTAGTCGCAACGGCTTTCCGTGTCGTCAACGTGGACCCTCTCGCCGTGCGGGCCCCTCGCTATGGTGATCATGCCAGACGCCTCAGCTTTCTCGCCCGCTGGCCAGAGCTGTGTCTGCTTCTCCCTGGCGTCCTATGGCAACATCGAGAGGCGCCTTGGCCCGCCATCTCGTCGGACACTTCCACTCGAAGAGCGGGTCCTGAATCCTGCCACCCCCCTCCTTTGGCCAGACGAGGAGGCCGTACGGGATGAACGACCCGTCCTCGCCGTCCGTCCATTCCAAGCGAACGCAGACGGTCTTGAGCACGCAGTCGTAGGTCGAGAGGATTCCGACGTCTGCTCCGTCTGCATACCAGTCGACCACCACGTCTCCCTCACGGTAGCCGTCCTCGCTCTTGCCGACGAAGAGCACGACTGGTCCGTCACCCTCGGACGGACGCACGTGACCAGTGGACCCGGCCCAACTGCGGAACGAGTGAATCCTTCCCAGCTCCATCGCCCGCTCGAACTCCCCCTGGAGCTTCTGAATCCAGAGAAGGTCGCCCACGGCGTGCGCCGGTCCCGCGGGCTCCCCGTCGGCAGAGAGGTGCTCGGTGAGCATCACCTCCACGAGCTGGGACATGGAGATCCCCTCGGAGGCAGCCACGTCCCGAAGCATCCTCTTCACCTTGCCGTCGACCATGAGATCGAGTCGCTCCTTCGCCATGTGCGCTCCCTTGTGTAGGTAATTGTGTATGATTTGTGTATTGCGAGTTTAGCACAGGCCGAGAGGGGCGGCAACAGGAACGATCTGCTTTCGCCAGACCCGGCAGGAAGAGCGCGCGCATCGCAGATTTGCCTTACATGCCAACTGTTTGCAATGGTGCAAGCAGGAGCCCATCACCTCAATCGAGGGCGTATCTCACTCCACCTCTTGGCTCGACGATTGAGAGCCAACCCCCATCATCATGTCGTAGTGCGCACCGTGACCAGCCCGCTCGAAGATCTCCCTGAACCCCCGCCTGTACCTCGGAATCGCATCTGAAAAGGAGTCGATGTAGAGATCGTCGGGAATGCT
Source organism: uncultured Coriobacteriaceae bacterium (assembly GCA_902780305.1). Classification (GTDB taxonomy): domain Bacteria; phylum Actinomycetota; class Coriobacteriia; order Coriobacteriales; family Atopobiaceae; genus RUG440. Next base: position 15,248 of record CACZFB010000005.1, on the reverse strand, counting down.
GTGGGACCCGTCATTCATCCAGTAGAAGAGGAGGTCAGCGATCATCCTGTCCTCGGCGGTGTCAAAGCTGTCTGTCAGCATCTCGTCGCGCCTCTTACCCATCATGCCAATCTCCTTGCCGGACCCGTCGCGCAACGGCTCGCCCATACTGGCGTCGGCGATTACGACGTTGAGTCGGTAATCCTCGCCTTCGATCAAGTTCTCGAATGACAAAGCATGCAACGGTCTTGCCTTCCATGCCTCTCGCGTCGAACGTAATCGGAAGGCGCAGCACCCTGCCGTCGTCAACTGACCGCACGTTCGCGGTCGCCTCGATTGCTTTACCATCCTTGGTCAGAACCCCCTAGTCGGTGCCGTCCTCACCCAGCAGGTGCAGGGACGCATAGATAACGTAATCCTCGTCGGACTGAGCCTCCCCGAACCGCAACGTATCGGCGAGAGCCGCCTGTCCGCATTCCGAGCGAGTGGAGATTCCCGCGGCACACGGCCACGTTCAATGTAGCAACTGGGAGTCTGCGGTGTGAAACGATTGTGCGAGATGAGCCCCACCCCTTGTGATAGGATTTCCCGTGCCCGAACGTAGCGCCCTCACGGTCACGTCGCACTACCACGCACTCGAGCCCGTGTCATCGACTTCAGTTTGGCGGATTCGTTGTCACGAAAGGATGCCATGGCGCTCGGCGAATTCGACGCGCAGCCGAGGGAGCGCTTCCTTGCCCGTGAAACCGTCGACGACGTCTCCGCATCACTGGGATACGGACATCCGCCTAGGAGACGGCGAACTGACCATCAGAGGACAAAAAGGCAGCCCAACCTTATTGGGAAAGTAAAGACATACAACATGTAGTGCGATGCAACAGAATCATGCCATTTTGACGCAACATCTAGATTCTGTCACACTCCTAGGAAAATATGAGGAAAGTAAAAGAAGAGACCACTCACCTGCGAAAACACTGTCTATCGGCTAGTTTTTGACCTGTTTGGGAAAGTAAGCTCACACCCAGAAGGGAACGTAACGCCTAAAACGCGGGGCCGCGCTCTCGTCAAAGAGCTTAATTAGGCCGGCATTGACTGTCGCGGCTATGAGCTTTGATATGGACGAAGCACTCGGCGCCTCGTCCCCGAACCGCGCGCGGAGGGACTGGTTTCGCATAGGCACGTCGCTAGCGAAGCAGATGCAGGCATGCCAGTAACACGTCATTATGCGCTCCAGCTGTCCCATCGAGGAGAAGGGGGCATAGGACAGCAGCGAGACGCGCATGCTGCCGCCGGCGTCATCGTACTCGGTCACCTTGGGCGCCGGCATGAACGCCAGCTCACACGACTGGATAATCTTGTCCCATCCGGTTCCGAGCTCCTCGCATATGCGGAAGCGCCTCATGAGGCTCGCAAGCCTCTGGTTGCGCGATTTCGGCGGGTTGTCGACGAGGCGCATGAGGTCAACGAGAGACTTGCCCGGGTTCGTGAAGTCGATTCGGTTGGAGAATATCTCGACGACGGGGCCATTGCCCGAGAGTCCCAGGTCCTGGTGTATCAGCGCGTTTGCGAGAATCTCCCTAACCGCCCGCTCTGGATAGGCCGTAACCGACCTCCTGAAGGCACCCGAGATGTCCTCGCGGGCGGGCGTGAGTGCCATGATCATGTCAACGGCCGACCCGAATTCATTGGCATAGCCGCCGGGATACTCCTTGCTTCTCAGCATATCGGTACGTCCGGTCCCCTCGGGGACCTATTCGCACCCCCTTATACCTGCAGCGATACGAGGCGTGATGTCTGCCCTGTGGCGACTAGGCACCGTAAAACCGTACACATCTCGATATTCTTAACATTTTGTGCCCCCGAAATGGATGAAACGGAACGGCGCTTGGCGCCAGCGCAAAATGAGAAGCCCGAGCTGTCAGAGGCAGCGGAGCTGTCCCGATGATGGCTTGCCGCGCCCCTCGCAAATGGGCCGTTGCACCAACTTTCCCGACACGATCGGTGTTTCTCGTTTGCGAGTTTATTATCTGGCGCTACTACAATTTGTGATTGTGGTGTTCGTTCGTATGATTGCCCCATAGCATCGGTCCACCGTTACGGAGATTGATACTTCTTGCGAGGTCCGCCCTGTCAATGACTCGTGGCGTGACGCTCGAGCCTCGTCAGTATCCGACCGTGAGTATTGCGTTCTATGCTGGCGATGGCAACGAGCCGACCTGGATGATCCTCGTGCCAGTCTCAGGGTGGATTCAGCCTTGGCGCTACGAGCGCCCACTCCTCCCCATGGTCTCACGCAGCGCGATGTGCATGCTCGTCAAGATGACGGTTCGAGGCTACTCGCTATTATCCCTCGATGCAAAAGCCCGTTGGATGGGAGACAGATTACGCTTACTGGCTCGGAGTTGGTGTTGCGGCCCTTTACGCATTATCTCCGAAACATATTTGATGCCTCGGATCTTAGCGCCGTCGAATACGTATTCCTTCTCATCCAGTTGTTTATTAACACTAGCGACCACCAGCATGTCGGAGGTCGACATCAGCATACGTTCGTTGTGATGGGCGGAAATGTCTTGCGTGGCGTTGAGGACGGCGTACAACGACACATAACACACCTCTTTTACACTGCCACCCATGATGACCTTGGCGGTCTCGTTGATCTTCCTGTACACCGTGGTCTTGATGCTCGCATGGAATACGTCCAGGTCGTAGGTTCCGTTGTCATACACAGTGAGAATGGCAGGCATGATGTCCGCTCTCGGGTCTGCAGCGCGTATAGTTGCATGCATGAGGGTGAACGTGCCGAATACAGTTCCATCGTAGTTAAAGCGTTTCGTCCTTGTTAGTTCGGTGACAGGCCTGTGTTCCACGAACTTACCGCCGACAGGTCCTAGCAATGCAATTCTGTCCGCCTTCTCGAAGTGGCCGTCGGTCTTGTGGTAAACGTAGTCGTTTGCTAACAAGAGGTCCCGTGGAAGGGTGAGTTCGTGCATTAGCTTCTCGATCCGCTTTTTGAGTTCCTCGCATGGTACGCACTCCTCATTGATTCCACGATCCATTTCTTCTAGGAAATCGCTCATGGATGTTATACCGGCGAGTAGCTTCTCGAGCAGTTCGATATCGCTATCGAGCTCGTGGAATGAATATGTAGCGGAGAAGAACACTTCGGGGAATGGCGAACGGGAGAAGGCTGCAACAACCTGATTCCGGAGCGAGTTGAGTGGCACGTCATCCTCAACAGTGAAGTCATGCTCGCTCACTACTATTTCGTTTGAGGGGGAGTACGTGGTGAGTCTGATGCTTTTGACCAGTCGGAACGGAGCTTGCTTAATGGTCTCGTTGCGCTTCTCCACGAACCAGTGGTCCTTTAAGTAGGTGTCGCGAGCCTGCTCGTACAGGTTAAAGTGATTCGTGTGCTTGAGCTGCGACTGTATGACGAAGGTGACGTTGCGATATTCCGAGAAAAAGCCGTCCAGACAAGTAATGTTATCGAAGAAGTCAGCTTCCTTGTCAAACCGAACTAGATTGCGCAGCGCACTGTAGAATTTCTGGTATGCGGGATATAACAGGCCGGGCATCGTGTCTCCTTGTGTGTTCAAACGATTTCGTTGCTGTGTTTGTTTGTATGTTACTCAATGCATTGATGATCGTGTCGAAAAAGCTGGTGTAAGCGAAAGCCCTGCGCAGGCACCGCCGTTTGAAAGTGAGGCGGCCACCGCCTAGAATCTGAAATCACCACAATGACAGGTTCTAGAGAAAGGTGATGACCGCAGCGGACAGCATTGCAGACGAGGCGACGGCCGACGTCGCCGTCGGGGTGGCAGCGATGCCGAGGTTCGGGGACGTCTGCATAAACCTGCGGGAGCTGCTGAGGCAGCCGGCCGAGTCCGTCGTGAACGAGATCACGAGCGCCGAGGCGGACCAGCCCTGCGGGGCGACAAAGAACAGCAGGAACGGCTATCGAGAGAGGATGCTGACCACGTGCTTCGGCACGCCAGCGCTCAGGATCCCCAAGCTGCGCACTGGCAGCTTCTTCCCCGACGACGTGATCGAGCGCTACCAGCGGGTGAGCCTCGCCATTGTGTCTGCCGTGGCCGAGACGTGCGCCACCAGCACGGGCACGAGGAAGGTGCAGAGGGTGGCCAAGGCCATGGGGGTCGAGCGGCTCAGCAAGGACCAGATCAGCGCGTTAGCCCACAGCCTGGACGCCGAGGCGGACGAGCCGCTCTGTAGCCAAGCACACGGTAACCACCTCCTTCTACGATAGGGAGGACTTTGCAAGATGGCTATCGAGGCGTTACGACGACGGCCTCACCCAAGCAATCATCGACCACATCGGCGAGCCGACAGAGACGATCCGCTTCCACGGCCCGGACAGAAGGCTCCAAGGAAGGGCGGGCCTGACGTCATTCTGAGAGACGCACTTTCACAGTGTGCTATACGAAGACCGCCGCAATCGACGACGCGAAGAGCAATATGGCTGGAGCCAAGAGGTATATCGCAGCCCAGCGCAGGAGGCGGACCGTTCCGAACCACAGCCTCTTCCGCCTCTGCCTTTCGGTCATCTGGGCGGTCGCATCCCCACTGGTCTTCTTTTCATATTCGGCGACGAGAAAGTTGATGTAGTCCTCCTCGGTGTGATTTTCCGTCGATGCCAGCACCTGGCAGTACCTTCCCCAAACGTCATCGAGGACCCTTGTACGAACGGGGTTGTCCGACGGCAGCGCCTCGGCACATTCGGCTTCCTTCCACAAGTCTTGGAGCTGCAGGTAGCTGCAATAGAAGTCCCGGGCGCGGAGCTCGTATTTCTCTGCGGAGGCGTACGCGGCCCAAAGCGCAACTGTAGTCGCGAAGCACGCTGCGGGCAGGCCCAGGCCCGCGAACCTCTGGTCGAGCGTCAGGAGGGTTAGCACCGCTGACCAACAGCCATAGTACAGGTTCGCATGGCTCGTTTGTGCAGAACGGGCAAGCAGGCGCCGCTCCGCCTCAATGTGGCACCCTCGCGTCCCTCGAATCGTCTCGCTAAGCTTCCAGCCTATTGGCATCATCTGTCCCTTGTCGTCCATCGGCAAGTGCTCCATTCTTCGAGCGCATGTTTGCATGAGTTCAGTACGCACCGACATCGCGGTCCAGCTTCCGGCACAGCCTCAGCAGCCGCCGAGTGAATACTCGGTCGATCCACGACTCGTCACGACCGTCAATGGGAACGCCTAGCTTGGCCAAAATGCGCCGCTTCTCCTCAGTCGGCATCTCATGGCCATAGCGGGGGATGTACGTCGTTTGCCTCAACCGGTACTTCACCTCAAAGTATACGCGGCGGAACCTTGGCAGCTCGCCTGCGACGCCCGCCTTGTAGCGGGCGTCCATCTTTTTGAGTGTCCTGTCGAGCTTCACGAAGCAGGCGTAGTCGGTTGTCTGCGCGTAGTACATGGCCCAGCCATACCTCTGCTCGTCGTGGCCATCCCTCTGCCAAATGCAGCCTGTGATAACGAGACTCAGCTCCAGCAGCGCCCGCTCGCGGTTGGCCTGTTGGCCGCGCGCGCACTGCTTGACGAGGGACTCTATCCGCTGCTCTAGGCGAAGCACGGACGACCTCCTAATGCCCACCCCCGCCCCGTCGAACACATAGCCAAGGTACTCAAGCCGATCCAACCTTAAGGTTCCCTTTGACCGCTTGTTCGGATTCGTGTTTAGTCCGAGTCTGTCCAGACGGGAGCGCACGAACCTCTTCGCCGTGCTCGCATATGCCGAGTCGCACAGAATGACGATGTCGTCGACATAGCGGAAGTAACAAATGCGGGAATTGCTCGCGCAGTCTTTGTCCAGACCTGACATGTATGCGTTGGCGAGTATGTTCGAGATCGGCAGGCCCTCGGGAAGCCCCGCCTTCCGAGGCGGGCAGCTCGGTGCATCCATGGGTGAGCTCGGCGTTGAGATGGCGGCGCGTATCAGCTTGAGCACCTCTGGCTTGCGAATGCGCAACCGATACCGCAGTATATGCATGAGCGTTTGGTGATCTATTGAGTGGTAGAACTCCTCCACGTCGATTTTCATGAAGTGGTCAAAGCGCCCCGATTCCATCTCCTGTTGCAGTCGCGCGATTACTGGTTGGGGCCTTGGCGTCTGGCACGTCTGACCGAGGACATCGGCGAGTACGGCCTTGAGGCCCGCCAAGACGAGCATGTCGCGCGCTGAGGGGATGCAGATTTCTCTCGGGTTTTTTCCCAGCCCCTTTGAAACGAGCAGCTGGCGATAGTTGGTGAACCGATAGCTCCCGCCGTCAGCCTTCCGTAGGATGGTCTCTATCGCACCATCCAGCTCATCACCGAGGCGCTGTGGCGTCACGCGATCCTTGCCGACAGCCGTGCGGCCCGCGACGTCGCGGGCATATATCTCCTCGAGGCCCTCCTTTGAGAAGTGCGTGTTGTAGGCATCGCCTGAGCGCATTGTTGCGCCTCGCCCTCAAATAGACGTCGACCGACCGAACTCGAAAGCGAGTGGCACCCATTTAACTTGTACGACTGACGCCCCTCTCAGACGGTGCCAAGCACGCGATCAGGAGCCATGTTCGCGGTATGCAAGCAACTACCGATACCCTCACATACGCGAGGGCCCGGATGACGAATCATCCGAAGTGCCACTCGATGACAATGATAACAGAACGGCACGATGGCCCGCGCAGCGTTCGGCAGTTGCCTTGTGGACCAACCCTCGGGTGAACTCTTGTGCCCAAAGAGGGCTGGTCATGGCCAGGTGTGTCCAAGGGCACATTGCTTAATTGTGACGCGGGCGTGTCCGTTCAGGTTGGGTGACGGCTCCAGCCGCACCTGCGACGAGTACGATAAGCGGATTCCGCGCCTTCGCATCATTTACCAGCAGAACCGAGAGCTCGTTGCCCTCGAGAAATCTGGCTAAGCGAAGGGCGTTAGCAACTCGTAGACACCACGCTTATGCAGACCAAGGATATACAGCGCACTGCTTCCAACAACAAGGAGAGTACGACTTTGCGTTGTTAGCGTCGGGCGAATTCAACCACAAGGGACTAAATCAACCAATTTGAGTCAAAGGAAAACAGCCACCGCACCCGCCCCGCCTCCCCTATGCCTGTTGTCGACGCGCCGGCGTTAGGAGGAATGATGGATGAGTGACAAGTACGATGGCCTGCAGCAGATTATAGACGAGGCCCTGGAGTCTATGTGAATGTCAAGGACTTTTTTCTGAATGTCAAGGACTTTTTTCTTGGTGGTGGCTAAATTAATCCGACGCTAACACGGGTTCGAACCTCGTCGCGTTACTCTCGGTCCCGTATGCTCTCGTGCGACGGATAGTAACGCCTGTCGGGGAGGTGGGTCGCAGCAAGTACGAACCGAAAGACGACGTCCACTTCGCGCTCATTGCGCACTTCGCCACTAGATCTTCGACGGTGTTGCCAGTACGAAAGGGCGTCCACTTACACAGCATCCAACAAGCTCACGCAACGACAATGGGGGCACATATGACCACGCTATGATACCTAGGCGGCAGTAGAGGCTACCGAAGGGTCCTCCCCGATCTGGCAAAGGAGGACTCAACGAGATACCAAGGCTTCGGATAGCACGTCTTCGAAATCGCTTCTATCACAGCAGATGTAATCCTTTACAAAAATATTCTTTATGCTATTTCCCATTCCCCTGATTCGCTTTGGCACCGATCGCGTATCAGTCTTAGCGTGCCTAGCGACATTGTGCCGAATGCGCCCGAAATAACGAGCATCGTTGACCCGTCTGTCGGAGGAGCCCGTGCCATTGCCTTGTCCGCCAAGTTTTGCCTTGTCATAGACCAGCACGAAGACGAAGTCCGACCGCGCATCGTCAAGTGACAGCGAACACACGTCTTGCAACATGAGGAGGGTTGCATAGAGCTTGTTGAGCACCTCGTCCTTTTTCACTGAACCGTTTTTGAACTCAAGAAGGTAATAGTTTCCATTCGCCCCGCAAAGCAATGCGTCGATTGAACGAGGACAGCCGTCCTGCCCTGGCAGCGACTCGACATACGAACGCATCGCCGCATCCATGTCAAAAGCAGGCGCTGGCATAGTAACCATATACTCATTGTTTTTGTCGTCATAGGAGGTTTCCCGTACCGTACTCTGAACTGGCCCAACTTTACTCATTTCAAGTTGATTTAGCGCATCGATGTTGAGCATTTCCCCTACTCCTCTGGCATGAGCTCATCAAGGAGGTCGAACGGAACAGACATGTCCTCGTATATCTCATCGGTGTCGAACGTAACGTCTTGGAAGAATGAGCCGTCCTCATCATGCATGGCGTGGTAGTACTTGCATCTGTCGGCCATCCCATAATGGGCGGAGTACACCTCAATGGCACGGAGGAAGTACGGGCTGTGCGTCGCAAGGAGTATTCTTAGATTGAACGCCCTGTATAGAAGCACAATGAGTTCGGCAAACACTAATTGCCACTCAGGATGCAAATGATTCTCCGGCTCATCGAGAATAAGTATATCGCCGTCGTGAATTCTGTTCTCATGTAGGAGAGTCTTGATGCCCGCAAACGTTTTCATTCCCGAAGAGATGCTGCGCACATCAAGGTCCGACTTTCCCTCGGGCCGACGGTATACGATTCCGTGTTTCCTGCTCGACGCGGTCAGTCCGCTCACGACCGAGTCTAACCTTCCCATAACCTCGTCAATCTTTCTGTCTGCCATGATTGAGCCGAGTACGTCTCCGCCGTATGTCTCTGCTGGATGGAGTAGCGCATTTGCGTGAGATCGATGGTCCTCGTTGCGCGCGTCTGCATGCCGACGTCTCGCCACCGTGCTCGAGTAATAGTCGAGCACGAACGGATCGTCAAGGTAGATCGCTGTCTGCCGCAAACCAGTTCCAACACAAAAATCAACGACCGAATCGTTAATGATTGAAGCTGTGAACTCAAGTTTTCCCCGCTTCAAAACCATGGTGCCTTTAGAATGTGTATCCACATTATTGACTTGAGTGTGAAACTCGTTGAGTAGTCTGTTTTGTAGGAGGACACGAGCAATGTCCCCGCTTGGAATGGTGGAGAATTCCACAAGCTCAGCCACGCGGTCAACCCCTTCGTTAAGCTCATCCTCGAAGAGCAGGCCAATTTGGGGTTCTTCCCCTAGGCTTGGAAACGACTCTCGCAGCTCACGCTTAACCAAGTCGGGATCGAGCGAACCGCCCTCGCTTTTGCGTGCGAAGTCTTGTGCCATTTGCAGCACCTTGCCGTAAGAGTTGCGTACGAGTGGGGTGTCGTAGGTCGACTCATGAAGAATTCTTTCCAATATGCGTGCGTACCGTACTCCGCGCTCGTGCTCAACCTGCTTTCCAATGTTGTCCAAAGAGCGAATCATACACCAGAGGGACTTGCTCACGGTGCTCTTTCCGGTGTTGTTCTTTCCTGCCAGCACGGTAATGCCGTTGAGGGTTATATTCGCTTTGTAAACGTCGGCAATTTGTTTTATGGCAAATTCCATGTCCACTCCTCATAAACAGGCCTACGGTCTTCAAGTATATATTTCCATTTCGAGAAGGTGGAGACAAAAGCGCTAGGCAGCATGCCAATGGAATCCGCCGCTTGATTCCAGCTGTTCAAGGGGCGATCACGGAGGGCAAGCATCAGGACCTTGTCCCGAAAAGGACGAACGCGATTGCGGGCAGCTCAATCAAACCAGCTCGCGTTGATCTCTAAACTCTAGCGTTCTTGCCTCGCCGCCCGTACGAGTAATAAGCTCGTCCGCACCAAGGATGGAGCTCAGATTGGATACTTGGCTGGAAAAAGACTTCTCGTCGTGGTAGTACACAACCGTTCTCGTGTCTGGCAGAGTAATAAAGGACTTAAGTATGTCCCTGTCAGTGAGACCGAGGGAGTGCCCAAAAACCACGACCTCGCTTTTTCGCAGCTCTTTTCTCAGCTCGCTTTTCAGGTATTCAATTCGATCGAGGGTTGCACCCATATCGACGGAGCTGCTAGGTGCCAACACGAATCGATCTGCCAACTCCTTGAGCTGACGGATCCCTTCGTGAGACGACCGTACATTATCCAACCAAGTCATGTATCTGTTGTCGGTTTGCTTAAATATCCGCTGGTTGTACTTCATAAAAGGCCCGAACTCCACAGGAGTGGTAGCCCCATCCGGCTCAACGTTCGCGTCGACACCAAGAACCATTGTGTTCTTTTTGCTTCCGTCCCCAATGGCGCCATGGACATAGCAAAACTCGCAGTCGACGCCCTTGCTCTTAAGCATTTGCTCAAACGTTCGGGTGTAGTTGAAGGATATAACACGCGCTCGGTCACTCTCGCAAAGGCGCCTCACGAGGGCTTTTGTCGCTGCGGTCTCTTTGGGAGGCTTCGTGCAAACATAATCGCGCAGATACGCCTCTAGGCATCTGGTAAGATACCTAAGGTCATCAAGCAACCTCTTAACAAGATCGCGGTACGATTGGATAGGTGCACCATCATCCTTAAAAAAGTTGTATAGTTCACCAAAAATGGAAAGAGATCTGATCAGGGAGTTCCACTTTATATCATCGTCCAAGAACGCCTGAATGGCGCTCGCATTAGCCATGCCTTTCTCGACGGTCACGATAACCCTGGCAATCTCATTTTCGAAGTCAACCCACCCGCTCCCGATTTGAACAGATTCGAACCGCTTGAGCCAATAGTTGTGACTCCGAAAACCCTGCCAGTCTATGGAGTTCGTCAGCGACGCACCCACAGGAAGACTGGCATACCCGTCCTCGCGCACAAACTTTAGAAAGCTATCGTAGCCGGTGTGCAAGCCACACTCCAAGTCGAAGCCGTTGCCAACAATCGCATACCTTACATCCGGTTTGGAAGTGTCGTTCCATGAGTATGCCATGCGTGTCATCCCATCTTTCCGAATAGCGTAACGGGTTAGTAGACTTAGCTTACATTGACTTAGATAGACGTGTCGATCATGACACACCAATGAACTACTTTGGCAACCCAACCGTATACAGGTTAAGTAAACGAAACCAGCCATGCGAAAGCATTGCCACCAAACGTCAAATGCCACATTGCAGATTGCGGGAGTAGGCCGTCACGCTTTTTGCAAACGATGTGCTGTCCCAAAACACGTGGCACAAAAAACCCGCAGAGCGCCAGCCACGCGGTGCCTACCCGGCGCCCGTTGCGGCCGGCCCGGACGACGAGGGCGAAGCCCGCAGCGCACAGCCCGTACAGGACCGTCTGCATCCCGTCGTGCAACGCGAGGACGAGCCTGTACCTGCCGCACAGCGTCTGCCTGCCCTTGGAATAGCCCAAGGCCCGCATCGTCCTGGAGAGGCTCCTGCCGTGTTCGAGGTAGTGGTCGACGGCGGCCCTCATCTGCTCGTCCGTGTACTTCGACCGCCGCGTTCCCCTCCCCTCCGGGATCTCGCCCGTCGACTCGTACTCCCCCCACCACAGCCTCAGCGTCGCCCTGTTCGGGTAGCCGAGCTCGGCAATGGTGTCGGCGTAGCTGTGGCCGTACTTGATGAAGGTCTCTATCGCGATCCTTCTCTGCTCCGTGCTGAACATGTCGGTGTCCTCCTTGTCCCATTCGGGTCCAAGTTTCCCACCGCAGTCCCAAACCGAAACTCCTACTTGACAAAACACAGGCCTGTTTGACGGCACCAACGATACAGGAGGGCCTTGAAACTAAACAGGGGTTACTACTCATCGTTCATCTTGTGGAACAGGAGGTATCCGTCCACAGGGCGCCGTATGAAAACATTCAACACGAAGGCGCTGTTTGCCCATCTAGAATGGGGCAAACGGAGTAAAACTATTGCGGAAGTCAGAATCCTGACTCAGCATATATCATTATCACAAAGCCGTCAGCAAGGAACGGAGAGACATACATGTCAGACAGGCAGGGCATTATTGATACTATTCTCGACTACGTGGCAGACAGTGACCGATATGCGATGATGGTCACCGGCGAATGGGGCTGTGGTAAGACTTGGCTTATCGAAAACGATGTACGAGAAGCGTTGTCAAATAATGAATGGAATCTAACGCGTGTCTCGCTATATGGAGTGGCGACTTCCGAAGAACTCAATGCGAGAATCGTGGCAGCACGTGCAAGGGAGATCATGCCGAAGAATCAGGATGTGTACAAGAAACAGAAAAGCGAACGACTTGAGTCACCCAATGGTCGTTTCATTGACATGATGCTGAAGAACGTGCAGGATGCTATAAAAGGCAAAACGGGTGTCTCTATCAATCTGACAACCGGAATGCTAGCTTCAGCACTCACTTGGAGCAAAACGGTTCTCGTACTTGATGACCTTGAGCGACGAGCGCCAGATTCCGACAACATCCTTTTTGGTCAGATAAATGACTTGGTAGAGGGTCGCGGCGTTAAGATTGTCTTCCTCTGCAATGACAAAAAAGATAAGAGCGTGGTAAATGCGTTCGATAAGATTATTTGGCGGCGGGTGCGCTATACCCCAAGCATGGAAGAACAGGTCGACAACATATTAGAGCATCTCGACGATTCGTTCCCGAATAGTCTGGATATTCGCAGCCGGCTACTCTCTGCCTTCGCTGCGACGCAATGCCACAACATCCGTGAGCTATGGAAACTTAGACGCATGCTACAGGCACTTTGCGCCTGTAGCTTTACAACAGATGCAGGGATACCCACCTATGCTCGTGGTGCTATGTTAGAAGACGTGCTGCGTCTCTGCCTAGAATATTCATCACAAAGAATCGGCAATAAGGGACAATCAAGCATTGTTAAAAGACCTAGCATTCGTCAGTTCGTACTATGACAACGGAATGCCCTTGGACAAGAATAACATTAGTGAGGTTCTAAGCCGCCAAGCACGCTTGAGGTATCCCTACAGTTCTATCTGTCAGGATGCGGTCGAAGCAGAGCGATTATTCCACAATCTAAAAGTCGAAGATAGCGATGCTCGACGGATTTCCGAAAAGATTGTCAAGTCATTCGAGAGCGAAGAGCTACCACCCACACTAATTCCGAGAATGATTACTCTTCTCGTGACACTCAGAGATATTGGAATTACCGACTCGAACATAGTCGAGCGCTGTGTCGAGCTCTCTAAGGCAATTCTGAATTCAGACCCATACGAATCGAGGCGAACCGTATCTGCCGATCCAGTTTCATGGCAAGCAGAAATCATTCCCGACAATGACATCGTTGCAGAGATCGATGTGCTTCGCGACTACGTCTGGGACATCCCCATCACTGAGGAGGCACTCCAACTCGAGCTACAGCGCTTTAAGGTAACGGGTGAAGAGAACTCGTGCGCAGAGCTTGCCAGACAAATCGATACCTATGTTCATTCAAAGTTCATTCCGTGGGCATGCGTGGAGACACCGCCCGAGATTGTCGTGAGATGCGTTCAAACGAGTAACGCGAACTCGATTTGTAGTCTGCAAGCATCCGTTTCAGTACTCTTTGACCGGATAAAGCCGTGGAATGAAGGCGACATTATAGGTTGTGCGAAATGGGCAGAAACAATTGCCCAAGCCCTGGAATCCACAGCAATCGAATCATTCATGCGGCGTCACTACGCGAAGGAGCTTCGCGAGTGCCTCGAGAGAGGTTCTGCAAAGTTACTTGAACAATTCCCGAGCGAAGACAAATAGGTTGGCGCAAGGGCCCGGCAGTTGCCTTGTGGACCAACCCTCGGGTGAACTCTTGTGCCCAAAGAGGGCTGGTCATGGCCAGGTGTGTCCAAGGGCACATTGCTTAATTGTGACACGGGCGTGCCCGTTCAGGCCGGAGGAGGGAGGTATGCCGTCAGAGGAGAGGGCGGCGGAGCTGAGGCCCATGGCAAGGAAGGCGATCGACGCGAGCCTGGAGCTTGCGGACGAGCTCGAGGCGGCGTAGGATGAGGCAGTGACTCGAGGTTCTGGGTGGCTGGCCGCGCTCCCTGCGAAATGGCCGTTACGCCAACATTCCCGACACTACCGACGCTAGTTGGTTGATTTTAGCCAACGCTAACAGCGGTTTGGCGCGCACGGTGGAGCGCAGGGTGACCGTTAGTCCGTAAGGGGTGCCGGTGCCCGTAACACGTGCTGGCGTATGGAATGGTGGGCCGATAACCTGGAACGATGGCCATTTTGCCATGGAATAATCAGTCAAAAGGGTTGTGTGCCGAAAGCTGGTGTCATCAATCCCGACCGCGAGCGGCAGGCCTAGGGCCTGCCCGAGCGAGCGGGATGTCGCCCGGAACCGGGACAATGCTACACCATCACGCCGCCCTCCTCCCCTCGATCGCCGCCGCGATCCTCGTCCTTGCCAGCTCGACGACCTCCGCGCTCGGGGGCTCCGGCGCGCTCGCGTCCCTCTCGAGGCCGACCAGGGACGACGCGTCCATGAACTGCCCGAGCATCCACTCCTCGTTCACGTCGACGAGCACCGAGCCGACCAGCCGCATCAGAGACTCCTTCGAGGGGAACACGCCCACGACCTTCGTCCTGCGCTTTATCTCCTCGTTCGCGCGCTCGGCGAGTAATGCCGATATCGGCATTAAGGGCCTTCCGCCCAGCATCCCTTAATGCCCATCCTTGGCGTAGCGCCGCATGAACCGGCAGGTAGAGCCGTCGGCGTCCGTGCAAAGATGGGCATTACGCCGGTTGTCAGCGAAGTCCGCAGAGTCTGGCCATCAGATCCTCGTCTGCCTCCCAAGATGCCTGCTCGCCGGCTCCGATGCCATTGGAGGCAGAGTTCATAGCCTCTCGCATCATCTCCATGGAGGGCCTGGCGTACACCTTCGTCGTCTCCATGGAGGCATGTCCCAGGATGCGCGACACCAAGGCGAGCTCGGTCCCCTGCTGGTACAGGTCCGTCGCCCGCGTGCGGCGCCACATATGGGGATAGCAGGGGTCAGGCACCTCCGGACAGTTCTTGCGCGCCTCGTCGGCATATTTCTTCACGATTCGTTGGACGTTGCTCGAGCACATCCGGTTCCTCGTGCCCCCGTGCCACGCATAGAACAGGTAGTCCGACTTGTCCGGGTTCGGCCCGTGCGACACGGACATGTGGCGCCTGACCTGGGCTACCGTCTCGTCCGAGAGGCCGATGGGCCGCTCCTTGTCGCCCTTGCCCACGACGTAGACATGCGGGCTCTCGTGCTCGACGAGGGTGTTTCCGACGGTCAGCCCGGTGAGTTCCGAGAGTGTAGAACGGCAAATTGCTGAGCGCGCACGTGGCACATTAAACAATGTGACCTTGTGAGGTGCCGGGGCGCCCGCCCGGGCAGGCCATGCGGTTTTCAA
>CACZFB010000004.1:1444-96499 GCA_902780305.1 uncultured Coriobacteriaceae bacterium | reverse complement strand
CCCATGTTCATCGAGGTGGAGATTACCGAGACGGACCCTGGGTTCAAGGGTGACACCGTGCAGGGTGGCACGAAGCCCGCAGTCATCGAGACCGGCGCCACGATTCAGGTTCCCATGTATCTTAACCAGGGCGAGCGCGTAAAGGTCGACACGCGCACCGGCAAGTTCGTCTCGCGCGTCTAACGCACATCCGGTTGGCGAACACAAGGAAAGGAAGACTCATGGACAGTGAGCTCGTTATCTCTGGCATTGGCGTGTCGAAGAACGTGGTTGCCACGATTGTCTCCCTGGCCGCCGAGCGCGTTGAGGGTGTTGCCTCGGTGGGGGAGAATGCCATCGCCTCTGGCCTGATCTCGGTGTTTACGGCGCGGCCCGTGTCGAACGAGCCCGCTGTCGAGTCGGAGGTTGTCGACGACAAGCTGCAGCTTACGCTGCGCCTCTCGGTTTTTTATGGCTATCCCTTTACCAAGCTTGCCAGCGACGTGCGCCAGGCTGTTGCCTCTGCGGTAAACAGCCAGATGGGTGT
The DNA here is from genome assembly GCA_902780305.1 of uncultured Coriobacteriaceae bacterium. Classification (GTDB taxonomy): domain Bacteria; phylum Actinomycetota; class Coriobacteriia; order Coriobacteriales; family Atopobiaceae; genus RUG440. The sequence continues at coordinate 95,973 of CACZFB010000004.1, read as the reverse complement.
TGACGTGGCGTGCGTAAACGTGTGCATCGACAACCTCGTCTTTCCCAAGGAGTAGGGTCGATTGGCTTCGCGTAGGTTTTTGGGGCGCACGCTCGCCCGTAGCCAGGCATTGCAAATATTGTTTCAGGCCGAGGCTGCCGATCGCACGGTAGCCGATGTCTTGGATGGGCCCTATGCCCTCTCGGATGGTCCTCTGGACGACTTCGCCCGTTCCCTCGCGCTGGGGACGGACGCGCGAAGGGCGGACTTGGACTGTGTGATTGCCTGGGCCTCTACCAACTGGTCCATTGGACGCATGCCGTCGGTCGACCGCAACCTGTTGCGTCTGGCGCTCTACGAGATGCTCGACGTGGACGAGGTGGCGGTTGCTGTCACCATAGACGAGACCGTAGAGCTTGCAAAGGCATACGGGACCGACGAGTCCTCGCGCTTCGTAAACGGCTTGCTGGGTCGTGTGGCGAGCAGCTTGGAGCAGGGGACCGACGTCGTGGAAGTGGCGCGGCGCGCTGAGGACGAGGGCGAGTAGGTGGACGTATGCCCAAGAAGATCGACACCTCCGCATACACCACGTTTCCCCAGATACGCGACCGCTTGGACGAGATCGTTGGGCAGGTAAAGCGCAAGGACGTTCCCCTTGAGCGGTCGCTCGACCTGTTCGACGAGGCCATTGCGCTTGGGGCGAAGGCTGTGGACTTCGTGGACACGGCTCCCGCCGACCCAAGCGAGCGCGTGGAATCGGCGCAAGGCGAATCTGATGCCCAAGAACCGGCACCCTCACGCTAGGTCGGGCGGCAGGCGCCGGCTCGACGAGGAGTTGGTTTCCCAGGGGTTCTTCTCCAATACCTCCGACGCCATGCGTTCGGTTATGGCTGGAGAGGTTTCCACGGACAACCGACGCTTGGAGCGTCCTGGCGAGCAGGTCGTGCCTGGCATCGAGCTGCATGTGCGCGGGCGTGAACGGTTCGTGAGTCGCGGGGGGCTCAAGCTCGACCATGGCCTCTCGGTTTTGGGGCTCGAGGTGCGTGGCCTTTCGTGCGTGGACATCGGCTGCTCCACGGGAGGGTTTACGGACTGCCTGCTGCGCCATGGCGCGCGTTCCGTGCTTGCCGTGGACGTGGGCTACGCGCAGTTCGACTGGTCCCTGCGGCAGGACAAACGCGTGACGTTGCTGGAGAGGACCAACATCGTGGACGTTCCCCGGCTCGTGCATCCTGCAAGGTTCGACGTGGCAGTATGCGACGTGTCCTTTACCTCGGTGCTCACCATCCTTCCTGCCGTGTGCGAACTGCTTGCACCTCTTGGAAGCTTCCTCACGCTGGTAAAGCCCCAGTTCGAGGCGCCGCGAGCGGACGTGGGCGAAGGCGGAGTCGTGCGTAGCGAACGGGTGCGCCTGGCTGCGTTGGAGCGCGTTTGTGAGGGTATGCGACGCAGCGGATTCGTCGTGGAGGGAAGCTGCGAGTCTCCCATTCGGGGCAAGAAGGGGAACGTGGAGTACCTCGTGCTGGGTCGGTTGTCGTAGCACGTTTCCGGGCGGGGCGTGTTTTGCGGAAACGCGATTTGCTACACTAGTCCCGTTGATTTACGTGATTGCAGGCCAATTTTGGGAGGCAATGCTACGGTGAGGGTACTGATCGTTCCAAACTTTACCCGTCCCGACGCCATTGAGGACGCGGGCAAGCTGCAGGCATGGCTCGAGGGCGAGGGCATAGACGTCACGTGGGTTCAGGACTCCATGCTTCCGCACGTAAACGACCTCGACGTCTCCGACCTCGACCTCGCCATCTCGCTTGGTGGCGACGGAACGCTGCTGCGAGCCGCTCGAACCGTGGGCTTCAGCGAGGTGCCCATCGTGGGCATATCGTACGGTCACCTGGGGTTTCTTACCTGCTCGGGGCCAGAGGACCTGTTTCCCACGGTGGCAGACGCCCTGGCCGGAGAGCTCCATGCGTCTCGTCGCGCCACCATCGACATACGTGCCGAGTTCGACGATGAGGAGGGGCGTCCCTTCGAGGTGCACGGGATGGCGCTCAACGACCTGGCGCTCAACCGTGGCCCCCATGGTGACGTCATCTCCTTCGAGGTGAGCGTCTCGGGCAATCACATCGACCACCTCCAGGGCGACGGGTTCGTTGTCTCGACGGCAACGGGCTCAACCGGCTATGCGCTCGCTGCTGGCGGTCCCATCGTGACGCCCGAGTTCGGGGGCATGGTGTGCGTTCCCGTGGCGCCGCACACCATTATGGCCCGCGCGTTCCTCACGGCGCCCTCGGACATCGTGGAGATAACCGTCGATCCCGACCGACCGGCCGAGACCTGCCTGTTTGCGGACGGTCAGCCCATCGGTCGTGGCGGGCGCCTTACGCACGTGCGCTGCATGCGCGGGAGGGGCGATGTGATCTTGCTCGACTATCGAGCCCAGAGCTTCTATGGGTCCGTGTCCCGCGTCTTCTATGGAAAGGCTGGCGTTCGATGATAGACGAACTGCACGTCTCCAACGTTGCGCTCATTCGGGACGCCACGATGCGTCCCTCCTCGGGCCTCACGGTGCTCACGGGTGAGACTGGCGCCGGCAAGAGCGCCCTGCTCTCGTCGGTAAAGCTGCTCATGGGGGAGCGTGCGGACGCGGGCGCGGTGCGCGAGGGTGCGGATGCCCTCGTCGTGGAGGGTCGCCTCTTTTGCCGTGGAGCCGACCCCGATGGCATGGTGGTGCGACGTCGGGTTGGCGCCGACGGTCGCGGGCGCGTGAGCATCGATGGGCACATGGCATCGGTTCGCGAGTTGGCTTCAGGCGTTGGCTCGACCATCGACCTGTGTGGTCAGCACGAGCACCAGCGGCTGCTCGCGCAGGGCAGCCATGTGGAGCTGCTGGACGCGTGGGCCGCAGACGAGGTTGGCGACGTCCTGGCGCACTATCGCCAGGCGCTTGCGGAGGCGCGCGCCGCCCACAAGGAGCTGAGGCGCGTTGACGAGATGTGCCGTGCCGCCACCGACCGCGTTGACGAGGCGGCATTCGTACTGCAGCGCATAGACGAGGTCTCTCCCAAAAAAGGCGAGCTCGAGCAACTCGAGGCAGATCTGCCCAAGGCCGAACACGCCGAGTCGCTCATTCGCGCGGCGGAGTCGGCGCGCCACGCCCTCGCGGGAGAGGACGGGGCAACGGACCTGGTGAGCGAGGCCTTGGACGAGCTGCGAGACGTGCAGCGTTACGACGATGCCCTCAAAAGGCATGCGGCCACGCTGGAGAGCGCCCTTTTGGACCTTGAGGACGTGGCAGCCGAGCTGCGTGACTACCGTGACGCCGTGGACTTCGATCCCATGATGCTCGACGAGATGCAGGGTCGCATGGCCCAGCTGCGCGGCCTCATGCGTTCGTACGGGCCCAGCATGGAGGATGTGCTTGAGCGCAGGGAACAGGCGGCCGAGTTCGTTATGGCCGCGGGAAGCGGTGAGGAGCTCCTGCGCAAGGCGCGCGCGGCGTGCGACAAGGCCGAGGCGACGCTCAAGGAGGCCGCGCGGCGTCTTGACGAGGCGAGGAGGGTCGTTGCGCCCAGGTTGGCCGCTGCCATAACCGAGCAGATGGCACAGCTCGAGATGGGCAGCGCCCAGCTGGAGGTCTCGTTCGAGCCGCTCGACCGTGCCCATTGGACCGCGTCCGGCCCGAGCAAGGTGGAGCTGCTCTATCGACCTGCCGCAGGGCTCACGGCGCGGCCGCTGCGACGCATCGCCTCGGGAGGCGAGATCAGCCGGGTGATGCTTGCGTGCAAGGTTGTCCTGGGGGAGGCGGACGCCACCGAGACGTTGGTCTTCGACGAGGTGGACGCCGGAGTGGGCGGCACCACGGCGGTGGCCCTGGCAAACGTTCTGGAGAAGCTCGCACAGACGCATCAGGTGATCGTGGTAACCCACCTGGCGCAGGTTGCCGTCAAGGCCGACGTGCACTATGTCGTGCGCAAGTCTGCGGACGGCACGGCGGACGGCGTTCCCCAGACCTCCATCGACCCCATCGACGGCGACCAGCGCGTTGTCGAGATCGCGCGCATGCTCTCGGGCGATCTGCGCGAGGCGTCGCTCGCGCACGCTCGCGAGATGCTCGACCGCGGCTAAGTGGTACAAAGGGGACAATCCCCCGGACATAGGGGACAGTCCCCCGCGTACCACCGTGCGGCTTTGCGTGACGAGCGGGTAACGGCTGGTGGGTGTGGCGTTGCCCGGACGCGCGGCGGGCTACAATAGAGACCCGTAGGAACGGCAAGGTCTTACGGAGGTCATCATGGCAAAGCATGTGTTCGTAACTGGTGGAGTTGTCTCGGCATTGGGAAAGGGGATTACCGCCGCCTCGCTCGGGCGCCTGCTCAAGGCCCGGGGCTACAAGGTGACCATGCAGAAGGCCGACCCATACCTTAACGTTGATCCGGGAACCATGAGTCCCTACCAGCACGGTGAGGTGTTCGTAACCGAGGACGGCAAGGAGACCGACCTGGACCTTGGCCACTACGAGCGCTTCATCAACGAGAACCTGGGCGCGGAGGCAAACTTCACTTCCGGCCTCGTGTACCTCAAGCTCATTGAGCAGGAGCGCCGAGGCGACTTTTTGGGCGGCACCGTTCAGGTGATTCCGCACGTGACCAACGAGATAAAGAGCCGCTTTGCCAGCATAGAGGAGCAGAGTGGCGCCGACGTGGTGATTACCGAGCTTGGTGGTACGATCGGCGACATCGAGGGCCAGCCGTTCGTGGAGGCGGTGCGCCAGTTTTGCAAGGAGCGTGGCCGCAACAACTGCTGCCTCATCCACGTGAGCCTCGTCCCCTACATTCGCGCCGCCCACGAGATCAAGACGAAGCCGACGCAGCATTCGGTAAAGGAGCTCCGCTCCATGGGCCTGCAACCCGACCTCATCGTGTGCCGGTCGGACCACGAGATCGAGCGCTCGGTGCGTGACAAGATCGCGAGCTTTTGCGACGTGGACGAGGACTGCGTGTTCGAGAACTCGGACTGCCCGTCTATCTACGACGTCCCTCGTCATCTGGCCGACCAGGGATTCGACGAGCGCGTGTGCCAGAAGCTCGGACTCGACCCCAGGACGAGCGACATGGGGAGCTGGTATTCCTTTACGGGCGCCCTGCATGAGGCCGACATGCTGCGCGACGTCACGCGCATCATGGTGGTGGGCAAGTACACGCAGCTCCCCGACGCCTACCTGTCCGTAATTGAGGCGCTACATCACTCGGGCGTGTACTACGGCCGGCATGTGGAAATCGAGCTCGTGGACGGAGAGCAGCTCGACGCGTCCAACGTGTCCGAGTGCCTGCAGGCAGCCGATGGCATCCTGATTCCGGGCGGGTTCGGGTTGCGGGGGTTCGAGGGCAAGATCTGCGCCGCCACCTTGGCACGCGAGAAGAACGTTCCGCTTTTGGGCGTGTGCCTGGGACTGCAGGTTGTGGTGTGCGAGTTCGCCAGGAACGTGTGCGGCATGCACGACGCCATGTCCACCGAGTTCGACCCCACCACGACCCATCCCGTGATTGACCTCATGCCCGATCAGGAGTCGGTGAGTGAGAAGGGCGCCACTATGCGCCTGGGCGCATACCCATGCGTCCTGGGTGAAGGCACCCTCGCTCGCCAGGCATATGGCACGGAGTTGGTGCACGAGCGGCACCGGCATCGCTATGAGGTGAACAACGCGTATCGCGAGGCGCTGACGGCTGGTGGAATGGTGATCTCGGGCACCAGTCCCGACGGCACGCTCGTGGAGATGGTCGAGCTGCCCGAGGACGTCCATCCGTGGTTCGTCGCCTGCCAGGCGCATCCGGAGTTCAAGAGCAGACCCAATGCGCCAGCCCCGCTGTTTAGGGAGTTCGTGCGCGCTGCCATCGCGCGTCACGAGGGGACGCATCGCCTCGACCTGCAGGTGGTGGGCGTGCCCGTCGTGCCCGACAACGCGTGAGGAAGCTGCTATGCGCATAGAGGATGCCCGCGAGGAGTACCTGTCGTACCTGGTGGTCGAGCGGGGGAGTGCCAAGAACACGGTGGAGGCGTATGGCCGTGATCTGGCCCACTACCAGAGCTTCTTGCTGGAGCGGGGCAAGCGGGACGTGGCGAGCATAGAGCGTGCCGACATCGAGGCGTTCGTCTCGGCATACGCGCAGCTCGACTATGCCGCCTCGTCCACCGAGCGGGCCCTGGCGGCGGTGCGCGGCATGCACGCCTTCCTCGTGGCCGAGCGCATCGTCGACTCGAACCCTGCCCGCGCGGTTCCCCTGCCCAAGCGCCCGCAGTGTCTGCCGCGGGTCCTCTCGGTCGAGCAGGTTCGCGCCTTGGTGGAGCAACCCTTCGCGCAGGACGCGACCGGCCAGCGCGACCGCACCATTCTGGAGGTGCTGTATGGGTGCGGGCTGCGCGTCTCGGAGCTGTGCGGGCTCGACGTGCGTGACGTGATGCTGGAGGAGGGCATCGTGCGCGTGTTCGGCAAGGGGTCCAAGGAGCGCGTCGTGCCCTTGGGCGGTGCCGCGAAGAGTGCGCTGCGGGACTACCTCGCAACGTGGCGGCCCCAGCTCGTGCGCCCCGCGAGCACCCACGACGCAGTGTTTCTTAACCGGCGTGGCGGTCGTCTCTCGCGCCAGTCGGTCCACACCATCTGCGAACGCTATGGCCGCCTCGTGGGCATCAGCGGCCTGCATCCCCACACGCTTCGGCACTGCTACGCCACGCACCTGGTGGAGGGCGGCGCCGACTTGCGTGTCGTGCAGGAGCTGCTGGGGCACGCGAGCATCGCGACCACCCAAATCTACTCTCACATAGACCGTACGCATATTCGGTGGGAATACCTCATGTCCCACCCTCGGGCTCGGTTGGGAGCCGAGTAGGCAACTCCTTACGGCCCGACACCCGGTCATGGGGCAGCCCTCATCGATTGCCGCACGTGGCATTTCGACGGGGGTTGCCCTCTCATGACCGGCTGTCAGGCGCCGCGGTGTGGCTCGAAATCGGGGAAGACCACATTTTCTACACAATTTGTTCCCATATTTGCACAAGGATTGAGCTGCAAGCTTGTGCAGGTATTGCATGCGTCTCCACAAGATGTTGTGCGGGGGCGTTCGGGCATAAGGTGTGCCGAAAAAAAGGATGAGAGTGGATTAGTGTCGCAAAGTGTGGATAGGTGTATTATGTGGTCACGCAATCGAGGAGGGAACGCTTCCTCGTGGGAAGGCCATACACCACTAACGCAGCTCATTCGCAGCACTTCACACCAAGGCTTTCCGCGTGATGTTGGGAAGGAGACGTGAGCATGTACCTAACAGGCTCCAAGCGCTTCAACTTGGATGCCAAGGCACGTCTCACGCTGCCTGCGAACTATCGAAAGATGTTCGACGGACAGGTTACGCTCATTCCGCTTCACGATGCGCTGTATGGGTTCACACCCGAGGGGTTTGGCCAGTGGGTAAGGAGCTTTTTCGAGAAGGACGGGAAGAAGTTCGAGCCAGGTAACCGTCAGCACGTGGCCTTGCGTCGCAAGCTCACGGGCAGTGCGGTTACGGTGGACATCGACTCGGCAGGGCGCATCGCGCTCGGCAAGATCGACGCAACCGACCAGGAGGCACGCAATAAGCTGGGGCTGGTGCGTGACGTGACGGTCGTGGGCGTGGAGGACCACTTCGAGGTGTGGAACACCGAGCGGTGGGAGGCCGAGCAGGCGCGTTTGGACGACGAGCTCGATGCACTCATGTTTGGCGAAGGCCTCTAGGGAGTGAGCGACTTGACAAGCGAATATCGGCATGTGCCTGTACTGCTCGACGAGGTATTGGCCACGCTCGACCCCAAGCCTGGCGAGATCATGTGCGACTGCACGCTTGGGGGAGCGGGGCACAGCGTACACCTCGCGCGCGCCGTGGCGCCTGACGGCCTCCTTTTGGGGATCGACCAGGACGACATGGCGCTCGAAGCCGCGAGGAAGCGACTGGACACCGAGGCGCCGCAGGCCACGACCCGGCTCCTCAAGGGTAACTTTGGGGACCTGGACGACCTGCTGGTTGGCGCGGAAGTGCCAGGGGTGGACGGTTTTTTGTTCGACCTTGGCGTTTCCAGTCCTCAGCTCGACTTTCCCGAGAGGGGCTTCTCGTATCACGAGGACGCCCCACTAGACATGCGCATGGACCCGGGCAAACAAACCAAAACGGCATCCGAGATCGTAAACCACTACAACGAAGCTGATCTCGCCCGGATTCTGCGAACGTACGGCGACGAGCGCAATGCCCGTCGCATAGCCCGCGCTGTGGTACGCGCCCGCGAGCAGGCACCCATCACCACCACGCTGCAGCTGGCCGACATCGTATGCGACGCCATTCCCCAGAGGGACCGCAGGCGCCACGGGCATCCCGCGCGCAGGTCCTTCCAGGCGATTCGCATCGAGGTGAACGAGGAGCTCGACGTGCTGGAACGAGGTCTGCGCGCAGCCATCCGCTGGCTCAATCCAGGAGGTCGCCTGTGCGTGATCGCCTATCACTCGCTTGAGGACAAGATTGTGAGCCACATCTTCCACGAGATGAGCACCGGATGCGTGTGTCCGCCAGATCTGCCCGTGTGCGTATGCGGGAACGTGCCGATACTCAAAGTCTTGCATCGCAAGCCAATACACGCATCGAGCGCCGAGGTGAACTCCAACCCACGCGCACGGAGCGCGCTCATGCGCGCGGCGGTGCGGCTCGACACCACGAACGCGTAAACGAACCAGCGACGCCACGCATCCGCGTGGCGTCACGTAGCTAAAACGTAGCAAAAACGAGGCAAGCGTGGGTGGACTCCCACGGGTGAGGAGCACAACATGAGACGTGGGGGTTCGCAGGCGTACCGCTTGGACGCATACGAGTACCAGGCGGAGACGCCGCGGGGTCGCGAGTTCGTCGCGGTAGAGGGAGGACGGCTCGACGCGCGCGCACGGATGGGCGTCAGGCCCCTGTTTGCCAAGCTGGTGGCAAGCGTCGCGCTCGTGGGCGTGATGTTTATCGCCCTTGGTGGCGTGGCGGTCTCGCTCACCTCCGGAACTGTCTCGATGCTCCAAGAGAACAACGCGATCAGCTCGCAGATAAAGGACGAGCGCGCGCTCAACGGCGAGATGCGCATCGAGCGATCGCTGCTCACGCGCTCGGAGCGCATAACGCAGATTGCCACGCAAAACCTCGGCATGGTATACGCGAACTCTGCCGACCGCATAAACCTCAACTAAATACGCGCGCTCGAGCACGTCGGGAGGAACGGGCGCATGGCACGCATGTCCAACACCAGGCGAGGGGGCCGCAGCTCTCGGGACGAGGCGTCCTACGACGCGGAGTCCCGAAGGCGCTTCGGGTCTGGCGGCGGCTTGTTCGGCTTTGGGCCGGGAGGCAGCGGCCTGCCATGGGTGTTTGGCATCATGGTGCTCTTCCTGCTCGTCGTCTGTGGCAGGCTCGTGTACCTGCAGGCCGTTGAGGGATCGCACCTCGCGCAGGAGGCGTCGGCTCGGCGCAGGAACGAGCTCGTCCTCCAGGCGCGTCGCGGCACGATTTACGACCGTAACGGCAACGTCTTGGCCATGAGCGAGGAGTGCTACGACGTATACGGCAACCCCCAGGCCATACAGGACCCTGCCACCGTCGCGGGCGTTGTGGCGCAGTGGCTTGGCGGGGACGAGGCGGAGTACCGTGCCCTCTTGGAGGGCGACGGCACCTTCGTCTACCTGTGCCGCAAGGCGGACAAGGAGGACTGCGAGTCCATGCGCGACCAACTGGCATCGCTCAAGCTGGAGGGCGTGTACCTCCTGCAGCAGATGCGCCGGGTGTACCCGTATGGCCGCTCCGCCGGGCAGGTCCTGGGCATGGTGAATATGGACGGGGCGGGAATCTCGGGCCTGGAGCTGGCCTACAACGAGCAGCTCTCCGGAACCCCCGGCAGCATGATCATGGAGACTGGGCTGGGGGGCATCCCCATTGCGGGCGCCACCGCGCAGACGACCAAGCCCGTGGACGGGAAGGACCTCATACTCTCCATAGACATCGACGTGCAGAAGTACGTCGAGGACCAGATGGAGGACGCCGTCGTGGCCAACAAGGCGGAGTCCGGCATGTGCATGGCCTGCGATCCCAAGACCGGCGAAATCATAGCCGCGTGCTCGACACCCTATGCAGACCTTACCGACACGAGCACCATATCCAACGAGGGCCTCAAACTCAAGCTGGTGTCGGACTCCTACGATCCCGGCTCCATCTTTAAGGTGCTTACCGCGGCCATCGCCCTGGAGAGCGGCTCTGCGCAGACGGGGACGTACTATAGCGTCCCGCCCACCATCCTCGTGGGGCAGGGCATCGTGTCGGATGACGACGGGCGCATGGAGACCATGGACATGAACCTGCGCGAGGTGCTGCGCCGGTCCTCGAACGTGGGTGCCGCGCTCATAGCCGAACAGGTCATAGGCGTCGACGCGTTCTTCGAGGGCGTGGAGCACTTTGGCATTGGCCAGCTTTCGGGCATAGACTTTCCCGGGGAGTCCACAGGCCTCGTGCGCTCCAAGGAGGAGTACGATCCCTCCCTGCTCGGCTCCATGGCCTTTGGGCAGGGCGTCACGATTCCCATGGTCCAGATGGTGCGTGCGGTTGGTGCCATCGCGAACGAGGGTAAGCTGCTTACCCCCCACTTCGTGACACAGGTGTCGGGATCGCCCACCGAGTGGCCCGAACCGGTGAACGCCGTCTCGGCAGACACGGCCGAGAAGGTGGGCGACATGATGCGCACGGTAGCCGAGGACGGGACGGGGTTCTCGTCGCGGGTTGACGGCTACGACGTGGCCGTCAAGACCGGCACCGGTGAGCAGGCAAAGGACGGGAAGTACATAAAGGGCAAGTTCCTCGCGTCCGTAATTGGGTTCGCCCCGGCATCCAATCCAGAAGTGCTCCTCTATGTGGGTTTGAACGAAACTCCATATCTCTCATACTCATCTGCCGGACCGGTGTTCTCGGCTATTATGGGTGAGGTTCTTGCGGACATGGGCGTGCTTTCGCCGCAGGGGCTGTGAGGAGTGATGTGATGATAGCTATGAGAGTGGCAGACGTGGTTGGTGCTACGGGCGCCGAGCTTCTTGCGGGCGACGCATCGACGACGTTTGCGGGCATGGAGATTGACTCTCGCCGCATAGGCAAGGACATGGCCTTCGTCGCCTTCAAGGGCGAGCGAGTGGACGGCAACGCCTACGCGGCACAGGCCCTGCGCGACGGCGCCTCGCTGGTCGTGCTAACGGACGAACCGGACCCCGAGGTGCTCGAGGCGGCTCGCGGGACCGGTGGGGCCGTCTTACGTGCGCCCGAGGACGACGGCGAGGAGTTCATGCTGCGGACCGCGGCCGCTTGGAGAAAGGCCAACCCCCAGTGGCTGGTGGTGGGCGTCACTGGATCGGTCGGGAAGACGACCACCAAGGAGATGTTGGCGGCTGCCATCGGCGCAAGCCGGCGCGTCTACGCGACGGAGGGCAACCTCAACAACCTTTTGGGCGTGCCGCTCACCCTTATGCGCGCACCCCAGGACGCCGAGGTGCTCGTCGTGGAGATGGGCATGAACCATGCGGGCGAGCTGCGACGCATTGCCGCCTGCGCGCGTCCCGCCGTCGCGGTCATCACCAACGTGGGCACCAGCCACATTGGCAACCTCGGCTCGCGCGAGGGCATCGCCCGCGCCAAGGCGGAGGTCGTCGGCGGCCTGTCCGGGGTCGCGGGCCTGCGCCCGACACTGGTCCTCACCGCGAGTGACGACTACTGCGACTATATTGCGCACGAGTTCGCCGAGCCCGCTGGCGTGGACGTGCTTACGGTTGGCTCCGCGGACGCCTCGTGCGTATGGGCCGAAGACGTCTCGGTCGACGAGGACGGCTTGCCGTCGTTTACGCTGATGCGCGAGGGAGAGACGCCCCAGCAGGGGAGGCTCTCGCTGCCCGGGAGGGCCATGGTCTTCGACGCGCTCAGCGCGCTGGGTGCGGTGCATGCGCTCGGCCTGCCCATGGACGCCGCGCTGCGCGCCCTGGGTGCCATGCGTCCCACAAGCATGCGCCTTGAGGTGTGCCAGAACGAGGGGACGCCTCGGGTGATAAACGACTCGTACAATGCCAGTCCCAGCTCGATTGCGGCGGCGCTCGACGTGCTCTGCTCGATGGCCTGCGAGGGCCGTCGCGTTGCCGTCATCGGTCAGATCGGCGAGCTGGGCGACGAGTCGCAGAGGCTGCATGGGCTTGTGGGTGCCTATGTTGCCGCCAAGGACGTGGACCTTCTGGTCCTGGTCGGCGACGAGGGTGCCCGTGCCATGTACGAAGGCGCGACGACGATGGGGTTCTCGCAGGACCGAGTTGAGGTTTTTCCCACAGCTCTTGATGCCGCGCGCACCATCGCCCCCGTTTTGGAGGAAAATGACGTCGTGTTGGTTAAGGCGTCTCGGGCAGTTGGTCTGGAACTCTTCGCGCAGGAGGTACTCGGCTCATGTTAGGCATGTGGATTGGCAACCCCGCGTACCCCACGTATCAGGTGTTCATCACCATCCTCATCTCGGCGCTTATAACCGGCCTGCTCATGCCGCTGTTCATTCGCATCATGAAGAGCGGCGGGATAGGCCAGCAGATTCGGGCGGATGGTCCGCAGCGTCACCTCATCAAGCAGGGCACGCCCACCATGGGCGGTCTGGTCATGCTGCTCAGCGTGCTCATCACCTGCATCATCATGGTGCCGTGGACGCCGGATTTGGTGTGCGGCATGGTGGCGATGCTGGTAACTGGCTCGCTTGGCCTGCTGGATGACATCGAGTCGGTTGCGCACAAGCGCTCCCTTGGCCTGACCCCAAGCCAAAAGATGATTGGTCTCATAGCGATTTCCGTCGCGTTTTGCCTGCTGGCGGTAAACTGGGTTGGCGTACCGCCCACCATACGGTTTCCCGGCGGCTTTACCATCGACCTCGGCGTGCTCTCCACGGTAATCGGGGAGGGGCCGCATGCGTTTCGCATCCCATGGCTGTACATGCTGTTCGTGTTCCTGCTCATGGCGGGACTCTCCAACGCGGTGAACCTCACCGACGGCCTCGACGGCCTTGCGGGCGGCACGGTGCTCTCGGCCATGCTGGGCATGGGCATGGTCGCCTTCAAGTATGGCGAGCTGCCCCTGGCGGTGTTCGCCGCCTCCATAGCGGGGGCCTGCGTGGGATTCTTGTGGCACAACTGCTTCCCGGCCTCCATCTTTATGGGCGATACCGGATCGCTGGCGCTCGGTGCCGCGTTCGCGGCCTGCGCGGTGCTCACCAAGACCGAGGTCACCTCGCTGGTTATGGGTGGGCTCTTTGTGGTGGAGGCCCTGTCGGTTATGATCCAGGTAATCAGCTTTAAGACGACCGGCAAGCGGGTGTTCCTCATGTCACCCATCCACCACCATTTCGAGAAGCTCGGATGGAGCGAGAACAAGGTCGTTATTCGCTTTTGGATCATCTCGGCCGCATTCGTGGCGCTGGGCTTCGCCCTCTACTTCCAATTACGCTAGGAGGAACAATGTGCGATAGTCCCGATTCGGGATTTGAACAGGATGCCACGCCGTTGGGTGACGTGTGCGTGTTGGGCGCTGGGGACACCGGACTCAGCGTCGCTCACTACCTCGCATCGTGTGGCAAGGATCGCGTGACGTCGGTGACGCTCTACGGAGGCGCCAAGGCAACCGCAAGCGATCGGACGCAGGCGCTTGAGGATATGGGCGTTCAGGTGGTGCTGGGAACCGAGCAGATCTCTGGCCATTACGACAAGGCCATCGTCTCGCCGGGTATCCCCGAGTCGTCACCGTTCTTCCTCGCGGCCAAGGAGCACGCCGACGAGGTCATGGGCGAGCCGGAGTTCGCCTATCGCGAGAGCCCTCGCAAGTGGATAGGGATTACCGGAACCAACGGCAAGACCACCACGACGCTGCTCACCTGCGAGCTGCTCGCGACGGGTGGCCTCAAGGCGCAGGCAGTGGGCAACATAGGCGTGGTGGCGACCGGCCAGGTTGCCGGCCGTGCGGAGGACGAGTGGTTCGTAACCGAGCTCTCCAGCTTCCAGCTTGCCACCGCAACGCGTCTGCATCCGCGCGTGGCTTGCCTGCTCAACATAACGCCCGACCACGTCGAGTGGCATGGCTCCATGGAGGCGTATGCGAACGCCAAGGAGCGTCTGTTCCAGAATCTCGACGCGGGCGACCTTGCGGTCGTCTCCTGCGAGGACGAGTGGTGTCGCGCCATCGCGCAGCGCCTGTCCGACCGTGGGATTCGTGTGTGCCATGTGGGCGTGCACGTCGAGTCGCAGGACCCGTGCGCGGCGTTCGTGCGCGCGGGCAGGCTCGTGGTGCGGCTCGATGGCACCGAGCACGACCTGGTTTCGGTCGACAGCATAGCCATTCGGGGGGAGCACAACCTGCAAAACGCCCTTGCCGCCGCGGCCTGCGCGCTTGAGGTTGGCGTGCCCACGGCAGCGGTCATTCACGGGCTCATGGTGTTTCGTCCCCTCGAGCACCGCATCGAGCTCTGCGGGACGGTAGGAGGCGTGCGTTTTGTCAACGACTCCAAGGCGACTAATGTTGACGCCACGGTCAAGGCGCTCACGGCATTCGTGCCGGGCAAGGTGATCGTCCTGCTCGGAGGGCACGACAAGGGAACCGAGCTCGACCAGCTCGCGCATGCGGTGTCTGCACGCTGCAAGGCGGCGGTATGCTATGGCGAGGCCGCCGACCGTATAGCGGCGGCCCTCGAAGAGGCAGATGGCCCCATGGGGCTCGACGTTCGGCATGCGAACCATTTGCGCGACGCGTTGCGGACAGCCGCCGACCTTGCGCAGAAGGGCGACGTGGTGCTGCTCTCGCCGGCCTGCTCGTCGTTCGACGAGTTCCGGAGCTATAAGGAGCGGGGAGCGGTGTTCAAGAGGCTGGTGGCAGCATTGTCCGCCGATGGCGGGTGTGAGGAATGAGCGCCACCACGCTCAAGCTGGCCGGTCGGGAGACCCGCGCGTCTGGTGGGCACACCCAAGAGGTCGCAGAGCGGGTTCCCGCGCGCATCGCGATGCCTCGCATCGTTTTTGGCGTCACGGCGTTCGGCCTCGTGCTGTTTGGCCTGCTCATGATCTACTCGTCCTCGTCCATCGTGGGCCTCACCGGCTCCGAGTATGGCAACGACCCCGCATACTTCCTGATCAGGCAGCTCATGTTCGTGGGGGTGGGGACCGTGGCGGCCATCGGCTTGGCGTTCTTCGACTACCACCGGTTCACGGACACCCTGCTGAAGGTGATGTGGGGCCTCACGCTCGTCATGCTCCTGCTGGTGTTTACGCGCGCGGCGGGACAGGAGACGTATGGGGCAACACGATGGATTCAGATTGGCTCCTTCACGCTCCAGCCCTCTGAGTTCGCCAAGATCACCATCCTGCTCATAGGTGCGCGCATCTGCGAGGAGTACTACGGGAATGGCACGCTCGACGCCCGTGAGGCCATCAAGCTGGCTGGCGCGGGCATCGTGGTCCCGCTGATTCTCATCCTGAGGCAGCCCGACAAGGGCACCACGGGTGTGCTGTTGCTCACCCTCGTGGTAATGTGCTACCTGTCTGGGGTGTCCGGCAGGATCATCGTGGCGATTGCCGTCGTGGGTCTGGCTGCCGCCATGGTCTATGCCCTCAAGGATGACTACGCACGGGCCAGGATCTTTACGGTGTTCAACCCCTTCCGTGATCCGTATGGCGAAGGCTACCAGCTCGTGCAGGGCCTCTATGCCTTTGGCTCCGGTGGCATCACGGGTGTGGGGCTGGGCTTTTCCCGGCAGAAGTACAACTACCTGCCTATGGCACACAACGACTTCATCTTTGCCGTGATCGGCGAGGAGCTTGGGCTGGTGGGTACCCTGGGCGTGCTCGCGGCCTTTGCGGTGCTGCTCTGGGCCGGACTCAAGATCGCAGAGAACGCCCCCGACCTCACCGGGCGCCTCATTGCCGCCGGATGCACGTCGCTCATCATCATTCAGCTTTTGCTCAACGTGAGCGGCGTCGTGGGAATATTCCCGCTTTCGGGAAAGCCGGTGCCCTTTATCTCGTACGGTGGCTCCTCGGTGATCTCGTGTCTCATGCTGGTGGGGCTCGTTATGTCGGTCTCGTTGCGGTCGGAATTGCCCGAGACCGCACACGACAGGCGTCGAGCGCAGCTGCGTACCACCGACGAGGTGTCGTGGGAGGTGCCGGAGGCTGGGTTGGGTCCCGACGTGGGCACGCCCCGACCGCGCTCATCGCGTGAGCTGAGGGTGCCTGGTAGCATAGGCAAGACCTACGAGCCCGCACGCTCGTGGCGCGTAATAGACGGCAAGCGGGACGTGAGCGCCCCGACCAAGCCCTCTGGTCGCCTCGTGAGAGACTCGCGGGGTCGCACGCGCATAGACCTCGGCCCAACGGCGGCGCAGCGCCTGCGCGGGAGCGACCGTGGAACATCGTCAGGCAGGAGGAACCGATGAGAGAACTCTACGTCGCCATTGCCGCTGGTGGTACGGCAGGGCATATCAATCCCGCCTTGGCCTTGGCTGAGGAGCTGGTGTCGCGGGGGCATCAGGTGACGTTCGTGGGACAGAGCCACAAGCTCGAGGGGCGCCTGGTACCCGAGGCGGGCTACGACTTCGTCGACATACGCGTGACGGGCTTCGACAGGAAACGCCCGTGGACCATGATCGGCGCCCTCGTGCGCATAAGGAGCGCGATCGGTGCGCTGGACCGGCACTTCTCGCAAACGCGCATCCCCGATGTCGCCATTGGGTTTGGCGCCTATGTGGAGCTGCCGCTTTTGCGCTGGTGCCGCAAGCACGAGGTTCCCTACGCCATCCACGAGCAGAACTCGGTACCTGGGCTTGCCAACCGCACAAGCGCCCGGGACGCGTCCGTCGTTGCCGTGGCACTGCCGGGAGCTTGTGCCGCATTCGAGAACGTAATCGGATCCAACACCTCGCTGGTCGTGACGGGAAACCCTGTGCGCAGGTCGGTGGTGCAGGCATCCCGTTCGGCCGGAAGGAAGTCGTTTGGCGTTGCGGACGACCAGACGCTGCTGCTTGTCTTTGGCGGCAGTCTGGGCGCCCGCAACCTCAACAACGCGATTGCCGACCTCAAGGACGACCTCCTTGCGCGAAAGAAGCTCGCCATCGTGCACTCCACGGGCGAGGACCTCTACGACGAGGTATGCGCGAGCCTTTCGCTCAGCGACGAGGAGGCCTTGCGCTGGAACGTGCTGCCCTACATCCACAACATGGGGGAGGCGCTGGCGGCCGCCGACCTGGCCGTGTCGCGCTCCGGTGCCTCGTCCATTGCCGAGATTGCCGCATTGGCGGTGCCCTCGGTGCTGGTGCCCTATCCGCTGGCGACGGCCGACCATCAGACGACGAACGCGAAATACCTGGTGGACTGTGGAGCGGCACGGCTCGTTCCCGACGACCAGCTGCACGACCCCGTGTTTCGGGACACCCTGCTCGACCTCGTAGACCATGCCGGCGTACGCGAGGAGATGCGCGAGGCGGTACGGGGCCTGGCGCAGGACAAGGCCGCGTCGGCGCTTGCCGACCAGGTTGAGGTCGCAGCCCATGCAATGTAGTCAAGACGTTGTTCACCCAACGTCAACGAGGAGGACCTATGACTAACACACATCGTGCTCTCGACTTTGGGAGCGCACACTTCATCGGCATCGGCGGGGCAGGCATGAGCGGCATCGCCTTAGTGCTTCACCAGCGTGGCAAGGCGGTGACGGGCTCGGATCTCAAGGAGTCGCACTACGTGCGCGAGCTCGAGGCGGCGGGCATCGACGTGCGCGTTGGCCATGATGCAGCGACTATCGACGAGGTCTCGCCCGACGTGGTGGTAATCTCGACTGCCATCCCCGAGACCAATCCCGAGCTGGTTCGGGCGCGCGAGCTGGGCATTCCCGTGTGGCCGCGCGCAAAGATGCTCAGCGCTCTGTCCGAGAGCGCGCTTACCGTCGCGGTTGCCGGAACGCATGGGAAGACCACCACGAGCTCCATGGTTGCCACGATGCTCGACAAGATGGGCTTGGACCCGTCCTTCCTCATTGGTGGTGTGGTCGAGGGCTATGGGACCAACGGCCGAGACGGTCGGGGCGGCTACTTCGTGGCCGAGGCAGACGAGTCGGACGGCTCCTTCCTGTTCCTCAACCCCAAGGTGGTGGTCGTCACCAACATCGAGGAGGACCATCTGGACCACTATGGCTCGCTGGAGGAGATCGAGCGGACCTTCTGCAAGTTTATGGACCTGGTGGGCGACGACGGCACCATCATCATCATGGGTGACGTGGACCATTACGTGGAGCTCGCCCGATCCACCGGGAGGAAGGTCGTCAGTTACGGTTTTGGCGACGCCTGTGACTACGTGTGCAAGCTCGTCGAGTCCAAGGGACTTGCCATGACGCTTATGGTGACGACGCCAAGTGGGGAGCAGGTTGAGGTTACCATAAGCTCGAATCCCGGGACGCACAACCTGCTCAACGCCACGGCTTCCATCGCGGTCGCCAGCGTGCTGGGCCTGGACGTGAAGAAGGCCGCAGGGGCCCTCTCGCAGTTTAAGGGTGCGCGCAGGCGCTTTACGCACGTGGGAGAAGTGGGTGGCATCACGGTGGTGGACGACTACGGTCACCATCCCACCGAGATCAACGCCACCCTCGCGGCCGCGTCTGAGCTCGACTTTAAGCGCGTGGTGTGCGTGTTCCAGCCGCATCGTTACACGCGGACGCAGCTGCTTCGCGAGCAGTTTGGCACGGCGTTCGACCATGCGGACGTGCTGTACGTGATGGATGTGTTCCCGGCGGGCGAGATGCCCATCCCGGGCATTTCGGGCAAGACGGTTGCCGAGGAGGTTCGCAAGAATGGCAGCGTGGACGAGGTGACCTATCTGGCCAACAGGCGCATGCTCGTGGAGACGCTGTGCGAGCAGTGCCATCCCGGCGACTTGGTCATTACGACGGGTGCCGGTGACGTCACGCTCATGGGCCCAGCCCTGGTCGCAGCACTGCGCGAACAAGACGGGGACCGCTAGCGCATGAGCACGCGTGGCACGCAGCGTGGTACCGGGACACGTGGCAAGACGAACCACAAAACCAGCGTTGTGGGCACCAAGGTGGGCGACACGGGCGGCATCCTGTCTACCCATCGGCTCCCTCGCGGTGGAATCCGGGAGCAGGGTGGCCTTACGGTTGCCGATGGTGCCCTGCCAGACTCGACTGCGGTCGGTAGTGGCCTGCGCGGCGCCGAGGCGGGCGCTTCGGCGCTGCGCATCATAGCCATAGTGAGTGCCGGTCTTATCGTGCTGCTGCTCGTGGTGGCGTTGGCACTGGCCGTGCTTGCCCACACCTCCGCGTTCGTAATCGATGCGGTTGAGGCGGTTGAGACCGAGCACGTAAAGGCCGAGGACATCGTTCGACTGGTTACCTTGGATGAGGGCGCCACGCTACTCAGCGTGGACGAGGCGGCCGTGAGGGAGGCCGTGCTTAAGAACCCGTGGATCTCGACGGCAAGCATCGAGCGCGTGTTGCCCGACACGCTGAGGATTCATGCGCAGGAGCGCAAGCCGCGCGTCCTCGTCCTCATGGGTACGGCGGGAACGGCATGGCTGCTGGGGGATGACGGACACTGGATAGAGCCCGTGTCGCTCGATGCGGGGGAGGGCGAGGCCCTGCGGGACTCCGCCCTTGCCAAAGCGGCCGAGTATAGCGCGGATCTGGTTACCAACGTTCCGCCTGAGGTTGCGCCGGTCGCGGGTTCGGTGTGCACCGACGAGAGCATTTTGGCTGCCCTTTCCTTCGAGGAGCAGTTCTCGCAGGACTTTGCGCAGCAGGTAGTGAGTTATTCCGCACCGGGCAGCGACGATATCGCTTGCGTCCTCGCAAACGGGGTGGAGGTGTCGCTTGGGGCACCCAACAACGTCGATGCCAAGGAGCGGATCGTAAACAGCGTGCTCAACGAGTACGGCGGGCAGGTAACCTACATCAACGTAAGGGTTCCCACGCGCCCGACATTTAGGTACGTCAACTCCCCATACGTGAAGGAAGGCAGCGGTGCCAACGGCGAGCCTGCCGTGGAGACGCGCACAAACAATACCGTGGGGAACAACGCCAGCAACACCGACGCCAGTAACACCGACAACGCCAGTAACTCCGACAATGCCAGCAACTCCGACAACGCCGCTGGGCAAAGCGCGGGCCAGAGCACCACTGAGGGCGAGGTCGAACATGGTCTGGATGCCACGGGTAATGGCGTTACCCCAGAGCCAGGCGTCGATTCGCAGACAGGCGTGAGCGATGTCGGCATGGGGACGACCACGACCTACGACACCTACGGTTACGATCAGTACGGCCAGTACTAACAACGCGCGCCTATCAAAGGGGTAGCCCCCTTTGATAGGCGGCTAGTCGCAGAGGCAACGCTGTGGTTGACCAAGGGTCAAAAAGGTTGAGACTTGAGGGTTCCACAGGCAAAAACAAGATGAAATGTTGTCCTAAAATCTTCAAGCTCAAGTTGAGCATAAGGCTTTTCGCCAACCAAAAACAGCCTGTCTACCTGCGCAATCCATAAGTTCTACAAAACTATTGACATTCAGTTTTTGCTTGTGTAATTATTACCCGCTTTGCAAGAGGCGTTGAGGTTAACTTGAGGTTGAGGGTTGAGACCTCGGCAAATCGAGCCAGCACGCAGCACAAAAAACCGCATAGGCACCACCATTGCACCACCAACGTAGCTTAAACGAACCAGCACGAAGCAAGAATGCAGCACAGCACCACCAATGCACTACCAACGTACCCTAAACGCAGCAATTCACTACACCAGGGAAGGACGGCGGCACCCGCCGCACAAGGAGGAAGCATGAACGAGACAAACATCCCCAACAACTACCTTGCCGTAATCAAAGTGGTTGGTGTGGGCGGCGGTGGCACGAACGCCGTCAACCGCATGATCGAGCAAAACATCCGCGGTGTTGAGTTCGTTGCCGTGAACACCGACGCGCAGGCGCTCGCTCTCTCCGACGCGGACATCAAGGTACATATTGGCACCGACATCACCAAGGGCCTTGGCGCTGGTGCGGTGCCTGAGGTTGGTGCCGAGGCTGCCGAGGACTCGCGCGACGAGATCAAGGCCGCCATTGCCGGCTCCGACATGATCTTCATTACCGCCGGCGAGGGTGGTGGCACCGGAACCGGCGCAGCTCCGGTGGTTGCCGACATCGCCAAGAACGACGTGGGGGCGCTTACCGTTGGCGTTGTTACCAAGCCATTCACCTTCGAGGGCCGCAAGCGCGCGAGCAACGCCCAGGACGGCATTCGCAGCCTCTCCGAGAACGTCGACACGCTGATCGTTATTCCCAACGACCGCCTGCTCGACCTCTCCGAGAAGAAGACCACCATGCTCGAGGCATTCCGCATGGCTGACGACGTGCTGTGCAAGGGCACCCAGGGCATTACCGACCTGATTACCGTACCCGGCCTCATCAACCTCGACTTCGCCGACGTGTGCACCATCATGAAGGGTGCGGGTACGGCGATGATGGGCATCGGCATCGCCTCCGGCGACAACCGCGCCGTGGACGCCGCCGAGGAGGCCATCTCCAGCCGCATGCTGGAGAGCTCGGTCGACGGCGCCACGCGGGTGCTCCTCTCCATCGCCGGCAACAAGGACCTGGGCATCCAGGAGATCAACGACGCGGCCGACCTCGTCGCGAAGAACGTGGACCCCGAGGCCAACATCATCTTTGGCACGGTCGTGGACGAGAGCCTTGGCGACCAGGTTCGCGTTACCGTGATTGCCACCGGCTTTAAGGACGAGAACGTGAGCGGGCCGGCACCGACCATTACGCGCGAGTCCCGCCCCAGCGCGCCGCGTGCCGACCGTCCCAGCCGTCCCACGGGGGCGAGCGCCGGTCGAGCCAGCTCGTCCGACGCCTTCGACATCCCCGACTTCCTCAAGCGCAGCACGCGCATGTAGCCTATGTGCGGGATGGCACGGCCCCGACTGGAGCGTAGGACGTCCCAAGGTGTGACCCTGCTCGGTGACACGACGTGTCCCGGCGGGGTCACCTTCGCATTCACCGAGCGCACCGGTGGCGTGAGCTCGGGTTGCTATGCCTCGCTCAACCTTGGCGACAACTGTGGGGACGACCCCGACCGCGTGTTGGAGAACAGGCGCCGGGCGCTCGACGCCATAGGAGCGCTTGGTTGCGCGGATGCCCTCCTGAATCCCCGCCAGGTGCATGGGGACACGGTCCTGCACGTGGGGCGTGGAGGGCTGTCGGTCGAGGAGGCGCAGCGTGCCGGCCAGGAGGGGGCCGACGCGGTCGTGTGCACCCAGCCTGGCGTGCCCGTGCTTCTGTATTGCGCCGACTGCGTTCCCATCGTGTTGACGGCCCCCTCGGGGTTTGCCGTAATACACTCCGGTTGGCCGGGAACACTCGCGTGCATCTCGAAGAAGGCACTGATCGCGCTCGTTGACGCCGCGCAGTGTGCGCTGGGTGACGTGCGGTGCTATATTGGGCCGCATGTGGGACGCGACGACTATGAGGTCTCGGAGGACCTGCTTGGGCGCTTCGAGGAGCGGTTTGGCCCCCAGGTGCGTGCGGGCGTGAGGAATCTGGATTTGGACGCGGCGATTACGAGCACGCTGATCGGAGCCGGCGTCGAGCCTGATGCCATCGCCCATGCGGGGGTGTCGACTGCGGCGAACACCCAGAGGTTCTTCTCGTATCGCGCGTCGGGGGGAAGCTGTGGGCGGCATGGTGCGCTTGCCATCTTGCGCGTACCTCAGCCTGATGGTGATGGCATAAACGTGGAGACGAGGTGATCGCATGCCCGCAGACGAGGCATACCGGCGTTTTTTGATCGAGCGGCGCGAGGAGCTGCTGGGGCGCATTGGCGACGCGGCACGGCGAGCCGGCAGAGACCCCAACGACATCACCCTGCTGGCGGTCTCGAAGACGGTGGGTTTCGAGGAGCTGCGCCAGGCCTGGGAGTGCGGGTACGTGGCCTTTGGAGAGAACCGCCCACAGGAGCTCAAACGCAAGGTTGATGCCGCATCGCAGGACGCGTCGCTTGCCGGCGTTCGCTTCGACATGATTGGCAACCTCCAGAAGAACAAGATAAACCAAGTGCTGGGCGTCGCCACGCTCATTCACTCCGTCTCGTCGGAACCGCTTGCCGCGGCAATCTCCAGACGGGCCGAGCGCCGGGGTCTGGTCGCTCGTTGCCTGCTTGAGGTCAACGTGTCGGGCGAGCAGACGAAGTCCGGGTTCGAACCCGCCAACGTCCTCGAGCGAGCCGAGGAGATAGCGGGGCTGCCGGGCATTGCGGTGGAGGGGCTCATGACCATGGCGCCCGCTCGCGACGCCGATGCCGCCAGGAGGAGCTTTGGCGGCCTACGGGAGCTGCGTGACGTGCTCGAGCGGCGCATGGGGACGCGGCTCCCCGTGCTTTCCTGCGGCATGAGTGGCGACTTCGACATCGCGGTGGAGGAGGGCTCGACCGTGGTGAGGCTGGGCAGGATCGTGTTCGACCCCGCATACGACGACAAATAGGCTACAATGTACAAGATGTCACCTTGGCATACGTGCCTTGGACAGGATTGAGAGGACACTATGGGACTGCTGGACAACCTGCGCGACAGGCTTAGCGGAGGCTTTGGGGACGACTACGACGACGAGTACTACGACGACGAGTACGACGACGAGGACTACGACGACGAGCCGTCCGGCACCGGGCTTTTGGGCAACACCCCGCGTCCCGAGGCCGAGAGCGTTGCGGTCTACACCCGTTCGGGCCGCCCCGTACCCTCCGAGCGGGAGACCCAAAGTAGCGACCGCACGGCGCGCAGGGGTACGAGTACCCGCTCGACGAGCTATTCGGCACGAAGGGGTACACGCGACGACTACGACAAGGGCTACGACGACTACGCGCCGTCCTCGTCCAGCTCGTACGGGTCTTCGTCGGCAAGCGCCCCGTCGTTTAACGCCTCCGGTCAGCTGCCGCCGTATGTGCTGCGCGCAGAGGCCTACGAGGACGTCCAGACCGTCGTGCGCCGCGTGCGCACCAACCAGCCGGTGTACCTGGTACTCAGCGAGACGCCCGCGGACGTTGCCCAGCGCATCCTGGACTTCTGCTTTGGCCTTTCCTTTGGCATTGGGGGAGAGGTGCAGCCAATCTCGGACAAGTCGTTCTTGGTGGTGCCCGCAGACATCCAGGTGTCTCAGTCCGAGATAGACCGCCTGGCCTCTGAGGTGGGCTAGCCATGGGAGCAAACGCCACAAGCGTGGGCGTGCTCGGCTGCGGCTCCATGGGCGGCGCCATAGCGCGTGGCTTGGTGCAGAGCAAGACCCTGGACCCGTCGCGGCTCGTGCTCTTCGACCCGGACAGCTCATGCACCGAGGACCTGGCGGAACTTGGCGCACAGATTATGTCGAGTGCTGAGGAGCTCGCCAAGAGCGCGTGGGACGTGCTCGTCCTGGCCGTAAAGCCACAGATACTTCCGGACGTCGTAGCCCCGATTGCCGGACATCTTGCTGGTAGACTGGTCGTCTCCATTGCGGCGGGCGTCAACCTGCACACGCTGGAGGGCCTGTTGCCCAGCGCACGGTGCGTGCGCGTGATGCCCAACCTGCCCATACAGGTGCGCAGCGGGGCGACTGCCATAGCGCCCGGCCCGCTTGCAACTGGCGAGGACGTGTCGCTCGTGCAAGAGCTCTTCCACGCGTTGGGGTCTGCGCAGGTTATGCGCGAGGACCAGCTGGATGCCGAGGGGGCCGTGGTGAGCTGCGGTCCTGCCTATGTCGCCCTCTTTATCGACGCGCTCACGCGTGCTGGGGTTCGCGCGGGTCTGCCGGCGGCGGTGTGTCGCGACATGGTGGAGGCAACGGTTTTGGGAGTGGCGCAAACGCTTTTGGAGACGGGCGAGCACCCGCGTTCGTACCTGGAGCGCGTCACCTCGCCGGGCGGCACGACGGCTGCCGGGCTCTACCAGATGGAGCCGCTCGTTATGGACGCCGCATACGCCGCGGTTGACGCCGCGCTGGCACGAACCCAAGAGCTCGCCGGAGGCAAGTAGCGATGATGGGCAACTTCAGCATAGCGATGTTCGTCTCGCGGCTCTTCTACTTCTATCAGATCCTGATTCTGGTCTGGTGCATCCTCTCGTGGATTCCGCTTCCGCAAAACGGCGTGCTGCAGGGAATCATCGGCGCCATCGACACGCTGGTGAGTCCCTACATCAATCTGTTTCGACGTTTCATTCCGCCGTTTGGGGGGTTGGACTTCTCGCCTATTGTGGCTATCATCGTACTTGGCTTCATACAAAGACTCATTATGGGTACAATCGTCTAGCAGTAACGTGTCCTGACACGCAATCCAAGTGTCTCGCGCTCAGCAATCGAAAGGGAACAAGATGGCAATCACACCAGCAGACATTGAACAACTCACCTTCTCCCCGTCAAAGCATGGCTACGACACCGAGGAGGTAGACAACTTCCTCGAGCAGCTTACGGTTGAGGTAGACAGCATGCTCCAAAAGATTGCCGATCTTAAGGGGAGGCTCAACACCTCGGACTCTCAGCTGCAGTCCGCGCAGGCACAGGTCGCCTCGCTGCAGCGCGAGGTCTCCGAGCTCGAGATCGAGATTTCCACCCGTCCTGCCACGGCGCCCGCGCCGCAGCCTGCTGCCCCGGCGCCGGACTACAGCGCCTCCGAGCGCCAGATCTCGCAGGTCCTCATCGTCGCACAGCAGAGCGCCGACAAGATCGTGGCCGACGCGCGCGACAACGCGGATCGCATCCGTAACGAGGCGGACCAGAAGGCCCGTGAGGTCATTCGTCAGGCTCTGGCCGAGAAGCAGTCCGAGCTCGACGAGATCGATCGCCTCAAGCAGTCCCGCGAGGACTTCCGCTCCGAGTACAAGCGCATGCTGCAGCACTTTATGGACGACGCGGATTCCGTGTTCCCCAACCAGATGGAGGCGCCCGACACCTCTGCCGTAAAGACCACGTCCTCCTTCGTGTCCGAGCCCGCGCCCGAGCCGGTGGCCGAGCCGGAGCCCGTCGAGGAAGTCGCTGACGCCGCGGTAACGGCCGTCTCGCAGCCGATTGCCACCGCTCCCGTCGCCTCTGCCTTTGGCGAGGACTTCAGCGATCTGGACTAGTTCGTTTGCGCAGATTTCCTGCTGACTGAGCGGGGCACACCTTGTGGTGTGCCCCGCTTTTCTTCTTGCGCACATACGTTGCCACATGTTGCTGCGCCCAAAAGGCCGAATGCAAAGTGGGCCGATAAGCCGGGTTCTGTCTTGGACGGTCATTTATCTAGGGCCAACGTTACCGTTGGTCTCGAGCACGCAACCCGAGCGCGGTGCGGGCCACACCATGGCGCTCCTATTCGCGCTTGCTCCGGAAGGGGCTTGCCAAGCCGCCGTGTCGCCACGACGCTGGTGGTCTCTTACACCACCGTTTCAGCTTTTCTCTCACCCACCGAGGCGGGCAGCGGGAGTCTTCTTTTCTGCGGCGCTTTCCGTCGGGTCGCCCCGCCAGGCCGTTAGCCTGCTTCCTGCCCTATGGAGCCCGGACTTTCCTCATGGCACGTACGTGCCCCGCGATCGTCTGGCCCACTTTGCGCACACGATTGTACCACGGCTTGGTAGAATGATGGCTACTGGAGCCAATCAAAGGGGGTAACCCCCATTGATTGGTCGCATGCGACCTATCTATGGGGGTTACCCCCTTTGATCGGCCAGCGCACGCTGGCTAAGCGTAACCTGATTTGGGGGCACAGATGCAAGGCGAGTCGTACCGAACGCTCGCGCCGTCGGTCGAGGCGGTGGGGGAGTACACCGAGAAGCGCAGCCGCTTTATCGCGCAGCTCGTGCATGCGGAAAGCGAACGCGAGGCGCAGGCATTCGTGGACGAGGTCCGCGTTCGCCACCGGGACGCCCGTCACAACGTGCCCGCCTGGATACTGGACGACGGGCGCGAGCGATGCTCCGACGACGGCGAGCCCTCGCATACGGGTGGCATGCCGACGCTCGGTGCGCTGCAAGCCGCCGGCCTGGCAAACGTGTGCTGCGTGGTCACGCGCTACTTTGGCGGCGTGCTGCTGGGTCCGGGTGGGCTCAAGCGCGCGTACGAGGCGGCCACGAAGGAGGCCGTGCGCATGGCGGAGCGCGATGGCCTGCTGGTCGAGATGACCTTGGTCACCAACGTTACCTGCGTGGTGCCGTATGCCGCCTACGGAAAGGTCGAGCATCTGGTGCGCACCTGTGACGGCAAGATCACAGATACCATATTCGGGGAGGACGTGCAGGTGACGAGCGCCTTTCGCTCGGGATCCGAGCGCGCCTTCGTCGACGCCATGCGCGAGGCTGCCGCGGGAGAGGACCTGTGCCTGGTAAAGGAGCCGCGCTTCTCGCAGTTCTAGCGGGGTGAGAGAAAAGGGGCCAAACCCCTTTTCTCGGTTTTCTATTCCTCGCCAAATAGCTCGGACCAGTCCTTGTCCGCGCCCCCTGAGTCCAAGTCGACGCTTGCCGCACGCTCGCGCAACGAGCTGTCCGCGGGTGCGTAGTGGTAGGCGAGGTTGTGCTGCTGCCACTCGTATGCCATGTCCTTAGCCGTGCGCGGCGACTTCCCATCGACCCTGAGCACCTCGTGCTCGTCGAGCAGTGCCTGACAGATGATGGTGATGTCATCGGGGTTGGTTATACGGTACGAGTCGTAGACCTTCCAGCAGCCCGGCTCGTAATACGCGCTGAACACCTCGTCGTCATACCAAAACGTGTAGAGCCCGCCATATTCGTCTGCCATGGTCAGGTCGATGTCCTCGGGGTCTGCAAGGAGTCCCGTGGGCTTGGGTGCGGTCATTTCGGGCGACTCGCCTGCGGGCACCTCGATCGTCTGGTTGGGCGCGGGCGTCTTGGGGGTCGTCGGGGGGTTGTGCGTATGGCATCCGGCAAGCAGGCAGCCGGTCAGCGCACACGCCAGTGCCCATGCGCACATGAGTCCTCTCATGTTTGCCCCTGCTCGCTGGACGGAATGCGGTCGGGCAAGTCGTCTACTCCCTCAAACAGCTCGGATAGCGTGACGCCAAGGCCGCGGGCGATGCGCACCAAATAGCTCAGCGAGACGTTGCGCTGCCCCTGCTCTACCTCGTTGAGGTACGAGCGGTCCATGCCGACCATCGTGGCAAACTGGGACTGCGAGATGGATTGCCCCTCACGCAGCACGCCAATGCGCCGGCCAATGTTGCGCCGGACGTGGTCCTGTTGTTCCTTGCTCGCTCTCATACTAACCCCATTGACCAATCGCCGTCTGAGTGGCGTTTTAAGTTTGTTCGCATTATTCATACCATTATGCGCGCCGCTCGCATATACTATATATCCGTTGGCCGATAGCTTTGTATGCGTTTGTTGTGCACCGTCGCATCAAAGCAAGAGAACACGACTTGGGAGCTCATTGTTTTGGTTCTCCTCAAGCAGATAAGCCGCCACGTGTCAAGGCGTGTGCGCATGCCAAAGCCACATTCTGGCCTTTATGGCCTTATACCCGTAATCATGACTCAAGGCAGCATGCAAAGAGCCCAGTACCAAGGAGCCGAATTATGAAGCAGATGGAAGAGATGATCCTTCGTGAGGGTAAGGTGCTGCCTGGCGACATCCTTAAGGTTGGCAGCTTTCTCAACCAAAACATCAATACCGAGCTGCTGGCTCAGACGGGTGCCGAGATCGCCCGCCTGTACGAGGGGTGTGGCGTAAACAAGATCCTTACCATCGAGGCGAGCGGCATTGCCATCGCCGCTGCCGTTGGTCTGGCGATGGGCGTGCCGGTGCTCTTTGCCAAGAAGCACCGCACGAGCAACGTGGATGGCGACGTGTACGTTACCGAGGTGCATTCGTTTACGCATGGCGCGGACTACGGCGTCGTTGTGAGCAAGGACTACTTGCTTCCCAGCGATCGCGTGCTGTTGGTAGACGACTTCTTGGCAAATGGCAATGCGCTGCGGGGTCTCATCGACCTGTGTGACCAGGCCGGCGCCACGTTGGTGGGCGTCGCCATCGCCATCGAAAAATGTTTCGCGGGAGCCGGAGACGAGCTGCGGGCCCAGGGCGTTCGCATCGAGTCGTTGGCCATGATAGAGTCCATGTCAGAGCACGAGATCGTGTTTCGCTCGTAGCCTGCTGGTATAGATGTTCCAAGAGGAAAGGATGAACATGAAGTCAGCACACAAGATTGCCATGAGCCGTCGTGGTTTCCTGGGCCTTGGCCTGGGTAGCGCCGCCACGCTGAGCCTTGCCGCCTGTGGTGGCAGCTCGGCCAACAGCGGCACCTCCTCAGACGGTGGCTCTGGTGAGGGCGCGGCCATCAAGGTCGGCCTTATCTGCCTGCACGACGAGAACTCCACCTACGACCTCAACTTTATTAAGGCGTTTAAGGAGGCGTGCACGAGCCTGGGCATCAAGCAGGAGGGCACCGACTTCCTCATCAAGACCGGCATTCCCGAGAGCAACGAGTGCTACGACGCCGCGGCCGAGCTCGTGGACGCAGGCTGCAAGCTCATCTTTGCCGACTCCTTTGGCCATGAGGACTACATGATCCAGGCCGCCAAGGAGTTCCCGGAGGTCCAGTTCTGCCATGCGACCGGCACCAAGGCGCATACCGAGAAGCTTCCCAACTACCACAACGCCTTCGCCGCCATCTATGAGGGCCGCTACCTCGCGGGTGTCGCAGCCGGCCTCAAGCTCAAGGAGATGATTGACGCCGGCACCATCACCGCCGACAAGGCCAAGATGGGTTACGTGGGCGCCTTCACCTACGCCGAGGTTATCAGTGGCTACACCTCCTTCTTCCTGGGTGCCAAGAGCATCGTTCCCGAGGTCACGATGGAGGTCACCTTTACGGGCACCTGGTACGACCAGGCGCTCGAGCAGGAGGGTGCCACCAAGCTCATCAACAGCGGCTGCGTCCTCATCTCGCAGCACGCCGACTCCATGGGCGCTCCCAACGCCTGCGAGAACGCCAAGGTCCCCAACGTGTCGTACAACGGCAGCACGATCGACTCCTGCCCCAACACGTTTATCGTGTCCTCCCGCATTAACTGGGCGCCGTACTACACGGAGTGCATCAATGCCGTGACCGGCGGCAAGGAGATTCCCGTCGACTACACCGGCACGCTTGCCACCGACTCCGTCCAGCTCACCGAGATCAACGACAAGGTGGCCGCCAAGGGAACCGCCGAGAAGCTCGAGGAGGTCAAGGCGCAGCTCGAGGCAGGCACGCTTCACGTGTTCGACACCAAGACCTTTGCGGTCGAGGGCAAGGAGCTCTCCACGTACAAGGCCGACGTGGACAGCGACGCAAAGATGGAGGGCGACACCGAGGTCATCTCCGACGGCTACTTCCACGAGTCTGAGTTCCGCTCCGCCCCGTACTTCGACCTGCAGATCGATGGCATCAAGCTGCTGGACACCAACTTTGGCTAAGCCGTACGCATTTGCGTGAACTCACAGTAACGGGGGGCACGTCCTGGCGCGATTCGTCCCCCCGTTATTGCTTTTAATTCGCATAGCTATGGCCGAGGCGAGTGAGGAGGAGCTTTGCAGGGAACCCAACCAGCTATTTCCATGCGCGACATCAGCAAGTCCTTTGGACGCATCCAGGCAAACAGCAGGGTGAGCCTCGACATCAACCGTGGCGAGATCCTTGCGCTTCTGGGCGAGAACGGAAGCGGCAAGACGACCCTCATGAACATGCTCTCGGGCATATACTTCCCCGACAGCGGGCACATCGAGATTGACGGAAAGCCAGTTACCATCGGCTCGCCGAAGGATGCCTTCACGTATGGCATCGGTATGATCCACCAGCACTTCAAGCTCGTCAACGTGTTTACCGCAACCGAGAACATCGTGCTCGGGCTCAAGGAGCCGGGTGGCTACGACCTCGCCGCTGCCACAAAGAGGATCGAGCAGATCTGTCAGACATACGGGTTCGACGTGGACCCCAACCAAAAGGTCTACGACATGTCCGTCTCGCAAAAGCAGACGGTCGAGATCGTTAAGGTGCTCTATCGCGGGGCCGAGATTCTGATTCTGGACGAGCCCACGGCCGTCCTCACGCCGCAGGAGACCGACAAGCTCTTTGCCGTCCTGCGCAACATGCGCGAAGACGGCAAGACCGTTGTCATCATCACCCACAAGCTCAACGAGGTAAAGGACATCAGCGACCGTGTGGTCGTGCTGCGCAAGGGCGAGTATGTGGGGGAGTTGATTACCGCCGAGGCTTCCACCGAAGAGATGACCAACATGATGGTGGGACGTCAGGTGACGCTCAACATCGATCGGCCAGATCCCGAGATGAAGTATCGCATGGAGCGCATCCGCGTGAGGAACCTTACGGTAAAGACGCGCGACGGCGTCACCAAGCTCGACGACGTCTCCTTCTCGGCCTACACCGGCGAGATTCTGGGCATTGCGGGCATATCCGGCTCTGGCCAGAAGGAGCTTTTGGAGGCCATCGCCGGACTCCAGCCCGTGGAGAACGGCAGCATCGAGTATCAGGTGGACGACGACCAGGTCGAGCAGCTCATTGGCATGGACCCCATCAAGATTGCCGGAATGGGCGTGGTGCTCTCCTTCGTCCCCGAGGACCGGCTGGGCATGGGCCTGGTGGGGAGCATGGACCTGACGGACAACATGATGCTGCGCTCGTTCCGCAACGGCCCCACCCCGTTTACCGACCGAAAGGAACCCAAGCACCTGGCCGAGCTGGTGGTCGACGAGCTTAAGGTCGAGACGCCTGGCGTGGACACGGAGGTGAGGCGACTCTCGGGCGGCAACGTGCAAAAGGTCCTTGTGGGCCGCGAGATTGCGGCCGCACCCACCGTACTGCTGTCGGCCTATGCCGTACGCGGCCTGGACGTGAACTCGTCCTACATGATCTACGACCTGCTCAACCGGCAAAAGGGCAACGGTGTGGCCGTCATCTATGTTGGGGAGGACCTCGACGTGCTCCTCGAGCTGTGCGATAGGATCTTGGTGTTGTGTGGCGGCAAGGTAAGTGGCATCGTGGACGGTCGCACGACGACCAAGAACGAGGTCGGTCTTATGATGACGAGGCTGGGAGGAGGCGAAGCCCAGTGATTCATGTAGCTAAGCGCAAGGAGATGCCTCTTGCGCAGTCCCTTGGCATTCGCGTTGGTGTTATCGCGCTTGCGCTTGTGGTGTGCGGCGTCATCACGGCGTTCGTAACCGGGCTCAACCCCATAGACGTGTATGGCACCATGTTCCAAGGCTCATTCGGCTCTCCGCGCAAGGTGTGGATCCTGCTCCAGGAGGTGGCCTTGCTGCTGTGCGTCTCGCTGGCGCTCACCCCGGCGTTTCGTATGAAGTTTTGGAACCTTGGCGGCGAGGGCCAAGTGTTGGCGGGTGGCTTGGCTTCTGCGGCATGCATGATCCTTCTGGGCGACTCCTTGCCAGGCGCCGTGCTCATTCTTGTCATGCTGGTGGCATCGCTTGCCGCAGGTGCGCTCTGGGCGGCAATCCCCGCATTCTTCAAGGCCGTGTTCAACACCAACGAGACCCTGTTTACCCTCATGATGAACTACGTGGCCACCCAGCTGGTCGCCTACTTCGTGATCGTGTGGGAGAACCCCAAGGGTTCGGGCACCATAGGGGTAATCAACCAGAGCTCCGAGGCCGGCTGGCTGCCGGTTATTGGCGGCAACAAGTACCTGCTCATCGTCATTCTGGTGGCGCTGCTCACCGCGGGCATGTACGTGTACCTCAACTACAGCAAGCAGGGTTACGAGCTTTCGGTGGTGGGTGAGAGTCCCAGCACGGCGCGCTATGTGGGCATTAAGGTGGACAAGGTCATCGTACGGACGCTCATCATCTCGGGCGCGGTGTGTGGCTTTGCCGGCATGCTGCTTGTGGGCGGATCGGCCCACACCCTCTCCACGAGCATCGCGGCTGGGCGAGGCTTTACCGCCGTTATGGTTGCCTGGCTGGCGAAGTTCAACCCCGCGATCATGGTGGGCAGCAGCTTCCTTCTCGAGTTTATGGGCTATGGAGCGGGCGAGATTGCCACGACCTATGGCCTCAATGCGAGTTTTGGTGACATCCTCACCGGCATCATCCTGTTCTTCATCATCGGAACGGAGTTCTTTATTACGTACCGGGTCGTGTTCCAAAAGAAGGAGGAGGCTGCAAGCAATGTTTGATCTGATTGCATTCATCCCGCGTGCGGTTGCCCAAGGCATTCCCCTGCTCTTTGGCAGCACCGGCGAGATTATTACCGAGAAGTCCGGCAACCTCAACCTTGGCATTCCGGGCGTCATGTACGTGGGAGGCATCTGTGGTGTTATCGGATCCTTCCTGTACGAGCGGAGCCTTGCCGACACCTCGCAGATAAACCCCGCACTGGGCATCCTGATTCCGCTGCTGTGCTGCATCCTCGGATCGCTCCTCATGGGCCTTATCTACTGCTTTCTTACGGTTACCCTGCGCGCGAACCAAAACGTGACGGGCCTTGCCATGACCACCTTTGGCGTGGGCTTCGGCAACTTCTTTGGTGGCTCGCTCATGAAGCTCACCGGCGCCGACATTCCCTCCATCTCGCTTACCGCGACCAGCGGCCTGTTTAGGACCACGCTGCCCTTTGCCGGGTCCACGGGCTGGTTTGGCCAGATATTCCTGAGTTACGGCTTCTTGGCCTACGTGGCGATCATCATCGCTCTGGGCGCATCGTTTGTGCTCAACCGCACGCGTGTTGGCCTGCAGCTGCGAGCCGTGGGAGAAGACCCCGCCACCGCCGATGCGGCCGGCATAAGCATCACGCGCTACAAGTACGTGGCCACCTGCGTGGGCTGCGTGATCGCTGGTCTGGGCGGTCTGTACTTCGTTATGGACTATGCCAACGGTGTGTGGTCCAACGACGCCTTTGGCGACCGTGGCTGGCTCGCCATCGCACTCGTGATCTTTACCGTGTGGCGTCCCAGCACGAGCATTCCCGCCTCCATATTGTTTGGCGGCCTGTACATCCTGCATCTGTTTATTCCGACCGGCACCGACCTCGCCGTGAAGGAGCTCTATAAGATGCTTCCCTATGTGGTGACCATCGTGGTGCTCGTGCTTACCAGCATGCGGAACAAGCGCGAGAACCAACCTCCCGAGAGTCTGGGCCTGCCCTACTTCCGAGAAGACCGCTAGCTCGTCTCCGCCTATCAAAGGGGCACCCCCCATTGATTGCCGCAAACGGCCTATCAATGGGGGTGCCCCTTTGATAGGCGAGCACTGGTTTCTTTTGTTGTGCTATGGTAGGCGGGTCGAAACCGTTCGAGTCGATGGGAGAGCCATGGCCACGCCGCACAACAACGCTGATTTGGGGGACATCGCACCTGTGGTGCTCATGCCGGGCGATCCGCTTCGTGCCCAGTACATAGCCGAGCACTATTTGGAGGACGTGACGTGCTTCTCGGACGTGCGCAACGTGTACGGTTACACCGGCACCTATGCGGGGACACGCCTGTCGGTGATGGCAAGCGGTATGGGTATCCCGTCGATGGGCATCTACTCGTGGGAGCTCTTTAACGTGTACGACGTCGACGTAATCATTCGCGTCGGGTCGGCGGGAGGGTTGGCGCCGCAGGTTGGTTTGCGCGACATCGTGATCGCCCAGGCAGCCTGCACCGACTCCAACTACGTGGCGCAGTTTGGCCTTCCGGGCACCTTTGCGCCAATAGCCGACTTCGGCCTGCTGCGCCATGCGGTCGAGGCGTGCGAACGCCTGGACGCACGCTACCATGTGGGCAACCTGATTTCCACCGACACGTTCTATAGCCGGTCGGGCGTCAACGAGGCATGGGCTGCCATGGGCGTGCTGGCGGTGGAGATGGAGGCGGCCGGCCTGTATTGCAATGCGGCCAAGGCGGGAAAGCGTGCTCTCGCCATCGTTACCGTCTCGGACCTGCCGCTCACCGGGGCGAGCCTCTCGGCGCAGGAGCGACAGACGACGCTTACGCAAATGATAGAGGTCGCCCTAGACGTTGCCTGTGGCCTGTCGACATCCGAGCAGGATGCCAGCCCGACTGCACATGGTTGCGCTTCTGCGGCGATTAGCTAAACTGATACCTACTCGTCAAGAGGCATTCCAAGGGGATGCATAGAGCTGAGGGACCGAGCCCAGCGAAGCTCCGGCAACCTCCCGTGAGGGAACGGTGCCAATTCTCGGCAGGCCATGCGTGGCTTGGAAGACGGGGGACGGATTGCGCACGTTACAAGCTGGCCCCTTCGCTATGGAGGGGCCTTTTGCCCCCAAGAGGCGCCTCGGCGCCGGATAGGAGGAAGACGTGACGGGCAGGAACTACCTCTTTACCTCGGAGAGTGTGACCGAGGGTCATCCCGACAAGATGGCCGACCAGATATCCGATGCCATTCTGGACGCGATACTTGCCAAGGAGGCGCGTCTGGAGGCCGAGGGATATGTGGCACCCGACGGCGTTCCCGCGTCGCTCGCCAATGTGCGCTGCGCCTGCGAGACCCTCCTCACCACGGGAACGGTCATCGTCTCTGGAGAGATTCGCACGCAGGCGTATGTGGACGTGCAAAAGATCGTGCGCGACACCGTGCGACGCATAGGATACGATCGCGCGAAGTATGGGTTCGACTGCGAGACCTGCGGCGTGATTAACATGATCCACGAGCAGAGTCCCGATATCGCGCAAGGCGTGGACGGCACCTTTGCCCGTGCCGGTATGGACGAGGTCGAACGCATAGGTGCCGGCGACCAGGGCATGATGTTTGGCTATGCCTCCAACGAGACGGACACGCTCATGCCCATGCCGGCCTACCTGGCCCAGCGCATGGCCGAGCGACTCTCGGCACGGCGCAAGGACAGCACGCTGCATTACCTGCGACCCGATGGAAAGACTCAGGTGACGGTTCGCTACCAGGACGACGAGCCGGTGGAGGTCACCACGGTGGTCATTTCCACCCAGCACGCCGCCGAGATCCTGGACATGTCGGTCGTGCGTGCCGACATGCTGGAGCACGTGATCGCGCCCGTGCTCGACGAGGTGGGAATCGACTGGTCCCACGCGAAGGTGTTCGTGAACCCCACGGGGCGCTTCGTGGTCGGTGGTCCCATGGGCGACACAGGCCTCACGGGGCGAAAGATCGTGGTGGACACCTACGGTGGCATGGGACGCCACGGTGGTGGGGCGTTTAGCGGCAAGGACTGCACCAAGGTCGATCGCTCCGGCGCATACGCCGCGCGCTGGGTTGCCAAGAACGTGGTCGCCGCGGGGTTCGCGCGCAGATGCGAGGTGCAGCTGGCCTATGCCATTGGTGTGAGCGAGCCTGTCTCGGTTATGGTCGACACGTTTGGCACCGCCACCGTGGACGAGCGGGCGCTGGAGCGGGCCGTGCGGGAGGTGTTCGACCTTCGTCCGGGCGCCATCATTCGCGATCTGGACCTGCGTCGGCCCATCTTCCTCAAGACGGCTGCCTACGGGCACTTTGGGCGTACCGATCCCGACTTCACGTGGGAGCGCACCGATCGCGTCGACGAGCTGCGCGCCGCCTTGTCATGAGGCGGGCCCAGGACATCGTGGACGCCATACTGGAGAGCGAGCGCTATGCGAGGTCCACGGTGTTTTCCAGCCGCGTGTTTACCGACAAGCCCATATTGCGTGCCGGCCTCCGTCCGCGTGGCGAGGCCCCTGCCCACGACGTTGGGCCTCGGGGCGCCACGTCGCAGGACGTGGCGCCTGACTCCGTGACGCGCGTTGCTGCGCAAGTCTCCCGCGCTACCACGCGCATGCCGCAGGAATACCGCAAGTTGCGCGCGCTTGGCAAAAAGTACAGCTACGGGGCTCGGTTCAGCCCCTACGCCCTCGATGCCGCAAAGCTCTTCTACGAGCAGGGCAAACTCATGGAGGGCTTTGTCGATGACTTCGATGGGTCTTGCGAGTTCTCGCGCTACTATCCGACCTACAACGAGATGAGCGACTACGAGCTCCGTTGCTACTTCTCGTGGCGGACTAAGCTGCGGGCTGGCCAGAGCCCCTCGGCGCCAACGTCTTTTTTGTTCGTGCACGCCTATGAGCTCCTGTGCGGTATCGGTGTGGAGCCGGGCCGGCAGGGCTTCGAGGCGCTCCGCGACTTTGCGCGTCAGTATGCTGGCGCGAGTTCCACGTTCGACGCGCACCTGTCGCGTTGGTGCCATGACTATGTGGTCTTCAACGGATTGGACACCTCGCTACTCTCCGACCAGGCCGGTACGTTTGCGTTTGCGGGCGTGGGCACGCTACTCCAGACGCAGGCCGTCTTGCTCGAGAGTGCCGCGGGCACGTGGCCTGAATCCGGCCCGCTGCTGGCAAGGCTTCCAGACCCAAAAAAGCTGCTGGGTGCCCTGTGTTCGCTCTCGCGCTATCGGGCGGAGCGTTCGCGCTACGTCAAGGCGCATGAGGAGGACGTCGCGCATGTGTGTGCGCGTGTGTTTGCGCGGATGGTGGCGCATTGCCACAAACGCCGCAAGACCGACTACGTGGAGGGGCTCTTTGGCATGCCTGTGCGCATCTCGTACACCATGTTTCCCTCTGCGGTCTTTTGGAGCGAGAAGCGCCACGAAGACGTGCGGTTCGAGGTGAGTGACTGGGAGGCGTTCGTGTGCGAGCGGGGCTTCTGGTGGCACGAGCTTCCGTGCAGGCGAACCGAGACGAGCCGCGAGCTGGGGGCGCTGCTGCATGCGATCGACTGTAGGATGCGTGTCGCGACGAACGACCCGCATACGCTCAAGCCCCGGTCGCTTCCCAAGTACCAGGGCAAGTTTGTGGACGAGGAGATTGCCGCGCTGCTCGAGAGGAGGGCCGCAGAGGAAGCTGCCCGTGTCACCATCGACTGGTCATCGCTTGGTGGCATACGCTCTGCCTCGGTTCGCATGCGTGAGGCATTGCTCACCGACGAGGAACGCGAGGAGGAGGTGGAACTGCCTCCGCAGCCCGAGCTCGAGACGGCCGTCGCCTCCTCATCGACGTCGTCACTTGGTCTGGACGATGCCCAGCTCTCGCTTCTGTGGGCGCTTCTGGGGGAGCGGCCCATGCCAACGGACGGTGGCGCCATGTTCCTCTCGCTCGCGGCCGACGCGATTAACGAGGCCTTCCTGGACGTCGTGGGAGACACCGTAATTGAGTTCGACGGTGACGTCCCCGTGCTCGTACCCGATTACGAGCAGGACGTGCGTGACGCGCTTGGAGTCTAGCGGTTACGAGTTGGCCACAGGCGACGTGACCTATCAAAGGCGGTAACCCGCTTTAATAAGGCGCACCCAGCTGCTCTTGCGAACCCGTACATTCGTTCGCAAGAATGAAGAAAGAGCGCTATACTGGGACAGAAAATCGCCAGAGAGGATCAACATGCCACAACCCCAGCAAAGCGTGCGCGTCCCCAAACGCATAGCAACCGTTCTTATCAACTCGCTCAAAGGCGGCGTTGTGCCACGCATAGGCCTGCCATACATCACGGTTGGGCGCGAGGCCGAAATCGGGGCGCTCTTGCGCGACCTAGACATAGTGGGGGAGGGCGGGGCCTCCTTTCGCATCGTGGTGGGGCGCTACGGCAGTGGCAAGAGCTTTCTGCTCCAAACCATTCGCAACCACGCCATGGGCAAGGGATTCGTAGTGGCCGACGCCGACCTCTCTCCGGAGCGTCGCCTGCAGGGAACCAAGGGACAAGGCCTTGCCACCTATCGTGAGCTGGTGCGCAACCTCTCCACGCGCACGCGTCCGGAGGGTGGCGCGCTCACGTTGGTGCTGGACCGATGGATCAACGGGGTGCAGTCGGAAGTGGCCGCATCGGGCCTGCTGCCCGACGACCCCGGATTTGGCGCAGAGGTTGAGCGTCGCATCTTTGCCGTAATTCAGGACCTGCACGAACTGGTGCATGGGTTCGACTTCGCACGGCTGCTTACGGCCTACTACCGAGCGCACGTGGAAGGCGACGACGAGACCAAGTCCTACGTGGCCAAGTGGCTGCGCGGCGAGTACCGCAACAAGACCGAGGCGAAGGCGGAGCTGGGCGTGTCGTGCGTTATAGGAGACGACGACTGGTACGACTACATAAAGTTGCTTGCCCGCTTCCTCGTGGGTGCCGGGTATGCGGGTCTGGTGGTGCTCGTGGACGAGCTGGTAAACCTCTACAAGATTCCGCATGCCGTCGCCCGTCAGTACAACTACGAGAAGCTGCTCACCATGTACAACGATGCGCTTCAGGGGCGCGCTGAGCACCTGGGCATCATTATGAGCGGGACGCCACAGTGCGTGGAGGACCGCAGGCGTGGCCTCTACTCGTACGAGGCGCTTCGGTCCAGACTCACGCAGGGTCGCTTTGGCCGCGAGGGCATGGTGGACCTGCTGGCACCCGTCATCCGGCTGCAACCCCTCACGTACGAGGAGCTGCTCGTTCTGTGCGAGAAGCTCGCCGACATCCATGCCGGCCTGTTTGGCTACCAGCGCACGCTCACCGAGCAAGACCTCGTGGAGTTCTTGCAGCTTGAGCTGGGCAGGGTGGGGGCGCAGAGCCACATTACCCCGCGCGAGGTGATTCGCGACCTTATAGAGATGCTTGACATCATGTGGCAGGACCCCAGCGTTACGGTTGCCGGACTGCTCGGATCGAGCGACTTCGTGCATGCCCAGCCTGAGGGTGGGGACGAGGGGGACGTCGCCCCTGGCTACGCGGAGTTCACGATCTAGGGATGGTGCGCCCCTGTGGTGCATGCTCGTGGTGGAGGTGATGCAGGGCCATGTCCAGCGTATTCGATCGCTATGCGCCGTTTGTGCAGGACTTCGTGTACGCGCACGAGTGGGAGTCGCTGCGCGGCATTCAGGTCGCCGCGGCGGAGGCCATATTCAACACCAACGAGCACGTGCTGCTCACTTCGTCCACGGCGTCGGGAAAGACGGAGGCGGCGTTCTTTCCCATCCTCACGCAGTTCTGGGAGGACCCTCCCGCCTCGGTGGGGGCCATCTACGTCGGCCCGCTCAAGGCCCTGATCAACGACCAGTTCTATCGGCTGAGCGACCTGTGCGCGGAGGCGGACATACCCGTGTGGCACTGGCACGGCGATGTGAGCGCCTCGCACAAGGCGCGTCTGATGAAGAAGCCTCGCGGCATCCTGCAGATTACCCCAGAGTCCTTGGAGGCCATGCTCCTGCATCGCCACTCGGCCATACCCAAGCTCTTTGGCGACCTGCGCTTTGTGGTCATCGACGAGGTGCATTCGCTGCTGCGTGGCGATCGGGGTGGCCAGACCCTGTGCCTCATCGAGCGCTTGTCTCGCATGGCGGGTTGCGACCCGAGGCGCATTGGGCTCTCGGCCACCATTGGGGACCCCCAGGCGACCGGTGCGCTGCTTGCTCAGGGAACCAGTCGCACCACGGTGGTCCCGCGCGTCGAAGCGGCCGGGCAGACGTGGCGCATCTCCATGGAGCACTTCTATACCTACGGTTCGCAGGCGGCAGACGTCGCGCGCGGTACCGGACCGGGCGCGGCCGCACATGTGGATGCGCTGGTCGAGGAGCTTCCCGACGACCGGGCGCTGCCCGGCATCGGCCTTCCCGGCACCGGCGTGCCGGTGCCGCAGATCGAGGGAGTCGCCAGCGAGGCGGACGACGTGGCTCCGGCCAACGCCGACCCGGGCATCGGGTACATCTTCGAGCACACCCGCGGCCGCAAGTGTCTGGTGTTCTCCAACTCGCGGGAGGACTGCGAGGCTGTTACCACCACGCTGCGCAGCTACTGCGAGGCCAACGGCGAACCTGACCGGTTCCTTATCCACCATGGTAACCTCAGCGCGAGTTTTCGCGAGACGGCCGAGGATCTCATGCGCGACGACGACTTGGCGCTTACCACCTGCACCACGGCGACGCTGGAGCTGGGCATCGACATCGGCCGGCTTGAGCGGGCCTTTCAAATCGATGCGCCGTTTACCGTAAGCGCCTTCCTGCAGCGGATGGGGCGTACCGGCCGACGCGGCTCGCCGCCCGAGATGTGGTTCGTCATGCGGGAGGATCCACCGGAGCCACGGGCCATGGTGAGCGAGACCGTGCCATGGAAGCTGCTGCAGGGCATAGCCCTCGTGCAGCTCTATTTGGAGGACCGTTGGGTCGAGCCCCCTCGCCTGGATCGCCTGCCCTACAGCCTGCTGTACCACCAGACCATGGCGACGCTCGCCTCGGGAGGGGAGATGAGTCCGGCGGCACTTGCCGGTCGCGTGCTGAGCCTGGCATACTTCCATTGCGTGAGCCAGGACGACTACCGAGTGCTGCTGCGTCATCTGCTCGAGACCGGACACATAGAGCGCACCGAGACGGGTGGGCTTATCGTGGGGCTTGCCGGCGAGCGTGTTACCAACAACTTCCGCTTTTACGGCGTGTTCGTGGAGAGTGAGGAGTATACCGTACGCAGCGAGTCGCAGGAGCTTGGCACGGTGGTGCAGCCGCCGCCGGTAGGCGAGAAGCTCGCCATCGCCGGCCACGTGTGGATCGTGGAGGAAATCGACCACAAGCGGAGGCTGGTGTACTGCACCCAGGTACGCGGAAAGGTCCCCGCATACTTTGGCGAATGCCCGGGAGACATACACACCCGTGTGCTCGAGCGCATGTTGGAGGTGCTGCGCGAGCACAAGGACTATCCCTACCTGCGAGAAAACGCCCGCGCTCGGCTGCTGCACGCGCGCACGGTGGCCACCAACGCGGGCATAACGCGTGCCCCCCTGGTAAATCTGGGCGGCGATACCTGGGCGCTCTTTCCCTGGCTGGGCACCTATGCGTTCCTTGCCCTGGAACGTGTCGTCAAGCTGCGCCTGCCCGCGAGCCTGGGCATAAAGGGCGTGGACGTCTCGCGTCCCTACTTCATCCAATTCCGCATGCGGGCTGAGGCCGAGGAGTTTCTCGACGCGCTTCGCGACGCTGCGGCCCAGGAGTTCGACCCCATGGAGCTGCTGTATCCTGCCGAAGTTCCCGTATTCGACAAGTACGACGAGTTCCTGCCCGAGGAGCTGGTGCGCAAGGGCTTCGCCCACGGCGTGTTGGACGTGGAGGGCATGCGCGATCGCGTGCTTTGCTGGCGGTAGAGCGCATGCGGTCGGTAGACCTATCAAAGGGGGTAACCCCCATTGATTGGCGGGCACGGGCTGGCCGAACCGTGATACCATAGGCTGTATGCAACACCAAAAGAAGGCATGACGTAATGTCTTGGCACAGATAGGAGCAGAGCCATGGGACTTCTTAAGGCAGGTATTGGCGCGGCATCCGGAGCCCTCTCGGACCAATGGAGGGATTACTTCTACTGCGATTCGCTCTCGGCCGACGTGCTGGTTACCAAGGGCCAGCGTCGCGCGAAGAAGGGCTCGAACAAGGGTGACGAGAACATCATCACCAACGGCTCGATCGTTGCCGTAAACGAGGGCCAGTGCATGATCATCGTCCAGCAGGGCGAGATCGTGGAGGTGTGCGCCGAGGCGGGCGAGTTCGTGTTCGACTCCGGCACCGAGCCCACCGTGCTGTACGGTGGCCTGGGCTCTGGCATCAAGAAGACCTTCGAGCGTATCGGCTATCGGTTTACCTTTGGTGGGAACACGGCCAACGACCAGCGCGTGTACTTCTTCAACACGAAGGAGATCATGGGCAACAAGTTCGGCACGCCCACGCCCGTGCCGTTCCGCGTGGTGGACCTCAACATCGGTCTCGACACCGACATCTCCGTGCGCTGCAACGGCGAGTACTCCTACAAGATCGTGGACCCGCTGCTGTTCTACAAGAACGTCTCGGCAAACGTCTCGGGTGACTTCACGCGCAGCCAGATTGACAGCCAGCTCAAGAGCGAGTTTCTCACCGCGCTCCAGCCCGCCTTCGCCAAGATCAGCGAGATGGGCGTGCGCTACAGCGCGGTTCCCGGCCACACCATGGAGCTCGC
Organism: uncultured Coriobacteriaceae bacterium; assembly: GCA_902780305.1. Classification (GTDB taxonomy): domain Bacteria; phylum Actinomycetota; class Coriobacteriia; order Coriobacteriales; family Atopobiaceae; genus RUG440. Next base: position 52,959 of record CACZFB010000004.1, on the reverse strand, counting down.
ACAGGCCATGCGCGACGTGCTCTCCAGCAGCTGGCGTGAGCAGCGTGGCATCGAGATAGTTAAGGTGGGCATCAACTCCATCGCCGCCAACCCCGAGGACGAGGAGCGCATCAAGACGCTGCAGATGACGGCCGTCATGCGCGACCCCAACATGCGAGCCGCCAACGCCAGCTACGCCACGGGCGAGGCCATGAAGACCGCTGCCGGCAACACCGCAGGTGCGATGACCGGCTTTATGGGCATGAACATGGCCCAGATGGGCGGCAACGGCATGGGCATGAACCAGCCCGGCATGTACAACGGCGTGGGACAGCCCTATCAGGCGCAAAATGCCTACAACGTCGCGCAAAACGGCTTCGGCGGCGGTCAGGCCGGCGGCTGGACCTGCGAGTGCGGCGCCCAGAACACCGGCAAGTTCTGCATGAACTGCGGCAAGCCCAAGCCGGCCCCCCAGCCCGCCGCGGGTGCTTGGGCATGCCCCAAGTGCGGCGCCCAGAACACCGGAAAGTTCTGCATGGAGTGCGGCACGCCGCGTCCGGCCGCGCAGGACGGCCCCTGGACCTGCGAGTGCGGCGCCCAGAACACTGGCAAGTTCTGCATGGAGTGCGGCAAGCCTCGCCAATAGGGGCTTGCGGCAAACAGAAGGACGTTACATGGCCAAGCGACTATTTGCGCTGCTGTGTGCGACCTGCCTTCTTGCGAGCATGATCCTCGGGTGCGGCAATGCTGCGCCCGAGGATACTACTGCCGACTTCGTGGGCACGTGGGCGATTGACGAGGTGACGAACGGCGGTGACGCGGTCACTGGCGACGAGCTCGACCTGTACAAGGCCATGGGCGTGTACCTCATTGCGGGCTCGGACCACACGGTGCTCTTCGAGATGTTTGGGGTCTCGGTAACGGGAACCTTCCAGCCGGAGGGCAGCGTGGCGACGGTGACGTTTAGCGAGAGCGAGGCGGCGGACGCGGGCGTCTCGGCGAAGCAGACCCTGGAGGCAAGGGACGGCAAGCTGCTGCTCAAGGACGAGACGGACACGATGACATTCGTGCAGATCGACCCCTCCGACAAGAAGACCGCCGACGTCGGCGCGCTGCTGGGCAGCGTGGACGAGTCGAGCTTGGAAGAGACGCTCGGCTCGCTGCGCCGGGAACTGGAGAGCACCGCAAACGGCACTGCCCCCGTGGAGCATGCCGAGGGGATGGACGAGACCGTTGCGAGTGACAAGAACTGCGTTATTAAGGTGCTTGCCAAGGGTACCTACCAATCGGAGCCGAGCTATTTGGTTGAGATCGAGAACAAGGGTGACCAACGCATCGTGGTGGAGGCCACCGGCATGTTCTCTGTTGGTGACGCGAGCCTTAAGCCAGTCCTCTTTGCGGTGGTGGAGCCACGCGAGCGGGCGAGGGAAGTGCTGTGGTTTGACGGCGAGGCGCTCGGCGGGGGTGCCGAGGCCCTTGGGGACGTAAAGGGCAAGCTCGTGGTGACGAACAGCCAGACGGGCGATGAGGTTGCCTCGTACGACCTCGAGCTGTAGCTTGTTTGCCGCCGGCCATACGCGGGGACCTTTTCCGCGCATGGTTGGCGGCCTTATGGTGCCGTCGTTTCTTGTCCGCACGGCCCCATGACTGCTTTGGGCACCCAAAGGAAAGAGGCGGTATGCCCTACGCATCGGTAGTATTGGACATTCCAACCAGGGCGTTGGAGGGAGCGTACTCCTATGTCGTCCCTGCTGACCTGGACCGCGAGGTGCAGGTGGGCTCCACGGTGTTGGTTACCTTCTCGCGGCGCAAGGCGGTTGGCTATGTGGTGTCGGTCTCGCCCGATCCACCCGAGGGAGTGAAGCCCAACAAGGTGCTTCCCGTGGAGCAGGTGCTCGCGCCGGCCGCCTTCGACGAGGTGGGCGCGCGTGTCGCCCTCTGGATGACGAGCGAGTATGCCTGCAACCCCGTAGATGCGATTCGGCCGTTTTTGGCGCCCGGACAGAACGTGCGGACCAAGAAGAGCGAGAAAGACGGCACGTGGACGCTCGTGGACGACCGCGTTGGGGCGGTGGACGACCATTGGGTCGCGCTCACCCCGGCGGCCGCCGAGTACGTCCCCACGCGTACGGCCGTCAGGCAGCGTGCGGTCCTGCAGGCCCTGGGTGCTGGCGCGATGAGACAGGCGGAGCTGCGGGCTATGCTACCTGGAGCGGACTCCGCGGTTCGTGCCCTCCAGAAGAAGGGTGTTGTGGCCATTTCGAGCAAACGCCACGTGAGGGGTGGCGACAGCACCTCGCTCTCCTCCGCGCTTTCCCCGCGGCCAGAGGTGCTTACCGCAGGGCAGGTTGAGGCGCTTCGTGCCATCGACGAGGCCCGCGAGCGGGGGGCGGGTGACGTTGTGCTCGTTGACGGCGTCACTGGCTCCGGCAAGACCGAAGTCTATCTGCAGGCCATTGAGCATGCGCTTGCGGATGGGCGTGGTGCGATCGTGCTCGTCCCCGAGATCGCGCTTACCGCGCAGACGGTGGGAAGGTTCCGCTCGCGCTTTGGGTCTCGGGTTGCCGTCCTGCACTCGCGCCTCACAGCTGGCGAGCGGTTCGACCAATGGGATCTGGCACGTTCGGGAGAGGCGCGGGTGGTGGTGGGGGCTCGCTCCGCCCTGTTCGCCCCGCTGCGTGACCCCGGCGTGATCGTGATCGATGAGGAGCACGAGGGCTCGTACAAGCAGGACAGCGCCCCGCGCTACCATGCGCGGGAGGTGGCGGCTCGCATGGCCAGGGAGCGGGGGTGCGCCTTGGTGTTGGGGTCGGCGACGCCCTCGCTGGAAAGCCTGGGACGATGCCGTGATGGCGTATGGGGAGGCGCTCGTTGGACCCGCGTTACCATGGACGAGCGTCCGGGGAACGCGACCTTGCCCACGGTGCGGGTCGTAGACATGCGCGCGGAATTCAAGGGGGGTGGCCGCTCGATCTTCTCGAAGGAGCTCGCCGACGCGCTTGCGGGCGTCATCGAGCGTGGCGAGAAGGCGGTCCTGCTCCATAACCGACGCGGGTTTGCCAGCTTCCTCATGTGTCGGGAGTGTGGCTGTGTGCCACAATGCCCGCACTGCTCCACGTCGCTGACCTATCACGAGCGCACACACGAGCTTGCCTGCCACACGTGCGGTACCAGGTGGCCCATCCTCGCGTGGCCGGACCCCCATGCGAGCTGTCCCAACTGCGGGAGTCGCTACATGGCCGCCTTTGGGGTGGGGACGCAGCGCGTGGAGGACGAGCTCTTGCTGCTTGTGGAGCAGCGCGGGCTCGCGCACGCGAACGTGGAGGTCGTGCGCATGGACGCAGACACCACCAGGGGCAGGGGCGCGCATCAAAAGCTGCTCGAGCGCTTTGACGCCGCGCCGTGCGCCATACTGGTGGGCACGCAGATGATCGCCAAGGGACTCGACTTTCCCGACGTCACGCTGGTGGGCGTTATCAACGCGGACACCACGCTCAAGATAGCTGACTTTCGCGCCGCAGAGCGGACCTACGAGCTGCTTGAGCAGGTGGCCGGGCGTGCCGGCAGGGGAGAGCGTGCCGGAACGGTAATCGTGCAGACGTACTGGGCAACGCATCCGGCCATTCTCGCAGCGGCGCGGCACGACCGGTCCATCTTTATGGATGCGGAGCTCGCCGAGCGAAGAGAGTGGGGGTATCCGCCCTACACGCGCATCGCAAACGTGTGCGTGTGGGGGATGGACGCCTCGGCGGTCGAGGCGGCATGCCGAGCGATTGCCGACGTGCTTCGCGAGAGGACGGCCGCGCTCTTTGGATGGGAAGTGGTGGGCCCGTCGGCCTGCGCAAGGGAGCGCGTTAAGGACCGTACGCGCTGGCACGTGCTGGTAAAGGCCCCGCCCGAGGAGCAGATGGGCACGCTCCTGCATGCGTGCGTGCGCGACGCCGGTGTGTCCAGGGGCCTGAGCGTCGCCATAGACGTGGACGCCCGCGACCTCATGTGACGTGCTGCCGCAGGCGGTGCCCGTTTGGGACAGGTGGTAAAAAGGGGACTGGTGGTACCAAGGTCTTGCGAGCATCCCGGTTCGCTTGTGTCCATTTTGGCAAGAGCGCACAGGCTGGGTACAATGGCTAGCAGCAACAGCAACAACACAGCGGAAGGAGTCCGATGGCACCAGCAGAAGACATCGTGCTCGCCCCAGACCAGCGCCTCAAGACCGAGTGCGCCCCCATCGAAGAGATAACCGACGAGATACGCGACCTTGCGGACCGCATGCTCGAGGACATGTACGCCACCGAAGGGTGCGGCCTGGCTGCCCCCCAGGTTGGCGAGCTCGTTCAGCTCGTGGTGATCGATGTGGATTACACCAAGAACAAGAGAAATCCCTACGTGCTGGTAAACCCCCGCATTGTGGTCGCCGATGGCGAGGAGCGCGAGACGGGCGAGGGCTGCCTGTCGTTCCCGGGCATCACGGTGCGCGTGAGCCGTCCGAGCCACGTGGTGGTGGAGGCACGCAACCTGGACGGGGACCTCATGCGCTACGAGGCGCAGGACAACCTCATGGCGGTTTGCCTGCAACACGAGATCGACCATCTCCATGGAGTCACGATGGTCGACCACCTTCGTCCCCTGCAGCGCGTGCGCAAGATGCGCGAGTACGAGGAGGCACTGGCCGCGGGCGCCAAACCAGGGGAAGTGGGCGAGTGAGCGCGAACAAACGGCTGCGCGTCGCATTTATGGGGACACCGGAGTTCGCGGTGCCCTCGGTGCGCGCCCTTGCGGGACGTCACGAGGTCGTCCTGGTCGTTACGCGGCCAGACGCGGTGCGCGGTCGTGGCAGGCGTCTGATGCCTAGCCCCGTTAAGGCCGCGGCCCTCGAGCTCGGCCTTCCGGTGCTCGAGACCAGCCGGGTCGACGAGGAGACCATGCGTCGTGTCGAGGAGGAGCACGCGGACGTGGTGTGCGTTGCCGCATACGGTGCGCTGCTGCCCGACGACTTCTTGGCTGTCGCGCCGCTTGGTTGCGTAAACGTGCACGCATCCCTGCTGCCGCGCGGGCGGGGTGCTGCCCCCATCCAGCGCGCGGTGCTCGAGGGCGATGAGGTGGCAGGTGTGTCCATCATGCGCATCGTGCACGACCTCGACGCGGGGCCCTTCTGCCGTCAGGCAACCGTTGGCATCGGAGAGAAGCCCTGTGCGCAGGTGATGGCCGAGCTCGCCGAGCTTGGCGCGCGCGAGCTTTGCACGGCGCTGGAGGACATGGTTGCCGGCACGGTGACTTGGACCGAGCAGGACGATTCGCGGGCAACCTACGCAGCAAAAGTCCAGAAGGCCGAGATGCAACTCGACCCGCAGGACACGGCTTTGGAAAACCGACGCAGGGTACAGGCCTCGCTTGATGCTGCACCAGCGCGTATGGCTCTGGCTGGCCGCGGCCTCCGGGTGCTTGACGCCCGCGTGTCGGATGCCGCGGTGGCGCCTGGTGCTGTGCTGGCAGGGAAGGGTCGGGTCCACATCGGCTGCGCAGACGGGGCGCTCGAGCTCCTGCGCGTCAAACCCGACGGCAAGCGCGAGATGGCGGTGTCGGCCTGGGCCTCCGGCCTGCGTGGCGATGCCCTCGTTTGGGAGCGGGCATAGCGTTGGCAAAGGCAACCTTGGCCCGCGTCGTGGCCGCATCCGTCTTGGGCGACGTGCGGCGCCGAGACGCCCGTGCTCGAGACCTCCTGCGGACTTCCAGTCGCCTGAGTGACCTCGACGTGCGCGACCGCGCCTTCGCATCGCGCCTTGTGCTCGGCGTTGTGGGCGCGAGTGGCCTGCTGGATGTCGTGATCAACCAGCATGTTGCTCGGCCTCGCTTGGAGCCCAAGGTCCGAGACGCCCTGCGCCTGGCCTCCTTCGAGCTCCTGTTTCTCTCCACGCCCGCGCAGGTTGCGGTGAGTCAGGGCGTTGAGCTCGTGCGCGGCGTTCGGCCCAGGGCCGCAGGTATGGCCAACGCCGTGTTGCGCCGTGTGGCAGAGCGTGACGTGCCCCGACGCACGCTGGCCCTGGAACGGGTGCGTGCGCACAACGAGTCCGTAGAGGACCTGGCGCTTGTGTCAGGATATCCCGCATGGCTTGTCGAGCGTGTGTGGCGGGAGCGTGGGCAAGAGGCCGCCCGAGACTTCGCGTGCTCGGCGGCAGAGCCTGCGCCCGTGTTCGTAATGACCAACTTGGCGAGTTGCTCGGCACAAGAGGCCTATGACCTGCTCGCGCAAAAGGGTCTCTCGCCTCGCGCAGCTCAGTTGGAGGGGTCCTATGTGCTCGATGCTCCCGCCTCGCTTGCCGCAAGCGGGCTGTTGGACGACGCGCTCGTGGTTGTGGCAGATCTCTCGGCTCAGCGGGTCGCCGGTTTGGTCGCACCAGAGCCTGGCATGCGCGTGCTCGAGGTGGGACAGGGCAGGGGAACCAAGACGATTCTGTTGCAAAGCCGAGCCATAGGGGCTGGGGGCCCTGCCGAGGTGGTGGGAATTGACTCCGAGGCCTTCAAGGTGGACGTATCGAGAAGGCGTATGAGTCGCGCCGGACTGGCACAAAGTGTATGCAGCCTCGTGTTCGACGCCTGCGACCTGGATTCGAGCGAGCTGCCACCTGAGTTGCGGGACCCCTTCGACCTCGTGTTCGTGGATGCGCCGTGTTCGGGCACAGGCACCCTGCGCAGGCATCCCGAGATTGCGTGGAGGCTTGGCGAGCGAGATGTGACACAACTCGCGCAGCTGCAGGTGCGCATGCTCGTCTCGGCCAGCGCTCGCGTGCGCGAGGGAGGTCGCCTGTGCTATGCCACGTGCTCGGTCTTGCGCGAGGAGAACCAGGACGTGGTGCGCCTGTTCCTGGACTCCGAGGCAGGGCGGGAGTTTTGCGTGGACGGGAAGGCGTTCGTGTCGCACCCAAGCCCGCAGGGACCTGACGGCCATTTTTGCGCATGCCTCGTGCGAAAGGGCTAGCGGATGGGGCGGATTGAGAAAAGGGGCCAAACCCCTTTTCTCATTCCCTGCAACTTAGTCCGATGTCGAGGAGCTGGATTTCGACGAGCTGGTCGAACTGCCACCAGAGCTGTCGTCCGATTTGCCCGAGCTGGTTGCGGGCGTGGCACCCTTCGACCCACGCTGGTCGGTGTTATAGAAACCAGAGCCCTTAAAGACGATGCCCGACGCGCCAAACACCTGATTCGCGACCGCGCCGCATGCGGGACACGTAACCTCCGGATGCTCGGACATGGGATGCTCCACCTCAAACTGCGTGTCGCACTTGGGGCAGCGGTAGTCGTAACGTGCCATGGTGCTCATTCCTCCGTCGCTGGATGCCGCGTCTCGCGGCCTCGTGTTTACCCGAGACACTTTACCCGACTTGACGTCCTCCTAGCAAGGGGAAATGGCCTGGCCACCGCGTGCCGACCCCGACGGTACCATGTACAATGCTGCTGAAGGCGGTCACCGCCGCACGAGAGGGGGGACGCATGCCCATCGAGGGAGCCATATTCGACTGTGACGGAACGCTTTTGGACTCCATGCCCATGTGGAGTGATGCCTGCATCGGCTTGCTCGAGCGCTACGGCGTGCGTGACGCCAGGCGCATCTTTGCCGATCACGAGTCGCTGGACATGTACCAGAAGTGCTCTTGGTACCACGACAACCTGGGCATAGGTCCAAGTGGCGAGCACCTGTATCGCGAGCTGTGGGCTGATGTGGAGCGTGCCTACGCGAATCGGGTCCGTCCCTTCGCGGGGTGTCGCGACTTCCTTGAGCGCCTGGCCGCTCAAGGCGTCCCCATGGTAATCGCGAGCGCGACGCCCACAGCGTTGCTCGAGTCGGCACTCGAGGCCCACGGTCTGCGACGCTACTTCAACGAACTTATATTTGCCGGTGACGTGGGTCGCGGAAAGGAGCACCCCGACGTGTACCTTGCCTCGTGCGAGCGCCTGGGAACAGCCCGCTCCCGCACGTGGGTGTTCGAGGACGCCCCGTTCGGCGTGCGCTCGGCCGTGCGGGCGGGGTTTCCCACGGTGGCGGTCGCCAACGACCACGACGGGCGGGACGTTGGCTTCCTCAAGCGCTGGGCTACGCTGGTGTCGTGGGGCTACGAGGGACTGACCCCGCAGACCCTCGACTCGATGGGTCCAAGGGTGCTGCGTGCGCTCGTGGTGGCGGGTTCTCCGGAGCTGAGCTCGTCCAGCCTCGTGCGCTCCCTGTGCGCCGAGTCTGACTTCGTGGTGGCCGCCGATGCGGGCGCGCGTGCCCTCATGGGGGCTGACGCGCCGCCGGATGTCTTCTGCGGTGACCAGGATTCCGCCGACGACGAGGCATGCGCCTGGGCGTGTGCCGCATCCGCGCGCGTCGAGCGATATCCCAGCGAGAAGGACGACACTGACCTCGGGCTTGCCGTGTCCTGCGCCCGCAGGGAGGCCGAGGATCGTGGCGCAGCGCTGCGCCTTACCCTCACCTGCGCATCGGGCGGGAGGCCCGACCACATGCTGGGCGTGTGGGGGGTGCTTGCCCGTACCGCCAGTGCCTCGCCGCGGCTCGTTGAGGATGGGTTCGAATGTCGTGTGCTCTCGCGCGAGGGCACGCCATGCTGGACGCTTGCGGACTGTGTTGGCGCGACGGTCTCGCTGGTGGCGTTGAGTCCCCATTCCGTGGTGAGCGCAAGCGGCATGCGGTGGAACCTCGACCATGCCCGGTTCCAGGCGCTCGACGACCTGGGCGTCTCGAACCGCGTGGCGGCGGCGGACGCATGCGTCCGCTGCCATGAGGGAGTGCTGGCCGCCATACGCATCAATGAGTAGGTGATGTCGTGACCGTGTTGTATCTGAGGAAAACCAGTTGCGCAAAGTTCTGAGTATGCTATAGTACCTACGTTTCGTGAGTTCGAGCGCCTGTGGCCACCGCTATGCCGAGGCGCCGCCGATGGAGGTCTGAGTCATGTCCAAGGTTTGTGAGATCTGCGGTAAGCATCCCGTTGCCGGTCGTTCCATTTCCCACTCGTTCCGCACGGTCAACCGCAAGTTCCGTCCCAATATCCAGCGCGTTACCGTCGTGGTCGACGGCCGCAAGCAAAAGATGAACGTCTGCACGCGCTGCCTCAAGAAGGGCAACATCGCCCGCAGCTAGTCGCACACCCCCTTACCGTAGCTCAGACATAGCAGCATCTCTTAGACTGCCCGTCCGCGGGCAGTCTTTTTTAGGTTTTAGTGTACGTGTCCACATCGACGCCAATGCTGATATAATGCAGCGTGATTCATCAACCGAGAGGAGAGCCTACTATGTCGCACGCAATACCTGGGTCTCTCAGGGTATCGAACGACGTAATTGCCGATCTTGCTGGGTACGCGGCCCTGGAGTGCTATGGGGTCGTTGGCATGGCCGTAACCGACGAGGAGCAGGGCGTGGCGCGTCTGCTGCCCATCTATCGGCTTCGCAAGGGCATAGAGGTATCGTTGGAAGACGGTCTTATCGTCGTGGATTTGCACGTGGTTCTTGAGCAGGGCGTCAACATGGCTTCGGTCGCGGCGAACCTCGAGAGCACCGTGAAGTTTATTCTTAACCAGATCGCGGAACTTTCCGACGTGGAGGTGCGCGTTCACGTGGAGGGCATGCGAACGCACTAGCGTTTGCGGTCCGTATCTGTAAGGCAAAGAGGAACCGAGGTCCGCGCTTCATGATTTCCACCGTAATTCGCACCTGCTTTCCGGCTGCGGCACAAGTTGTTGCCGACAAGGCCGACGAGATTAACAAGCTCAACGTGTTTCCCGTTCCCGATGGGGACACGGGAACCAACATGTCGCTTACGCTGGCGACGGTCGTGCACGAGATCGAGTCACTTGCCGACAGCGCTTCCATGGAGGAGATCGCCAAGGCGGTAACCCATGGTTCGCTTATGGGCGCCCGTGGCAACTCCGGCGTCATTACCAGCCAGATCCTGCGTGGCGTCGTGGAGGGACTGGTCCCCGCCAAGGGCGAGCATGCGACGCCCGCCGATGTGGCGGCGGCACTGCGCAATGGCGTGGTCGTCGCCTTCAAGGCGGTACGCAAGCCCGTCGAGGGCACAATCCTCACCGTGCTTCGCGACGTCTCGGCAAAGGCCGACCAGCTTGCCCGCGCACGCGAGACGACCGTGGACGAGATGCTCGACCAGCTCGTGGTCGAAGCCTACGAGTCGGTTGCGCGCACGCCCGACCTGCTGCCCGTGCTCAAGGAGAACGGCGTGGTGGACTCCGGCGCGTATGGCCTGGCTACCTTTATCGAGGGATTCGTCAATGCCTACAACGGCCGCGCGGGCGAGCTCACCGATTTTAAGACCACCATCGATGCGGGCGACGCCAAGGATCACGTGGCCAACGTGGTGGACATCGAGATCAACGAGGACTGGGAGGGCTCGGAGTTCAGGTACTGCACCGAGTTCCTCTTCCACGCCGACTCCCCGCACTTCGACGAGGAGGCCTGCCTGAGGTACTTCTCCACGATGGGCGACTGCGAGCTGCTCGTGGGGTCCAATCCCGACTTCAAGTGCCATGTGCATACCAACCGTCCCGACCGCGTTATCCGCCACATGCTGCATCGCGGACAGGTGTTCAACGTGTTCGTGCACAACATGGACCTCGAGGCGCAGGAGCGCACCGAGGGCATTCGCGCCGACAAGGAGGCACCGCGCGAGCACAAGGCGCTTGGGTTCGTGGCGGTTGCGGCCGGATCTGGCCAAGCCGAGATCCTCACGTCGCTGGGTGTGGACATCATCGTCTCGGGCGGACAGACCATGAACCCGTCCACGGCCGACATCCTCGAGGCCATCGAGTCCTGCAATGCCGACGAGGTCGTGGTGCTGCCCAACAACGGCAACATTCGCATGGCCGCCGAGGCCGCGGCAAGCGCATGCGAGTCGTGCAAGGCGTACGTGGTTCCCACGCGCTCGGTCCTGCAGGCCTTCGCCGCCATGTTCGTCGTGGATGCGGACATGCCCGCGTCCGAGAACGTGGAGGCCATGATGGATGCGCTTGCCGAGGTGCGCGACGGTGAGGTAACCACCGCCGTACGAGATTCGCAGGCTGCCGATGGCTCACCCATCCATGCGGGCGACGTTATGGGCATCGAGGGGGATGCCATCACCGTCGTGGGCAGCGACGTGGCAGACGTGACGCTGCGCCTCATCAACCGCATGCAGGATGCGGAGGAGGGTGACACGCTCACCATCCTGGCGGGGGAAGACATGGGCGACGAGGACTTCCAGGCCCTGCAGGACGCCATCTTGGAGGCGCAGCCAGACCTGGAGATCGACGCGCATCGTGGCGAGCAGCCCCTGTATCCCATCATCTTCTCGCTCGAGTAACCTCCGTCGGCCAGTGACGAGACGCCCATGGTCGTGAGCGAAGCCAGCGATCGGGTTGCGAGAACCTGCCAGCTCGCAGATGGCGTTGGGAGCCTGAGGTTTGTGAGCGGTCGCAGGCAGCAGGCGATGGAGCGTTTGGGCCTGCGGCGCGTTCGGGACGTCCTTTTGCATCTGCCCCATCGTTACCTGGACTTTTCCCAGGTAACGATGATTGGCTATGCCGACGTGGGCGTCGAGGCAACCGTGGTCGGCACCGTGGACAAGGTGGTGACGAAGCGTCCCCGTCCGCGCATGCAGATCGTGGAGGTCTACGTTGTGGACGAGACGGGCGTGCTCGTGGCAACCTTCTTCCGACAGCCGTGGATTGCCGATCAGCTGAGTCAGGGCGACGTGGTCGCGCTTTCGGGCAAGGTGACCTTTGGGTACGGGTTCAAGCAGATAAAGGCCCCCTTCTTCGAGAAGCTGGGCGATGCCAACGCGCGCTCCAACTACGCGCGCATCCTCCCGGTTCATCCGGTGGGCGAGGGCATGAGCACCTCCTGGATGCGCCGCATCGTCTCGTCAGCGATTGAGGACGCGGGTGACGTGTGCGACCCACTGCCCGCAGGGCTCGTGGCACGCAGGAGGCTCCTCTCCTTGGGACGTGCGTTGCGGGCGGTGCATTTTCCCTCGTCGCTGGCGCAGGCCGAGGAGGCAAGGCGCAGGCTGGCGTACGACGAGCTGCTCACCTTGCAACTAGCCCTGCTCGTGCGACGGGGCATGGAGCTGGAGGGCGTCGTCCCCTTCGTCCACACGACCGATGGTGCCTATGGGAGGGCACTCGTCGAAGCGCTTCCCTTTGAGCTCACGCGGGAGCAGCAGGTGGCAGCACGCGAGATCCTGGCCGACATGGCCGCCCCACAGGTGATGAACCGGTTGCTGCTGGGTGACGTGGGCACGGGAAAGACGGCCGTCGCATTGCTCGCCTTGGGGGCAGTCGCCGACTCAGGGACGCAGGCCGCCATGATGGCCCCCACGTCGGTATTGGCGCGTCAGTATGCCGAGAAGCTGGGACCTCTGCTCGATGCGGTGGGCATACCGTGGGCTTTGGTTACCGGCGCCACGCCGCCCGCCGAGCGCGTCCCCGTTGCACGGGCGATCGCGCAGGGAGCCACGACGTGTGCGTTTGGCACCACCGCGTTGCTCTCCGACGACATAGCGTTTGCCCACCTCTCGCTGGTCATCATCGACGAGCAGCACCGGTTTGGTGTCAATCAGCGCCTGGCGCTCAGGCAAAAGGGGCTTGGTGCCGACTTGCTCACCATGTCGGCGACGCCCATCCCACGCACGCTGGCGCTCTCGGTGTATGGCGACATCGCCTGCTCGCGCATCACGCACCGCCCGCGTGCGGGCGCGGGAATCACCACCGTGGTGATTCCTCCCGAGAACGTCGACCTTGCCTATGGCGCCATTCGCGAGGCCGTCGCCCGCGGGCAGCAGGCGTACGTGATCTGTCCGCTCGTGGACGACCGAGACGATGGAAGCGCGCTGGACGACGTGCCGCAGCGCTCACAGTCCGGCGTTGCGAACCTGCACTCGGCCGTGTCCACGGCCGCAAGCCTCGCGCGTTCGGCACTGCGGGGCCTGCGCGTCGAGGTTCTTACGGGCAGAATGAGTGCCGACGAGAAGGACGACGTGATGGCCCGGTTTGGGGGCGGCGAGGTGGACGTTCTGGTATCGACGACGGTGGTGGAGGTGGGCGTGGACGTCCCCAACGCCACGGTGATGCTCGTCTTCGATGCCGACCGGTTTGGCCTTGCCACGTTGCATCAGCTGCGTGGTCGCGTCGGTCGTGGCGACATTGCCGGAAACGTGTATTTGGAGTGCGGCGCCAAGCCGGACAGCCCCGCCCGTCAGCGCCTGTCGGCGCTCGAGGCCACCAACGATGGGTTCGAGCTCGCCGAGCTCGACCTGCGGCTGCGCAGGGAGGGCGAGGTTCTGGGCTATCGCCAGCATGGTGGCGTCACGCTTTCCATATGCGACCTCTCGCAGGACGCCGACCTCATTGAGGCGGCGCACCAGGACGCGCGCGAGATCGCGCAAGACGACCCCAGACTCACGAGGGCCGACCACGTACCGCTAGCACACGAGTGCGTCGATCGGTTTGGGGCTTACTTCGAGGAGGTTGGCCAAGCATGAGAATCGTTGGCGGAACGCTTCGGGGTCGGACGTTCGAGGCGCCCGAGGGCAGGGGTACGCGCCCCACGACCGACCGCATGCGCGAGGGCATAGCGTCCATGATCTGCTCGGCCTGCGAGCTGGACCTCTCGGATCGACCCGTGCTCGACGCGTTCGCGGGCTCTGGGGGCATGGGTCTTGAGCTGCTGTCCAGGGGCGCGCCACACTGCACCTTCGTGGAGAAGAATGCCCGGGCGGCACGGGTGGTGCGACGCAACTGCCAGGACCTGCTGCCGTCTGACGACCGGTGGAGCGTCGTGGTTGGTGACATGGCTCGTCTGGCGACCCGATCCCGCATGCCCGGTGCGCCGTTTGGCATTGTCTTCCTGGATCCGCCCTATGCCATGCTGGCAGAGGACGTCTCGTCCGTCGTTGCCAGCCTCGCCTCGGCTGGCCATCTTGCCCCCGGGTGCCTGGTCGTGTACGAGCGCGCCCGCAAGGCGCCTGGCCTGAGCGCCGAGGTCGTCGTGCCCCTACGCTCGCGCAGCCATGGCGAAACTAGCATCGACCTCGCAAGAATGGATGTGGAACATGACTAGAAGCGTTGTTCACGTGGTCCTGCCAGGAACCTACGACCCGGTGACGCTTGGTCACCTGGACGTGATTCGTCGTTCCGCCCGGCTGTTTCCCAAGGTTACCGTAGGCGTTGCCGCATCACGCTCCAAGCGCGGGGTGGGCACGGCCTTCTCGCAGGAGGAGCGTGTTCTTATGATCGAGGAGTCGCTCGCCGAGCTGGGGATTGGCGACGTGAGCGTCCGTGCGTTCGACGGACTGCTGGTTGACTTCTGTAGGGAGGTGGGTGCCGGTGGCGTGGTCAAGGGTCTGCGTGCCATGACCGACTTCGAGTTCGAGCTGCAGCAGGCCGACCTCAACGCGCACCTTGCCCCCGACATCGAGAGCGTGTTCGTGATGGCGAGCCCGGAGTTCGGCTACGTCTCGTCGTCCATCGTGCGCGAGCTGGCGTCTTTGGGCTCGGACGTGGACACCCTCGTACCCCAATGCGTTGCCCGGCGGCTGGCCAACCACTATGGTGCGCCGGAACGCTGATATCTGATGGGCGGGCCGGCCCGTGAGCCCACGGCCCAAACGTCTCGACGCCGTTTGTAGATGCGAACTGCGCATAAACGAAGAATCTGTTACCATGTGACTGCTATAGCTTGGCACGTGCAGTTCTTGCGCGCCATCACGAAAGGAGCCCTGGATGGAGCCAGGAGAGGAGATTGAGGCCCTAGTCGACGAGCTAGAGCAGATTGTTGCCGACGCCAAGTCGCCGTTTGGCGGTGGCGGGCAGCGCAAGATCGTTGACGCACAGGACATCTACGAGATTCTTGACGAGATGCGTCGCGTCTTCCCCCAGGAGTTCCAGGATGCTCGGCGCGTCCTGCGCGAGGAAGGCGAGATGCTCGATCGGGCTCAAAAGCAGGCGGACGCCATCATCGCCGACGCGCAGCAGCAGGCCATGGTGATTGCAAGCGACCAGGAGATCGTGCGTCATGCCGTGCAGCAAGCGGAGGACATTCGCGATGCTGCTCAGCAATACGAGCGCGACACCCGCTACAACGCGGAGGAGTACGCCGACACCGTACTGGCACATCTGGAGGACAACCTCCGTTCGCTTACCGGCACGGTCACGCGCGTGCGCCAGACGCTCAACGAGAACTCCGGCTCGAGCAATCAGTCGAACAACGTAAACTGGTAAGGCACAGCGTATTCCCATGGATCCCATACTTGTTTCCGTCAACGATCGGCTCGCCAACGTAGGCGACACCGTTTCGCTTGTGGGTCATTTGGATTTGGAGCGCTTCGAGCTCAGCGAACGCTCGTTTTTGCTTCCCTCGGGCATGGACTACGATGTGGTGCTCTCCAATGTGGGGGAGGGCATACTCGCCACCGGCATCCTGCGCGCAAGGGCGATCGGCACCTGCGACCGCTGCCTGGACGAGGCCGTCCTCGACGTGGCAGCCGAGGTGGACGAATACTACCTGTTCAGCGAGCCCGAGGCTGGTGTGCTGGAGGACGGTGAGGAGGAGGGGCCGGACTACACGCTCGTCTCGGCGGACTCCACCATCGACCTGTCTGGCGCGCTCTCCACGGCTTTCGTCATGGACATTCCGTACGTCGTGCTGTGCCGGGAGGACTGCGCGGGCTTGTGTCCGGTGTGCGGAGAGAACCTCAACAAGGTGGACTGCGGTCATGCCGAGCAGATTGCCGATCAAGCCGAACAGCAACGCATGGAGTCGAGCCCCTTTGCTGCCCTGCGCAACCTCAAGCTGGACGAATAGAACGGGTGAGAAAAGGGGCCAAACCCCTTTTCTCACCCGTGGTGTCCGTTTGGGATGCGAGGATGTTGGCCGGCCAGTGAAAAGCGCCAATCTTCGTACGTCCTATGAAACAGGGCAGATAGATGTGCAAGCAAAGGCACGTTGTGCTATAGTAACTTGTCGCATGTGAACGGCAAGACCGTTCGCCATAGGCGGACGTTAAGGACGTTAAGAGAGGTCTTACGATGGCAGTACCCAAGCAAAAGAAGGGCCGCGGTGCCACGCACACTCGCCGCTCGGCCAACAGCAAGCTCGCCACGCCGGCACGTTCCGAGTGCCCGCGCTGTGGTGCACCCAAGCTTCCGCATCACGTGTGCCCCAGCTGTGGCTACTACAAGGATCGCGAGATTCTTGTTACCGAGTAGTCGGCGCCGTTAGAGAACGCCTGGGAGGCCGTTCCCTTCTGGGATCGGCCTCCCTTTGCTTAAGAGAGGAGCGTGTCATGACGACCATTTGCGTAGATGCCATGGGTGGAGACGAGAGCCCCGAGGTGGTGTGCGAGGGAATCGCGCGGGCGCTGGAGCTTGACGAGGACCTGACCGTCGTGGTGGCGGGCACCGACGAGGTCGTGACACCGTTCTGCGCGCAGACGGACCGCACCATCTCGCTGGTATGCAGCGAGGTAATCGAGATGGACGAGCATCCTGCTACCGCCGTGCGCAAGAAGAAGGACTCCAGCATCGTGCGCGGTTGCGCCGCGGTGCGTGCGGGTGAGGCCCAGGGGTTCTTCTCGGCTGGCTCCACGGGGGCGGTCTTTGCCGCGGCTACGATGGGCGTGGGCAGGATTCGTGGCATCAAGCGGCCGGCGCTGGCCACCCCGCTGCCCGGTCTTGGCGGGCACCACACGGTAATGCTCGACCTTGGCGCCAACGCCGACGTGCGACCCGAGATGATCGTGCAGTTCGCTCAGATGGGTGCGGCGTACGCGCGCGTGACCCTAGGCGTGGACCAACCTCGCGTGGGCCTGCTGTCCAACGGCGAGGAGGAGACCAAGGGCTCCGAGATGGCGCTTGCCTACCATGCCGCCCTCAAGGAGGCTGACTGCGGCTTCGTGGGCAATGCCGAGGGCAACGACCTGCTGCTGGGCGACTTCGACGTCATCGTGTGCGATGGCTTTACGGGCAACGTCGCGCTCAAGACGCTTGAAGGCACAGCAAAGTTCATCCTCGGCACGCTCAAGGAGGCCGTCGCGAGCTCCGTGCGCTACAAGCTGGGCGCTGGGCTTATCAAGCCGGCCCTCATGGACATGAAGGACATGCTCTCGGGCGACGAGTATGGCGGCGCCGTGCTGGTTGGCCTCAAGGCTCCCGTGTTCATTGGGCATGGGGCCACAAGCGCCCAGGCGGTCGCGTCGGGTGCCGCTGCCTGCGCCGCTGCGGTTCGCGGTGGGCTTGTGGACAAGATTGCGGCCAATCTTGCGACTGAGGAGCAATAGGTACAATCATTCGTAACGTTGTCGCACGCGCCGCACGGGTGGCGCGTGCCGCAGAGTCTGGAGAAGAAGATGGCAAGGGCTGACATTTACGCTAAGGTTTGCGAGCTGGTGGAGGAGACGCTGGAGTGCGATGGCGCCTCCATCTCGGAGGATACGCGCTTTGCGGACCTGGGCGCGGACTCGTTCGACCTGCTTGAGCTGGTCACCGCCTTCGAGGATGAGTTTGGCCTCACGATGGACGACGAGGCACTCGCCCAGATCGAGACGGTCTCCGATGCCGTGAGCGCCATCGAGGCCGCCCAGTAGCATTGGTTTGCCCGCATAAGCTGCGGGTACGGAGGACAAATGAAGCCACATACACGGGTTAAGGAAATAGAGCGCATCTGCGGCTATCAATTCGAGCGCGAAGACTTGGCCCTCTCGGCACTTACCCATCCGTCAGCGGCAGAGGGCAAGCCAGTTTCCGTGTCGTACGAACGCCTCGAGTTCTTGGGAGACTCCCTGTTGGGGTCAATCGTAGCCTCGGCGCTCTTCATGCGGTTTCCCAGCATGGACGAGGGCGGGCTGAGCCGTATTAAGACCTCGCTTGTGTCGGGCAAGACGCTTACGCGCGTCGGCGAGGAGTTGGGCTATGGCTCGCTCATCCGGTTCGGCACGTCGGAGCGTGGCAGTGGTGCCCGTGGCATGCGCAAGGCGCTTGAGGACGTCTACGAGGCGTTGGTGGGCGCCATCTACGTCGACGGCGGGCTGGAGGCGGCAACCGAGTTCGTAACGCGCACGGTGCTGTGCTACGCCACGCCCACGCTCGCGGAGCGGCCACTCTCACCCAAGTCCCGCCTTCAGGAGGTCGCACAGCACGACTACAAGCATGGTCCCGAATACAAGTTGGTTCACGAGGAGGGGCCGGCGCATACCCCCACGTTTACCTCGGTGGCCCTCATAGAGGGCCGTCGCGTGGGTAGGGGAAAGGGTCCTTCCAAGAAGGAGTCTGAGGCCGCCGCCGCGCTCGACGCCCTGCGCAACCTGGGATACCTGGGGACGGGCCAGACCGCCCATGGTGACTTGAAGGGCTCGGACCTGCTGGATGCGGTCGAGGGGGACTTGGAGGGCGAGCATGTATCTTAAGTCGCTCTCGCTGCGTGGCTTCAAGTCGTTTGCCGACAAGACCTACATGCTGTTCGACCCTGGCCTCACGGTGGTGGTCGGACCCAACGGCTCGGGCAAGTCCAACATCTCCGACGCCATCCTGTGGGTCCTTGGCGAGCAAAGTGCCAAGATGCTGCGCGGACAGGCGATGGAGGACGTCATCTTCTCGGGCTCGTCGGCACGCCAGCCGGTTGGGATGGCCGAGGTGACCATCGTGCTCGACAACTCCGACGGCACGTTGCCCGTGGACTTCGAGGAGGTCTCGGTCACGCGGCGCATGTATCGTTCGGGTGAGTCGGAGTACCTCATCAATGGGGCGACGTGCCGCCTGATGGACGTGACGGAGATTCTGCACGACTCCGGCTTGGGGCGCGAGATGCACTCCATCATTAGCCAGGGCAATCTGGACTCCATCCTCTCGAGCCGACCGGAAGAGCGACGCGAGCTCATTGAGGAGGCGGCCGGCATCTCGAAGCATCGTCGCCGCAAGATTCGCTCCGAGCGCAAACTGAAGAGCATGGACGAGAACCTCACCCGTGCCAAGGACATAAATCGCGAGATCCAGCGCCAGTTGCGGCCGCTCGAGCGGCAGGTGGGCAAGGCCCGCGAGGCGCGCGAGCTGCAGGAGCGGCTGCGCGAGGTTTCGCTCACGCTGTCGGTCGACGACCTGCGCAAGCTGCAGGAGCGACATGCGACTCTGGCCACGCAGGTCAACGAGGCCCAGGCTGCCGTGTCGCTGTCGCGCCTCAAACTCGAACGACGTACGTCGGAGCTCGAGCGTTACCAGAGCCTGCTCGAGGAGAAGGGCATCTTCGTGGGAGACTTGGGCGCACAGCGCACGAGGCTCCAGGACCAGCTCTCACGGATCGAGGCCGACTGGCGCCTCCTCGGCGAGAAGGGTCGCAGCATGCAGGCGCGCATGGCCGATCAGAGGAGCAGCGCCGAGGCGGCTCGGCGCGACCATGCCCAGGTAGGGCAGGAGCTGGAGCGCGTGAGCTCGGAGCTGCAGGACGCGCGCGCCAAGTGGGACGAGCTCAAGCGGCAGGTGGACGAGCTGGTCCCCCGCGCACGCAAGACAAAGGGCATGCGAAAGGAGCTGGGGCGCAAGCTCGCGCAGGCCCAGGCCGACCAGCGCGCCGCCCAGCGGAGGGCGGACCAGGAGACGTTGGCCCACGCCAAGCTGCGCGATCAGGTGAGCAACGCCCAGGTGGAGGACGAGCTGTTCGCCAACAGGCTTCGCCAGCTCAACGAGCAGGTGGAGACGTGCGAGGAGCGCCTGCAGGAACGGCGCACCCGCAAGCAGGACCTCTCGGGTGCCATCGAGGCGGCCAACGAGGAGGCGAATGCCGCCCGGGACGAGGTGCGCGCCCTTGAGCAGGCGCTTCGTGACGCGCGCAGGGACGAGCAGCACGCTCGTGAGCGGCTTACCGCACAGCGTGCGTCGCTGTCGGCGCTCAAGTCGGTCGACGAGCAGGCCGAGAAGGCAAGTCCCATAGTGGCGTCCCTTATGCGTCGACCCAACGTGTCCGGTAAGGTTGACTGTCGTCTCGCCGACCTGATCGAGGCACCCAAGGAGCTCGAGTCGCTTGTCGAACAACTCTTGGGCGAGGACCTCATGGCCATGGTGGTAAAGACCGCCGCCGATGCGAGCGACATAGCGGATGCCGCGCTGCAGGAAACCAAGTCCAGCGGCAAGGCGACCATGCTGCGCAGGGATGTGCCTGCCCGCATGGGGAGCACGACGGACGTCCCGGGCGAGTCGCTGCTCTCGCGCCTTCACGTGAGTCCAGGGGCTGAGTCGCTGGTGCAGGCGCTGCTTGGCGACGTTCGCCTGGTGCAGACGACCAGGGAGGCCATAGACGCGCATGACGCCAGCTCCGCGTTCACGTACGTGACGCCCGCATGCGTCGTCTGCATGCCAGACGGTCGCGTGGTGGTTGGCAGCGATGCCGGACAGGAGCGCGGATCCCTGGAGCGCAAGCGCCGCATCCGTGCGCTGCAGGGCGGCTTGGGCGATTTGGAGCGGTGCCTCGAGGAGGCATCTGCACAGGTGACGCGCTGTGACGGCCAGATCGTCTCGGCGCGTGATCGGAGCGCACGCGCAAAGGGTGAGGCGGCACGGTTGCAGGGCGAGCTCTCGTCGGTTACCTCCGAGATCGGCAGGCTCGAGAGCCAGCGCAGCTCGGCGACGGCAGAGCGTGCCCGGGTCGAGCGGCAGCGCGACGAGGCAGCGGCAAAGGCTGCAGACGCGCGCAAGGCCATCGAGGAGCATCGGGAGGCCGCGGAACGAGCGAGCATGGAGGCGGACGAGCTCAGTTCGTTGGTCGACTCGCTTATGGACGAGCGATCCGAGGCGTCGCGCGAGGAGGGCGAAGCCGAGCGAGCCCTGTCGGACGCGCGACTCAAGCTCGCGACGGTGCAGGAACGAAAGAATCATCTGATCGTCCGCGAGGACGAGCTCAAGGGGCGTCTGGGCAAGCTGACGCGGACGGTTGAGTCCGCGATACAGGATGCGAGCGCCCTCAGCCTCAAGATTCGCCGTATTGCCCCGCTCGACCAGGCGTACCGGTCGCTGTCGGAGCGCGCTCGCGAGTGGCAGCGCAGGCTCGACGACCGCGCCTCGTTGGCGGAGGCCGACTCGGCCTCGCTTAAGGACACCATCGGCGAGGCACGGGGTGCGGTGGACGCGGCGCGAGCGTCGCTCGACACAGAACAGTCGGTGCTGGGCGAGCTCCTTGTGGAGCAGGGCAAGATCGAGGTGCAGGTGGAGCAGGCGGTTGCCGCCATAGAGGAGTCCGGAGCGCAGGTGGCCGAGGCGCTTGCCATCCCGCAGCCGGAGGACCGGCGCGCCCTCGAGGTGGAGGCCGTGCAGCTCAAGGAGCGATTGGGTGCGCTCGGCCCGGTAAACGAGGTCGCGATGGACGAGTACACGCGGCTCAAGCAGCGTGCGGACTACATCGCGGAGCAGGTGAGCGATCTGGAGGGCGCCCGCAAGTCGCTGGCAAAGATCACGGCTGCCATCGAGCGCAAGATGCGGCGTCAGTTCCTCATCGTGTTCGACCAGGTAAACGCGAACTTCACCGAGGTGTTCGGATTGCTCTTCCCTGGTGGCCAGGCGCATCTGGAGATGACCGACCCCGACCACCTCTCGCAGACGGGCATCGAGATAATCGCCCAACCCCGAGGGAAGAAGCTGCAAAAGATGATGCTTATGAGTGGCGGCGAGAAGAGTCTCACGGCCTTGGCGCTCCTGTTTGCCGTGTACCGAACGCGAACGGTGCCGTTCTACGTGTTCGACGAGGTGGAAGCTGCCCTCGACGACGCGAACCTCGGCAAGCTGCTCTTTGCCATCGAACAGCTCAGGCAAACGACGCAGCTCATAGTAATATCTCATCAGCGTAGGACGATGGAGCAGGCAGACGTACTGTATGGCGTGTCCATGCAGGCCGACGGCGTGAGCCATGTGGTCTCGCAGCGACTGGACAAGACAGGAAAGGTGGTAAAGGGCTAATGGCGCTATTCGACAGGCTCAAGGAGGGACTCTCCAGGTCCCGTGCCACTATGAACGAGATCTTCTACCTCGGCGGCGAGGTGGACGACGACTTTTGGGATGACCTCGAGGACACGCTCGTTATGGGCGACATGGGTGCCGAGGTGGCATTCTCGGTAACCGACGACCTGCGCGAGCAGGCCGCGCGCGAGAACCTCACGCGTGCCGACCAGATTCGGGAGGCGTTGGCGACGCGCATCGCAAGCGAGTTTACACCCAAGACATGGGACCCGTTTATTTACCTGCCCTCGTGCGTGCTGTTCGTGGGCATCAACGGCGCGGGAAAGACCACGACGGTGGGCAAGCTGGCAAAGGTTGCCAACGACCTAGGGGTCAAGTGCCTCATCGGTGGTGCCGACACGTTTCGTGCAGCAGCCATCGAGCAGCTCGACATCTGGGCGGAGCGTTCGGGTATCCCGATGGTCACCCGCGAGCGGGGCGCAGATCCCGCCAGCGTGTGCTTCGAGGTGTTGGAGCGTGCCGAACAGACCGGTGCCCAACTCGTCCTTATAGACACGGCCGGCAGGTTGCATACCTCGGCCGACCTGATGAGCGAGCTCGGCAAGGTGGTTCGCGTCACCCGCAAGCGTTCGCAGATGCCGGTGCACGTCGTACTCGTGGTGGACGCCACCACTGGACAAAACGGACTCAACCAGGCCAAGGAGTTCAACGAGGCCCTCGATTTGGACGGCGTCATCATCACCAAGCTCGACGGAACGGCCAAGGGCGGCATCGCCGTGGCCATCTCTCACGAGCTCAAGCTGCCCATCTTGCGCGTCGGCGTGGGTGAGGGCATCGAGGACCTGCAAAAGTTCGACGCTAAGGACTTTGCCCGCGCGCTGGTGGGCGAGGCAGAAGGGAAGTAAGCCATGGCTGTGTTCAACAACCTCTCCGACCGACTTCAGGACACCTTTGACAAGCTGCGCGGCAAGGGAAAGCTCACCGAGGACGACATTAACGTCGCGATGCGAGAGATACGTCTTGCCTTGCTCGAGGCGGACGTAAACTTTCGCGTGGTGCGCGCGTTCGTCTCGCGCTGCAAGGAGCAGTGCCTTGAGGCCGACGTGCTCACGTCGCTCAATCCCACGCAAAACGTCGTGCGCATCGTGCTCAACGAGCTCACCAAGCTGCTGGGGTCCGAGGACACCGAGCTGGTCCTGCCCAAGGAGCGCAAGCCCAACGTAATTATGCTCGTGGGCCTACAGGGCTCCGGCAAGACGACCGCCGCCGCCAAGCTCGCCTACCTGCTTAAGGGCAAGGGCCGCAAGCCCCTGCTCGCGGCCTGCGACGTCCACCGTCCGGCTGCTGCCGACCAGCTCGAGACGCTGGGTGGCGAGATTGGCGTGCCCGTGTATCGCGGCGATGGCAAGGATGCCGTCCAAATCGCCTCCGATGCGGTGCAGACGGTTGCCCGCGAGCGCTCGTGCGACGTGGTTATCGTGGACACCGCCGGTCGCCTGCAGATCGACGAGGAGATGATGCAGGAGGCCGTAAACATCCGCGACGCGGTCCGGCCCGACCAGATCCTTATGGTCGTGGATGCCATGACCGGTCAGGACATCGTAAACGTCGTCAACGAGTTCAACAATCGCATGGACTTCGACGGCGTGATCATGTCCAAGCTCGACGGCGACGCTCGCGGCGGCGGCGCCCTGTCGGTGCGCGAGGTTACCGGCAAGCCCATCATGTTTGTGAGCCAGGGCGAGAAGCCCGACTCGCTCGAGGTCTTTCACCCCGATCGCATGGCCAGGCGCATTCTGGGCATGGGTGACGTCATCGGCATCATCGAGGAGGCCGAGAAGCTCTCGGACGAGCAGAGCCTGGCAGACGCCGAGCGCATGCTCATGGAGGGCTTCACCATGGACGACATGCTCTCGCAGCTGCAGCAGGTGCGTAAGATGGGCGGCATCCGCAAGCTGGCGGGCATGATTCCTGGCGTCGACCGCGCCATGAGCCAGAGCGGTGCCGACATCAACGACAACCAGCTTACCCCTATCGAGGCCATGATTCACTCGATGACCAAGGAGGAGCGTGCCAAGCCGCGCATAATCAACGGGCAGCGCAGGAAGCGCATCGCCCAGGGATCGGGCCACACGGTGCAGGAGGTGAACAACCTCATCAAGCAGTGGGAGCAGATGGACAAGATGATGGGTTCGCTGCGCTCGATGGCCATGGGTGGCAACTCGCGTAAGATGGGCCGTGCCATGGGCAACATGATGCGCAACATGGGTATGGATCCCATGGAGGCCGAGAAGCTTGCCCGTATGGGCGGCAGCGCTCCGGCGATGTCTGGTGGCAACAAGCAGGTGCGCAAGGGACGTCCGCGCAAGAAGGGCAAGCAGAAGCGTCGTCGCTAAAGGCGCGTCAGCCTACGCCAGCCGATCAAAAGGGGTTACCCCCATTGATATGCCGCTCGCGGCAATCAATGGGGGTAACCCCTTTTGATCGGCTAGGTTAACCCAATTAGAAGTGAACGACGACCACGTCACCCACGTTCACAATGTTGTAGAGCTGCTGGGCAGCGGAGTAGGGCAGGTTGATGCAGCCGTGGCTGCCGTCGTAGGTGTAGATGTTGCCGCCAAAGGCGCCGCGCCACGTCGCGTCGTGCAGGCCGTAGCCACCGTCGAACGGCATCCAGAACGTTACGTCGGTCTCGTAGTCGGGGAAGCCGTCGTTGTCGTAATCGAGGCCAATCAGCTTCATGGGAGAGGCCTTCTCCTGGACATAGAACACACCCAAGACCGTGCCGTGGTTTTGCGAGGTGTTGCCCGAGACGCAGTCGGACTCCCAGATTATCTCGCTGTTCTCGTCGTACATGCGCACGTGCTGCTCCGCGAGGTCGGCGTCGATGTAGCGGTTTGGCCACTCTTGGCCATGGGGGTTCCACGAATCGGCGCTCAGGCTCATGGGGGCGTCGATGGGGCTCGTGTTGTCCTCCGAGAGGTTGTCGGCAATGATGTTGGAGAGCTCCTCGCCGTTGAGGATCCAGCCGTAGGTACCCCCCTCTATCTCGATCTCGGCACCGTCGGGTCGCTTGTAGGTGCGCTTGTTGCCCACCGTGTCGAACTCGTCGGAGAGGGTGCCGGATGCCCACTCCTTGATGGCGTCGCGGTCGATGTCCAACTCGCACTCGTCACCGATGGAGAGCCACTTCTTGAGCAGCGAGTTGTCAATCTCCTTGGCGTCCTTGTCGGCAATGCGGATCATGATCTTCTTGCCAAGCAGCTTGTTGGCGCGATCCACCACGTCCAGCAGCTCCTTGCTCTCGGTGGTAATCTTGGGTTGGCGCAGGTTGCTCTGGTCGATGGGGATGTCGGTGCTCATGCCACGCACGCCCTCGCGTGCCTTGGTCTGCACGCTGTTGTTGTGGAGCTGGGTGCCAATCTTCTCGGGGACCAGCACGAACTTCTTGCTGTCGTCATCGTACTTCGCGGTGGCGTTGGTGGGTGGCTCGGTCTCGTCGTTGTGCTTGGTAATGGCCTCGGTAATGAGTTCGTCGAGCTTGTGCTCGTCGAAGGTGATGCCGCGGTTAACGGTGTACTCATGCGTCTTGGCGAGCTCGGCGGGCCACGTCCAGGCCGAGATCTGCGCGCCAGCCTCCGAGCCGTAGGTTGCGCCGTCGTAGGCGAAGTCGATGTCCTTGCCGTCCACCGTGAGGTCGAGACCCTGGCCGGCGATCCTGGTCTTGTAGGTCGCACCGAGGTTGGTCACGTACGAGGAAAGCTCCGAGACGGTCATGTTGGAAACGTCCTCGCCGTTTACCGTGGTGTTGGGGAAGAAGTGCGACGTGAAGTACAACGCACCAATCACGTATACCAACAGCAGGGCAGCCGCGATCGCCCCAACGACCAGGGGCCACCGACGCCGTCTGGTCGAGTCGGCGCCACCCATGGGGGTGTGCGACGTTACCTTGGGCAGGTCGGACTGCAGCGAGAAGTCCCCGGTGCTGGAGTCCATGGTCTTAAGGGGCATGGGCTGCGCCGTGCCGTGCTGGGGCTCTTGGCGCACGTAGCGCTGCGTGGGCTCGACCACAGGGGCCTCGTCCTCGGGGGAGGGGATGCTAAAGAGCGCCCGGCGCTGCGTCGTGGCCGACGAATTGGCCGTCTGGTCGGTTGACCAAAAGGAGTGCTTCTCGTCCTGGAGCTCTACCGTAACCGCGGCGGCAGCGTCTGCGGGCTCGCCGTCGCTGGCAAGGGTGTCTAGTTCCTCGGGCTCGTCGGACGTTTGTCCGACTTGGGAGGCCTCCTCGTCGACGGCGGTCGTTGCGTCGTCGCCCTCGTCCTGCTTGGACCTTATGGACAGTGGTCCCTCGTCGAAGAAGTCCTCGAGCCATGCGTTATCGTCGTCCACGAAAGCCGACTGCTCCTCACGATCGGCTTCGCCGCGGTCGTCCTGGGCGGCGCCAGCCGTTGCGGTCTCCTCTGTGGGCGACATGCTAAGCTCGGTGGCCTCGGCCTCGGTTTCGCTGGCGAATTCCTCGCCATTTGGGACGTTCGTCCCGGCTTCGTTGATGCCTTTGTTATCCATGCACGCTTCCTTATCTCGTAGCAAGCGGTATTATTCACTGAGCAGGGGTATGGTACCCCATATTTGTGTCCTGCATGCGGAGAGGAGATGGCTCCATGGCAACTTTACGCATGTTAACGTTGGCTGATAGCAGGCTGGAGGCCTATACCGAGCTTACGAACCACCAGCTACGGTCGTCGTGGGAGCATGAGCACGGCATGATGATCGTCGAGTCGCAGATTGCCATTCGCGTGGCCATCGAGACGGGCGTTAAGCCGATCTCGTTCTTGCTGGACGAGCGCAGGCTGGAGTCCATGGCAGACCTGCTGGAAGGGATTGACGACGACGTGCCGGTGTTCGTGCTACCGCCCGAGGAGGCCGAGCGACTGTGCGGCTATCGCGTGACCCGAGGTGCGCTGTGTGCCATGGAACGTCCGCAGCCGCGCTCGGTGGAGCAGGTGTCTGCGGGGGCGCGTCGGCTCGTCGTCGTGGAAGGCGTTACCGACACCTCCAACATCGGCGCCATTTTTAGGAACGCGGCGGCCTTGGGTGCCGATGGGGTGGTGGTCGCTCCCACCTGTGCGGACCCGCTGTCCAGACGTGCCATACGCGTGTCCATGGGAAACGTCTTTCGCGTTCGGTGGTGTCGTGCGCAGGGCGCATGGCCCACAGATGCGTTTGACGCGTTGCGGAACAGTGGGTTCACGTGCCTGGCGATGGCGTTGGCAAGCGATGCGATGGCACTCGGCGATGTGGCCCGCGCCCAGCCCGGCAAGGTCGCGCTCTGCTTTGGCTCCGAGGGGGCGGGTCTCTCGAATGAGCTTTTGGATGCGTGCGACGGGAAGGTCGTCATTCCCATGGCCAACGGCGTGGACTCCCTCAACGTGGCCGCCTCGAGTGCCGTGGCCATGTGGGAGCTGTTTAGGTAGCGCCCGCCTGCAGCAGTGGTGTCGTTGGTCGCCGACGGCCAATCAAAGGGGCAACCCCATTGATTGGCCGATGTCCGTGCTAGTCCTCGGCTTGGCTGAGGAATCGGCGGGTACGCGGGTCCTGCGGGTCGTCAATCACCTGCTCTGCTGGTCCCTCCTCGGCAATCTCGCCGTCAAAGAGGAAGGCGATACGGTCGCTCACGAGCTTTGCGAAGCCCATCTCGTGCGTGACGATGCCCACGGCCATCCCCTCGGAGGCAAGCACGCGGATGAGTCGTTGCATGTCGGCGGTGAGCTTGGGATCGAGCGCAGAGGTCGCCTCGTCGGCCACGCGCTGCTGCTGTCCGCCCGAGAGTTCGCAGGGAACCTTGTTTGCATGCTCCAGCAAGTCCAGCTGGCGCAACAGCTCCATGGCCTCGGCCTCCACCTCCGTGCGGTCGCGCTTCTGCACGACGATGGGGGCGTCGGTTATGTTTTTGAGCACGGTGTAGTGCGGGAACAGGTTGTAGTGCTGAAAAACGATGCCAAAGCGCATGCGCGCCTCCCGCTCGGCGTCCCTGCTGTAGATGGCGCGCCCGTCCTGCCCGTTGTCGCACACGGACAGATCGCCGTACGAAAACTGCGCGGAGTCGTAGCGGTCCAGCAGTGTCATGCAGCGAAGCATGGTGGACTTGCCAGCGCCGGAGGGACCAATCATAGAGAGGACCTCGCCGGGCATTATGTTAAGCGAGACGTCGTCGAGCACCACCTTGTTGCCAAACGACTTGCGCGCGTGGAGCACCGACACGGCGGGCGTTTGAGGGTTAGTCATGGTAGTACCCCAGCTTCTTCTCGGCGCGACTGATGCCAAACTCGATGAGCAGGCAGGTAATCCAGTAGATCGCGGCGGCTATCATAAACGGCACCATCGTGCGCTGGCTCGCGACCAGGGCCTTCGATGACGTGAACATCTCGGCTACGCCCACCGAGAAGGCCAAGGACGTGTCCTTGATAAGCGTGATAATCTCATTTCCCATTGCGGGGAGGATGCGTTTAATAACCTGGGGCAGGATGATGCGGAAGAACGTTTGGGTGGGGGAGTAGCCAAGCACCTGTGCGGCTTCGTACTGCCCCCGCGGCATGCTCTGGATGCCCGAGCGATAGATTTCGGCGAAGTAGGCGGCGTAGTTGATGATAAAGGCGATGATGCAGGCGGTAAATTTGAAGCCCGCGCCGGTCTCTATGCCAAACACGTAGTATGGCATAAAAAAGACGGCGAACATCTGCAGCATGAGGGGCGTGCCACGCATGATGGAGATGTAGATTTTTGTGAGGAACCTAAGAGGTGCGAACTTCGACAGCCTGCCCAAGGCGACCACCACGCCCAGGGGAACGGCGCCCACGAGGGTGAGACCAAACACCTCCAGCGAGATGACGAAGCCCTGCATGAGCATGCCAATCATTGTGCCTATGTTCAAGGTATACCGCCTTTCCAATAAGGTGCGGGCGACCGAAGCCGCCCGCTTTCGCTATGTCTTCGCCTTACCGCAAAAGTGACGCTAGGCGGATGCCTTGGGGAGCACCCAGGCGGTGTAGGAGACGCCCTGGTCGGCGTACTTCTCGCACAGCGTCTTTACGGTGCCGTCGGCATCGAGTTTTTGGAGGTCGGCCTGCACCTGCTTGGCAAGCTTCTTGCCCTCGTCGGTGTTGGCGAAGCCCACGCCAAAGTGCTCGGAGTTGAGCGGCTCCTCCAGGATGGTGTAGTCCTTCGAGTCGCCAATGTTGAACACGGCAACGGGGTAGTCGCATGCCACGGCGTCGTACTCGCCGGTGTTCAGGCTCATAAACGCGGTGTTGTACTCGCCAATCGTGTCGAGCTTGGCAAACGTCGACCCGAGCTCGGCTTGGTCGCCGTCCTTGGACAGGAGGTTGTACGCGGCGGAGTCGGCCTGGGTCACGACGTTCTTGCCCTTGAGGTCGGCCAGCTTCTTGACGCTGGACTTGGCGGGAACGACGATTACCTGGCGGTTCTCCATGTAGGCGTCGGTAAAGGCGTAGTCATTCTCGCGGGTCTCGATGGTAAAGCCGTTCCAGATGCAGGTGATCTGGCCGCTGTTGAGCAGCGCGTCCTTGGAGTCCCAGGCAATGGGCTCGGGCTTGTAGGTCCAGCCCTCCATCTCGCATACCTTTTGCGCGAGCTCGAGGTCAAAGCCGGTGAACTCGCCGTTGTCGCCCACATAGCCGTAGGGCGGGAAGTCCTGGTCGAAACCAACGATAAGCGTCATGGCGCTCTGCTGAGCGTTGCCGCATCCCGCCAGGGTGGCAAGGGCGGGCATCGCCGCAAGCAGGCCGGCGCCCTTGAGGAACGAGCGGCGGTTGAGCGAAACGTCTTTTAGGGACATGGTGGTCTCCTCTCGCTGGCCGTGTGGCCACGCTAATACAACGGGGCTAGCATAACCGTGCGAGGGGACGTGTCAATGACGATTGACCTATGTGAACCAAAGATGTAACCGTTCTGTAAACCCGGGCGCCTCGGGCGTTGGGTGCTGTGCGTGTTGGGTTAGCCCGCCAGGCCAGCCGCGGCCGCGAATGCCGAGACAACCGTCTTGGCATCCTCGATGAGGCCTGCGCGAATGGCCTCCACGACCTCGTCCACGGGTACCC
Organism: uncultured Coriobacteriaceae bacterium; assembly: GCA_902780305.1. Lineage (GTDB taxonomy): Bacteria > Actinomycetota > Coriobacteriia > Coriobacteriales > Atopobiaceae > RUG440. Next base: position 22,882 of record CACZFB010000004.1, on the reverse strand, counting down.
ACACCACGTCCACGAACTCGTCCTCGTCGGGTCTGGCCGGTGTCTGAACCACGTCGTGGGCAACGAAGATGCGCGTCTTCTCGTTGTTGAAGCCGGGGGCGCCCGCCGATACGGCAAGCGGCTCCAACCGCCCTGCGAGCAGGCCGGTCTCCTCCTCCAGCTCGCGGGCGGCGCAAACGGCGGGGTCCTCGTTTGGGTCGAGCTTGCCGGCGGGAATCTCGAGCGTCATGCGCTCGAGTGCCACGCGATACTGCCTGACCAGGCACATGCAACCGTCGCGGACCACGCACACGCCGGCGCCGCCGTTGTGGCGCACGATCTCGCGCCATCCCTCGCTGCCGTCGGGGAGGCGGACGAGGAGGTGCTCCACCTGGAATATCTTGCCGTTCCACTCGGGGTCGGTCCTCACTACGGTCTCCACAAGACTTGGGTCGAGCTCGAGTAGCCTACGAATTCTGTCCAGCGACATGATGCGCTCCTTGTTCTGTTGTCTGCCCCATCCAACAGCATAAGTATTTTGGCAAGACAAACGGCCTGCTGTGCGTATTATATGATAGTCCACAACGGGAATACGACGAACGGAGCTGTGTGCCATGGCAAAGGGAACCACACGCGTAAATGGGAAGAACGGCGAGAGCATGTGGGTCACCGATGACGAGATTTGCTTTCGCACGGGCGGAAAGGTGCAAAAGATTGCTTTGGGCAACCTGTCCTCGCTTGCCGTCGAGAACAACGAGGACGCCAGAAAGTTGGTCGTCGACACCGAGCTCGTGCCCTATGGCGCCTGGACCGAGGACATGCCGTCCTCAAAGGGCAAGTCGGCCTTCCTCGTGGCTACCAGCGACGAGCGGTGCTGGGTAATGGAGATGAACAAGAGCCAGCTTCCCACCGCGCAAGAATTCGTGCGTAACGTGGCACCCGAGGGCGAGGACGCGCTCAAGCGGCAAAAGGTCGTGGCGGGCCGTGCGATCGACACCCCCTTGGGTGGCCTGTTCACCATCCTCTCGATTCTGTGCGTGTTTGCGGCCATATTGCTGGTGTTTACCCTCAATCAGCCCCTCATTGGCCTGATCGTGGCCATCGCCGGGCTCGTCATGTACTTCCTGATCAAGTAGCTCGCGAGCGACTGTGGCGACGTTGTCCGTTTGGGGGCAGCCGATCAAAGGGGGTTACCCCCATTGATATGCCGCTTGTGGCAATCAATTGGGGGTAACCCCCTTTGATCGGCCGGTGCGGGCTGAACGGTACGGGGGGCAACGGAAGCAACGGAAAAAGGCGGACCAAAAGTTTTTTGGAAAAAGTGCTTGCATTGTTCGCCTGTCTCGGTGATAATGGTTTAGCCGATTCAAGAGGTGGGCAACACGGTGGGTGTAGCTCAGTTGGCAGAGCGACGGACTGTGGCTCCGTAGGTCCAGGGTTCGAGCCCCTGTACCCACCCCATTCTTGAATGCGCAAGGGCCGTTAGCTCAGCTGGCAGAGCAGGGGACTCTTAATCCCAAGGTCCAGGGTTCGAACCCCTGACGGCCCACCACGACATTTGCAGGTCAGACATGTGTCTGGCCTGTTTTTTTGTCGGTCGTCCATCCACACATCATGAGGATGCCCAACGGACGGAGGAGTAGTGACATGCCCGCCACAAGACTATACTGCCTGCCCTATGCAGGCGGCAGCTCGCTGTTCTACGGGCCACTGGGGGAGCGGCTCAAGCCAGACGTCACGCTCTGCACGCCCGATTACCCCGGCCATGGCATGCGCATGGGGGGCGAGGTCGTTACGTCCATGGACGACCTGATGGACGACATGTATGCCCAACTGCAAGAGGAGGGCCTGCGCGAGCCGTTTGCCCTTTTGGGCTACAGCATGGGTGCCACCGTGGCATATCACCTCTACTTCTACCTCAAGGAGCGGGGCATACATCCCCAACACCTGTTTTTGCTGTCCAACACGCCGCCCTACGTCGCCGACGAGGGCGTGCCCTCTACCGACCTGGATGACGACGCTTTTTTGGCGGAGCTGGCCGCCTTGGGCGGCATGCCCCAGGAATTGTTGGAGAGCAGGGAGCTGATCGAGCTGTTCCTGCCCCTCCTGCGCGCCGACGTGCGGCTGGAGGAGGTCGGACAGGTTGCGGAGCCGACGGTTGTCGATGCCAACATGACGGTTCTGTATGGGCGCGAGGACAGTGTTTGCAGCAAGATGGGCGAGTGGCGTCGCTGTGCGGGCGGCCAGTGCGAGCTTCGTGCGTTCGATGGTGGCCATTTCTTCATGCTGGACCACTACGCTGATGTTGCCGAGATAATAAACCGCACGTTGTAGGCACCGGTAGCAGGGCGTACCCCGGCGTGCGCCTAGGGAGCGATTAATCATCGCTTCCTTAGGCGAAGAAGCTCACGGGGTGCACGACGTTCTCTCGCTCGGGGTCGAGCGCCGAGAGGCGCGGGTCCACCAGCTCCGAGAGGCGCCTGACGGCGTGGTTGCCATAGCGTGACCTCAGCTCGTCTATGGTCCGGTCCAAATCGAGCATGCGTTGCCTCCTGGCCTCGCACCCAAAGATGTCGAGTTGGGGATGGTTTTGCGCGGGGGAGAGGTTCGAGGCGCGCACGCCCAACGCGCGCATCTTCTCGCCGTGCGCAAAGTCCCAGTCCGAGACAAGAAGCTCCGCCGCGACCACACAGATCTCCCGGGTGATCTGCGTGGGATTGGGCAAGGTCGCCTGCCTCGAGCGCGAGGCGAGCGTCTGGAAGTCACGACCGTATACGCCAATGGTGCGGGCGGCCAGCCCCTGCGCCCGCAGGCGCTGGGAGACGCTCTCTCCCAAGAGCCACACGACCTGCCGTGCCGTTATGGGGTCCTCGATGTCGAATGGCGTCGTGATGCCGTTTCCCACGCCCTTTACCTCGTGTTCGATGTCGCTGAGCAACGGGTTGAACGGGCGTACCGGCGCGTCGTCCTCGCCTCGCGCAAAGGCCTGGATTACGGTTCCCATCTTGCCGAGGACGCGCGCGATGGCGTAGTCGTCGGCGCAGGCAAGCTGCCCGATGGTGTGTATGCCCAGATTCTTGAGCTTACGCTCCGTGGCCGGGCCCACATAGAGCAGGCTGCGCACGGGAGCTGGCCATACGATGCTCGCCGCATTGTGCGGTGTGATGTGTGCGAGCCCGTCGGGCTTGTCGTAGTCGCTGCCAAACTTGGCAAAGATCTTGTTCCAGCTTATGCCCACCGAGACCGTGCATCCAAGCTCGACGGGCATGCGCTCGCTGATCTCGCGGGCGACGGCCAGGGCGTCGCCTCCCGCAAGTCGGGCGGAGTGGGTGACGTCGAGCCATGCCTCGTCGAGCCCGAACGGCTCCACGAGGTCGGTGTACTCGTTGTAGAGTTCGCGGGCAAGCCTGCTATAGCGCATGTAGAGGCCGTAGCGCGGGGGGAGTATGATGGCCTCTGGGCATGCGCGCCGGGCCTCCCACAACGTCATGGCCGTCTTCACCCCCGGCCATCTCGACGCTGGCATAAAAGCAGTTCATGTCTACATGCAGAATCGTTCTGCTCGTGTCCACCGTTGGCTCCTTTCTGGAACAAGTGTTCTGTTCAGTATGCCACGGGCCGTGGACGGAAAAGCCGCCACGCAGGGACTGTCTCCGAATGGTTTAATTTGCCATTCGGAGACAGTCCCTGCGTGGTTACCCTATACTGATGTGGTCAACGGCGCATCGATACGAGGGGACTCAAATGGGAAACGAGATTTCGTCTGCTGCGGTAATTGGGTTTGGCGCAACGGGATCGCCGCTTGCCGACTTGTTGTGGGCGCTGCTGGGAGACCACTTTCGCTTGGTCGCGACGGGGGCGCGCCGTGCCGACATGGAGTCCCAGGTCGTAACGGTCAACGGCAGGGCGTTTCGTCCCGGGCTCATTCCCAGCGCCGACGACTGGGGTACGCCGGAGCTTCTGGTCGTGTGCGTAAAGAACTACAGCCTTACCAGCTCACTGCCCGACATCCGTCAGGTGGTCGGGCCGAATACCGTTTTTTTGCCCCTGCAAAACGGCATCTATGCCTGCGACTTCTTTAGGCGCGAGTTTCCCAACAACATGGTGCTTCGCGGTTTCGTGCAGGGTCCAAACACGCGCAGGCGCGGAAACGCCATACGCTACACGAATCCGGGCACGGTGCACTTTGGCACAAGCAGGGACGACAAGTGGGAGATGGTGAGGCGCGTGCGCGACTCGTTTGCCCGTGCTGGGATTCCCTCGGTCGTCGAGGAGGACATCGAGCGCTCCGTGTGGAAGAAGTGGATGCTCAACGTGGCGGGCAACACCGTTACGGCGCTGACTTCGGCCGACTACTCCGACTTTAGGTGGGACCCCGAGCTCGTTCGCCTGTGTCGCGCGAGCATGGACGAGTTCCTGTGCGTCGCCCATGCCGAGGGCGTTGCGCTCGATGGGGGAGACGTCGACGAGATCATCGACTACTACACCTCGTACGAGGGGAGCAAGCGCACGTCCATGCTCGAGGACGTGCTCGCGCGCAGACGAACCGAGAACGAGTTCTTGGCGGGCGAGCTCGTTCGCCATGCGCAGACGCACGGAATCGACGTTCCGGTTACGCGCACGCTGTATGGTCTCATGCACGTTAAGGAAGAGCTCTATCGCAACGGCAGCCACTCGTGAGAAAAGGGGTTTGGCCCCTTTTCTCACTAAAACCGTGGGCGCTTGCCGTTTTTTTCGTTAACGTGCAATCGTTCGGTACCGAATCACGTACTGCTCCGTACTGAGCGTGAAAAAAGTCTAACAAAAAGCAGGTCAGACAAGCGTCTGACCTGCGAAAACTCTGGTGCGCCCTGAGGGACTCGAACCCCCGACCTTCGGATTAGAAGTCCGCGGCTCTATCCACCTGAGCTAAGGGCGCGCGCTCACACACTATAGCACACTATAGGAGTTCCTCAACCGCGGCCTCAATGTCCTTTGGCTCCTTGGTGGGGGCGAAGCGGGCGACGACCTGGCCGTTGCGGTCAACCAGAAACTTGGTGAAGTTCCACTTGACGCGCTTGCCGCCAACGCCACCCTTCTGGCTCTTGAGCCAGGTGTAGAGCGGTGCCTCGTCCTTGCCGTTTACGTCGATCTTGGAGAACTGCGGAAACGTCATGGAGAAACGGCCCACGCAAAACTCGTGAATCTCGTCGTCGGAGCCCGGCGCCTGGTTGCCAAACTGGTTGCAGGGGAAGTCCAGAATCTCGAACCCGCGGTCGCGATACTTGTCGTACATCTCCTGCAGCCCCACGTACTGGGGGGTGAAGCCACATCCGGTGGCCGTGTTGACCACGAGCAGCACCTTGCCCTCGTAGTCCGAAAGCGACTTGGTGCTTCCGTCCTGAGCCATGACCTCGAAGTCGTATATTGATGCCATATGCGTTCCTTTCTTCGCTTTTCGCTTGCAGCACATATAATAGCATGCAAAACAATTGTGCGCAAGTAAACATCCAAGGTTACGCAGACCCCAAATCTTTGTACGGTCACCGAGGTTACGGGAACTTTGGCCGTTGATTGGTCTAAAAGTATCTGTAGGGCTGTTGAGTCAGCGAAAACAGATGGGAGTTATAGCATGAGCGAGCTCGTAAAGAAGGTCTTCTTTGACAATCCTGCCAAGAACACGGCTGAGGCTCTGGACTTCATGGCCGCACAGGCCGTGGAGCTTGGTATCTCCGATGACAAGGACGCCGTCCTCGCGGCGTTCAACGAGCGTGAGGCGCAAGGCCCCACGGGCATGACGGGCGGGTTTGCGCTTCCGCACGCCAAGAGCGCCGCCATCAAGGAGCCTGCGATCGTCGTCGTGAAGTTTGCCGACACCATTGAGTGGAAGTCGATGGACGACTCCGCCATCAAGGCCGCCATCGCCATCTACATGCCCGAGGGCGAGGCTGCCACCACGCATCTGGCCGTTCTGGCCCAGGTCGCCGCACTGCTTATGCAGCCGGCCTTCTGCGAGCTCGTGCTTGGCTCCGACGATGCCGACGAGATCGCGGCGGCTATCGAGGAGGGCGTCGAGTAGACGTCGTACTCAATCACAGGCAAGAAACGCGTCAAACGTAGTCGTACTGAGTAGATGAGCGCCAACCTTGCCCTGGAAGTTTGTTTGGTTGGTTTTTCGCGCGTATGCGCGTCTGGATAGAGAAAGCTTTGGGCTGGAAGGAGCTTGCGTTGATTTATACCGTGACATTAAACCCGGCTATTGACTACGTGATGCACCCCCTCACCTTGGACATGGGCTTCACCAACAGGTCCTCGAGCGAGGAAATCCACTGTGGTGGCAACGGCATCAACATCTCCACGCTCTTAAACGAGCTTGGCGTCACCAACGTGGCATTTGGTATCGCCGCCGGCTTTACGGGAGACTATCTTCTCAAGCGTTTGCAGGAGAAGGGCATCTCGTGCAACTTTGTTTGTTTGGAAAAGGGCTACACGCGCATTAACGTAAAGCTCCAGGGCATCGTTATGACGATTTGCAACGGCATGGGCCCGAAGATTAGCCAGAAGAAGGTCGACGAGCTCCTTGAGCGCATCGACACGATTGGCAAGGGCGACACCCTCGTCCTCACGGGCTCGATTCCCAACTCGCTGCCCGAGAACATGTACGACATCATCATGCGCAGGCTCGAGGGCCGCGGCATTCGCTTTGTGGTTGACGCCCCGGGCCAGCTGCTCATGGAGTCCCTCTCGGCAAAGCCGTTCCTCATCAAGCCCAACAACCACGAGGTCGGGCGCATCTTCGACGCCAACCCCGAGACTCCCGAGGAGGCCATGCCGTTTGCCCACAAGCTGCATGAGCTTGGCGCACAGAACGTCATCATCTCCTGCGGTGGGCATGGAGCGGCGCTTGTGGACGAGTTTGGCGAGGAGCATAGCGTTCCCACCGCCAAGATCAAGCTGGTCAACGCCACGGGTGCGGGCGACTCCATGGTCGCGGGCTTTGTGGCCAAGGTCGAGGAGGGCGCGAGCTACGAGGAGGCGCTGCTGTTCGCGTCTGCGTGCGGCACGGCCACTGCAGGCAGCAAGGGCATAGCCAAGCGCTACAAGATCGACCGCGTGGTGGCGGCCCTCAACAGGCAGATGGGCAAGGCAAAGTAAATGCGCGTTGCACCCGGCGCTTGCGTCGGGTGCGTTCCGTTTAGCCGGTAAGGCGTCTATGTAGACGGTTACGATAGGAGGAGATTGCAATGTACAGTGGAGTAAATGCCTCTGATGGCATCGGCATCGGTGTGGCGAGCGTCGCAATTGAGCCGGATCTTACATACAAACCCAAGAAGATTGATGATACCGAGGCCGAGACCGCGCGCTACGAGGCCGCCCGTAAGTCCTTCATGGAGATGACCGACAGGCAGATCGCCAACATGAAGGCGAAGGGCCTGGAGAAGGAGGCCGGCATCCTCAACGCGCACAACGAGTTCGCAGAGGACGATGGCATCATCGATTCCGTGACCATGGCCATTGCCGAGGGCATGTGCGCCGAGCAGGCAGTTGACAACGCCTACACCATGTACTTCGACATGTTCTCCCAGATGGAGGACGAGCTGTTCCGCGAGCGCGCCGCCGACATCGCCGACGTGCGTACCGGCCTTCTTGCCGCACTGCTCGGCAAGGAGCTCGTTGACCTCTCCACGCTGCCCGAGAACTCCATCGTGGTCGTGGGCGAGCTCACGCCTTCCATGACGGCCGACATCGACAAGGAGCACGTCGTCGCCATCGTCACCGAGACTGGTGGACGTACCTCCCATGCCGCCATCATCTGCCGCGCCATGGAGATTCCCGCGGTCCTCTCGGTTGAGGGTGCCACGAAGAACATCAAGTCCGGCGACCTGGTCGTCGTAGACGGCTCCAAGGGCAAGGTCATCGTTAAGCCGACCGACGAAGAGCTCGAGACCTATCGTGAGGCCGCGCGCAAGTTCGCCGAGGACAAGGCCGCTCTGGAGGCCTTCCGCGGCAAGCCCACGGTTACCGCCGATGGCAAGGAAGTCCTGCTGGTCGCCAACATTGGCAACCCCAGCGACGCGAACGCCGCCATCGAGCACGACTGCGAGGGCGTTGGCCTGTTCCGCTCCGAGTTCCTGTTCATGGACAGCCAGCAGCTCCCCTCCGAGGAGTAGCAGTTCGCGGCTTACCAAAAGGTCGGCCTCATCATGAAGGGCAAGCCGGTCATCATCCGCACGCTCGACGTGGGTGGCGACAAGGAGATCCCCTACATGGATCTTCCCAAGGAAGAGAACCCGTTCCTGGGCTATCGCGCCATTCGCTACTGCCTCGATCATCCCGAGGAGTACAAGGTCCAGCTGCGCGCCCTGCTGCGTGCCAACGCCCACGGCGACATCAAGATCATGGTCCCGCTGGTGACCGCGATTGAGGAGATTCGCCAGGTCAAGGCGCTCGTGGAGGAGTGCAAGAAGGAGCTCACCGCCGAGGGCGTCGACTTCAACGGCGACATCGAGGTTGGCACCATGGTCGAGACGCCCTCCGCGTCCCTGATCGCCGACATTCTTGCGGCTGAGTGCGACTTCTTCTCCATCGGCACCAACGACCTCATTGGTTACACCATGTGCGCCGACCGTGGCCAGGACAAGGTTGCCTACCTGTACAACCCCTACCAGCCGTCCGTACTGCGCTCCCTGCAGCGCATCATCGGCGAGGGCGTTAAGGCTGGCATCATGGTTGGCATGTGCGGCGAGGCTGCAGCCGATCCGCTGCTCATTCCCGTGCTGCTCTCCTTCGGCCTTACGGAGTTCAGCGTGTCCGCGCCGTCGATCCTGCGCGTGCGCCGCACCATCTCCCGTTGGACCATCGAGGAGGCCGACGCTCTGGTCGAGAAGATCATGAAGTTCAAGACCTCCGCCGAGGTTCGCGCCGCCCTGCAGGCAGCCGCTCGCTAGGTTTTTCGCGCCATCAGAGGCAATGGGGCGCCCCGCTTCGTCGGGGCGCCCTTTTTGGTTACTGCTCACGGGCTGGGCGCAAGTGACCTATCAATGGGGGTAACCCCCATTGATAGGCCGTAACCCGTTATCGCCCCCCAAGGATATTGGTAGACTACCAGCTACAATTGGCAGGCACCACGACCGTGAGCGCCTGAGGCACCACGCTAATGCGGTACTCGTTCGCATCGAGGCGCTCGCCGTCCGCCTGACAAGGCGGAACGTCGTCGCCGAGAAACTGCACGGTGAGCTCGCGTATCTGTCGCATCGCCACACTGTTGGACTTGGTGTGCTTGCCCGTGCGAATGAGGCCGAACAGTCCGAGTGACTTTGCCACGGACAAATCGTCTACGGTAACGCAGAGATCGAGGTAGCCGTCATTGGGGACCGCGTCGGGGCATATGCGAAATCCGCCGCCGTACGTCGGACCGTTTTGGATGGCAAATGCGGTGTCCACACCATCGAGCGTCTCTCCGTCTACGACCGCGTGGTAGGGCCAGCCCCTCAGCCTCGAGACAATAATCTTGAGTCCCGAAGTTACAAAGAGATGCGATCCCGCACGTCCGTGCCTTGAGGCCCGCATGGTCGAGTCGATGGCGATGGCCGCGTCGATGCCAAACGAGAGGGTCTGCACGAAGTAGACGTCGTTGACCCTCCCCAGGTCTATACGTCGGTCCTTGCCGTGCAGCAGCTCCGAAATCGCGTTCGCGGGATCGTTTCGCGACATGCCCAGGGTGCGCGCGAAGTCGTTGCTCGAGCCCATGGGAATTATGCCGAGCCGTGGCCTGCTCGACTCGTCAAGTCGCATGAGGCCGTTTACGATCTCGTGGATGGTTCGGTCGCCACCTAGGGCGATGACGCTCTGGTATCCGTGGGTGTCGGATGCCATGCGACGCGCGTCGTGCGACTCCTCGATGAGCGTCACCTCGCACGAGCTCGCCGTGGAATAGAACGACGCGAAGTAGCGAGTCGCAAACAGAACCGCATTCTCGCCCTTGCCGCTGTAAGCGGCGGGGTTGGCGATGATGAGTGTGCGACCAAGCGTTTGCGGTGACATCTCGTTCCTCATACGTTCCCTTGCGTGTTTCAGTACATTCTAGTGGCGAAATGCAATGCGGTGCCCGACTTAGCGGCGAGAGGGCAGATTGTCCAGCCGAAATAGGGAATCTTTTACGGGCAATCACTTATTGAAGGGGGTAACCCCATCTTTAGGCGGGCGCAGGTTGGCCAGCTTTGCGCGGGCATGCTCCGGTCCCCACGATGTTGCGCAACGTTTTTTGCGGATTGGCCCCTATGATGCACTCAGTTGCTAAAGCCCCTTGGGGACGACGGGATAGGAGCGATCATGAACGGTAAGACTTTTATTGACATCAACTATAACAGCCAATGGCTCAACAATGCGCTCTCGGGCATCTCGAGCTTCCTGTGGCTCTTTGAATGGGGACTCTATCTCTTTATCCTGGTGACACTCGCAATCATGCTTTGGGTGTTTTTCGACTCCAGCAACAAGCACAAGGAGCAGCAGGCGCTGGTTCCTCGCATCCTGTCGCTGGTTGGCGTGTTTGCCATACTGCCGACGTTTATCTTCCGCTTTACGGGAAACGCCAATGGCGTGACGCACTTCGTGAGGCTCATGGCCGAGCCGGGTGCTCCGTTCTACCCTGGCCCCATCGCATACAACGTGCGCTGGCTCGTCTTGGGGTTTGGCCCCGTGGTCGCCTTCATGGCGCTGTTCGGCATTGCCATGTCCATCGTGTCCATGGTGATCTACGCGAGCACGCTGCATCGCTCGCGGCCTTCCACCGAGTTCGTGCAGGCGTTTAACGGCCGCATTGCCAGCCTGGAGAACCAGATGAGCGAATCGAGGCACGTATCTGGTGAGGCGGGACCCGCACGCGGTGCGGTTAGCATAGCGGACGGCCGTCAGGTGGGTGGCAGCGTGAGGTCGTATGGTGCGGCGACCGTGGTGGATCGCGCCCCGCAGGCCGCGACCATAATCGACGATTCTCGCACGGACGCATCCATCTCCATTTGCTCCGGCAGCGACCGTGGACGCGTGTTCAACCTTCCCGCACGTGATGTTACCGTTGGCCGCAACGAGGCGTGTGGCGTGGTCGTGGACGACGGCAAGGTGTCCAGGGTGCATCTTAAGCTCCTGTACAACGCGGGAGTGTGGTCCGCGCTCGATGCGGGCAGCGCAAACGGTACGTTCGTAAACGGTAGCCGGCTCTTGGGCAAGCAACCGCTTTTCGACGGAGACCAGATTACCCTGGGCGACACATCCCTCGCGTTCAGCTGCCGCTAAGAGAGGTGATTCCAATGACCAACACGCAGAGCCGCAACCTGCACCCCTTCCACCTGTTGGCACGCACGCTTGCACTCGTGGCTATCATGACCCTTGCCTGCACCATGGCACGCGCCGGACGTCTGGCGTTTGCGGCACAGCACGAGCCGCGTCCCAGCGTGCTCGTCGTCGACTCCAACGTGGGCGACCACGAACGCCTGGTGCGCACGTGGCTCGGTGAGCAACATGACCTGCTGGACGCGCACGACGGACTCACACTTACCACGTCCAGGACACCCGTCTGGTGGGCAGCGGGTGGCGGCGAGGGCAATCCGCCCAGCACCTTCGTGTTGGGTGCGGCTTCGCAAACTCCCATCGATGCCAACGCCGTCGTCTGGGCACTCGATGCCATAGCGGACTCCGGTGCAGAGGCGCGGACGTTCGTGCTTGCAACGGGCACCAGCGGCCTGCGCGTAAGGGAGTATGCGGAGGGCCTGGGCGCGACCAAGCAGTCCGATCGTGCGGACGTCGTTGGTCTTGGCTTTTTGGGAACCCCTCACAACGGCTACGAGGCGCTGGCCACGTACCCGCTCCTCACGCACTGGAAGAGCCTGGCAGACGCCTCGGGGCTCGCGACGGAGGACCTGTTGCCACAGAGCACACTCATCAACCAGCTCAATGGTAAGACGCTGCCCGCCGTCAGCAAGTCGCTGGTCGTTACCGGCAATGTGGGCGACCTGGGATTTGGTGCGACCGATGGTGCGGGCACGATCGCCGACCTCACCTTGCCCAAGTCGGTGACCGACCAGATCGTTACCGCCCAGGCGGAGGCAACCGTAAGCTGCGAGGTAAATCTGAGCGCCTCGTGGCAACCGGCTGTGAGCGAGATCAGTTATCCGGGCAAGAGCGTTGACGCAGGCCTTGCCGAGCGTCTCTCGGCCATGTACTGCTACCAGAACTCTCCCGAGGTCCTGCAACAGGTCGTCGAGTTCTATCAGTCGTGGTTCTCTCAGGGAGCACCCGTCACCCACAACGCGAGCGTACTTGCGCTCGACCTTTCGGGCAGCATGCTGGAGGACGACCAGGCCGGCATGCCAAAGATCGATGGTGCCCGAGTTGCCACCGAGCAGTACCTTCGCGTCGTGAACGCGTCCACGAGGCTTCCCCATGCGGTGCCGACCGAGGTGAGCGTCCTGGGCTTCGAGGAATCGGTGTACGAGCTTGCCACGGGCTATGGCGACGAGGCCCTTGCGGCGGTCGGACACGCCGATGCGCGCAGGCTGGCCGAGACCAACGTCGGTTTGGTGCTCGAGAAGGCCGTGTCGATTCTTGAGGAAACCCCGCGGTGTGCCAAACGACATATAACGTTGCTTTCGGACGGTGCGAGCACGAGGGGGCTCAGCAACGAGGCCATGCTGGCGGGTGTGGTGCGCGAGGCAAAGCGTAATGGCATCGTAATAGACACGGTTGGCTTTGGGGATGCGGGGGAGTCCAACGAGGGTTTTCTCAAGCAGGTCTCCGAGGCAACGGGCGGCACCCACTATGCGGCAGGCAATGCCTACGAGCTGCGGGTGGACTTCCTCAAGTCCTACTACGCATCGCTTGGCATGGAACTCGTGGACCAGGAGGTGCAGCCCAGCGAAGGAAAGGCCGTCGTGCTGGGCACGGCGGACGAGCGCACCAGCGCCCTACAGGTGGGCATCGTGACCGACGGTCCCGCGGCCAAGGTCATGCTCGAGCATGAGGGAAAGCCCTTGGATGGGGCGGGTGTCAAAGTGACCCAGGCGGACGGTCTCACATCCATCCTGTGCGAGTCACCGGTTGCCGGCGAGTACGGCATTCGCATTGAGGGCGGCGGCGACCACGTGCATGTTTTTGCCGTCAAGGAGCTGGGTATTGCCAGCAGGCAAGAGGTGAGCGGAGAACAGGCCGACTTCAGCTTCGTGCTGCTCGCGGCCGTCGGCGTGGCCATGATTGCGGGAATTGTCGTGCTTGTGGTGCTCACGCGCAGGCGGTCCTAGGACGCAGGGAAAGGGACGAACTCATGTTGCTTGGCGGGTATTCCAAGACGGGCCCTCGCGAAACGAACGAGGACAGCTACTTTGCCCAGTCACTGCCGTACGAGGGGTCGATCGCCAATGGTGTGGACACGTTCCTTATGGTGTCGGACGGTATGGGCGGCTATAGGGGCGGTGACGTGGCAAGCGGCATGGTCGTGCGCAGTGCCGAGCACTACCTGGCCAACGTCCTCAAGATGGCCATGGACAACAGGATCCTGTTCGATCCTGCCCTCGCGCTGGAGGAGATCGTGCGCAACGCGCATGACGCAGTCGTGCTGGAGGCCCAGGCGCGTGGCAACGCCAACATGGGCGCGACCTTCGTTGGGGTCTTTATGAGTGCGTCCCATGCGTGGGTTGGCCATGTGGGAGACAGCAGGGCGTATTTGTGGAGAAATGGCGAGCTGGTGAGGCTCACCGAGGATCACTCCAAGGTGGGAAGGCTGCTCAACCAGGGCATGATCAGCGAGGGGGAGGCGCAGGCCCATCCCGACCGCCATCGCATAGAGCGGGCCATTGGCTTCTCCAACCACGAAGTGGAGATAACCGAGGTGGCACTGTGTGCGGAAGACGGCATGGTCCTGTGCACCGATGGGGTGTACACCACGCTCGATGCGCAGGAAATGGCCGCATGCGTGAGCCGACGTGGCGATGCGGAATCCATCGCGCGTGCCATAGTGAACCAGGCATTGTCCAACGGGTCGGACGACAACGCGACTGCCGTGGTCGCCAAGGACGACACGCTGCGCACGGGCGGTGGGTCGAGCAGCGCCCAGACCCAACGGCTGACGCCTGTGGCCCCATCCACGCTCGCAGGTGGTGAGCGTGTCTCGCGTGGCCATGCGCGGCGCGCTCCCGCGACCGTGAGGATGGCCCAGGCCGACCGCGAGCGTGGTGGTGCGCAACGAGTCACGCGCGGGAATGCGGGCGGTAGGAGGCGCCGTAAGGGAATCGTTCTTGTTGCTTGCTCGGTGATCGTGGCCTTCGTTACGGTTGTGGTGCTGGTAGTATGCAAGCTGATGGTGCCTGTGGACGCGTCCGACGGGCGGGATGACGGTCGCGCCGCCTCGGCCGTGGCGGTCTCCGACGCATCGGGTGTCGGTGATCCCGAATCGGATGGCCGGGCAAATCAGGAGGCGAGTCCGCATGGAAAGATGCCCGGTGATGCGGAGGAAGATGAGGACGTCACGCAAATGGGGGAGTATTGGGTAGGTGGCGGTGCCGTGCTGCGCTCTGTGGATGCAAGCGGCGTGGCGTATCGTTTCCAGGACGACCCGAACGTATCGTTCGACGTCTCGATTGAGGAGGGATCCGTTGTGGTGGCCTCGGTGCACACCAAGCACTTTGGCCGCGAGAACCGAGCGTATCGACAGTTGAGCGACGACTACCTGCAGGGACTGCTGAGGGACGTGGAGCGGCATGCCCAGGGCTCTGACGCCTACACTTCGAGTCTGAGCGCCATGGTGGGACGAGACGCCTATGCCGACCTCATGGAGGCGCTGGCTGGGATGGATTCCGGACAGGTGCGAGAGACTATCGCGCACCTTGCGCTGTGCGATGAGGACTTGACGACCGTGGAATAGGGCTGCGAAGGACGGGGGAGGAGCTATGCGCTGTGCGCACTGTGGATACGAAGCCTCGCCAGGCGCGTCGTTTTGCGCTCGGTGCGGCCATGCACTCGGAGCCTGGGACGCAGGCTCTCCGTCGGGAGCCGCTGCCGGACGAGTGGCCCTCGGGTCCCCGTCAGGCAGCATTGGTCCGTATCGACTGCTCGAGGAGATCGGCCGTGGCGCGATGGCGCGCGTGTGGCGTGCGTGGGACACCCGGTACTCGCGTGAGGTGGCCGTAAAGGAGCCGCTATTCGAGGCGTGGCTTCCGCCTGCGGTCGCGCAGGAGATGGAGCGACGGTTCGTTCGCGAGGGCTACATGGCCTCGCGCCTGACGCACCCCAACATAGTTGCGGTGTACGAGTCGAACGCCTACGACGGCAGATTGGCCATTGCCATGGAGCTGGTTGACGGAATCACGCTGGGCACGCTCCTGGAGCGTGGCCGCATGGAGCCCGCCACCGCCATGGATGTGCTCGACCAGCTCATCGACGCGGTGTCCTATGCGCACTACATGGGCATCGTGCACCGCGACATAAAGCCCGACAACGTGTTCGTCACCCGGAGCGGGTCGGTAAAGCTCGCGGACTTTGGCATAGCGCACCTCGCGAGCGCGGGGTCCGACGACATGTCCTCGGGCATGGCGTTGGGAACGCCTGGGTACATGGCGCCCGAGCAGGTGCTAGGCCAGGAGGTGGACGAGCGCAGCGACGTGTTCTCCATCGGCGTGGTTGCCTACGAGATGCTGTCTGGGCGCAATCCGTTTGGCGTGGGAGAGGAGGCGGACCAGACGACGTTGATGAGCCGCTCGGTGCACGATGCGGTACCGCGGCTTGCCGTGGGCGGCGTGTCTGCGGCCACGTGCCATGCCGTGATGATGGCGCTCCAAAAGAACCCCGACGACCGCCCGCAAAGCGTGAAAGCGTTCAAGACCCTCCTCCATGGTGCGACGCGCGTCCCTGCCACCAATGCCCGAAGTAACAGCATTCAAACGACCGTCACCGGGGAAGGACAAACCAGGCAACTGTTGGCCGTATGTGTGCTTGCGGGCATGATCGTTTTCGTGCTGGCGCTTCTGGTCCTCTCCAACATGGCGGCCTAAGGCGCATGGACCCAAGGCAATGTGCCCGGTTGCCTGCGATGCCTACTGCTCGGCGTTGTTGCTGAGTGCGGCGAGGAAGGACTGGTAGTCCCTCTCGTTCTGGTCCGCGTAGGTCTGGGCAAACTGCGCCAACGACTGCTCGAACAGGTCCGATTTGCCCAGGTAGGAGGCAATGGCAAAGCGATCGCCAGTACGTGCATGCGCGTGGGCCAGCGTCCACCCGCATGCTTTGGACAAGTATCTCAGCTGCTTGGCGTTAATTATGTTGAGGTTGATCGACCCCTTGCCGTCCCAGAGCTGGCGCACGTAGTAGTCGTGGAACATGCCGTCCTGTCCCAAGGGCATGCTGGTCCACCCGAGGAACAGGTCACTTACCGTTTGCATGGCATGCTGTCCCTCAACGACGCGTTGCCCGTGATTGGCTTGCGGGGCCCTGCCCACAAAGCGCTCCAGCACGGAGTCGGTCGCCTCCTTTACCTGCAGCACTAGGCAGTCATGTTCGTCTGCGCCCTCGAGCACCACGATCCATGCGCGCATACCCACACTCCCCACGCCCACGACCTTGCGGGCGATGTCCACGCCACGATAGCGATCTATGAGCGCGGCCCGCTCGGGAGGGAGGGTCTTGCGGTATTTGGAGAATACGCGCGCCACGAGCTTGAGCATAACCAAGTCGCTTGGAGCCTCTTTGCCCGCGTGCTCGGCAAGATCGCGCAGTGGCACGATGATGGGTGGGTCACTGCGCACGCGAAGCTGGCCGTCAACCACCTCGGTGAGTTTTGCAATGGCTCGGGCGCTGTCCTTGGACTTCGCCTTTTGCAGGACCTTCTCCGCGTTCTTGCGGCTGGCTTTGTCCATCTTCTCGCCCAAGGTGCTCATGAGCTCGTCAATGTCCATATGCGCGTACCACACGTCCAAGTTGCCCTGCTGTGCGAACGACCGCATGGCCTCGCGGTATCCCTCTCCAGCTGCGAGCACGGCCTTCCTGCGCTGCTTCTCGCTCATGCCCCGGTCTCGGCCGCAGATCTCCACGCTTGCGGCGAGACGTGCCACGTCCCACTCCCACGGGCCGCGCGTGGTCTCGTCAAAGTCGTTGATGTCGAACACCGTATGACGCTCGGGCGAGAAGAACAGCCCAAAGTTGGAGATGTGGGCGTCTCCGCACACCTGGACCTCGATGCCGGTGGTGGGGATCGTGGAGAGGTCGGATGCCATCACGAGTGCCGCGCCACGATAGAACGTGAACGCCGAGACCGACATGCGCTCGTGCCGCACGGGCACCAGCTCCTGCACGCGCATCTTGTCCTGCTCGAAGAGCAGCCCTGCAGCGTCGGGCCGCGTGGGCGAGGCGGACCACGTGGAAAGCACATCGCGCGGAACCGCCTTGCGCAGCGACTTGCCGTACTTCTTACTCTCCTTGGCGCTGCGTTGGTCATCCTTGGACAAGAACTCGGAAATGGTTGTCCAATGACTGCGGATTTGCGGTTTGAGATTTAGGCTCACGTTATTCCCCTTTGCTCTTGTGTGAAGCTTTCCTATTGTAACCGCTCCGCCGCGAAGCGGGGAATACGGATTGCTTTCCAAGCATGGCACGCGGCGAGCGGCGGTCTTTTCACGCCCCGGCCGGACAAAAGGGACAGTCCCCTGTGCACAGGGGACAGTCCCCCGGGAACGACATGCGATGAGCAGATGCAAATGGGTTAGGATAAGCTTGTGATTGGGTGGGTGCGTCTTTTATGGCACGCGTGAGCAAAGGAGCTTTTGCATGAGTGGATTGACCTACGTGTTCTGCCATGGCCTCAATGGGTGCGGGCAGTACGATGCGGAGTATGCGAAGAAACCCTATTGGGGTGGTGCCTCGGGCGACGTCGTTTCCGAATGGCGTGAGCGTGGCCTGAATGCCTATGCGGCGAGCGTCGCCCCACAGGGCAGCGCATGGGACCGCGCGTGCGAGCTCTATGCGCAGATTGCCGGGACGCGCACCGACTATGGCAAGGCGCATTGCGAGGAGTTTGCGCATGGACGCGTCGGTCGCGACTTTTCCGGCCAGCCGCTCATACCCAGTTGGGATGACGACACACGGCTCGTCCTCATTGGCCATTCGTTTGGTGGTGCGACCATTCGGCTCTTTGGCGAGCTGCTGGCAAACGGAAGCAAGGAGGAGCGGGCGGTAACGGAGCCCGAGAACCTCAGCCCCCTCTTTGCGGGCGGGATGGCCGGGCGCATCTTTGCCATAGTCACGCTCGCGGCACCCACCAACGGCACGACCGCCTACGAGCTGGCGGTCGACCCCACCTTCGATGCGCGGCGGTTGTGGGTCCTGCCCAGGTATGCGCTTCTTGATCGCCTGGTAAAGGCCAAGACCAAGATAAGGACGGACGGTCGCGACGAGCGTGACTGGGCGAACTACGACATGAGGGTCGATAACGCGCAGGCTCTTAACGAGCGCATCCACACGCTCCCCAACGTGTACTATCTCTCCGTCGCCTGCGATGCCACGAAGCCGGGCAAGGACGGCCGACGCGTGCCGAACACCAAGCTCATGGACCCGCTGTTCGTGCGGACCGGAACCAACATGGGGGCGTACGGTGGCACCACCGATGCGGGGTGCGTTATGGATGACGCCTGGCACGCCAACGACGGGCTGGTGAACACCGTCTCTGCGCATGCTCCCAACGGTGCTCCGCAAAAGCCGCTCGATCCTGCCAACATTGAGCGTGGCATATGGAACGTGATGGAGGACCTGCCCGTGGACCACAGCTTCTTTAGCGGAGGCTATCTGCACAAGACCAATCCGCACCCCTTCTTCGACGAGCTGCTGGGATTGTTGCAGGGTCTGGAGGGGTAAAGCCACAGCATGGTGAGCGCGAAAAGGGGTGCCGTGAGCGCGAGGCTCGTGGCACCCCTTTCGCGTAGATTGGTGGCTTGTTATGCCGCGCTGGGAAGGGCCGCCTGCGCGGAGGGGCCTTCGTCATCGTGTGCGGTCGGGGCATGCTCCATGAAGACGCCCCGGTACGTCGTACGCTCGCGACGCATCCTGCGTATGGCGCTTATGGCGAACGGCAGGTACAACGCGATGGTTGCCAGGTATACCACGATGGCTGTAATGCCCTCCTCGCCCGTGCTCACGTAACTCGTGGAGAGCTGCTCACCAACCAGGACAAGGGTGGGGACCATGAGCAGGAAGTCGCTCAGTCCGTGGAACAGGGCGGCGCCGCCAAGACGATGCGTGCGCAGGACGATGCCGCACAGGATTACGGAGAAGAGTCCCGTCTGGATGATCTTGAGTACAGCCTGGGCGGCCAGCAGGGGAGTGGCGAAGTCGGTGTCGATGCTCACGTGCGCGAACCCAAACAGGACCGAGACGATTGCAATGGCGCCCATGGTCCCGCGATGGCTCCTGCCCATTACGGCAAGGATGGCGTTGAGGATGATCCCGCGATACAGCACCTCCTCGGCGATGCCAATGCACAGGCAAAGAAATGCGGTGAGCGCGAGGTTAGGCAACCAGTCGGGCGTGACGGTGGCGCCCTCGGCAAAGAAGCTGGCCGTTGTAATTACCAGCAGCACGGCATCTGCGGCAAGAATTGGCCAACCTGTGCGCAAGGCATCCCTAACGTCGGCGCGCGATGGCTTGAGCCATGCGACACCTCCCAACACGAGCATGCCAAGCAGCGCGCTGCCGGCTGCCAGACTCTGGGCTATCGTCGTGAATGCGAGGCTCTCCTCAGGTAACCTGAGGAACAACGTGGTGATGAGGCCCACCACCTGTAGTACGAACGTTCCCGCAAGCGCAAGCATAGCGAGAAACAGCACCTTCCATCCCTTTCGGTTGATCGCCTGTTGGGGTGTGATTTCGGCTTTCATGTCCTTTCCTTACTCGATGTATTCCACAGCTTGTCTTACAAGCAACTACGCGCGCATCCCGCGACCATCCCGCGCATAAGATGGACTCCACAATACGTCCTGGATATGCGGCCTCGGCGTGCATATCGCAGCGTCGGTCGAAAGGAACCCGTTCCCGTTGACTGAGGCCAACGGGAACGGGTAAAATAACAGCTGACGGCAGCCTAGTGTTTTAAGAGGCGGCTAGGCAACGCCGTCGGGAATTCTTCTAAGGGCCTACGGTGCTGTCAACGCCGGAGGCCCCTTTTGTTAGTGTCCTTCCCTCAAGTGCTTTGGCCTGTGGTCGTCATCGCGTGCATCGGGATGGTCATCCTCCTCCTTCCCCGAGCCCTTGAGCTCGAAGTATGCCTTCAATACTCCTAGGAGCACTATCAGCAGCTGCAGAACAGCAAGTAGAACTTCCATGGCAACATCTCCTTTCTGTAGAAGCAAAGGGCGCTGCCTAGCACTGACAAGGCTAAAACAGCCGGAGAGAGACTTACACCCATGACGGGGGTATGCACACCTGTCAGCATAGCCGGGCGCGACAAGGCGCTCCGTACGAAGTGGGTGCGCGAGATCGTGGTGCCCGAGATGCCGAACTACCCGGTGCAATCACGGGCGAGATGTGACGGATGGCGGTCGAATGACCGCCATCTCGCTTGCCGGGTGACGTCGCCATTTGGAGCGCACTGGATCCAGCTGCGAAGGTGCGGCCCCCCGTGGCAGAAAAGCGAGCGACGATAACGATACAGAGTGCTTGGATAATGGATACGACCCGTGCGCTTTTCTCTGCTACGAGGCTTTCTTGGAAACATGACGCTCTTATCTGCGAAGCGGCGTTCTTATCGACTCTTGAGCCTTCTTATCACTGACTTGCTTGCGCTCTTATTCGCATTTGTGGTGGAAATGTGTACTGACTTCCCACCTGCAGCATTCCGCAGGGCAATTCTTGTCCCCTGCGTCCGTTACGTTGCTCCATGAGCTTTAGCCGGCTTATGCGGCTTCACCTTCTCGTGCGAAGTGACTGGTGTGACTTGCTGCGGTGGAGCCGCATTCTTTTCTTTGCTGCGGTCGTTCTGATAATGATTGTTGCTGTGAAGTAAGGTTCCTCAGAATTTGCGACGCGAACTGTCTTAGCAATACTGACTTAATGATTCTCGGCTTTGCGGTATGTCATTACTATTCTTCGCCATGCACGAAGTGTTGGCTACCTTCTACTGAATACAGAACCGCCAATGTCTTTTTGGAAACTTGGCTTTGTTAAGATTTCTTTCTGTGGGTCAATGCTGGCTTAGGCCTTGGATAGTGGGATGAAGCTCCGACACCCGACACATCTCGCTGATGGGCCGGATGTGGTGATGAGTATGGCAGATTGGACGAGTTTCAACCAACCCTTCCATGGCATGGCAATGAACGAGGACTTCTACGAGCAGGCGATAATCGAGTACCTCGTAGAAAACCACGACTATACGCACCTCTACGGGCCGGACGTGCATCGCCAGACCGCCAACTACCAGGACGTCTACCTCACCGAAATACTCTGGGACAGCCTCTC
>CACZFB010000004.1:0-1403 GCA_902780305.1 uncultured Coriobacteriaceae bacterium | reverse complement strand
ACAGCCTCTCGAGGATCAACCCGAAGCTTCCATATGCGGCGATAGAACAGGCGGTCATCAAGCTCGAGACCGTAGAGACGGGACGACTTGAATACCGCAACGAGGTTTTTAGCGACTATCTGCAGTCCGGCGTTGAGGTTCACTTTTTCGACGGTCATGAGGAGCGAGACGACATCGTCTATCTGCTCGACTACCACGATCCGTACAACAACTCGTTCCATGTCGTGAACCAGTGGACATTCATCGAGCATTCCAACAAGCGACCCGACCTCGTGCTCTTCGTGAACGGAATGCCCCTCGTCGTGTTCGAGTTAAAGAGTCCCTCACGAGAGGAGACGGACGCCTCAGAGGCGTACCTGCAGCTGCGTAACTACATGCAGCACATACCCAGCTTCTTTGTTCCGAACGCCTTCTGCGTCATGACTGACCTCGCGGAGACGCGCGTCGGGACCATAACAGCCAATGAGGACCGCTACATGGCGTGGAAGAGCGTCGACGGCGACTACAGCAATACGCAAAGCGCCACATGGCAGACAATGGTGGACGGCATGCTTGGCAAGGACCGCCTCATCGACCTCGTACACAACTTCATCTGCTTCAACAACGACGGCAAGCACACAGTGAAGATACTCGCAGCCTACCATCAGTACTTCGCGGTGAGGAAGGCCGTCGCCAAGGCCGTGGACGCGGTTGCTGGGGACGGGAAGATCGGCGTGTTCTGGCACACGCAGGGCAGCGGGAAGTCGCTCTCCATGGTTTTCTTTGCTCACCTCCTGCAAGAGGTACTCGACAGCCCGACCATCGTCGTCATCACCGACAGGAACGACCTGGACGACCAGCTCTTCGCGCAGTTCGGAAGGTGTAAGGCGTTTCTGCGTCAGGAGCCGGTGCAGGCGACAAGCAGGAACACGGACGGCGACAAGACGAGCCTCCACGCCCTGCTCGCGAACCGCGAGGCCAACGGCATCGTGTTCACCACCATGCATAAGTTCGCCGACGGTGACGAGGCGCTATGCGAGAGGAGCAACGTCATCGTGATGGCGGACGAGGCCCACCGGAGTCAGTATGGCCTCCTGGAGCGCATCGACGCCAAGGGGCAGAAGCACATCGGGGCTGCTCGCCTCGTGCGTAAGGCGCTTCCCAACGCAAGCTACATCGGTTTCACGGGCACGCCCATATCGACGCAGGACAAGAACACGCGGGAGATATTCGGCGATTACATAGACGTGTACGACATGACGCAGTCGGTGGAGGACGACGCCACGCGGCCCGTCTTCTACGAGAGCCGCGTAATCAGCCTCAACCTGGACGACGGCACCCTCGAGAAGCTCGACGCACTCTACGAGCAGTACGCCGAGGAGGCCAACAAGTCCAGCGTGGAGAAGAGCAAGCGGGACAACAGC
>CACZFB010000003.1 GCA_902780305.1 uncultured Coriobacteriaceae bacterium | reverse complement strand
CGGGAGGATCCGCGGGTGGCTCGTCGGCGAACTGGTCGCGGTCGCCGAGGCAAAGGCCGCCGGGGCTGCCGCCTTGACTCATCTTTAGGGCCAGGGGACTGTCCCTTTTGTCCAGGGGACTGTCTCCTGCGTACCGCGCGCGCGATGCCTACTCGAACTTCGAGCGGTCGATGTTGTCCAGCTCGCAGCCCGACTCGATGACTTCCAGCATGATTGTGCCCACACGGAAGCACGTTGCCGCATAGTCAACAATAATGTTGAAGGCGGTAGCCATGGCAATCGCCTCGGAAGGGATGCCCAGCTTGGCAAAGATCAGGCCAATGCACACGAGCATGCCACCCGGAACCGGAGGCGCCACCACAGAGTACAGGTAGCACATCACCGCCATGCTCACATACCACGTGATGTCGGCGTTCAAACCGTAGAGCTGCATGCTGTACATTACGAGCACGATCAGCATGATTATGGTGGGCTGCTGGCAAAGAATCATGCCCAGAGGTATGCCAAACGACGTCTGATCCTCGCCGACGCCCAGTTCCTCGGTGCACCCGCTTACCATGGGGCCAAATGCGGCGCACGAGGAGGCGGTGCTCAGGCCCAGCAACATGGCAGGACGCAGGGCCGAAAGGAGCTTTTTTAACGGAATGCGAGACCGTAGGCACGTGTAAACAAGCTTTATGGCAAAGCTCACCACTATGAGCACGACAGCCAGCAACAATGGTATCCAAGCGGTGGCCAGCGATACAAAAGTGCCCGACCAAACCTGCAGGAGGACCATAATAAAGATAAAGCCCGGAATAAAACGGCAAAGCTGTTCCATAAGGAACTGCATGAGGACGTTGAGCTCCTCGATGCCCTTGCGCACTCCCTCGCACGAGTTTCCCAACACCAGCGCAACAACGCCAACCAGCACACCAATAATAATGATCTGGGATGTGTTGCCCTCTGCAAACGCCGTAACGATGTTCGTGGGCAGCATACCGATAAGCATCTCTACCAAGTCGCCAAGAAAGTCTCCGCCGCCCTGCGCATCCCCCGATTGCAGCGAGAAGAAGGGGATGCAAATCAGGCAGGCAAAAATCGTGGCCAAGCCGTTGTCGATCATAAACTTTCCCACCAGCGACTTGCCGCTGCGACCGAGCGCGGTTACGTCACCAATGCCACAAATGCCCCAGGCAACGGTAAAGAAGATGAGGGGGCCTGCAAGACCACTCAGCATTGCCAAGTACACGTCGAACAGGGGCGTGACGATTGTATCCAATACGTAGGTGCGGTTTGCCTCGGACAGCAGAACGTTTCCCAGCAATGCGACCACGATGCCGAGGACGAGGGCAATAAGAATCTGCGTGATCGAGCTCAGCGGTGGGCGCGGGCGCGTGAGCGTAATAATGTTGCAGCCGCCGCGATAGGAGTATATGGGCATGAATCCGGAGGCCTTCATCGTGTTGCGGGCAATTGGCGCATACTGATCGCCACGCGTATTGACGGTGCTTGGGTCAAAGCGATCGCCACGCACCGACACCGCCATACTCGGTTTGCCGAACCTCTTGCCCATACGCATCGACGCGGGATAGCCATCGCCAAAGTGCTCTTGCCACATGAGCAGCACGTTCTCCATGGAAAGCCGGCTGGCGGCCGTTTCGAGGGCACCCATTCCCGTACCCGACAAGAACGAGGCCACCTCCTCGGATGCGCGTGCTATTCCCTTTGCATCGAGCAACAGCTCCATTTTCATGATGTTCCCATCCCACGCAGGCATTGCAAAACAACAATGATAGGAGCTTCCTCCCAGATTGGGCAAGCCGTCATTCTTTGGTAACGATAGCTGTCACCTTTGATCGGCGGGATAGCTGGCCGCACGCTTGAGCAAGGAACCGCTCATAAGCAACACGATTATCACGGCAACGGCACCGGAAGCAGTCTCCAGAACAAAGGCAAGCTTTCCCGACGGGTCGCCAAAGGTCCCGAGCATCTGAATCTCCAGCACGAGCATCGCACCGACCGCACTCGCAATGGAGACGCGCGCAATAATCTGCTCCAAGGGCGTCCCGTTATGCAAACGCGTTGCATCAGCGATGGCCATGCCAGTTGTGCAAAAGGTGAGGGTCGCCATCGCGATCATCATAATCTGGGGAATCTCCTCACGCCGCTGCTGACTTACGCACACCGCCATAAGGACCCCAAGCGCAATGGCCAAGGCGCCAAAGCAGATGGCACAGAATCGCAGGATGCGGCGTACGGGATACCGCTCGGCGTGGCGCATGCACACGGCCACAAAGGACCCCATTACGGTGAGCACACCAAAGTAGCCGGCCATGGCATATCCCCACAGGGAATGCTGACTCTGCGCCACGACGACGTTAAAGACGGCAAGCACCAGATTAAGGAACGTGCTCGCACACCTGATGACCAAATCCCTCAACGGATCGTCCTGTGCCAGTTGCCGCACAAGAGCAGAGGGGTCCTTGCTCACACGAACACCTCCACTTCGCCTCGCACTTTACCGCCACGCCCATGGTAACAGAGCGCAGCCGGCATGCGGGACAAAAGGGACAGTCCCCTGGACACAGGGGACTGTCCCCTTTGTCCGGGGGACTGGCGAAGGCGGCAGTTTACTTGCGCCCAAATAACAAACGGGGCCGATGCCGTAAACCCTCAGACCATCTACCTGCGGTTTCTTTGGCGCAGACCCTGAGTTTTCCTTATCATTCACTTATCACGTGAGAAAAGGGGCCAAACCCCTTTTCTCACTCCACCGACTTGATCTCGTCCTGCAGGTCCTGCTTGAGCGTGTAGGTGTCGAAGGCCGCCTCCCTGGGAAGGTCGAGCTCCATGCGGCTGATCTTGTCCACCAGCGCCACGCCCGTCCTTACGCTCACGTCGAAGACGTGCCCGCCCTTGGTACGGTCCTCCGAGAGAAAATGGAGGTGCCACCCAGGCATGTTGATACCGTCCATGTAGTCGGGAAAGTAGACTCCCACCAGCGAGCCACGGATGTTCTTAAAGAGAAACGCCTTCTGGGTCTTGCCGAGAATCTTTTTGAGCGTGACGTGGTGCGACCGGTAGGGACTCTCGGACCGGGCATCCACCCGCGTGAACTCGCCGTCAATCCGCACCACGTGCATGCTGTTCAGGCCAAATCGCTCCTCGATCCGCTCTGTGAGCTTCGCCCTGACGGAATCGATGTTGGGCATCCCATCCAGCGTGAAACGCTGCTCGCCATAGAGTCTGGCCACCGCCGCAAAGGGGACGCCCGTCTGCGGGGCGACCATGCTTACCCGCCCGTCCTGGTCGGCTCGGTAGCAGCACCCCTCCAGCACGATCATCTCGCCGTTGACGTCCTCAAAGGTCCCGAGGCCCGTGTCGCCCTTGTTGAGCAGCTCACCCGCGCTTACCACCGCCCGGCTATATCCCAGGGCAAGGGCCTGCAAGGTCGAAACCTGATACATCGTGTTCTCTCTCATGGGTGTCACCTTCCGGATAGCAGGGGGCAGGCCAAGGGTATCACAGGGACGGGGTCGCCCGCGCAAACTGAGAAAAGGGGTTTGGCCCCTTTTCTCACGCAGGTCGTATACTGTTGTAAAAAGTCAAACCTCCGGAGAGGACCCCACCATGACACTGACCCTTGCCCCCATCTTCCAAAACGGCATGGTGCTCCAGCGCGAGCTGCCCGTGCGCGTATGGGGCCAGGCGAGCCCGGGCTCTCGCGTTACGACAAGCGTGCAGGGCCATGCGGCCTCATGCACCGCCGACGAGAACGGATGCTGGGCGTGCACGCTGCCGCCGCTCGCCGCCTCGGAAGCCGAGACGCTTGAGGTGCAGGCCGGCGACGAGCGCATAACGCTTGCCGACGTGGCCGTGGGCGAGGTCTTTGTGGCCGGCGGACAGTCCAACATGGAGTTCTGGATGCGCTACGACCAGCAGGTGGAGGAGTTCCGACCCACCTGCGCCAACCCGCGCATCCGCTTTTACGACCAGCCCAAATGCTCGTACCCCGGGCAGATGGAGGACTTCGACTACACCAAGGTGGGCATCTGGCGCAAGGCCACGCCCGAGGACCTGGAGTACTTTAGCGCCATTGGCTACTACTGCGCACGCGGCCTGGAGATGGTGCTCGACGTGCCCGTGGGCATCGTGGGCTGCAACTACGGGGGCACCAAGTCGCTCGCCTGGATGACGCCCGAGCACGCACGGAGCGTTCAGCCTGAGCAGGTGGCCGCCTTCGAAGACAAGTTGCAGGGTCTTTCCTACGAGGAGCTGCTGGCCAACGGGCGTCTGAATCCTCAAAACGACAAGGGCTATACCACGTGGCCCGCCTGGAACGAGTTCTTCCTGCCACGCACGCCGAACGCGGAAGAGATCGCCGTCTTTATGGCTCTCGAAATGCAACGAACAGCCGAGGCGACCGCCAACCTGCCACACCCCGGCCTTCTGGCGCCGACCAAGGAGGCCCCCGGCGCCCTCTTTACCCACATGGTACGTCCCATCGCCGGTTTTTCCACGCGCGGCGTGCTGTGGTACCAAGGCGAGAGCGACGACGAAGACGACGGCGCGCAGGCGCGCCATGCCGAGGCGCTGCGCACCATTATTGCGGACTGGCGCGAGGCATGGCAGCGGCCCGACCTGCCCTTCCTCGTGGTACAGCTGCCCGGCCTCGTATCGTGGTGGATGCTTGAGGCTCACGACTGGCCCACCATTCGTGCCTGCCAGCAGCAGGTGGCCGACGAGGACGAGCACGTGTGGCTCTGCTCCGCAAGCGACATGGGTGACAAGTACGACATCCACCCCAAGGAGAAGCAACCCATAGGCGAGCGACTGGCACTGCTGGCGCTGCGGCACCTGCTGGGGATAGATATCCTGGCCGACGCCCCGCGCTGCGTTGGCGCAGAGCGCAAGGGGCCGTGGGTCATCTTGCATCTTGAGCATGCCGGCAGCGGTATGGTGATCGCGGGTGCCGAGGTCAACGCCCTCGAGCTGCTCAGCGACGGCACGCCCGTGCCCTTCCAGGCGGGCGCCCGGGGAAGCCGTTTGGTGCTGGCACCCAACGAACCCGTTGCCGGCCCGCTCGAGGTACGCTTTGCCCAGGGCAACTGGTTCCGCACCAACCTCTACAACAGCGCCAACATCCCCGCGTTGCCATTCCGTACAACCTGCTAGGGCAGCGCGGCGCCAACGCCACGCCGGCCGGCCTCGCTAGACGACGGCGTTGACCACCTCGTCGGCAGTGCCGTCGTCGATGAGGCGCAGCATGATTGCCGCGTACTCGTAGTCAAACTGCCTGCCCAGGCCGTTCGCGATCTCGTCTCGCACCCGCTGCCGCTCGAGCGCGTCACGGTAGCTCCTGGTCGAGGTCATGGCGTCGAAGGCGTCGGCGACCGCGATTATGCGGGCAATCCTGGGAATGTCCGTTCCGGCGAGCCCCTCGGGATATCCCTTCCCGTCGTAGCGCTCGTGATGATAATGCGCCCCAACGCTCAGGTAGGGCGACTGCTTGACGCTGGACAGGATCTCGTTGCCGAGGACCGGGTGGCGCTTGATGTGCGCGAACTCCTCGTCGGTAAGACGGCCAGGCTTGTTGATGATGTTGTCGGGAACGCCAATCTTGCCAACGTCGTGCAGGAGCGCCGCAAAGTACACCTCCTCGCATTCCTCGTCCGTAAGGCCGGCCTCCTGGGCAATGATCCTGGACAGCATGGCAACCCGCGTGGAGTGTCCGTGCGTGTATCGATCCTTGGCGTCGATGGCCTTTGCCAGGGCCTCGACGGTCTCCTCGAACATGGCAGACTCCCGTTGCTGAGCCTCCTTGTAGAACTCGAGCTCGCGATTCCGCGCCAGTCCGACCTCAGCGCCCAGGGCGGTGAGCGCATACACATAGAACACGTTGACCACGATGACCAGAGTCATGCTAATAAGGGAGATGCCGTAGTTGTAGTACTGGAGGATGGCTGCGAAGGCCGGCAGGATAATGCTGATTTCCAAGGCATACACGAGCTTGCGGTTGAGTCGATCGCGATATTGAATGAGCGCCGACTCCTGAATGAGCGCCATCAAAAACGGCACAACGTAGCTCAAGGCGTTTCCCGCCGCCCGCTGATAGTTGTTGTGCTCGTCGAAGGTGTAGTACAGACCTGTGAACTGGGTGGCAATGATGAGGATGGTGCCAATTACAAACAGCACGTCGCAAGCCAGCAGCCGTCGTGGGGGTCGTACCAGCTTGCCCTCTCCCCGATACAGGTCCTTAATAAAGTGAGTAACCAAAAGAAGAATGAGCAAGATAAGAAAGTAGGTCATGGCATTGCTGATGCGCACCATGATACCGCCGAATGCAGTCTCGTTGCCGCGATACTCGTACGAGAGCCTGTCGAAGATGAGCTGCGCCATGGAGGCCAGCTCCATGAGCGCAAGGATAGACCGCCGCTTAACCGACAAGAACCGCGGCATAAGGGTCATAATTGCCAGAATGCCGCAACTGCCGCTAAAAAACAGCATCATGTCGAGCTGATGCGCACGAATGAAGTCCAAAGGCATGCCCCCTCACAGGCGCGTTCCCGTTACACCATAATGCATGATACATGCGGCTGGCGCAAGACACCGTTGCGGAACCCGCTCGGGCAGAGGCCATGTTAACGGGCCGGTTAGCCCACGGAAAGCACCAAACGCCGCAGATTTCCTGTATCATCTGAGTGGCATGGCCCAAAAGGCCAAAACTCGACCACATAAGACTGGGGGATGGGCATGCTCAGGCAAGCCATTGACCTTCCCGGGGTAGGCAACGCCCGCGAGCTGGGCGGCTACGCCGTTGGAGACAAACACGTACAAAGGGGGATCCTGCTCAGGACCGCCTCGCTCAACCGCGCCACGCCGGAGGCGTTGGCACGGCTGCACGACGAGTACCATCTGCAGACCATTGTGGACCTCAGGATGAGCATCGAGCAGGAACGCCAACCCGACCCCCAGATACCGGGTGCCACCCATCGTGGGGTCCAGGTCATCGAGATGGAGGACTTCCCCATCCCCGAGGGCGTGGACCCAAGCAAGCTGGACCTGCTCAACGACCCGACCGCAAACCGCATGGAGCTGTTCGAGATCGCCTATGAGTGCGGCATGGTGGGACCCCAGATGTACGTGGACTTTTTGCTTGGCGAGCGAGGAAAGCGGGGCTATGCCGCATTCTTCCGCGAGCTTTTGGCGCTGGAGGCTGGCCGAGCGATTCTGTGGCACTGCACCGACGGAAAGGACCGCACGGGCTGCGCGGCGATGCTCGTTCTGTGTGCCCTGGGCGCAGACCGCAAGACGGTCCTTGCGGACTACCTCCTTACCAACGACTTCAACGCACAGCTCATCGACGCCGCCCTGCACCACTTTGCCACACCGCAACAGCTCGCCGAGATGCCGGCACAAAAGCTCGAGGTGCTTCGCGTTATGGTTGGCGGCGTGAGCGAGGAATACCTGGCCAACGCCATGGACGTGCTGGAGGAGCGCTACGGTAGCGTCGGGGCGTATCTGCGCGACGAGCTCGACGTGGGAGAAGCGGAACTCGAGCAACTGAGGGCCATCCTCCTGGCATAGCCAAAGGATTCCGCCAATCATAGGTGCCCACCACCCGTGCTCGGACACCGTAAGCGAGGGACCGACCAGACGACGTTACCATCCACGGCCATGGAGCGAACATGCACAAGCTAAGGAACTGGATCAGCGGCGGCATTCAACAAAAGGTGTTTAGTCTGGTGCTCTATGCGCTGGTGCTCACGATGGCAGCCTACACGGTTGTCATCGTGTGGCAGGCGTCGCGGCTGAGCGAACTGGCCGCCCAAACTAACGCACGGCAAAAGGAGGCCATCACCAGCACGGTCAAGACGGCGATGAACGAGCGTCTAACCCACAGCCTTGGCGAGACCACACGCATGGAGGCTAACATCGCCAACGACATGTTCGTGGACCTCACGGGCTCGGTAACGATGATGGCAGACTACGCAGGCAAGCTGTTTACACGCGCCGACTCCCTTCCCACCCGCCAGGTCGCACTCCCAGACGCCTCGACGGACGGGCAGGCGACCGTCCAGCTCCTCACCGAGAAGGACGTCAACACGGCAGACCCCGCCGTGGCACGGCAGGTTGGCATCGCGGGCAACATATCCGACCTGCTTGTCTCCCTGTTCGAGAACTCGCAAATCGACTCCTGCTACATTGCCCTGCCAAGCGGTGTGATGATTCTTGCGGACGACCACGCCTCCTCGAAGTTCGCCGACGACGGCTCGATCATGCCCATCGAGATGACGCAGCGACCGTGGTACACCGGGGCGGTGAAGGCGGGCGGCATCTACTTCTCCGACGTCTCGGCCGACGTCTTTACCGGCAACGTGGGTATCATGTGCGCCATGCCGGTGTACGACGGCAACGAGCTCGTGGCGGTCGTCGGCGCCGACCTGCTGCTTAACAACATGGCCCAGTCGGTTGAGGAGTCCGCCAACGGCGAGGACTTCGTTTTTATTGTAAACGACAAGGGGCACGTGGTGTTCTCGCCCAAGGAGCGGGGCGTCCTCAAGGCGCAGGAGTCCTCAGCGGCAGCGGACCTCAGGCAGTCGCGCGGCGCCATCGCAAAGCTGGTAGAGGACTCGCTGAAAAACCCAACCGAGCCCACCATCGTTGAGGTGGACGGCCGCATCTACTACATGTGCGGCGCGCCCATAAAGGAGGTGGGCTGGGCCGTCATCAATGCGGTAAGCCAGCAGGCCACGGACGCCGTTACCACCCAGCTGCAAAACGAGTTCGACGGCATCGTGGATTCGGCACAGGGTGAATACAGCGCGAGCCTGTCTCGGGCGCTTACCACCATCGTCGTGCTTCTTGTTATTGTGATGGCACTGGCGCTCACGGGAGCCTTGGCCCTCTCCAGGCGCATCGTGCGCCCGCTCGCCCGCATGACGGATCGGGTCAAGTCGCTTGGCGGCGACGACCTGCAATTTATGATGGAGGACGACTATCGCACGGGCGACGAGGTCGAGGCGCTGGCGGACTCCTTTGCCAAGCTCTCGGCCAAGACGCTGCAGTACGTGCACGAGGTCACGCGGGTCACGGCCGAGAAGGAGCGCATTGGCACGGAGCTCAACATGGCCACAGCCATTCAGGCCAGCCAGCTGCCAAGGCTCTTCCCCGCGTTCCCCAACCGCCCCGAGTTCGACCTCTATGCCTCCATGAATCCCGCCAAGGAGGTGGGCGGCGACTTCTACGATTTCTTCCTCGTCGACGACGACCACGTTGCCATGGTGATGGCCGACGTCTCGGGCAAGGGCGTCCCCGCCGCGCTGTTTATGATGGTGTCGCGCGTGCTGCTCAAGTCGCACCTGCAAAACGGCGAGAGCCCCGCCGAGGCACTCTCCAGCGTTAACGACCAGCTGTGCGAGGGCAACGATGTGGAGTACTTCGTAACGGTGTGGGTTGCCGTGGTGCAGATATCCACGGG
The DNA here is from genome assembly GCA_902780305.1 of uncultured Coriobacteriaceae bacterium. Classification (GTDB taxonomy): domain Bacteria; phylum Actinomycetota; class Coriobacteriia; order Coriobacteriales; family Atopobiaceae; genus RUG440. The sequence goes on along the minus strand of CACZFB010000003.1, from coordinate 79,684 downwards.
CAAGGGCGTTGCGGCCAACGGCGGACACGAGCATCCCGCGCTGCGCCGCGCGGGCGGCACCTACGAGCTCGTCGTCTATCGCCACGGTCCCGCGCTGGGCATGATGGACGGCATACCGTATCGCGAGCACGACTTCCAACTGAATCCTGGCGACAACGTGTTCGTGTACACAGACGGCGTACCCGAGGCCACCGACGCCAACGGCGAGTTATTTGGCACCGACCGCATGCTCGAGGCGCTTAACAAGAACCCCGACGCGACGCCGCAGGACGCGCTCGCAAGCGTGCGACAGGGCGTGGACGCGTTCGTGGGCGACGAGGAGCAGTTCGACGACCTCACCATGCTCTGCTTTACGTACGTCGGCCCGCAGGACGAGCTTCCGGCCGAACAAGGATAGCCTGCAAGGATAGCCTGCGCCGGCCTATCAATGGGGTAACACCCATTGATAGGCCGGCGCAAATCAGACAATACGCGACGTTCCGTTCGCCAGCCCTCGGCTAGCTGCCAACCAGTACCATGAGGCTGCGGGGCGCCAGCGTTATGCTACCCTCGACGACCGGACGGTCGCCGGCAATGGCCTCGGGCGTGTACGCCACCTTGGTCCAGCGCATGCCAGCCGGGATTATGGGGAGCTCCATGGTCCGCTCCTCCCAGTGCGTGTTGACGCCGCAGTACACGAAGCAGTCACGTGCGGCCCCATGGTCGGCCACGGTCTCGGCAAACATGAACCCAAAGGTGTGGAAGGGGCGCGTCGCGTCGAACTGCCACGCCCGCTCGCCGTGGAACGAGAGCTCGGGATACCCGCTGGAGTTGGTGGCGGTGTAGAACTCTTTGCGTCGAAGCACCGGGTGCTCTGCCCTAAACGCAATCATCGTCTGGAAGAACTCGAACACCGAACGGTTCTTCTGCAGGTCCGACCAGTCCAGCCACGACACCGCGTTGTCCTGGCAGTACGCGTTGTTGTTGCCGCCCTGCGAGTTGCGGAACTCGTCGCCCGCCAAGATCATGGGGACCCCGCGACTCAGCATGAGCAGGGCGCACGCGTTCTTAACCTGCCGCTCGCGCAGCGCGTTTACTTGCTCGTCGTCCACGACGCCTTCCGCGCCACAGTTCCAGCTGTTGTTGTCGTTTGCGCCGTCGCAGTTGGCCTCGCCGTTCGCCTCGTTGTGCTTGCTGTTGTACGAGACCATGTCGTTGAGGGTAAACCCGTCGTGACAGGTAATAAAGTTGATGCTTGCCTCCGCGCTTCGGTTGGCATAGAGGTCTGGAGATCCCTGCAGCCGCAGCAGCATCTCGGGACCACACTCCGCGTCGCTCTTAATAAAGCGCCGCAGGCAGTCGCGATACTTGCCGTTCCACTCGGCCCACCGGCCCCAGGCGGGAAAGCTCCCCACCTGATACAGGCCGCCAGCGTCCCACGCCTCGGCCACGAGCTTGGTCTTGCCCAGGACGGGGTCCTGCGCCAGGGCCTCCAACAAGGGCGGGCTGCTCATGGGGGTGCCATCGGCATCCCGGCTCAGGATGGAGGCGAGGTCGAAGCGGAAGCCGTCTATGTGATAGACGCTCACCCAGTAGCGCAGGCAGTCCAGAATAAAGCTTCTTACCACCGCGTTGTTGCAGTTCATGGTGTTGCCACAGCCGCTAAAGTTGTAGTAATAGCCGTCGGGCGTCAGGAGGTAGTACGTCTTGTTGTCGATACCCCTAAACGAGATGTACGGACCCATCTCGTTGCCCTCCGCCGTATGGTTGAACACCACGTCCAGCATGATCTCGATCCCATGCCTGTGAAACTGCTTGATGGTGTTTTTGAGCTCCTCGGCGGCCAGGCCAAGCGTGCCGGAGGCCGCATAGCCCGACTTGGGCGCGAAGAAGCCCACGGTGGAGTAGCCCCAGTAGTTGTACAGGCGCTCGTCCCCCACCACGCGGCTGTTGTCGAACTCGTCGAACTCGAAGATGGGCAACAGCTCGACGCAGTTTACCCCGAGATCCTTGAGGTAGGGCAGCTTCTCGATGAGCCCCGCAAAGGTGCCCTTGCGCTTTACGCCGCTGTCCGCTCCCTTGGTAAAGCCGCGCACGTGCGTCTCGTAAATAACGAGGTCGTTGAGGGGTATCTCCAGCGGCTTGTCGCCGTCCCAGTCGAAGTCCTCGGGAATGATCTTGCCCCGATGCACGAACTGGCTGTTGGGATCGGGCCGTTGCCCCCAGGTCTCGCGCCCCGCAATCATCTTTGCATAGGGGTCCAGCAACACCTTGTGTTTGTCGAACCGATGGCCGTCCTTGGGATCGTCGGGCCCGTCAAACCGGTAGCCGTATTCCACTTCCTCGTAGTCCAACCCATAGACGATCATGGAGAAGACGTTGCCCACTCTAAAGTCCTCGGGGAACGGAAGCACGGCATACGGCTCCTCCTCGCCCCGGTGGTACAACAGCAGCTCGCATGCCGTCGCGTGCTTGGAGAAGACCGAGAAGTTTACCGCGCCGTCGTACAGTATGGTGGCCCCAAAGGGACTCACGTGACCGCAACGGTACTTGACTCCGTCCAGCTCGTGCGTGGGATAGTTGTCCATAGCCTGCATAAAGCGCCCTCAATCTCTTCTTTGTCCAACCTGCCCCGTCGACCGCTAGGCGTGATACAGGTCGGTGAGGCCCGTCGCCTCAAGCACCACGCGCACGGACGCATTGGGATTCTTTATCACAAAGTGCTCCTCGCCTTCCACCGACCGATACATGACGAGCAGCACGCGTATCCCCGCCGAGGAGATGTAGTCCAGGTCGCGCAGATCGACCTCAATCCCCCGCAGCGTTTGCGGCTTCGTACGCTGAAACACCGTAAGGAGCTCCGGAGACGTATAGGAATCCAGATGGCCCCGCAGCTCAAGGCGAAGCACCGAGTCCTCCACCTTGCCACACGCATAGAACCTCTTGCTGTGGTATACGTAGGGGCCGCCACTTTTGGCAACCCACAGCTCCCAAACAAACAGTTCCTCGAACGCCTCGCGCACAGCCGCCTCCACCTCAGGCGTAAGCCCGAGGGCGCCAAAGTTCTGAGGAAGAAGGTCGCGCAGGGGAATCTTCTGCATCCCAAAGCCCATGCGCTCCACGAACTCCTGAACCCTCTGCTCGTTTGGGTCAAACCAGACGTTGCCGCCAGACTTGACGTCCAACGCTTCCTCGGCCTGCGCGGCCTGGGCTTCGCAAAGAGCGGCAAGCTCGGCGTCACCGCCCAACACAGCCAGGGCGACGTCGTGACCGCACAGGGCAAAGTCACGCTCCGCCAAAATCCAGCTGCCGCCATGCGCCAACAGAAGCTTGCGGACGCTGGCAAAGAGTTCCTCCAGCTCGCGCTGGGTAAGTCGCGCAAGCAGGCCGTCCGTCGCGAGCACCAGCCTGCCCACGACCTCTTTGAGCGCAATGCGCAACGAACTGTACTTGGTCGTCTCGCAAGCGCGATAGTAGGCGTGACCCATCGGACGACTGCCCAGCAGCCCAATACGCGGCTTATTGCCCTTCCCGGCAATGACGCGCTGTGCGGCCGGACCCATCGCGCCAACCACGCTGGGTGCGTCGAGCCCAAAGTAGGTTCGTCCCCGCTTGCACGCACTTGCGCCACGGGTGGTATAGCCGCAGGGCAAGTCCACGATTTGGCGTTTGGGACGTTCCTCTATAAGCCGGTTCACGGCCTCGAATCGGGTCCACGCAAGAATCGCGTGGGCCAGCAGCGTCCCATTGGCCGAATCGGCCACGTCTTGGGCGGTCAGGTTTCCAGTGACCCGCAGCCCGAGCGGCTCGGAGCCCAGGGCCTCGAGCAGTTGCCGTGCGTCCTCGTTACCCAAGGCCGCATCCAACTGGACGCAGAGCGCCGCCGGGTCGTGTGCGGAGCGAACGTTCTTCGTTAAGTCTTGAGCGTCGGCCATAGCCCGGTTCCCCCTGCTCTGCCTCCGATGTATGCGAAGAAACATTGTATCGTATTGCTTAGCCTCGAGGTTCCGCCCTCTGGTTCTTGATGATGGCCTATCAAAGGGGGTTACCCCCTCATTGATAGGCTCAACCGTTCGGGGACGGCCCACCGCAGTTATCCCCACGAGCGCTGGTGGCATGCTACTATTACAACGTTATTACTCCAAAGGAGAGGGCCATGAGGCAGATACTCGTAGCGTTGCAGGGGGACACGTGCGGGGAACACGATATGGCGCCCGTGCAAGAGGCATGGCAGTCCGGCACGTATCGGCGGCTCCTGTTCCATGTGTACAGCGGCATAGCCAGCGAAGCAGCCACCGTACAGGTTGCCAGGAGCCTGCAAGCACAGTTCCCAAAGGCGCACATTGTGGGAACCATGTCTGCGGGCGAAATCATGAACGGCAGGCTCATGCCACGGGGCGTCTTGGTGGGAGCGCTGCTCTTTGAGTCCGCAAACGTATAGGTGTTGCGCTACGACCACATTCTTGACCGCGAGGCGTTCGTTGGACGAAGGATTCGCAAGGACGTTGAGGCCATCCCCCACGCCAAGGCGGTCGAGCTGCTGTTTCCCGGGACCGAAATCCATACCAAGGGGCTCTTTGGACAGCTGAGCCACTGCGACACCGGCATACAGTTCTTTGGAGGCTATTCCGGTGGCCACGAGCTCAACGCACCGGCACGATTCGTCTTCGACCCCAGCGGCATTATGCGGGACAGCATCATGGTTACGGTGTTCTCGGGCAAAGACCTCCACGTGGACGTCGACAAGGTAATTGGCTGGGAGCCTCTGGGGCTGCCGTTTACGGTAACCAAGGCGGAGGGCAACCGCCTCATTGAGCTGGACGGCCATCCCGCGTCGGAGGTTTATGAGAAGTTCCTGCAAATCGACCGCACGCAAACGGACAACGCCGAGGAGGGATACACCTTCCCCTTCCTCGCCCAGTACAAGGGCGACGCATGGCTGCGCAGTGCCATCCACATTGAGGAGGACGGCTCGCTCGACCTGCATGGCTACGTTACCGAGGGCACCGAGATTCAGCTCTCGTACGGAAACACCGACAGCATCGTACAGCAGATCAACCAGCGCGTGGAGGCCATTCGGCAGTTTAAGCCGCAGGTCATCCTCCTGTACTCCTGCATCGTGCGCAAGGCGTTTTGGGAGGACTTCGTCGACATCGAGATGGAGCCCTTTGCCCAGTTGTGCAGCACCGCCGGCTTCCACACGTGGGGAGAGATTCAGCGCAACCCGCGCACGAACGAGGTGGTGGAGCACAACGTTACCCTGCTGTCCGTCGCCCTGCGCGAGGGTGAGCCCTCCGCCCAGGAGCTGGCGCACGTTCACGTAAACGACAGCGTCCTCAAGGGTCCGGCCGCGCAGCTGCGCCGACTGACCAGCCTGGTGTACACCGCCATGGGCGAGCTGCAAAAGGCGCACTCCGAGATGCGCGACCTCAACAATCGGCTTACCGTGCTGGCGGAGCGAGACGCGCTCACGGGGCTGTACAACCGGGGAAAGATCGAAGCGCTCATCGAGCGGATGCTGGACAATTCGGCCGTCACGAATCAGCCGATGAGCCTGGTTATGATGGACATCGACCACTTTAAGCGCGTGAACGACGTATTTGGGCATCACGCGGGAGACAAGGTGCTGCAGGAGTTTGCGACACTTCTGGGCGCCACTGCCGCAACGTGGGCCGGCGCCGAGGCAGGCAGGTGGGGCGGCGAGGAGTTCTTCCTCGCACTTCCCAGCGCACGCGCATCGAGCGCCCTCGTAGTGGCCGAGCGGCTGCGCACGGCAATCGAGCAGCACCCCTTCCCCACCGTTGGACAGGTAACCGCAAGCATGGGCGTCATCGCCGTTGTGGGAGACGTTGACCGCAAAAAGGTCTTTGCTCGGGTGGACGACGCCCTGTATCGCGCGAAGGAGGGCGGTCGCAACCGCGTCGTGCTCGCCTAGCTTGCGTCGTGGTACGCGGGGGACAGTCCCCCGCGTACCACTGCGGCAACTACCAGCCCTTCTTGAAGACGACGATGTTGCTGCCCTTGTCGTAGGTGTACACGAAGTTGTCCATGGAGCGCTTTACCATAAAGATGCCCAGACCGCCAATCTTCGCCTCCTGGGCATTCGACGGCTTCGTGGGATCCTCTCGGGTAAGCGGGTCGAAGGGCACACCCTGGTCGCGCAGCTCGATTGTCATCGCCGACGGCTCGGCGCTGTAGGAGTAGCTCACCTGAACCTCCCCCGGCTCGCGTTGGTTGGCGTAGGCATACCGGCACACGTTTACAAACAGCTCCTCGAGCGCGACGTCAATCTTGTGCTGCACGCCCACTGGACACAGACGACTCTCCAGCTCGTCGTCGATAAGCGCCGTGACCTCCTCCAGGTGTTCGAGCGTCGCGGGAACCGTAAGGCTCCCCGTTACCTCGGGCGCCACGCCAAACTCAAGCGCCAGAATCGTCACGTCGTCGGACTGCTCCGCGCCCTCGGCCCATGCCGCCACGTCTCCGCGAAGCGAACGCACCATGTCGCGCGCATGCAGGTCGTTGTGCGCGGCCAAAAACGCCTCCAGCCGGTCGTTGCCGTACTCCTGCTCGTCCACGTTAAAGGCCTCGTTTACGCCATCGGTGTAAAGCAGCAGCTCGTCGCCCGGCTGCAGCGTAAGCGTCTCCTGACGATACTTGGCCGTCTCGAAGGTGCCCAAGAACAGTCCGCACTTCTTTTTGAGCCACTCCCACTCTCCCCCGCTGCCATGCCGCAGCAGCGGGAAGTTGTGCCCAGCGTTGACGTAGGTGAGCACACCAGTCTCGTAGTCGAGCGACGCCGCCCACACGGTAACGAACATGCCAGCATCGTTGTTGGCGCACAGGCGCTTGTTGGCCGAGGCAATCGCCTCGGCGGGATCCATGCCCGTGGCGAGGTAATTCTCCAGCTCGGTCTTTGCCGCCATCATAAACAGGGCGCCAGGGATGCCCTTGCCGCTGACGTCGGCAATAAGAAAGCCCAGGGTGTGCTCGTCGATAAGGAAGAAGTCGTAGAAGTCGCCGCCCACCTCCTTTGCCGCGTGCATGGTGGCAAAGATGTCGAACCGGTCCACCTCGGGAAACGGCGGGAAGGTGCTCGGCAGCGCGGACTCCTGAATGGTCCTGGCCGTGGCGAGGTCTCGCTCGTTGCGCCGCTCCGCCTCGTCAATGAGGTCCCGGAGTGCGCCAACGGTAATGTTGATGCCGGCCGAGAGCATGGTGAGCTCCACGGTGTTGGTCTCGGCAACGTACTCGTCGAGGTCACCGTTGGCAATCTTTGCCAACGATTCGTTGGTACGCACAATGGGCTCCAACATCACGCTGCTCAGCAGGCGCGCCGCGAGCACATAGACCACCGCGAGCAGGACGAGCGCGAGCACGGAAGCCCATCGCATCGTTGCCGATCGCTCCTCGAACACCTTCGACGAGGGCAGCGACATCATGGCGACGTATGACCCCGCCTGCATCGAGCACATATAGCCCAGCTCGAGGTCCCGTACATTGCCCAGCTTCTCGGTCTCTTCGGGGTCATGCGTGTTGTAGACCACGTGATCCATGTTGTCGGTCTTACCCAAGTTGCTTGCCAATACGGAATTCTTGCCAAACAGATCGTCAGCCGTGGCCTGCTCGGGAAAGGCGGGGCTGTCGCTGTGCAGCACCACGCCATCCGAAAAGACAACGATGGTGCCGTCATCCAAGTTGTAACCGTCGATGAGCTGTTGTGCGGAGGCCTCCTCGAACAGCATCTCCAACGTCTCGTGCGACGACGACTCAATGTCCACCACGTCACCGATCTTGCTGAGAAACGCATCCTTGGCCTTGAGTTGCTTGCAAATAAACTCGAGTTCGTCAGTCATCTGTGCCTTGGCGGTATTCTCTGCACGTGCGGTAATGTTCACGAACGCGCCAGCCTGCACTACCACAAAGACAAGAATCGCAACGGCGAGCAGCTGTCCCCGGAATATGGTGAGCGCGCTTTGGTAGACCTGCTGCTCCTGGTACTTTTTTAAGATGGTCTCTGCGAGCAGGCACACGACGAGCATAAGAACGCAGTCGTACGCCGCTTGGACAGTCGGATTGCCTACGCCCGCGAGCGCATACAGCACCTGACGAGGAATCCCGAAGCCCTGTAACATGTTGTCCAGCGAGGCTATTGCAATGTCCAGCACGATTCCCACCACGAATATGATCATGGCGAGTAAGGAGATCAGCACGCACACGATGGCCAGGTACACGACGCGACGGACGCCCGTGGGGTTGTTGCGCAGAGCAATGGCCAGTGCAAGGCCAATCGCAAATCCCGCAATCGTGTACAGCACGAAGGAGTTGATCGGCCCCACAAAGTAGAGCTCGTACAGGTCGAGCGGCTGCAGTCGGGCGTGCACAAAGAGCGCCGCACCACATGCCAGCCCCTCCAGTGTGGCCCACCCCTTGCCCAGCAGCAACGCCGACAGCGCGATGGGGGCCAAAAGCGCAAGGACATACGCCGAGAAGTCTCCGTCCAACCCAACCCCAATAAAGCCAAACTGCATAAAGGTCATAGACGATGCGACCAGGAAAAGAACGAGGAAGACGACAGCCCGCGTCCTGCGGCTCTCATCCCCCAAAAGACCCTTCCAATCGCGGATCCTTGCCTTGCCGGACTTTGCGACCTTGGCCATGCGAGTACCTTTCTCTTAGCATTGGAATCCATATTAGCCCAAACTTGCCATCGTTGGGCTTACCGCTTGGGTGGTGCGCCGCGACCTATCATTGGGGTTACCCCCTTCGATAGGCCGACACCAGTCGGCGCAAATCGGCTATAGTTTTGGCAAACCTCGACCGTATCTTCGCAGGCCTCGCACCGCGCGAAAGGACCCCCATGAGCACCAAAGCCCTGCAACGACGAACGCGCATCCTCGGCTTCCTGTCGCTTCTTCTCATCTGTGTAAGTCTGTGCTTCTCACAGTATGGCATCGTCGTGGTAGGCAAAAGCATGGGCGTCGCACTCAACGTTACGCTTTTCCTCATCCCGGTGGCCATTGGCATCGCCGTGCTCGGGCCTCTGGAGGGCATGGCCCTGGCGGTGGTCACCGGAATCTGCATCGTGCTCCGGACCCAGTGGACACCCACCACCCCCTACGACGTTCGCCTTGCCGACCCGTTTCTCTCGTTGTTAAGCGTAACGCTTGGAGCCCTGGGCATGACCGTCGTAGTCACGCTCGCGGCACGGCGTTGGTCGCCCGACCTCGCAAGCGAGACGACCCCCATCAAGCGCCTTGGCCGCCCGCGCGTCATCATGCTGGTCGTTGGGTGTCTGGTACTCTCCGCCGTGTACTCGTATGCGTCGCGTGGCCTGGCGTACCTCTTTATTTCCCCTGGCGGCACGGAGTACGGGTACGCCTCGACCGTGGCAGGCTACCTGGAGTCCCTTAAGAGCCCCACCGTGCTGATCGAGACGATCCTTAACGCGGCGATTCTGAGCGTCCCATGCGTCCTGATTCCCGCCTCCGTGGCGCACTACTGGTCGGGAACATGGAAGAGCCCCATCACCTCAACGTTCAATCGCTGGCTCGCGATCGCTATGGTTATAGTGTTTATGATCTCCTCGTCGTTTTTGTTCTGTCTGGAGACCGTTCGCTCCACCGAAGCCGCCAACGAACTGCTCATGGGCGAGCTGAGCTACCTGCAGGCGCAGGTTAACGATCGCATGGCAAGCGGCAATCCGATTACCTCGGTTGCCAGCGGGTATGCCACGGCCTTCGACGGGACGGTTGCCGTGGTGCGCAACAAGACTATTGTCTCGTCGAACAACGCCGAGCTGGTGGGACAGCCGGCAGGCAGGCTGTTCGATACCGACTCGGACGAACGCTACGACTTCATCGTACAGAGCGTCACCGACCACATGCTTTCGGGGGTTGACGAGCATGGCCGCTTCTATGGCGTACGCGCGCTTGTGGACGAGAACTTCACCTACATAGAGGACGCACCGCTCGATGTCGTGTTCCGGTCGCGAACGGATGCGCTGCGGTACAACGCCTGGTTCCTCGTGTCACTGCTTGTTGCACTGTTTGCTATGGTTTATATGTTGATGCATGCCGTCGTGGTTACTCCCATCCGCCGCACCAATGACACCCTTGGCCTCATCACTAACGGTGAGCTCACCCGCCGGGTAAACGAGCGGCGGACACGCGAGTTCGACCTGCTCTCCAACGGCATCAACACCACGGTCGAGGCGCTTAAGGACAACATGGACGAGGTCGTAAGAAGAAACGCGCGCGACATGGCCACGGCAAAGAAGATCCAGGAGTCGGCGCTGCCGCGCGAGTTTCCGCCGTTTCCCAACATCGACCGATTCGACCTGTACGCCTCGATGAGACCAGCACGCGAGGTTGGCGGCGACTTCTACGACTTCTTCCTCCTGGACGACGACCGCCTGGGATTCTTGGTTGCCGACGTGTCGGGCAAGGGCATACCTGCGGCGATGTTTATGATGACGGCCAGGACGCAGGTGCGAACCCACATACTCGCCGGCCTTCCGCTGGAGGAGGCCATTGCTGTGGCCAATCACCAGATTTGTTTGGAAAACGACGCCCGCATGTTCGTAACGATGTACGTGTGCATCCTCAACTACAAGACGGGCGAGCTCGTCTATGTGAACGCGGGACACAATCCGCCCGTGTACTCCCACGACGGGGCGTGCGAGTGGGTAACCGACATATCGGCCCTCCCGCTGGGCATCATTGACGGCGTGTCGTATGCGCGCTTCGAGCGTACGCTTGCGGAGGGTGACCTGCTGTACCTGTACAGCGACGGTGTCAACGAGGCGATGGACGTGGACAACCAGCCGTTTGGCGACGACCGGCTTATGGAGACGATTGCGAGCAACACCAGCCTCAACGCGCGATCGATTTGCGGTGCCATGAGACGGGCCGTTACCGAGTACACCGCGGGCGCCGAACAGTCCGACGACATAACCATGCTCGCGATTCGGTATGGCGTGCCGCCCGAGCGACGGGCCTTTATGGAGCTCTCGGCAAGCGTGGGTCAGCTCGTGCACGCGCAAAAGTTCATCCACGAGGAGCTGCATCGGCGCAACGCACCCCAGCGGGTGCGTAACTCCCTCGACATCGCCATCGAGGAGCTGTTTTGCAACGTATGCCGTCACGCCTACCCCAACGCCACGCCGGACGCGCCAGGTGAGGTGCGCATCGAGTATGAGTACCACGACCGGCCGTCCACGCTCCAAATCACGCTGTCCGACGACGGCGTGCCCTTTGACCCGCTCGACGAGTCCACGCCCATTGGCCTGGGAATACGCATGGCCCGAGGGCACGTGGACGAGATGGGCTACGAGCGCGTGGGGAGCAGCAACGTGGTGCGACTCGTCAAGCGGTGGTAGCCGGCGGGGGCGGTGGCAAACCCCGGTGGCGTCCGCCGGCCGCAAGCAGTCCGGCTACTCCACCGAGGCGACGTAGCCGGTATCGAACACGATGCGGCAGGCGGTACCTGGCATTTTGGCACGCACCTCCTGCTCAATGGCCCACGCCAGGTCGTCTTGGCTCGTCTTTACCTCGGACGGCACCACACAATCGAAGCACAGCACCCGCGTTGCGCCCTCGTGCTCCACGTGCAGGTCGTGCATGGTCAGTCGCTTGTCAACGCGCGCAAGGGCGGCCATGATCTCGTCTCGGAGGTCGGTGCCCGTGCCAGCAACGGCAATGGGATCGTAGTGCAACACCGTAGCCAGACCCTCAGTGGCTCGCAGGTCTCGCTCAATCTGATCGATGGTCTCATGCGTGGCAAGGGGATCTGCATCCGCCCGCATCTCCACGTGCGCGCTTGCAAAGCGCTGACCCGGACCGTAGTCGTGAATGAGCAGGTCGTGCGTGCCCAACACACCCGGATACGACAGTATCCTGCGGCGCACGCGCTCAACGAGCTGGGGGTCGGGGCGGTTGCCCAACAGCGGGTTCGCCGTGTCGCGAAGCAGGTCGATGCCCCCCGCCAGCACGAATACGCCCACGCACAAGCCCAGCCATCCGTCGAGGTTGACGCCCGCCACACGCTCGATCACGACGCCCAGCAGGACGGCAGAAGTCGCCAGCACGTCGTTGCGAGAGTCCTGCGACGCCGCCTCCAGCGTCTTCGAGCCAATGCGGTTCCCCGCCAGCCGATAGAACCAGCTAAGCCAGAGCTTTGCGGCGATGGAAACGACGAGCGCCACGAGGGTAATGACGCTGTACTGCGTGGGAGACGGATGCAAAATGCGGTCCGCAGAGCCCTGTGCCAGGTCGACGCCCGCAATCACCACAAGGACCGCCACCGCCAGGCCCGCCAAATACTCCGACCGCCCATGGCCGTAGGGATGGTCCTTGTCCGCGGGCTTGGAGGCAACCCTAAAGCCCACCAGCGAGACTACGTTGCTCATGGCGTCCATAAGGTTGTTGATTGCGTCGGCGAACACCGAGATTGACCCCGACAGCAATCCGGCGGTCGCCTTGAGCGCCACCAGGACAACGTTACACGAAATGCCCACCACGCTGGCCCTGCGGCCAAACGTGGTGCGGTCCTCGCACGCCAGTCGGCGCACAAGATACTCGGCCAGCACGTGCCGCTCCTCTCCTCGAAGAACCAAGGTTCTCGCTCATTCTATTAGACTCGCCAGCCACGCGCCAGCCACGGGCGGGTTGGACAAAGGGGACAGTCCCTTGTGTCCAGGGGACTGTCCCTTGTGTCCAGGGGACTGTCCCTTGTGTCCAGGGGACTGTCCCCGCGTACCGCCGTTCGCGCGGGCTGACAAAGGGGCAACCCCCACCGATTGCCACAAGCGGCACATCATTGGGGGTTGCCCCTTTGGTAGGCTGACCTAGTATGGGAAAACGAGACTACCGGGAAAGAGCGTTCTCGTACAGGTCGATGAGCTCGACGGCAAGCTGCTTGAAGACCTCGCAGCTCATCATCTGGTCCTCGGCGTGGATGAGCAGGACGCACAAGATGTCGGTACGGCCCTGGGCCTCCCACATGAGGAGCTTGTTGTGCGGCTCGTGAGCCACGACCATCATGTCGTCGCCAGCCTTGATCATCTCGCGAGCGTCGTTAAAGCGACCCTCCTTGGCAGCCTGGATGGACGAGATGTAGTTGGACTTGGCACCACCGGCGGAACTAATAACCTGGAAGCAAATGAGCTCCATCTCTTCTGTCATGTTGGACCTCCTAAAGTCTATGTTATCGCTTATCTGTTTTAAAAAAGTGCCGGGGTGCCTTGCAGCACCACCGGCACATGCAGAGCCTTAGGCTATTCCGCTTCCTGCGCCTGCTCGGCGGCAAGGTAGTCGTTGTCAACCGACTTGGCGAATGGCATGTAGATGAAGAACGATGCCACAATACCAACTGCCTGCCATGCGGCGGCTTGCCAACCAACCGCAATGAGGCCGGACAAGATGGGCGGTGTCGTCCAAGGAATCGTTACGCCACGGGTGTACGGAATGAAGCCAACCTGGGTAAGCAGGTAAGCGCCAACGTTCATGAACAGAGGAGCAACGATGAAGGGCACCAGCAGCTTGGGGTTAAGCACGATGGGCGTACCAAAGAGCACGGGCTCGTTGATGTTGAAGATGCCGCAGCCAAGGCCGAGCTTACCAACCTGCTTCATCTGCTGGGACTTGGCGAAGAACACCATGAAGACCACGAGGCCAAGCGTGATGCCGGAGCCAGTGGGCGCCTGGAACATGTTCTGGAACGCCTCGGTGAAGATGTGAGCGCCACGCTGACCAAGAGCTGCGATGGCGGCGTCGTCGCTGCCCAGCTCGGCCTTAAGCGTGTCGAACAGCATGCTGTTGTGGCTCTGGTTGGCGAGGGCGATCGGCTGTGCAACGGAGTTGACAACGGTAGCGCCGTGGACGCCGAAGAACCAGAACAGCGGGATGAGGGACTCGAAGATGATGATGCCAGGCAGGGAGTCGCCAGCGCCCTGGAGCGGGGTCTGGACGAACTTGTAGATGACCTCGATGGGCGTCATCTGGGCGAATGCCATGCAGCAGCCGTAGATAACAAGAGCGCCGGAGCAGATGACGGCAGCAGGAATCAGGCCAGTGAAAGCTGCTGCAACGCCGTCGGGCACGCCGGCGGGCATCTTGATGCGGATGTCCTTCTTGAGGAAGGCGCTGTAGATCAGACCGGAGAGCAGGCCGGCGACGATGGCGCCGATCATGCCCTGGCCAGCCAGCCAGGTCTTGTCCAGGCCGGCCACATTCGTGATGGCAGCGCCAATGGTGCCGTCAGCGGCAGCCGCGGGGAACAGGCTCTCGGTAATCTGCTGCGTGACCTCGCCGGTCGACGGATCGGTAACCGTGCCATACAGCAGCGTGGTGCCGTCCGCACCGAAGAAGTTGGGCAGGGGCACGTAATCCGGAATGAAGATAAGGAACACTGCCAGCGAGATGACGCCTGCGGACAGGGGCTCCCAGCCTTCGTTCTTCGCCCACGTGTAGCCAACGCCTACGGCGGTGACCACGGCGATGATGTTAAACGTCGAGGTGTAGCCATGTGCGAGGAACGGGGTAATTCCCGCACCGTCAATGGCGGCCTGGATCGGTGTGATGGGGAACGACGTAAAGAGCAGGTAAACTGCACCTACGATGATGAGCGGCATGGAGAACATCATGCCGTCTTTAATTGCGCGAACGCCGCGGGTGTTCACAAAGCGCATGAACATTGGCAGAACTGAGTTCTGTATAAAATCGCCCACGATTCTTCCTCCCTTTCCTTCCTTTTGTGGTGTTTAGCGTGGTGTTACGTAGTGTTGGGCCTTGCGCTTGCCGTACGTGTTACTTGTTGGCGAGCTTCTTGGCGAAGGCCAGAACGTTCTTGCCGTTAACCATGCCGTAGTCGGCCATGGGGATAACGTCGCAGGGAACGCCAGCGGCAGCGGCGGTCTTCTGCATTTGAGCCTTCATGTAACCAACCTGGGGCCCGAGCAGCGCAACGTCGACGCCGTCAAGGTGCTGATCCATCTCGCCTACGGGATAAGCGATGATGTCGGCCTCGGTACCCTCGGCCGCAGCCGCCTCCTCCATCTTCCTCACGAGGAGGCTGGTGGACATGCCAGCTGCGCAGAACAAACGAATGGTGAGCATAGTGACTTCCTTTCCCTTGCCGTTTTGCCCGGACCCATTCCGGGCGCTCTCCTGTAGAAACATGTCTCTGCTCATATACATGACATGTTTTACTACCAATCTACATCATCTCGACACATTTGCATAGCTAAAAATTCTGCCTTTCAGCTCCAAAGCGGTCGAAACGATACTGACCGAATAAAAGTATATGAGAGTCTGCACTACTTGCCACATCTGCCACGCCTGTGTATTTTCCAGAATCGGCAAACGGTTCTTTTTGTGCCATGGCGTTGCCAGAGGGGCACATACGCTAGGCTAGAGGCGACAGACCCCCGAGAGGAGCACCCATGCTGGTTACTGTTGACGTGGGCAACACGCAAACCACCATTGGCCTGTTTGCCGACGATGGCGCAAACCTTATGTGCTGGCGCATGCCGACGCAACACACCGACACGTCCGACAGCCTGCGGTCGAGGCTCTATGGCTACTTTGGCATGGATGGCTTCGACTTTAGCGCCATAACCGACGCCGCCGTCGCAAGCGTGGTTCCCGTGCTCACCCGCGCGTGGCTCAGGTGTTTTCAGCGCGTGCTGGGACACGACCCGCTGTTCGTGGGCCCAGGGGCAAGCTGCGGCATGCGGCTGGGCGTGCAGAACCCCAAGAAGGTGGGGGCCGACCGCATTGCCAACGCGGTGGCGGCCGTGTGCAGCTACGGTGCGCCTGTAATCGTGGTCGACTTTGGCACCGCCACCAACATCGACGTGGTGGATCGCTCGGGCACCTATCGAGGGGGGACCATCGGCCCCGGTCTCATCCTTTCGGCCGACGCACTCTTTGCGCGCGCCGCGAAGCTAGCGAGCGTGCCCATCGAGGCTCCCGACCACGCCTTGGGAGACGGTACCGAGGCAGCGCTGCAGGCCGGCTTGGTTATTGGGGCGGCCGCGCAGGCAGAGGGCCTTGTGGCCCGCATCAAGGACGAGCTTGGCGAGCCGGACGCCACCGTGGTGGGCACCGGTGGCCTCGCGCGCACCGTAAGCGCCGCAACCGACCTGTTCGACGCAATCGACCCCGACCTCACCTTGCGCGGCATCCGCGAGATCTGGGAATGGCAGCACAACACATAGACGCCAAGGTGTCCGAAGGGTTACCCCCTTTGGTCATCGGGCGCAATGCGGTACCGCTCGGGCGGAAACTCCAGCTCTTCTCCGCCAGCAAGGCGCACGGTCGCACGTCCCCACACGTCCACCCCCGCAAAGGTGCCCCGAGCGCGCACCATGCCGTTGGGGTACAGCACGACGACCCTGCTCCCCAAATGTACAAGGCGGTTGGCGTAGTCGCCAAGCACTGGCGCTAGCGGTGCCAGGGCGGGCCTGCCAGCCAGGTCAGCCACCCATGCGTCGACCCGTTGCCGTATGGCGGACTCGACGCGTGCCGCAACATCGTCGCCCACATCGAGCTCCACGTTGGCGAACATGCCCTTGTCGTAACCCGCCTGCGTGTGTATGTGTACAAGCGGCTCGCCTGAGGACGCGTCAACCACGGTATGAGGCCACATGATCCACGCTTGGGGCAACGCGTCGCAAACGCCCAAGGCAACCACGTGCGGAATAGCCACCATCTGATACATGCCCACGCTCGGACTTAGACGCAGCCTCATGCCTCTTGCTCGTCTTCCCACGTCACCGGGCCCAGCTCGGCAAGCACGTGTCCAACGCGGTCCTCCACCTCGAACACCTCCACGCCCGCGTGGGTGAGGAACCGAACCGGATCGGGCATGAGGTCTTCCATGGGAACCAGCACGTAGTCTCGCTCGCCCAAACCGGGATGCGGCAGCTCCAGGCGCTTGCCATGATGTTCCTCGCCCTCGACCCAGCACAGGTCGCAGTCAATGGTGCGCGGGGCGTGACCTTCCGCCTTGGGATCGCGAATGCGCCCCAGGGCATTCTCGACCTCCAGCAGCCGATCGAGCAGCACGAGCGGGTGCAGCTCGGTGTGAATCTCGGCAACCGCATTGGCGACTGGCGTGGCTATGCCGTAGGCGGGCTCGGTCTCGTAGGCGTTGCTCACCGCCGTAACGCAGGTGAGCGGGAGCTTGTCAATAAGGCGCACTGCCCGAGCGAGGTATCCCATGCGATCGCCCACGTTGGAGCCCAAAGAGACGAACGCTTGGCGCGCGTCGGTCCTCGAGGCGCACCAGTAGGAGCTCACCGCCTGGAAGGCAGCCGCCACGTCGTGCACGCGCAGCAGCCTGCTGCCGTTGGAGATGGCCGCGAGACAGGTGCCCAACGTCGCCGCGTCGCGGTCGAGCGGCTCGCCTGTGCCACTAATGGCGCCCACGAAGCGCTTGCGCGAGACCGCCGTGAGGACGGGATAGCCCATGGAGAGCAGCTTCTTGGTGTTGCGCTGAATGATTACGTCCTCGTCGGTGTCCTTGTCGAAGCCAGGGCCGGGGTCCACGCAAATGCGGTCGTGCGACACGCCCGCCCGCATGAGCATGCGGGCCTGGTCACCCAGGAAGCCCATCACTTCTCGCATGAGCGGCGCCTCGTCGGGCAGGGGGAAGCGCCGTGCGCTGGGTACCATGCGCCGCGCCGGATGGTTGGCATAGAGCTGCACCGACTTGCGCGATCCCACGCCCGTCTTCTGGCTCCAATGCATGATGACCAGACCGCAGTCGCTTTCCAGCACGGCGTCCACCATGGCGGGGTCGGTGAAGCCCGACACGTCGTTGATGATGGAGGCGCCAAGCTCCAGGCAGGCGCTCGCCACCTCCGCGTGGCGCGTGTCCACCGACACGATAACCCCACGCTTGCACAGCGCCCTTACCACGGGGGTTATGCGCTCGAGCTCTTCTGCGGCCGACACGGGTACGGCGCCGGGACGGGTGGACTCGCCACCTACATCCACGATGTCGGCACCTTCGTCGAGCATTTCCATGCCACGCGCAATCGCCGCATCGGGGTCAAACGTCTGCCCGCCGTCGGAGAACGAGTCGGGGGTGACGTTAAGAATGCCCATGATGCGCGGCCTCATGAGCGATAGCTCATGGGTGTTGCAACGCCATGTGGTATAGCTGTCTCTTAGCATGCCTGTCCTTCGTTTGAGCAGCAATGCAGCAATTGTAGCGCGTTTTTGCCAGACCGCAAAATCCGGACGCGTTTTCGCACGTTGGCGGCATGAGGTGGTACGCGGGGGACTGTCCCCGGTATGCAGGGGGACTGTCCCCTTTGTACCACCCAGAGCCTCGCGCAGACACTACCAGGCAAACGCCTGGGCGATGTCGCACGCCAGCACGAGGTCGGCCGAGGCGTCCTGCGGCGTGGGCTGCAGGTTGCAAATCACGAGGTCACGGCCCCGGAAGTACTGCACCAGGCCAGCTGCCGGATACACCACCAAAGACGTGCCGCCAATTATGAGCAGGTCTGCCGACGCGATGGCACGAACGGCGCCGGTAATAACGCGGTCGTCCAGGCCCTCCTCGTAGAGCACCACGTCGGGCTTTACCTCGGCGCCGCACTTCTCGCAGCGCGGGACGCCCGTGGTGCCCAGCACCCACTCGGCCGAGTGCACGTGGCCGCAGCGACGGCAGATGTTGCGGTGCACCGAGCCGTGCAGCTCCCACACGCGCTTGGACCCCGCCAGCTGGTGCAGGCCGTCGATGTTTTGCGTCACCACGTCGCTCACCTTGCCGGCCGCCTCCAGCTCCGCGAGCTTTATGTGGGCCTGACACGGCTTTGCGTCCAAGGCAATCATGCGCGAGCGATAGAAGTCGAAGAACTCCTCCTTGTGCGTGTCGTAAAAGCTGCGCGAGAGCATCGTCTCGGGCGGATAGGCAAACTGTTGATGATACAGGCCGTCGGGCGAGCGGAAGTCCGGAATGCCGCTGGCCGTGCTCACCCCGGCCCCGCCAAAGAACACCACGCTCCGTGCTGCCTCAACACGCCTTTGGAGCTCCTGAGCCGCCTCGCGGGCATCCGTAATTGTCTGTGCCATGGCAACCTCCTTTTTGCAACATTGTACCGCCGCCGCACATGGACGAGCGCGGAAGCGTCAGTTCGTAGTATTCTTACGTCCTGACAAACGAAAGGACCACATGGAACTCACCACCAACGTGCCCAACTGCGCCCTCGTGTTCGAGGGCGGCGGCTATCGCGCCGGCTACACCGCCGGCATGGCGCTCGCGCTGCTCGAAGAGGGCATCTACTTCCCCTTCGTATGCGGCCTGTCGGCCGGTGCCAGCAACACCGTTAACTACCTCTCGCGCGATCAGTGGCGCACGCACTGGGCGTTTACCCAACTCGCCACCCTGCCCCAGGCCGGCGGCAAGATGCAGGCGCTCAAGGGCAACGGCTACATAAACGGCGACTACTGCTACCGCGGCATCATTGCCGACGGCACGGCCCCCTACGACTGGGACACCTTTGCCGCCAACCCCGCGCAGTTTCGCATCCAGTCCTTCGAGCGCGACACCGGCAGGACCGTAACGTGGGGCAGGCAGGACGTCTCCTGCGTGGAGGACCTTATCGACCGCGTGCGGGCGAGCTCCACCCTCCCCTGGCTGATGAATCCCATCGAGGTCGACGGCCAGGTTATGATGGACGGTGGCATGGGCAGGGGCGCAGGCCTTCCGCTGTGGATGGCGGAGGAGGCCGGCTACGACAAGTTCCTGTTCCTCACCACGCGCGTCGCGGGATACGTTAAGCAGCCCTTCTCACCCGTGGCCACGCAGGTGATCCTGCGACTCACCAGGGACTACCCGTTCCTGCGCGAGGCCCTGCTCACCCGAGCGGAGCGCTACAACGCCGAGATGGACCGCATTGAGCAGCTCGCGCGCGAGGGCCGCTGCCTCATCGTGCGGCCCGACGTCATGCCCGTGGAGAGCACCACGTTCGACGTGGACCGCCTGGAGGAGTCGTTCCACATGGGTCATGCCCAGGCGCTGCGGGAGCTGCCCCGCTGGCGAGAGTTTCTGTTTGGCTCTCCCACCGCCGGGCCGCGCACCCGACCCGTCCCCCAGCGCCCGGTCCTCGGCAGCTCCAGCCACGTCTTTTTGCGAGAAGACCGCTAGGGGCGGGTCCGCACCGCCGTCACGCACGTCCCCCAACCGAAAGGAAACGCCATGTCCAGCACCCAAGAGTTGCGTCTCGTCTCGTGGAACGTTAACGGCCTGCGCGCCGTCCTCAAGAAGGACCCCAGCTTTACGGACGTCTTTTGCGCCCTCGACGCCGACGTCTTTGCCATTCAGGAGACCAAGCTCCAGGACGATCAGCGCGCCAAGCTGGGCCTGGACTTCCCCGGATACACCCAAACGTGGAACTTTGCCGAGCGCAAGGGTTACTCAGGCACCGCCGTGTTCAGCCGAGAGGAGCCGCTGCAGGTCCTGCGCACCATTGGGTGCGAGGTCGCCGACGACGAGGGTCGCGTGTGCGCCCTCGAGTTCGAGCGCTATTGGTTCGTGAACGTGTACACGCCCAATGCCCAAAACGAGCTCAAGCGCATAGACACGCGCCTGACGTGGGACGAGCGCTACCGGGAGTTTCTCTGCGAGCTCGCCGCCCAAAAGCCGGTGATCACCTGCGGAGACTTTAACGTGGCACACGAGGAGATCGACCTCAAGAACCCTGGCCCCAACCGCGGCAACGCGGGCTTCTCGGACGAGGAGCGCGAGAGCTTTGGCAAGCTGCTGGACGCCGGTTTCCAGGACACCTTCCGCGCGCGGCACCCCGACCTGGAGGGCGCCTACAGCTGGTGGAGCTACCGGTTCCGCGCGCGGCAGAACAACGCCGGCTGGCGCATCGACTATTTCTTGGTAAGCGACTCGATTGCCGACCAGGTAACGGGTGCCAGCATCCTCAGCGAGGTGTACGGCTCGGACCACTGTCCCGTGGAGCTCACCATCGCCCTCAACTGAGAAAAGGGGCCAAACCCCTTTTCTGAGTTTGGCCCCTCTCCCTTGGCTATGCCGTCTGACTGGACCGGCCCATGGGGCCGCCTTGGGGCATCTCACCCATGTCGCCCATGTCGCTCATGTTGTTCATGCGACCGCCCATGTGGCCGCCGCCACCGCCGCCCATCATCATGGAGTTCTCGATGCTGGTAACCTGCTCGCCGTTAACGTACACCTCGCCGCCAGTCAGCTCGCCCTTGCCGTCGTAGTCGAACGCGGACTGCGCGGTAATGTCCACCTTGCCGCCACTGATCAGCAGGTTGCCGTTGGCGTCGAGCGCGTCGGTGTCGCCCGAGCCCATGCCCACGGTTACGGTGCCGCCGGTTATCTCGATGGTGGGCGTCTGGGTTGCCTGCTCGGACTTCTGCGTCGCGTTGATGCCGTCGTCGCTGGCGCTAATGGACACCGTACCGTCGTTGATTTGCACGTAGGTGGACTCGATGCCCTCGGCGCCGGTAATGTTGAGGGCGCCGCCGTCAATCTGCACGCGCGCATCGCCCTGGATGCCGTCGCTGCCGGTTACGAGCTCAAAGCTGCCTCCGGCCACGTACACGCCGTCGTTGGCCTGCAGCGCGTCGCCGTCGCACGACACGGAGTACGTGCCTCCCGTCACCTTGAGGTCATCCTTCGAGACGATGCCGTTGTCGGAGGACGTTACCGAGAGCGTGCCCTGGCCGTTGAGCACCAGGTCGGCCTTCGAGAAGATCACACCGTCCACGTTCGTCTGGCCGTCTGCGGCAAACGTGCCGGTAACGGTCAGGTTGTTGGTGCTACCCGAGGTCGTGGTAACGAACACCTTGTCGGCCGAGAGCACATAGATGGCTGGAGCGGTCTCGTTTTGCAGGGACACGCCGTCAAGCACCAGCTGGACCTTGGCGTTCTCGTCGGCGTTAACGGTAACGGTCGCGTTGGTGGCCGTGCCGCTGAGCACGTACACGCCTTCCTCGGTAATGGTTATGTCCTTGCCGTTCTCCAGGGTGTATTTGGTGGCACCAGAGAGGTCGGCGGTCTGCTCGAGGTCGCGCTCGGTGTAGACGTCGCCCGACTCGACGCTGGCCGCGCTCGAATCGCTCTGGGCGCTGGTTGCGATCGCCGAGCTGGTTACCGTTTGTGCGGCCTGTGCGCCCGACTGGTTCGCCTGCGTGTTTCCGGACCCACAGCCCACGAGTCCGAGTCCCAGCACTGCCGCCAGCATGGCAGTGCATGCCTTGCTTGCATACGTCTTCGCTACTGCATTCGTCTTCTTCATTTGAAGACACCTCCAAAGAGCGCGTGTTTCACGTTGGCGCTAGCATACGGCCCCAAACTTTAAACCCGCTTAAAGCGCCTAACTGTCCACATGCCTTAAGCAACCTTCAGTTTCGTTGTACAAAAGGGACAGTCCCCTGTGTACAGGGGACTGTCCCTTTTGTACAGGGGACTGTCCCTTTTGTACAACCCGCCCCAAGCGGGCAACGCAACAGGCGATGCGCTACACTGAAGCGCATGGGATACAAGACGTACACATGCCAATATGCCAAGAAGTGCGGCGGGTGCGAGCTGCTCGCCGTGCCGTACGAGCTGCAGCTCCAACGCAAGCAGCGGGCCATGGAGGAGCTGTTTGCCCACGTCGTCGAGCAGGACGGGGCGCAGCTCGCGCCCATCGTAGGCATGGAGCGGCCCCTCGCCTATCGGCACAAGGCCGCCACGCCGTTTGCCCCCGGCAAGCGCATGCGCTGCGGCTTCTTCGAACGGGGGTCTCATCGCATTGCCTACTGCGCCCACTGCCTGGTGGAGGCCGAAGGCGCCCGCGAGATCCTGTGCGACGTGGCCCGCGTGGCCGACGCGCTGCACATTCCCGCCTATCATGAGGACAGCGGCCGCGGCCTGCTGCGCCACGCCATCGTACGCTGCGGATACGCCACCAACGAGACGTTGCTTACCGTGGTGACGGCCGGCCCCAAGCTCCCGCACGCCGCGGAGTTCGTGCGGCGCCTGCGCAAGCGCCATCCGCGCCTTACGAGCGTGGTGCAAAACGTCAACCAGCGTCGCACCAACGCCATGCTGGGCAATCGCAACAACGTGCTGTTTGGCCCGGGTGTTATGCACGACCAACTGCTGGGCTGCACCTTCGAGATAGGCCCCACGAGTTTTTATCAAACGAACCCGCAGCAAACCGAGCGCCTGTACACGCTGGCGCTGGAGCATGCTACGGACGCCAACCGGCTGCTGGACGCGTACTGCGGCACGGGCACCATTGGCGTATGCGCGGCGCACGCCAACCCGCAGCTGGAGGTCGTGGGCGTCGAGCAGGTTTCGGGGGCGGTGGGCTGCGCCAGGCGCAACGCGCGCGCCAACGGCGTGGCGCAGCGCTGCACGTTTGCGTGCGCCGACGCCACCGCCTGGATGGCCGACCAGAGCCACGCCTCCTTCGACCTCGCGGTGCTCGACCCGCCTCGCGCTGGCTCCACCCCAGAGTTCTTGGCAGGCCTCGCCAAGCTCGCGCCCGCGCGCATCAGCTACGTCTCGTGCAACCCCACCACGCAGGCACGCGACCTGGACCAGCTGCGCAAGCTGGGCTATCGCGTGGAGCGCATTACGCCGGTGGACATGTTCCCTCACACCAAACACGTCGAGACCGTTTGTCTCCTCACACATTCCTGAGCCTAGAGACTAAAAAAGGGCTGCTATTCGCAGCCCTTCGTGGAGCAAGTATGAGATGAACCAGCATGTGCCTCGGGCAGCCACAGGTTCCGACGAGGTCAGATTGTGCTACTTCTTGGGCTTCTTGTCGTCTGCGAAGATCCTCCTCAGAACCTCTTCCAAGTCGGCGAAGAAGTTTCCGGCGCTTACCTGTTCCATATCGCTCTCGCTCAGTTCCGCAACGTCGGCTGCCGTGCGTTCCAGTTCTTCCGGGGCGATCGTATAGCCCAGGGAGGCAGCGGCCTTCGCCACGGCTTCCCCGTTGGATGCCGCTTCCCCGGCATCGGCGATGCGCTTGATATCCGTGTACAGTTTTTCCCGCAGCTCCGGCTGTTCACTCAGGTCGCGCTCCATGCGCTGCAGTTCTTCACTTTTGCCCATAGCCCTATTCTCCTTATGCTTAACTATATGACCTACTTAACCACATCATGCCACAACGAGCAGCTAAAGTCACTCACAAGACAGCCTGTTTCAATTATGATGCGTTGTCACTCGTTCACAGGCTGGCCACATGCCACGTAAATCGATAGCGGGCAGTGACCTATCGAAGGGGATACCCCCATTGATAGGTCGGCACATTCTGGCCAGCCCGTAAGTAACGCGCGGCTACCGGCGCGGTGGCGAGCGCGTTGATTGGTGATGGGCCAAGACGACAAATCGCGTACAACGCATTAAACGAGTCGTTTCCTACAGAGACGGGTGATGGTCATGAAACGCACCACGGTCAGTCGGCGCCACTGGTTTGCCCTACCCCTTGCGACGGTCCTGCTCCTGCTGGGCGTATTGCTCGCCGCAGGCCCAACGCAGGCCTCCGCCAGCCAGGAAGTGACGCCGCAGCCCACACAAGAGGTCGAACCCGTTGAGGAGACCACGCCCAACGACGAGGTTGTGGTGGAGGCGCAGGGCGACGAGGGTGCGACCGTCGCGCAGGAGCCGACCGACCAAGAGCAGGCCGTACAGGTGCAGGATACCGACACGCAGGCAACGAACGACGGAATCGTGGTAAACGTGGGCCTGCCCTCCGAGGCCAACATGTACAAGGACGTGTACGCCCAGTGCACCTACAGCGACAACTTCTTTGCGAACAAGGCGGGCACCTACAACGACGATCTGGCCTACGCGTCGGTGTGCCTGGCCTCCGCTGCTGACAACTCCAACGAGGAGGGCACGGACTACGGACGCAAACTACGCGGCCAAGGCCAAGAACATCAAGTCCTTCCTGCAGCAGATTGGCTGCAAGGACGTGTCGGTAAACGACGGCTACAACTACAAGCCCGTCACCAAGTCCAACATTGGCGTGGCCATCGGATACAAGGACATCACGGTTAACGAGAACGGCGGCAATCAGACCTACCGCCTGTTTGTGGTGGCTGGCCGCGGCGGCGGATACGAGCAGGAGTGGGGCCTAAACATGCGCGTGGGTGCCAGCGGAGACGCCACGGGCTTCCAAGAGGCACGTGACGGCGTGCTCGGGTTTATCATGCCGTACATTCAGAAGCACACGAACGGCGTTGATAACGTAAAGATCTGGGGCAGCGGCTACTGCCGCGGCGGCACCGCCGTCAACATGGCGTTGGGCTGGATCAACAAGTGGATCTATGAGCGGAACCCTAGCAACCAGCCATACAAACCCTACAACGACTCCTACAACGAGGGCCACACCGTGAAAGGCGCCAACTATTCCCCGACAGAGAAGCGCTACACCGCCAGCGTGAGCTTCCCCACCGACTACATCGACACCAACGTGCACTTCTCGAACGACGACGTCTACTGCTACGCCGTCAACTGCCCCACGGCCACCGACGCCCAAGACGCGGCGGCCAACGAGGGCCTCATGGTGGGCTTTCACAACCTCATCAACCCAGACGACTGGTTCCCACAGATCATCATGGACTGGTGGGGCTTTGGCCGCTACGGCTACTCTCACGACCACGACATAACCGGCACGTACAACACAGCCGACGCGCTGCACCAGCGTGACCAGCAGATTGGCCTGCGCGCCGAGGCCGTTAACCGCATGGTTGCCAACCTGCGCGAGATCGACCCGGGCACGGCCTTTACGGCAAGTCTGTTCCGTCAGCGGTACTTCTCGAAGACGAGCGTGGCAACCAACGGCCTCAAGAAGCTGGCCCACCAGCTCAACAAGCTGCTGCCCAAGAACAAGCGCTTTATGAAGACCGAGAACCCGCCGCTGTTTACCATCTCGTACGACACCGAGGGCGAGGGCAACAAGTACGTGAGCCAGGGCAAGGAGCTGGCCTATAACCAGGGCAGGTACTACGAGGAGTTCTTCCGGTTCCTGCTCGTCTCGGCAGGCTTCGACAATGCCGACGGCACCGCAGCCGCTAACCGGCAAAAGTACGCGCAGGAGTTCGAGAAACCCCTGGAGAATCTGATGGCGTGGACCATGGGACCGACCGTGGACAGGCGCGCCAAGCTGAACACCATTATGAGCGCCAAGGCCCAAGAAGCGCTTACCGCCATGCTTGCCGACGGCATTGCCCTGGCCGTCGACGACAACCCCGTGGACGAGCTGGGAGCCTCCACCTCCAACACGCAGCTAGGTAGGCTGCTGGCGTCTTTGGCGTCCACGCTGGTGCTCGACAAGCAGGACATCGTGGCCGACTTCACGCAACGCACGCTTGGCCCCACCTTGGGCGACCTAGGCATGACCTACGATGCCGACGCCCTCAACGAGGCCTCCAACGCAGTCGCCAAGATCTTCCTCGGCTTCTACAAAGGTGAGCAGGACATGGGGCTTTTTAACTTCTACCATGCGCTCACCATGGCCAAGGCGGGCGGTGCCGTGGCGGCCTCGCACTGGCCGCAGCAGTCGCTGGCGTGGTTCTCTCAGTTTAAGGTTGGGGAGGCGATTCCAGGCAAGACGCATCTCGAAGGCACCGAGCACAACCTTACCGTGCGCATAGACGGTGGATCCATAGCCATGGGCACACGTCGCGACGGCGACATCCTGGGCACCATGGCGCTGGAGAACAAGCTGATAAACGAAGGCACCGTGATTACCGGATGGACGATGCTAAACGGCGACGGCCAGACGATACGCGACAACGTGACGGCCGACCACGTGGTTGAGAACACCGACCCCCGGGAGATTGTCCTCGTGGCAAACACCACGATGCTCCCCGTCAAGCACGTGCATCTTTGGGCGAACGTGGACGAGTCCGCGCCGTATGTCAAGGACCAAAAGGTGCTGCAACTCGAAATCTTCGAAGGCGGCTCTCAATTCCTGACGGACACGACCCTGCCCGATGGCTACGACGCGAAAGCCCTTGGCGTGATCGCCTACGGTGACCAGCTGCCGCAGCGTCCGGGCTTTACCTTTGGGGGATGGGCCACGAAGGCCGACGCAAACGGCAACAGCACGGCGTATCCCGCCGAGGGCGATCTGTCGTACGAGGAGCTGCCGGACGGCGAGGTCGTGGACCTGTACGGCCTGTGGTACGACGAGGCCGTGTACGGCATCAACTATCACGCGAACCGCAACGCCGGCGACACGTACGTGATGGCCGAGCAGCAGGTGGTTGACGGCGACCGCCTGGGCGTCTATGGCTTCGACGAGGACGACGGCGACGCCAAGCTGGCCGGACGCAGCATCGTGGCCTGGAACACCAAGCCCGACGGCTCGGGCAAGAACTTTGCGACGGGTGCCAAGGTGACGCCGCAGGAGCTGGGGCTGCCCAGCCGAGACAACTACCTGACGGTCTTGGATCATGTCGACCTCAACGACGAGGCCACCGCCAAGGCTGTCGAGCAAGACCACACCGTGGACCTGTACGCCCAGTGGAACGCGACGGTTTCGTACGCCGCACACGTGCAGGGCAAGGGCGACCTGCCAGCCGTGAGCGGCGGGGTTACTGCCGGTACCACCGGGCAGAGTCGCCGGCTGGAGGCGATTGCGGCCACGGTGGACACGGGCTCCATCGAGTACCGCTCGCACGTGCAGCGCGCTGGCTGGGAGAGCTCATGGGCTCGAGACGGTCAGCTGTCGGGCACCACCGGGCAGAGTCGGCGAATCGAGGCCATCCAGATGCGCCTATCGGGCACGAGCGGCCAGAGCGTGTGGTATCGCGTGCATGCGCAGGGATACGGCTGGCTGGGCTGGGCATGCGATGGTGAGCCTGCCGGCACGGCGGGTCTCTCCAAGCGGCTGGAGGCCTACGAGGTCGTGGTGCTGCCCGAGGGACAGACGCCCGAGGGCTACGACGACCAGAAGCCCGCCTATGTGGGCGCCGCCACCGCCAACGTGCACGTGCAGGGGCGCGGCTGGACCGGCAACCGCTCGACGCTACGCATTGGCACCACCGGTGAGGGCCGGCGCCTGGAAGCGCTGCGGCTGAGCCTGCCCAACCAGCCCTATGCGGGCGGCATTGCCTACGAGGTCCACGTACAGGGTCGCGGCTGGATGCCTGCGGCGGCAGACGGCGCGCGGGCCGGCACCGTGGGGCAGAGCAGGCGGATCGAGGCCGTGCGCGTGCGGCTTACCGGCGAACTGGCCGAGCACTTCTCGGTGCGCTACCGCGCGCATTCGCAGCGCGTGGGCTGGGGCGCGTGGGTAAGCGACGGCGCCGATGCCGGCACTTCCGGACGGTCGCTGCGCCTGGAAGCCCTGGACCTGCAGGTCGTATCAAAGTAGTACGGGGCCGAGCGCCCATCGATGGGGTGACCCCCTTTGATTGCCGCACGTGGCATATCAAAGGGGGTCACCCCCATCGATAGGCGCGCCTGAGCGGACACCCCCACATTAAGTGCGAAGATTTCTAGCCCTGCCCGCCGGGTCGCTCGGTGGCAACAAGCCCCTGACCTGCGGTTTTCTCACAAACATCAACTTTTGCAGTAAAACGATCTTCGCACTTAATGTGGCAATCCACTGGCACACCGCGCCAATCGCGGCATCGCCGCTCCCAAACGGGTTACAATGGCCATCCGATGCGGGCGACTCGGACGCAACGAGCCCAAGGGAGAAGATCATGGCATATCTACTGGGCTACGGCACGGCCGTGGAATGGCTGCGGCACAACACGAACACAGCGCTTTTATCCGAGCGCTACGCGCTGCCTCCCCTCTCCATAGAGGCCAGCCACACCAAGCTCCAGCGGCACGCGCAGGCCATCATGGACCTCACGCGCCCGCTACACCTGGTCGTATCCATGCGCGATAGCCGTCGCCCCTCCTCAATAACCAAGTGTCACCTCTTTGCTCCTAGCTCGTTTACCTTTAACGCCGTCCGCATGGACCGAGGCATCTTTTGCTGCGGACCCGAGCTGGCGTTCGTGCAGATGGGCAACCTGCTAGACGAGGAACGCTTGCTGATGCTGGGTATGGAGCTGTGTGGACGGTATGGCATAAGCCCCGCCGGCACGTTGTTTGAGCGTGAGCAGACCTGCACGCCCGAGGTGTTACGCCAGACGGCTATGGAGCTCGGGCGTGTTCGCGGGAAGCGCAAGGCACTGTTGGTGGCTCCGCGCGTGCTTGCGGGAGCGGCGTCTCCTATGGAAGCAGCCCTTGCGCTCATGCTGCACGAGCCGCCCGATCGTGGCGGCTTTGGCCTGAGAGCGCCCGAGCTCAACCATCCCATTCCCGTTGAGGGCACGGCGCGCAAGTACTGGGACTTCGACACCATCACGCCTGATTTGCTGTGGAACGACGAGCGCGTGGCCATTGAGTACGACAGCGATGCGCATCATTTGGCATCCGCACGCATCGCGCAGGATGCCCTACGCCGAGACGTTCTTGCCGAGCTGGGATATCGCGTGATTACTGTTACCAGCAAGCACATGAACGCCCCACGACAAATCGAGCGCGTGGCATCGATTGTTGCGAGCAGCATCGGGCAGGCGCTCGAACCGATTTCCGACGAGCAGTGGACCGCACGCGTGGCGTATCAAACGCGCTTGCGACGCTACGCCACGAACCCCACCGAGCTGCTGGGGTTCTCGTAGATGCGCCAGAATCGACGCCCACTGCCGACTTCCAACATCCCCCACATTAAGTGCGAAGATTT
This sequence comes from uncultured Coriobacteriaceae bacterium, assembly GCA_902780305.1. Lineage (GTDB taxonomy): Bacteria > Actinomycetota > Coriobacteriia > Coriobacteriales > Atopobiaceae > RUG440. The sequence goes on along the minus strand of CACZFB010000003.1, from coordinate 49,959 downwards.
CTAGCCCTGCCCACCGGGTCGCTCGAAGGCGACAAGCCTCTGACCTGCGGTTTTCTCAAAAACATCAACTTTTGCAGTAAAACGATCTTCGCACTTAATGTGGGCACCCACGCCAGCGCCCACGCCAGCGCCCACGCCAGCCACACCGCTGCGCATCCCCGGCGCACCCGGCAGGCCCTGCCGTTGGGGGAGCCCACGTGCCATCCATCACCCACAAGCGGTATGCTCTAAACATGCTGGTACGGCAATCTGTGCAAAGGGGTGGGCCATGGGATTTCACTGCGCCAACTGCAACGGCAACCTCGTGTTCGACGCATCGTCGCAGCTGCTGCGCTGCGAGCACTGCGAGAGCACCTTCGACCCGCAAAGCACCATTATTCGGGATGCGGCAATCGTGACCACGGCCATCACCTGTCAGAGCTGTGGCGCGGAGCTGGAGGGTACGGACGAGTCCCTGGTTGGCTTTTGCCCCTACTGCGGCGGGCAGAGCCTCGTTGCCCAGCCGGGCTCCGGCTTTAACGCCGAGAAGATCATTCCTTTCCAGGTGAGCAAGGACCAGTGCGCCGAGGCCTACGGCGCCTATGTAAAGCGCGTGCCCTACCTGCACAAGGAGTTTAAGGATCCCGACCACATTCAAAAGTTCACGGGCATCTACATGCCCTTCTACCAGTACGACGCGACCTTCGACGAGCCCAGCATTATTGGCGAGACCTCCGAGACGCACGGCAACGACACCACCGTCACCAAGTACCGCATCGATGTGGAGCTCGACGGCACCTACCAGCACGGCACTCCCTTCGACGCGAGCAAGTACCTGGACGACGAGATCTCGGCGCGCTGCCTGCCCTTTAACGTGGAACGTGAGGTGCCCTTTAGCCCGGGCTATCTTGCTGGCTACTACGCCGACTCATCCACCACGCCGGCCGAGCTGTACTACGAGGACGCGCAGGCCCAGGCCGAGCAGGACATGATCAGCGAGATTGGCGACTTGACCAAGCAGCGTCACGGCATTCCGCTCACCGACAAGTCACACGTACCAACCACTGTCACCGGCCACCACCCCATCCTGTTTCCGCTCTGGTTTCTTACCTGGCGCAAGGACGACCGCGTGGCCTATGCCGTAGTAAACGGCGAATCGGGTCAGGTGGTCTCGGACCTGCCCATCAACATTCGCACGTTTGCGCTGGGCAGCGCGGCAATTAGCGCCCTGCTGTTCGTGGTGCTGGAGCTTACCGTGCACATGACACCGGGACTCACGGCGTTTTTGAGCTTTGTGGCGGCGACACTCATGGCATGGGGCATCCACACGAGCGCCAAGCGCGTGTACGCAACGCAGACCCACGCCCACGACAAGGGCTGGACGAACAAGGATGGCCTCAACGAGGATCCCAAAAAACGCACCCGCAAGTCGGTAAAGTTCAAGAACGTATGGCCCATCCTTCTGGGCTTCCTGCTCCCGATCGTGCTGTGGCTGATCGCAAACTCGGCACGTGCAGCGCGGATGGGAGGCGCCGGCCCCATAGACATCGACCGGACCTTCGACGTGCATCGCTCGCTGCTTATGAAGGTCGCCCCGCTGCTTACTCTGGCCCTGGCCGTGTTCGTAACGATTCGCGTGGCGCAGTGGCACAAGGAGATGAAGGAGTGGAACGCGCCCGTGGCGATTGGCGTCCTGCTGCTCTCTGTGCTGGTAAACGCCGCAATCATCCTGGTGGGGCCCGTCGACGACATCTGGTACTACCTGGGTGACATCGTGTGCATCGTGGGCCTCATCGTCTCGTCTGTCGCGATGCTTCGGGTGTACAACCTCACGACCACGCGACCCCTACCCAAGCTGTTCGACCGCAAGGAGGTGGCGTCATGAGACACGCGCGATTCGGTTGGTTTGCCACCTTTGGCACCGCCCTTTTGCTGGGCCTGTGCCTTGTCCTGCTTGCGGGCGTTGCGCCCCGCGTTGCCCATGCCAAGGGATCGTTTACCGTGGACGACCAGGCCGAGCTGCTTACCGCCGCCGAACGCAGGCGGCTGAAAAAAGACTACGCCGAGTTCTCGGAGTACCTGGACGCTGCGTTCGTAACGACCGACGAAGAGACGAGCGACGTAAAGGTCTTTGCCAAAAGCTACATGAGGCAGCACTACGGGACCGACCCCGCGGTAGCATTTATCATCGACATGCACAACCGTCAGGTGTGCGTGTATGCCAACGACGCCGGGCTCAAGTACGTGTCCGAGCGAGACGGACGTGCCATTACGGACAACGTGTACAAGAAGGCCACCAGGAAGGACTACTACGGCTGCGCCGATGACGCCCTCTCGCAGATGCTCGCCCGCTGCAAGGGCGGCACCATCGCGAACCCCATGAGGCACATCACCAACTTCTTGGTCGCCATCATTGGCGGCGTGCTCATCAACTTCTTTGTGCTGTACCGCTCACGCGCCAAGGTGATGCAACAACGTGCGAGCTCCCAGAGCATGCGCGGCATGGCGGAGCTGCCCACCATCGTGCAGCTCGACCCCGTGGTCACCAGCCGCCACACCTATCATCGCTCCTCCCGCAGCGGCGGCGGTGGCGGTGGCGGCGGTGGTGGCGGAGGCGGTGGCGGAGGCGGCAGCCACAGCTTCTGAGAAAAGGGGCCAAACCCCTTTTCTCAGTTTGGCGCAAAAGTGAGAAAAGGGGTTTGGCCCCTTTTCTCAGTCCACGGCGACGGTGCCATTGTCTTGTACGTGGACGCGACCCTCGGCCAAGAGCTGGATGGTGTTGGGATACAGGCGGTGCTCGATGGCGTGGATGTGCTCCTCGAGCTCGTCGACCGTCCAGCCCTCCTCCACCACCAGCGCCTCCTGCGCGATGATGGGGCCGCAGTCGTACTGGTCGTCGGCAAAGTGCACGGTAACACCGGTAACCTTTACGCCGTAATCGTACGCGTCCTGAATGGCATGGGCACCCTTAAAGCTGGGCAGCAGGGCGGGATGCAGGTTTACCACGCGGTTGGGAAACGCCTGCAGGATGGGCGCATGCACCATGCGCATGTATCCCGCCATCACCACGTAGTCCACGTCATGCAGCTTGAGCTCCGTCGCGATCACCTCGTCCGCAACAAACGGGTCCGCATACAGCTCCTTAGAGAGCGTAAGCGTTTGCAGCCCATGCCGCTGCGCCCGCTGCAAACCATACGCGTCGGGCCGAGACGAGACCACCAGCTCCACGGTGGCGTCGAGCGTCCCCTTCTCAATGCGGTCGATAATGGCCTGCAGGTTGGTGCCCGATCCCGAGAGGAGCACGCCTAGCCGAATGCTCATGTTTGGCCCTCCTTAGCCGCTCGTCACCTAGCGATAGACGACCTTGCCGGTGCCGGCCACGACCTCGCCCATAACGAAGGAGGCAAGGCCCTGCTCGGCTAGCGCGCTCTGCACGGACTCGGCGTCGCCGGGCGCGCACAGCACGCTCATGCCCACGCCCATGTTAAACGTCTTATATGCCTCGTCGGGCGTCAGGCCTGCGGCACGCACCATGTAGGCGATCACGGGCGGCACCTGCCACGCCGGCCCGTCCTCGCCACCACGGTCCACCACCGCGTCCAGATGCGCGGGCAGCGCCCGATTGAGATTCTCGGTAATGCCACCGCCGGTAATATGGGCCATGGCGTGTATGGGCACACCCGCACGAAGCGCGCGGACCAGCGCACCCGCATAGATCGTCGTAGGACGCAGCACCGCATCGGCCAGCGACTCGCCGCCCAGCTCGGGCAACGGCTGGCACAGCTCCTCCACGCTGCGACCTTCGATGGCCACCTTGCGCACCAAGGAGTATCCGTTGGAGTGGATGCCCGAACTGGGAATGCCCAAGATCACGTCGCCCTCGCGCACCAGCTCCGGGCCGATCATGTGCGCGCGGTCCACCACGCCCACCACGAAGCCCGCGAGGTCGTAGTCGTTAGCCGCCATCACACCGGGATGCTCGGCCATCTCGCCGCCCACCAGCGCGCAGCCCGCCTCTTTGCAGCCCGCGGCGATACCACCCACGATCTGGGCCATGGACTCGGCCTTGAGCTTGCCGACGGCCACGTAGTCCAGGAAGAACAGCGGCTCCGCGCCAACCACCACCACGTCGTCGGCGCACATGGCCACCAGGTCCTTGCCCACCGTATCGTGGCGGTCCAGCAGCTGGGCGATGGCGAGCTTGGTGCCCACGCCATCGGTGCCGCTTACCAGCACGGGGTCATCCATGTCCTTGAGCGCCTTGGCCGAGAAGCAGCTGCCAAAGCCGCCCAGGCCACCAAGCACCTCGGGCCGCATCGTGGCGGCCACGGACTCCCGGATGGCGTCCACCGCGCGGGCGCCCTCGTCCACATCCACGCCGGCATCGGCGTACGTTACGTGATCGGTCATGATTCATCCTCTCTTGGCGCATGCCAACGCGGCGAATGCGCCGCCAATTGAGCTGCGCGCCCACGGCTGCTGGCCGGGGCGCACTTGCATTCGAGCTACGGGTGCTATGCCCCCTCGACCACCGTCGAGGAGCCCTCTTCCTCCTGCATGCCACCCTCCGTTTGGGTGATCGTCTGGGCTGCGGGGGCTGCGCCATCGCTGGGCTGCATCGTGCCGGCCGCATCCTCCTGTGCCGCCCGCTCGGCATCGAGCCGCTCCTGGTCCTCCTGTGCCAGACGCTCCTGCTCGAGCCGCTTTTGCTCCGCCAGCTCCTCGGCGCGCTGCTTCTCCTGCTCGGCCTTCTCCTTGGCCGCCTGTTCGTCGGCCGCCTTTTGCGCGGCCGCGGCGTCGTACTCCTCCATGCCGGGAATCTCGCTCTTGGGCGCGCACACCAGCAGCGTACGGCCGTAGCCATCCTCGTAGTTGCAGGTAGAGAGGGTAAAGATGTGGCGCACCGAACCCAGCACCTGGTCGATGTCGGAGCGCTTGGCACGCGCCTCGCCCAGGTACTTCTTAAGATATGCCCTGAAGTCGGCGTCCTTGTCGAACGAGAACTGTCGGACGTCGGTGTCCTCCTCGTTGGTGTAGTACACGAACAGCGGCGCCAGCTCGTACGGCTGGTTCTCGGTTACGTACCATACCGTCTTGACGCCGTCGAAGAGCTCCTGGTTCTCCATGTCGGCAATCTGCTTAAACTGCGAGCCGTTGCGCATGTGGTGCCCGTACACGATGCTTTGGGTGTCCACCATGCCTGGCTTGGTGTTCTCGGCATCCAGAAACACCGAGCCGCCAATGCTCTCGCTCTTGTCGGGAGCGTGCGAGAGATAGTAGTCGTTGTCGCCGCTTTGGAACACGGGGTAGTTGACCACGGTACCGGGCACCTGCAGCCAGCCTACCACGTCGGAGTTCATGGCCTTGAGTGCCTCCCAATCCACCGTGGGCGGCTGCTCGCCATCGTCGGTCAGCTTAACGTACTCGGCCACACGCTCGTTCTCTTCGTCAATCTTTTGATAATTGCGTTGGTTGTTGAAGAAGATGACGCCAGCCACCACCAGCAGCGCGACGCCCACTACGATGAGCAGGTTCGACACCAGGTTGCTGCGCTTGGCCGGCTTCTTGCCGTCTGTGTTGGCCGGGGTCTGGACTGCCGGGTCTGGGTCGGGGGCCGGCTCGGGCGCGGACGCCGGGTCGGGTTCGGGCACCGGGTCGGGCTCGGGCGCCGGGTCGGGCTCGGGCGCCGGGTCGGGCTCGGGCGCGGGCTCGGGGGCCGGCTCTGCGCTTACCTGCGTCTGCTCCACGTCGGCCGCGTCGTCGGACCACGAGTCGGGCACGGGCGCCATATGCTTGGCCATGTGTGTCTCCTTACGCCTGGGCCATGCCGGCCTTGAACGTCTCGATAGTTTGTCGGAACGCCGGATCCTGAGCGCCCAGGATCTGCGTCGCGTAGATTGCGGCGTTCTTCGCGCCGTTTATGGCGACGCACGCCACCGGCACGCCCGAAGGCATCTGCACCATGGACAGCAGGGAATCCATGCCGCCCAGGTCGCTCGTCTTTATGGGCACGCCAATAATGGGGAGCGGCGTGTATGCCGCAACCACGCCGCCTAGGTGGGCCGCCTTGCCCGCCGCAGCAACGATCACGCGCAGGCCACGGTCTGCCGCGGTGCTCGCCCACTCGTGCACCTTGGCGGGATTGCGATGCGCAGACGCAATGATCAGCTCGTACGGCACGCCGAACTCCTCCAGCTGCGCCGTGCATGCCTCCATTACAGGCATGTCGGACGCCGAGCCCATAATTATGCCCACCAGCGGTTGCTCTGCCATGTTTACCTCCTCAAGCGCGAATGATTGTCCAGTATACGACAACGAACGGCACAATAGAGCGGTGTGGACGGGATTGCGCGCCGTGGCACGGGTGCGGGGTGCGTCTGCTGGGATTGCGCGCCGTGGCACGGGCTCGGGGTGCGTCTGCTGGGATTGCGCGCCGTGGCACGGGCGCGGGGTGCGTCTGCTGGGATTGCGCGCCGTGGCACGGAATCTGCTGGGATTCGTAGCCGTGGCGCCACAGCTTGGAAGCCCAGCAGACTTTGTGCCACGGTTTTAATTCTCGACAGATTTTGTGCCACGACTTTAATTCTCGGCAGACGCCTCGCCACGACTCAAGATTCCAGCAGAACGTAACGGCTCGGTGGTACGCAGGGGACAGTCCCCCGCGTACCACCAGCGTCATGTGAGAAGGTTCGCGACGGGATTCGAGGCCACGTACCACTGGTATCCGGCGGCGTCCAGCGTGAGATAGGCGGCCGCGCCACACGCGCAGCACACCGCAAAGAGCACGCAGGTCACCGCCACGCAAACGACCGCCGGCCTGTGCGCGGCCACGCCACGGCGCAGCGCCTCTCGCCATTCGTGCGGTCGGGCGCGCAGCGCGCACACCGCCCGCACCACTCGGGCATAGCCCATCGTAGCCAGGGGCAGCAGCAGTACGAAATAGGGCAGGGTATACTGCGCCTTGGCCTCCCAAAACACATGGCACAAGAACCCACCCACGAAGGCAACCGCCAGCAGAAGCGCGGGGCGCGCACGCTCGTCGCCCCAACGCTGCAGCACGACCCATGCGCACGCCCCAACAAGCAGGGCAAACTGCACTAGGTTGAGATACGCATACGAGACGTCCGTGGCCGTCCTGCCCACCAGCCGCGCTCCCAGGCCCTCAACCGGCCGCGCAGGATCGCTCACCTGCGCGATCCACGCACCCTGAAAGGTGGGGTTGTTCCACTGCGAGGCAATCTTGCGCACGAAGAACCGCAGCGCGGCCTGCGGATGAGCGGCCAGCTCCTGCGCCCGTCGTGCAAACTCCTCCTTGGCCACGCGCGCCTGCTCCTGCGCGTCGTCGCCCGCCGCACGATACGTGGCAAGGTTGTAGTCCGAGTACCAACCACAATCGGCGTATACCTCCTGCAGCCCCATGGCCAGGTAGCTCCAGGACGAGACGCCCTCGGCGACCCGCATGCCCGACGCCCGCTCCACATAGGCGCGCGGAGCGACCGACTGGGCAACCAGCGCCACGACAATCGCCGCGAGCAGACCCACGATCGCCACCTTGCGCGAAAGCACGAGCTCGAGCAGGGCCACCAGCACCATGGCGATGGCACAGATCTTGTAGTTCTCCTTAAACGTCAGCGAGCAGAACAGGGCGATTGCACACAACACGGCGTAGCGCACGCGCGGCGCACGCAGGAAGTCCAGCTCAAACCGCATGGCCAGCGTGATCAGCGCAAGTCCCCACAGCGTTCCGTACACAAACGCCACGTACTGCGTAAGCGGAAAGAACACAAGGCCAGACGCGAGCAGGGCGAGCTGCTGGAGCCGTCCGGCACCAAAGCGTTGGAGCAGATCGCCCAGCGAAACGTAGGACACCACGAGCGCCACGGCGTTGGAGAGCTGGAACGCCAGCTCGGCATGGTCGCCAAAGACCGCCACGAAGCAGCGCAGCACCAACACGATGCCCACTTGAAAAGGATAGGCCGAGAGATACCCTCCCCTGCCAACATCGCTCCAGTCCCCTGCCAACGAGGCGCGCGCAACGCGCAGCACGCTCCACTGGTCGGCCACCGGCAACGGACGCAACGCGAGCAGCCAGACGCACGCACTGGCAAACACCAACGCCAGCAACACCACCCTCGCCACGCAAAAGCCCTTATCCGACACGAGCCAGGTGCGCAGACGAGCCAGGCGCGGACCCCGAGCCACGACGCACAGCACCGCCACCAGCGCCGCGACAAACGCGACGTTGGCAATCGGACTGTCGGGTAGATGGTAGGTGTGCTCGGAGGCAAGCACCTCCATGCGGGCGGTACTTATGGCCGCCGTAAGCGCAAGGAGCACGACGACACACGCAAAGCACGCCAAAGCCGCACGCATGGCAAACATGCCGATTCTTCTCATACGTCCACGTCCTCCCGTAGCGCAGGCAAGAGGCGGGTCCGCTCCGGCAGGTCCACCCAACTGGCCCGTTCCTGCAGGCCCACGCCCCACACGCCTACTGCTGAAGCGTGCCCGTGTTGATTACGGGTTGCGCCTCGGAATCGGCGCACAGTACCACCATGAGGTTGGACGCCATGGTGGCCTTGCGGTCGTCGTCGAAGTCCACCACGCCACCGTCCGAGAGCTGCGAGAGCGCCATGTCCACCATACCCACGGCACCCTCCACGATCTTCTTACGTGCGGCAATGATGGCCTCGGCCTGCTGGCGCCGCAGCATGGCCTGCGCGATCTCCTGCGCGTAGGCAAGGTGGGTAAGGCGCGCGTCCTCCACCTCCACGCCGGCCACCTCGAGCTTGTGCGAGAGCTCGGCCTGAAGCGCCTCGCTCACCTCCTCAATGTTGGTGCGCAGCGTAATGGCATCGGCGTTGGCGTCGTCGTCGGCCATGTGGTCGTACGAATAGAGCGAAGCCACGTGACGCAAGGCCGTCTCGGTGATCATCTCCACGTAGAGCTCGTAATCGTCCACGTCGAACAGGGCCTTTGCCGTGTCGGCCACATGCCATACGATAACGGTTGCGATCTCGATGGGGTTGCCCATCTTGTCGTTTACCTTTATGCGCTCGCCCGTGTACGTGCGCGCGCGGACCGAAATCTTGGAGTCGTGCTGGTGCACCTTGGTGTTGCCGCCGGCATTGCTCGAGATGCCCAGGCTCTTGGCATAAAACGGGTTGCCCCACTTGAGCCCGTCGTCACGCACGGTTCCCACGTACTTGCCAAACAGCACGCACACGCGCGCCTGGCCGGGCTGCAGCGTAAAGAAACCCCGGCGGGCGATGGAGGTCGCCACAAACAGCAACAGGCCCAGCAGGATGACGGGGAATGGGTTGGCCCCCCTGCGCGGGAAGTCGGTCCACATGACGAATGCGATAAACCCAAAGAACATTACCAGCAGCGAGGCAATGTAGCCAAACACCACCACAAGCAACATCAACCAACCGCTGGCCGCATGCAGGCTCTTCTCTTTGCTCACCGTCGTTCCTCTCTCTTTGCGGGAATCACGCCATCATTATAGGCTCGCCCAGCAAGGGGAGTAACCCCCTTTGCTGGGCGGGTGCGGGGTTACAGCGACGCCACGAAGCGAGCCTGGGCGGCGCGGCCGGCGTCGTCCCACTTGAACACGCCGGCGTCCTCCAGCACGGCGGCAAACACGTGGCCAATCTGGTCGCGCGTCAGGCGACCCGCGTCCAGCTCGGCCTCCAGGCGCGGCGGCAGGATGGCCAAGCCCATCACCTCAATAAGGCCGATGTTCTCCTTCTTTACGTGCCACTTGTCCTCGTGCGGATGAAACACGCCCAGGGGATGCTCGTCGCTCGTAACGTTGCAGCGCAGCGCGAGGTCCAGCTCGTACGCCTCGCCGCGACGGCGGCAGATGGGCGTTACCGTGTTGTGCGGCGTGCCGTCGGCGTCGTGGGCAACCACGCCCACCGCCGGGTCGCTCCACGCGCGCCACGCACTCAACACGTGGTCCGCCGCGTCGAGCAGGGCATCTCGGTCCTCGGCACGCAGGCGCAGCACCGAGAGGGGCCAGCGCAGCACGAAGCACGACACACCCTCGTAACCGGCCATGACGAACTCGTCGAGCTCCTCGGCACGGTCCATGGGAAACTCGTGACGCCCGCCCTGGAAGTGGTCGTGCGAGAGGATCGAGCCGCCCACGATGGGCAGGTCGGCATTGGAGCCCACGAAGTAGTGCGGCAGCTGGTCCACGAAGTCCAGCAAGCAGCCCAGAGCGGCGCGGTCCACATGCATGGGCCGATGCTCGCTGCTCATGGCAATGCAGTGCTCGTTGAAGTACGCGTAGGGAGAGTACTGGAAGCCCCACCGCTCCCCGCCCAGCTCCACGGGCACGATGCGCAGGTTCTGCCGCGCGGGATGTCCGCCGCCCAGCGCGGCGGGACGCCCCGAGTATCCCTCGTTCTGCACGCACAGCTGGCACGCGGGATACGCCTCGCCTGGCAGTGCCTTGCCGGCTGCGGCGATGTCGCGCGGGTCCTTCTCGGGCTTGGACTTGTTGATGGTAATTTGCAGGTCGCCCCAGCTCGTGGAACACGTCCAGGCAAGGTTGCGCGCGATGGCGGCGTGCCGCACGTAGTTGACGTCGCCGCACAGCTCATAGAACCAGTCGGTGGCCGCCTGTGGTCCGGCCTCGTTGTATGCCTGCCAAAAACGCGCCGAGACCACCGACGGAGCGGGCGTGATGGTTCCCGCCACGCGCATGGCCGCACGGTCGCGACCGCCCGCAGAGTCCTCCACCTGGCCATTTGCCACGGCGACTTCGGACAGCGCCGCAAGCAGGGAGTCGATGTCGTCTTCGCAGGCCTCTGTTTGAACCGGGCCGAAGGCGCCCACGGCTTCAAGTACCCGGTTGTATGCCCACGTACGGTCGATTGGCTCGACGAGCCCACGCTCGATCGCGTACGCAACGAGCTTCTGCGCTACATCCACCATGCCTTTGCCCCCTCGTGATCCACGCCATACACGCCGCAGGCGCCCTCGCCAAACACCGCGTCCATGCCCGCGACAAATTCCTCGACGGCATCGAGCGGCACAAAAGCCTGGATGGTGCCGCCAAAGCCGCCGCCGTGCACGCGCACGGCGCCCCGACCGCACAGCAGGCTGCTGGCCAGGGCGATGGCCAGCATGGAGGGCTGCTCCGCAGAGCCGCCGATGCTCACGTTTTGCAGGAACATGGCCGAACTCTCGCCCGAGAATCTGGTGAGCTCGAGGAACCGGTCCAGGTCCTGCGCCTTCAATGCGTTGGCTCGCGCCGTTACCAGCCAGTCCTCCTGATAATAGTGCAGGGCGCGTAGGGCCGCGCGATCGCCCAGGGTCTGTCGAATCTTGGGCATGGCAGCCAGCACGTCCTCCACCCGCACCTCGCTGAGCACGTCTGCGCCCAACTCGCGCGCCACGGCCTGCATCTCGCCGGGAACTGCCGCGTAGTCGTCGATGTTCGCCGCGTGGTCGGCGCCCACCGCCACGATGCAGATGGCATAGCCGTGCTCGGCGAAGTCGAAGTCCAGCGGCTCGGCGGCAAGGACGCCCGGCGTCCCAAAGTCCATGTGCTGCACGCCCCCCAGCGCCACCGCGGCCTGATCCATGAGGCCGCACGGCTTGCCAAACCACTCACGCTCGGCGCGCTGTGCCATCATTGCCAGCTCGTCCGGAGCAATGCTGCCGTCGGCCCACATCGCGTTGAGGGCCTGTCCCAGCTCCAACTCGAAGGCAGCCGAGCTCGAGAGACCCGAGCCGCCCAGCACGTCACTGCGCAGGCAGGCGTCGAAGCCCTGCGGGGTATAGCCGCGCGCTGCGAACTGCGCGGCCATGCCCCGCACGAGCGATGCGGTGGTCCCGCGCTCGTCGTCGCGCGCCTCGGTACTCGCCACGTCCACCTCGACCAGGCCATATCCCTCGCTCTGCACGCGCATCAGGCCGCCAGACGTCGGCGAGAAGATGCCCTCCACGTAGCGGTCGACCGCGGCGGCAATTACGGTGCCACCCTCGTGGTCGGTGTGGTTGCCGGCGATTTCGGTGCGACCAGGTGCGCGCACGGCCAAGAGCCGGCGGTTGCCCACGGCGCCAAACGCATCCTCGAACGCAGGGATCAATTCCTTAAAATCGGCTCGTGCAGGCATATGCCGCTCCTCTCTTTGGTCGACCACGCGCCTTGCCACGCGGAACGCAACGTGTTTTATGTAACTGTAACGCAAGTCGTCTGGCCCGCGCCCACGACCGCCAAGCGGAGCCGTAAGCTGCGGCAACGTGACCGGGTGGTAATCGGGGGACTGTCCCCTTTGTCCGAAAAGACTCAACTCATGTTTAAAAAACACCAATAGGAAATCTTGCTAGCATCTTTTGATTGCTTAGGATATATTATTTTCGTATCGCATCTCATAATTCTGTTTTTGATTGGATACTTAATGTTTAAAAAGATTGCTGCCGCACAACCGCTCGTTCCGTCTACGCTCCTCGTGTGGTTTGCGGACGGCGAAACACGTCTTCTGGACATCGACGCCCTTATTCAAAAGCGCAGCGAGTTTGCCCCGCTCCAAGACGAGGAGCTCTTCCTCTCTGCCCAGCTTGCCGCCGAGGGCTATGGAGTCTCGTGGGGCAAGGAGCTGGACATGGGGTGCAAGGAGATCTACGAGGAGAGCCAGCGCGTGAGCGTGGTGGATGCCGAGTGCGCGCGCGTTATTTCCGAGGTGGTTGATTCCCGCCACCAGAGTGGCCTCTCGCAGGCAAAGCTGGCAGCCGCGGCAGGTGTTAAGCAGCCGGTGGTCGCGCGCCTGGAGACGCGCGTCAACTCCCCGCGTCTGGACACCCTGCTCAAGGTGCTTACGCCGTTGGGAAAGACACTGCAGGTGGTCGACCTTGCCGACGCCGTAAGCACGAAGATGCTCGAGGAGAGCGCCGAGTAGCGCTCCCCTATCGAAAGTGAGAAAAGGGGTTTGGCCCCTTTTCTCATAGACGCTCGGCAACGGCGCAGATAAACTCCTGCGTGCTCACGCGGGTGGGGTTGGGCAGGCTGGTAATGGCCGCGAGGTCACCCGTCATCACGCCCGACTCGATGGTGTCGATGGTGGCCTGCTCCAACTTGCGCGCGAAGGCCACCAGCTCGGGCAGCTCGTCCAGCTCGCCGCGCTTGGCCAGCGCGCCCGTCCACGCAAAGATGGTTGCCACGGAGTTGGTGCTGGTCTGCTCGCCGGCCAGATGCTTGTAGTAGTGACGCTGCACGGTGCCGTGCGCGGCCTCGAACTCATAGTAGCCTGCCGGCGAGACCAGCACCGAGGTCATCATGGCCAGCGAGCCGAAGGCCGTGCTCACCATATCGCTCATCACGTCGCCGTCGTAATTCTTGCACGCCCAAATAAAGCCGCCCTCGCTGCGAATCACACGGGCCACGGCATCGTCGATGAGGGTATAGAAGTACTCGATGCCCGCCTCCTCGAAGCGTGCGCGGTACTCGGCGTCGAACACCTCCTGGAAGATGTCCTTAAACCGGTGGTCGTAGGTCTTGGAGATGGTGTCCTTGGTGGCAAACCACAGGTCTTGGTTGGTGTCCAGCGCGTAGTTGAAGCTCGCGCGCGCAAAGCTGGCAATGGAGTCGTCCAAGTTGTGGATGCCCTGCGCCACGCCCGCGCCCGCAAAGTCGTGCACGAGCGCGCGCTTCTCGTCACCGCCGTCGGCCGGCGTGTACACCAGCTCCACCGTGCCCGGCCCCTCCACGCGCAGCTCCGTGTTCTTGTACACGTCACCGTAGGCGTGACGGGCAATGGTAATGGGCTTCTTCCAGGTTCGCACGTACGGGTCGATGCCGCGCACCACGATGGGCGCCCGAAACACGGTGCCGTCGAGCAGCGCGCGGATAGTGCCGTTGGGACTCTTCCACATCTCACTGAGGTGATACTCGTCCATGCGGGCGGCGTTGGGCGTAATGGTGGCGCACTTAACCGCGACGCCCAGACGCTTGGTGGCCTCCGCCGCGTCAACCGTCACCTGGTCGCGCGTGCGCTCGCGCTCCTCCAGGCCAAGGTCGAAGTACTCGGTCTTAAGGTCCACAAAGGGCTCGATGAGCTCGTCCTTAATCAGCTTCCAGATAATGCGGGTCATCTCGTCGCCGTCCATCTCGACCAGCGGCGTCTTCATCGCGATCTTGGTCATGCTACCTCCCGGATGCGTGGGTACGAACCTGTCCATGGTAACACGTGTCGTCTGGGGCTTGTCGCGACGGATGCGTATGCCTGGCCGTCTGCGGTGGAAGCCAATCCGAGGGGTTACTTCCTTCGGTAGGCTGGCTTCGATGCGTCGTAGTCGGTGGGCTTGGCGTCTCCGTGGAGCACCAGCACCTGGTAGGCCTCGGCACGTTTGGACATGCCGGTGGTGCCAGCCGGTTCGCCGTCGCACGTCCAGCCCAGCCAGCCGTATGTCTGTGAATGCACGCGATACCACACGTGGTAGCCGTCAGCTGCGGCCTTGCCCGTGAGCCTCAGCTGCATGGCCTCGAGACGCCGGGATTGGCCAGTGGTGCCGGCTTGCGCGCCGTCGGCAACCCAGTCGCCCCAGCCCTTGCGCTGGAGGTGGGCTCGGTACTCGATGCCGCCATCGCTCACCGTAACGCCCATCGCCTCCAAGCGGCGCGACTTGCCGGTAGTACCAGCCACCGCACCGTCGCTCACGGCAGGCAGGTCACCCTTTCTCTGGACGTGGGCAGTGTAGGCAACGTGGATGTTCGCAGGCGCGGGTAGGGTGGTCGGCACGGGCTTCTTTTTAAACGTCGCCGAGACGACCACGTTAGACGCGGGAACGACGAACTCGTGGTTACCATTGACCGCGATGTCGTTACCATCGACGTCCTTGGCCGCTACGCTCACGAGCTCCCAACCCTCGTCGGGTGTCGCCTGGATGGCCATCGTCTCGTCCTCGGCGGCAAAGTCTCTGCTCGTCTTGACCGTGCCGCCCGTAATGTCCGGTGCCACGGTTATGTAGCGCGGCGTTGTCAGCTGCGCCTCCTGGCCATCTGGCGTCCAAAGCACGGAGCGGTTGGGATTGTCGCTCGTAAAGTGGTGCCAGGGGTCGTCGCCTTGGGTTGCCCGGTATTCTTTGGTAAAGACGCCGTCGGTATAGATAAAGGACGTGTTAGGGCCCTCGGCATAGGAATCGTCCCGTATGACCGAAATGCCAATTATGGCCTCCTCCCCAAGGGTCCCCCTGATGCCAAGAGGACGCTCGTTGGATTTTGGCCACACCAGGCAAAGGTTCTTGCCCTTGGTGTCGTAGTTTGGGCGTTCGTTATAGTTGTCCGTCACGCGGGGGTTGCCAGACAGAAAGATCCTATACGCGGGATCGCTCTCATTGGGCCAATAGCCGGCAACGCCGCCTCCTATTGCGGCGTTGTTCCCTGTAATGGTGCCACCGGCCAGGTTGAAGGTGCCTCCGGCCCGGCCGTAGGCGCTGGCGCCGCTTCCCACGTACACACCGCCGCCACGTAGGGTCTCCTTACTTCCATTGTTCTGGATGGTGCCGCCATTCATGGTGAACGTGGCGCCACTTCCCACGTACACGCCGCCGCCGTAGTCCGCCTTGTTTTTCTGGATGGCACCGCCATTCATAGTGAACGAGGCGCCACTCCCCACGTGCACGCCACCACCGCCGATACTACCTGACACAACGTTACCGGAAATGCAGCCGCCCTCCATAACGAACTCGCCGCCGTCGCCGATCTCCACGCCGGGGCCGCTCTTGCCATTCGCGTGGGTGATGGTGCCCTCGACATTGACGCTGTCATAGAGGACGAGCTTGGCGGGTTCGCCGTTCTCTGACTTTGAGATGCGTATTACGGAAGCGTCGCCTTCTTGATTCGAGGTAATGGTGTGCCCATTGAGGTCGAGGTTGACGGGGACGGTACCACCACCATAGGGAACGATCCACGTTTTGGTGAGGGTCACGTTGGTCTGGAGTTTATAGCTACCGGGGTCCGTGGGCAGGCTGTCCGAATGGTTCCAGTTGTTCCACGTGCCGTCGTCCTGCGCCTCCACAGCGGCGGGCTCTTCCGCAACGGCGGGCTCAATCGCAACCTCCTCTTCGGGCACGACCTCTACCTGCTCGGCCGCACCAGCCGTAGCGGGCATGCTCAGCGCGAGCAGACCGCCCAGCACCACGCACAACACTCCCCAAAACCGCTTCTTGCAACGTGTGTTTCTCATGGCATCTTCCTCCGCGAGCGTGGGAAAAGGGGGTTTGAGAAAAGGGGTTTGGCCCCTTTTCTCAGATTGCCGCAAACGTTACACGGCGGCGGGCAACTGCTTGACGGGGTCGGGCTTGCCAAAGTAGTAGCCCTGCGCACGGTCGCAGCCAATGGAGTGCAGGAACTCAAACTGCTCGAGCGTCTCGACGCCCTCGCACAGCGTAACCAGGCCCAGGTCCTTGGCCAAATCCACGATGGCCGAGAGGATCGGGCCGGACTTCTTGTTGCCGGGGAACCCGCGCAAGAACGCCATGTCGATCTTGAGCACGTTAAACTGGAAGTCCTTGAGCACATTGAGCGACGAGTAGCCGCTGCCAAAGTCGTCCAGCCACAGCGAGTAACGCTCCTCGCGCAGCGAGTCCATGGTGTTCTGCAGCTCCCGCATCTGCTGGGTAAGGGCGCTCTCGGTAATCTCCACGTCCAGCAGGCTGCTGGGGATGTTGTACTTGTGCCCCATCTCGTCCAAGAAGCCAGGCACGTCGTACAGCTCGAAATCCAGACGCGAGAAGTTGAGCGACACGGGAACCACCTGCTTGCCCGCGTCAATCTCGGCGCGCAGGTCGCGGCACACCTGCTCTATGATGCAGCGGTCCAGCTTGTCGATCTCGCGATGCTCCTCGAGCGTCTCGATAAAGACGAAGGGCGGAAGCAGCCCGTAGGTGGGATCGTCCCAGCGCGCCAGCGCCTCGTAGCCACACAGCTCCCCCGAACCGTCGGAGCAGCGGATCACCGGCTGGTAGAACACCTTAATCCAACCCTCGTTCACGGCACGCTTTACGTTGTTGATGATGTAGCGCTTGCGCGTAACCGCGAGCTCGATCTTCTCGTCGTAGATGCACAGGCTCTTGTCGGCCATCCGCTTAATTTGGTTGCAGGCGACGCGAGCCTTGTCGCATGCCAGCCCCACGTCGTCGTGCTCGTCCGTGAGCTCGTACGCGCCGGCCTTAAGGTGCAGGCGCACTTCTCCGCGCAGGCTGTTGAGCAGCTGGCGCGCAGACTCCACGCGCTCGGGCACCACGGCCGTGTCGCACAGCGCCACAAAGTGGTCGTCCGAGAAGCGCGCCACCAGCTCGTTGTCAAACACTTCAAGCAGTCCTTGCGCAAAGTCCCTCAGCAGATGGTCGCCCGCAGCAAAGCCATAGCGCCCGTTGTAGGCCTGAAAATTCTCCACGTCCATGTACACGACGGAAAAGTGCGTGTCCAGCTCGTCGATGCCTTCCAGCAGCACGGCCACGGCACCACGATACGTGTGCATGTTGGGGATGCCCGTGGGCTCGTCGTAGGAAGCAATGTGCCGCAGCCGCTTGTTGGTCTCCTCCAGCTCCCGCTCCTTGCTCGCCTCGCTCAACCGTTGGTGATAGGACGACAAAGAGACCACGAAGGTGGCAATCCACAGCGTAAAGAGGTTGACCTGCGTACCCAGGGTTGCCGGCACGTTGTGGTCGATGTAGGCATAGAAGCCGCCAAAGGTGATGGCCGACGCCACCAGCGCGGGTATGGGCGGCCACGTTGGGATGCCAAACACGAACAGCGTCATGGTGGCGAAGGCCAGTACCTGCTCGCCCTTAATGTACGAGTTGTTGCCAAAGTGCACGCCAAACACCAAACACGCCACCGAGAACAGCACGAGCAGCGCTTGGACCACCTTTCCGCTCTTTACCTTGCCCTGCACGAAGCGGATGCAGTACGTAAGGACCACGGCGGCGATGGCAATAAGGCCCACGTACCATGCGGCATGGCTCACGATCCAAGGCAGGTCGCGCGGCTTGCCCGCCGCGGCACTCTGGACGATGTTTTGTCCCAACGTACTGAGCATCCAGCACTCGAGCACGATAACGATCACCGACATGTATATGGCGGCACGCACGTTGCCCCGCGTGAGAAACGCGCTCACGTACTTGCTGTTCCGGGCGAGGCCCAGCCATTTCTTTAGTCTGCTACCCACGCATAACCCCCTTGCACACACTACGGATTGTAGCAGCGTTGGTAGCCGCTGGCAGCCATCAAAGGGGGTAACCCTCGTTGATTGCCGCCAGCGGCATATTAACGAGGGTCACCCCTCCGCTTGCTAACGCCAGATGTGGGCGCGGGCCTCCCAGGGACCCAGCACGTTTGCGGCGGGCTGGGCATAGTTGCCCACCAGCAGCTCACCGCCATCCGTCGGCAACGCCGGCACCTCCTCGCCCGAGAAGTTGCACTGCACGAGCAGGCGGGTGTCGTCCAGCGTGCGCTCGTAGGCAATAACGCAGTCGTTGCCCGCATCCACAAACCGCACGTCGCCCGCCTGGATAACGGCCTCGGCCTTGCGCAGGCGGATGAGCCGCATGAAGTAGGCCAGCACCGAGCCTTCGTCGTCCTTCTCGGTGGCAACGTTAATGCGCTCGTGGTTGGCGGGTAGGCCAATCCACGGCTCCCCCGACGTGAAGCCCGCCGCGGGCGAGCCATCCCACGCCATGGGATAGCGCCCGTCGTCGCGCGAGCGTGCGCGCACGATGGCAAACGCCTCCTCGGCAGCATGCCCGCGCTCCTGCAGGATGCGGTAGTAGTTGAGCGACTCCACGTCGCGGTACTGGTCGATGCTGGCAAAGTCCATAATGGTCTGGCCCAGCTCCTCGCCCTGGTAGATGTAGGGCGTGCCACGCATGAGGTGCGTGCACGTGGGCAGCAGCGTGCTGGACTCGAACCAAAAGCGCTCGGTGTCTCCAAAACGGGAGTTGGGACGTGGCTGGTCGTGGTTGGACCAGAATAGGGAGTTCCAGCCGCCGCCTGCCGTCATCTGCTCCTGCCAGGTGACAAAGAGGTCGCGCAACGCCGCGATGTTCGGTCGGGCAAGCGCCCACTTGTCGCCGTCCTGATAGTCCACCTTGAGGTGGTGGAAGTTGAACGCCATCGCCAGCTCGTGATGGGTCGGGTTGGTGTAACCGATGCAACTCTCCAGTGAGGTGGAGCTCATCTCGCCCACGGTAAGCAGGCCGTCGATGCCGCCCTCACGCACGAGTTCCTGCAGGAACTCGTGGATGTGCGGGCCGTCGGAGTAGAAGCGACGCCCGTCACCCTCGGCGTCATTCTCCCAGGTGTCTGGCTTGGAGATGAGGTTGACCACGTCGAACCTAAACGCGTTCACGCCCTTACCGCGCCAAAAGCGCAGCACGTCGGCCAGCTCGGCCCGAACGGCAGGGTTGTCCCAGTTGAGGTCGGCCTGACTCACGTCGAACAGGTGCAGGTACCACTTGTTGAGGCTGGGCACGTACTCCCAGGCGTTGCCGCCAAACTTGCTCTCCCAATTGGTGGGCGGCTCGCCGGGATCTGCGGCCGTCGCACCAGGGGCCGCATCCACGAACTTGTAGTAGGCAAGATACGTGGGGTCGCCCGAAAGCGCGCGCTGAAACCACTCGTGCTCGGTTGAGGTGTGGTTAAACACCATGTCGAGCATGAGCTCCATGCCACGACGCGACGCCTCGCACGCCAGCTCTTCGAAGTCGGCCATCGTGCCGAACAGCGGATCGATGGCGCGGTAGTCGGCCACGTCGTAGCCGTTGTCGTTTTGCGGGCTCACAAAGAACGGCGTAATCCACACGCAGTCGACACCCAGCTCGGCGAGGTAGTCGAGCTTGGAAGTTATACCCGCCAAATCGCCCACGCCATCGCCGTTGGAGTCGCAAAACGACCGCACATAGATCTGGTACACCACCTTGTTACCCAGTAGCTGCTCCTGGTGAGTGAGCTCTCGCGCCATCTTTGTTCCTTTCTTCTTTGCGTTACCAAAACTATATTAGCCCAAGGCATATGCTTGGGCAGTAATACCGCCTCTCATTCACTCATCCAAGTAAAATGAATGAGTGATGGGAAGCTCTATACTCGCATCGAGAGGTGCATTATCTGTGCCAACACTTCCTGGAGGATTATGCGAACTATTTACTACGAGATCTACGAGGACCTGCGCGACAAGATCCTCGAAGGGTTCTATCGCTATCAAACGTACATTCCGCCCGAAAGCCAGCTGATACATCTGTACCAGTGCTCGCACAACACCATTCGCAAGTCGATCTCGGTGCTTATGCTGCACGGGTTCGTCCAGCCGATTCGCGGAAAGGGCGTGCTGGTAATCTATCGCCCGGAGCGTCGGGCGAACTTCGTGCTGGGTGACATCGAAACGTTTAAGGAGGCTGCGGCGCGCAACGGCCTTGAGGCGCAGACCCAGGCCCTCGTCTTTGAGCACGTCGTCGCCGACGAGGCCCTTGCGGAACTCACCGGTTTTATGACCGGTGACGAGCTGCTGCACCTCGAGCGCGTGCGCCTGTTCGAGGGGAAGGCACTCATCCGCGACAAGAGCTACTTCTTGGCCTCGGTGTTTCCCGGACTCACCCCGCGCATTGCGGAGGACTCCGTGTATGCGTATGCCGAGGGCGTGCTGGGCATGCGCATCGTAACGAGCAATCGTACGGTAACCGTCGACTACGCGACGGCCGACGACCGTGCCGTTATGGACCTGCTCGACTTCAACATGCTTGCCGTGGTAACCAACCACACCTTTAACGAGCAGGGAGTGATGATTGAGTGCACGCAATCCCGTCATCGTCCCGACTTCTTTACCTTCCACGATACCGCCGTAAGGGGCTATTAACGAACGGTCCTGCATAGTACGGGCTTTGTGCCCGGCATCCCAAGAACGCGAGGGGGGCAGGCCTCGACGAGGCTTGCCCCCCTCGTGCCGGAAAGGAAGGGTCGTGTTTGCGTCCCTAAGCCGCTATTTTCCGAGCTCCACGATTCCCTGACCCGCCGTGCACGCACCGAGTTTGGGCTCGACCGTCTTGAAGTCGTCGCTGTTGGTAACGATCATCATGGTGGTGGTGGGCTTACCGGCAGCCTCGATTGCAGCCAAGTCGGCCATCATGAGGATGTCGCCCGCCTTGACCTTGTCACCAGCAGCGCAGCGCGCAGTAAACGGGCCACCGTTGAGCTCCACGGTGTCGATGCCAATGTGGAGGAGAATCTCGGCGCCAGCGTCGGACTGCAGGCCCACTGCGTGACCGGTGCCGGCGAGCATGGTTACGGTACCGCTCACGGGCGCATACACAGCGCCGTTGGTGGGCTCGATGGCCACGCCACGGCCCATCGCGAGCGAAGCGAACACGGGGTCGGGCACGCCGGCCATGTCCACGGCCACGCCGGCCATGGGGGCGGCGAGCGTGGTGGCGTTGTCCACGGCGTTTACGTGGGCGGGCAGCGCCGCTGCGGCTGCAGCTGCGGCTTCGGCGGCTGCGGCTGCGGCCTCGGCCTTGGCGCCCTCGGCCGCTGCGGCCTTGTCGACGCCCTGGCGCTTGCCAACCACAAAGGTGAGCGCGAACGGAACGACTACGGCAACAAGCATGCACAGGGCGTAGGGAGCCATGGACTGCGGCTGCATGGCGAGGATGCCAGGCAGACCGCCGACGCCGATGGCGTTGGCCGTGCACGAGAACAGGCAGGAGAGGAAGCCGGCGCACGCGGAACCGATCATGCCACATACGAACGGGAACATGAACTTGAGGTTAACACCAAAGATGGCGGGCTCGGTTACGCCCAGGT
Source organism: uncultured Coriobacteriaceae bacterium (assembly GCA_902780305.1). Lineage (GTDB taxonomy): Bacteria > Actinomycetota > Coriobacteriia > Coriobacteriales > Atopobiaceae > RUG440. The sequence goes on along the minus strand of CACZFB010000003.1, from coordinate 28,172 downwards.
AGCAGGAGAGGGATGCGGGGATGTTCACCTGCTCGGCGTTCTCGTCCTTCTTCTGCAGGACGCACATCGCGAGTACGGCAGAGCCCTGCGCGATGTTGGAGAGGGCGATCATGGGCCACAGCATCGTGCCGCCGAAGTCGGCGATGAGCTGCAGGTCGATGGCGTTGGTCATGTGATGCAGACCGGTGATGACCAGCGGGGCGTACAGGAAGCCGAAGATGGCGCCAAAGATTACGCGGAAGCTGCCGGTAATGCCTGCGTTCACGACGGAGGACACGGCGCTGCCCAGAGCCCAGCCGATGGGGCCGAGCACGAAGTGAGCGGCCATAACGGCGAGCAGGATGGAGCAGAAGGGCACGAAGATCATCTGGACGATGGTGGGTATTATCTTCTTGAAGAACCGCTCCAGATAATTAAAGGTAATCGCTGCCAAGATTGCAGGGATTACCTGTGCCTGATAGCCAACCATGTGCACCTGTGCGAAGCCAAAGTCCCAGCTGTACTCGGCCCAGATCTCCTCGGTTGCACCAGCGACGGCGTAGGCGTTAAGCAGCTGGCTCGAAACGAGGGTGAGGCCCATTACGATGCCCAGCATCTCGGTGCCGCCCATCTTGCGGGTTACCGACCAGCAGATGCCCACGGGAATGCCCAGGTGGAACACGGCCTCGCCGATGAGCCAGAGGAAGTGGTTGACGCCCGACCAGAACTGGCTCATGGATGCGAGCGTGGCATTGCCCTCGGGCCCAAAGTAGGGCATGTCTCCCAGCACGTTGCGGAAACCAAGAATAAGACCGCCAGTGATGATGGCGGGAATGAGAGGCGCGAACACTTCGGCAATGGCGCCCATGGCACGTTGCAGCGGGTTGCCTTGCTGCGCGGCGAGCTTCTTGGCCTCTTCGGTCGAAACGCCCGTGATGCCGCTGATGGCAACGAACTCGTCGTAGAAGTCGGCGACTTCGTTGCCGATGATCACCTGGAACTGGCCCGCCTGCGTAAAGCTGCCCTTGGCAGACGGAAGCGCTTCGATCGCCGGAACGTCGGCGATGCTGGGATCCACCAGCGTAAAGCGCATGCGGGTGACGCAGTGCGTGAGGGCGGCAATGTTTTCCTTGCCTCCCACCAGACGCAGCATCTCACGCGCGTCGTTCTCGAACTTGCCCATGTTTCCTCCCCTTTTTCCTTGTGGCCTACTTATTCACGTAACATGAATAAGTTATTGCTTACACTTTCAGTATGGCCCCTCGCGCAAAATCGCACAACTGCAAGTTATTTGGTATTTTGAATACCGCAGAAAGGAGTGCACATGAGGAAGATTTACTACGAAATATATGAGGACTTGCGCGACAAGATTATTGCGGGCACCTATCCGTATCAATCGTTTGTCCCATCCGAAAACCGACTCGTGGAGGTGTACGAGTGCTCACACAACACGCTGCGCAAGGCGCTTGCAGTGCTGCGCCTTCATGGCTTCGTGCAACCCATTCGCGGCAAGGGCGTTAAGGTTATCTACCAGCCCCATCAGCGAGCAAACTTCGTTTTGGGAGACATCGAGACCTTTGCCGAGGCCGCGGCGCGCAACGGTCTCACGGCAAGCACCCGCGTGAAGGCGTTTGAGCATGTGGTTGCCGATGAGGCACTTGCTGGAAAGATCGGCTTTGCCCCCGGAGACGAGCTCATCTATCTGGAGCGCGTGCGCGAGTTTGACGGCGTTTCGCTCATTCGGGACAAGAGCTACTTCCTGGCCTCCACACTCCCTGGTCTCACGCCCCAGATTGCCGAGCGCTCGGTGTATGCATATGCCGAAAACGTACTTGGCATGGAAATCATCACGAGCAAGCGCACCATTTCCATGCAGTACGCCACGCCCAGGGACCGCGAAACGCTCGACTTGCTCGACTTCGACCTGCTGGCGGTGGTCACCAACCGCACGTTTAATGCCAAAGGTGTTATGTTTGAGTCTACGCAATCCCGGCACCGCCCGGATTTCTTCACGTTTAACGACACCGCAGTGCGCGGCTACTAGCCATGGGGGGCGCTCACGCTCAATTAGTGGGAAGAAGTTGAGGGATTGCGTGACGTCAACTGGGATTTTACCGAGTTTTATGTCGCGACTTCCCACTAGCTATTTTAGCTAGTGGGAAGTCGCGACATAAAACTCGGTAAAATCCCAGATAAAGACGAACAAGGCCTCAACTTCTTCCCACTATTTCGTCCCACGTGATTGCAGACCCCCTCACAAAGCTGCCAGCGGCCCGCAAAATGACGTCACAACCGCCTTCAGACGCGACCTTCCGCGCACAAATCGCGGCGATGGGCAGATTTGGGAGGTTTAGGCATGTTAACACCACGTGTGCGTTGTGCCACTTGGGTTCTCGTTGCCGCACGCTCCCCTATACTATGGTGGTTCGATTGGTCGGAAGGCCGGAGGATTTGCATGGGCGCTTTCTTTGGAGCCGCATCTCGTCGTGACGTAACGCTCGACGTGTTTTTTGGCGTTGACTACCACTCTCATCTGGGAACACGTCGCGCAGGTTTGGTTATGCGCGATGGCAACGGCTCGTTTAACCGCGAGATTCATTCCATCGAGAACACACCGTTCCGCACGAAGTTTGAGCGCGACCTGTCAAGTATGCGTGGTTGCACGGGCATCGGCTGCATCAGCGACTCCGACCCGCAGCCCCTCCTGGTGCGTTCGCACCTGGGCGTGTTTGCCATCGCCACAGTAGGAGCAATCGCCAATGCCGAACAGCTCATTCGGACCTTTACGGGCGTCGGCCACCAGTTCATGGCAATGAGCTCGGGCGATGTAAACACCACCGAGCTCGTGGCAGCACTCATCAACACGCAGAGCACGCTGCTCGAAGGTATCCAGTACGCGCAGGAGCAGATCGAGGGGTCGCTCACGCTGCTCATCATGAACCGAGACGGCTCGCTCATCGCCGCGCGCGACCGCATGGGTCGCCTGCCCGTCCTCATTGGCAAGGACGACGACGGCTATTGCGTGACTTTCGAGAGCTTTGCCTACGGCAAGCTAGGATACGAGGACGCCTACGAACTGGGCTCAGGCGAGATCGTACGCATTGTTGCCGACGGCTATCAAACGCTCTCGGCCCCCCGCGACGCGATGCGCATCTGTGCGTTTTTGTGGGTGTACTACGGCTACCCCAACTCCAACTACGAGACGCAAAACGTGGAGGTCATGCGGTACCGCAACGGTGCCATAATGGCCCGCCACGACAAGGCCCTCGGGCTGCTGCCCGAGGTAGACTACGTGGCCGGCGTACCCGATTCCGGCCTGCCGCACGGCATTGGCTACGCCACCGAGTCGGGCAAGCCCTTTGCACGCCCCTTCGTAAAGTACACCCCCACCTGGCCGCGCTCCTTTATGCCAGCCAATCAGGAGGTGCGCAACCGGGTGGCCAAGATGAAGCAGATTCCCGTTCCCGAGCTTATCGCGGGCAAGAAGCTGCTGTTCGTGGACGACTCCATTGTGCGCGGCACGCAGCTGCGCGAGACGGTCGACTTCCTGTATGGCGCCGGCGCCTCGCAGGTACACATGCGCTCGGCATGCCCGCCCATAATGTATGGCTGCAAGTTCCTAAGCTTCTCCAGGTCCAACTCCGACTACGAGCTCATCGCGCGGCGCAAGATCCGCGAGCTGGAGGGCCATGAGGGCGAGGAGCACATTGACGAGTACGCCGATGGCAGCACGGAGCGTGGTGCCTGCCTGCTGCGTTCCATCTGCGAGGAGATGGGCTTCGACTCGCTCAACTTCCAAACGCTCGACGGCATGCTCGAGGCCATTGGCATCGACCGCCATAAGATTTGCACCTACTGCTGGACCGGCAGAGACTAGCTCGGCATCGCCTTGCAACTGCGCGTGGCACACGGGGGCCTGTCCCCCGTGTGCCACGCAGCTACCAAATGAAGTTGGACTTGAGCATCTCGCCGTTGTCCACGAGGATGTCCTCGCCAGTAATGGAGCGGTTATGCACAGTTAAAAAGTACGCCAAGTCGGCAATCTCGTCGGGTTGGGCCCACTTGCCCAGGAGGGTCTCGGCCTTAACCGCCGCATAGAGCTCCTCGCTCTCCAGAATGTGGCGGTTGGAGGGCGTTATTACCCCACCAGGCGAGATGCTGTTGCACGTGACGCCGCGCTTGGCAAGCTGCAGCGCCAGGTATTTCATGTACCCCACGATGCCCGCCTTGCTCGCAACGTAGCGCGAGAACTCCGCACCGTTGCGCGCCGACGCCGAGGCAATAAACAGCACCGAGCGCAGCGTGGGACTCGCGCAAAAGTGTTCCGAGAAGCGCATGGTTGCCTCGAGGTTTACGGCGATGGCGTCGTCCTCCTCGAGGGTTCCCGCGTTGTTGATAACAACCTCGGGGCTCGCCGGCAAATCGTTTGGCAACTCGTCTCGAATGTCGCACACATAATGCGTGTAGCGCGGATGGCCAATCGTGGCGCCGCGCACGTCCACGCCATACACGCGGTGCCCCGACCTGGCAAAACGCCACGCGATGGCCCGGCCAATGCCGCTCGACGTTCCGCTTACCACGACGTTCATGTGTTTCTCCCCAACGCTCGGCACAACGCTTGGCCCGCAGGCGAAGCGCGCTACGCCGCCTTCGCCGCCATCGCGTCCACGTGCTCGGCATCGAGACGACGGGCAATGCGATACCCCAGCGGCGAGAAGAACACCTCGAACGCCAGCTCCAACAGCGCGCCGGTAAGGGCGCAGGTTACGCACTGCACCAGCGTCCAGCCAAAGAAGACGCGGCTCACCAGCAGGGCAAACACCATATTGTCGGTAAACTGCGCCACGAACGTGGAGACATAACTGCGCACCGCGAACGTTCCAAAGCCCTTGCGACCTCCCAGGCGCTGGCCAATCCCCCAGTTTAAAAAATTATTAACAATCGAGGACACCGCAAAGGCAATGGAGCTGCCCAGGATGATAAACCACGTGCCGCCGATCGTGTGGTCAAGCGCGGCGTTAATTATCTGCTCGCTACCGGGCACAAAGCTCTCGCCCCACACACCCGATATGCAGCTTGCCACAAAGAACACCAGCGCCATAAAGAGGTTAAGTGCCAGCGCCACCAGCGACATGGCCGTGGCAGCCCGTGGGCCATAGCAGTGCGTCAGTACGTCCAGCGAGAGAAACGTGAGCCACGAGAGCAGGATGCCACAGTCCAGTGCAAGCCACTCTACGCCCGTGTTGATGCTCTTGTTGGCCAGCAGGTTCATGCCTACCACCGAGAGAACCAGCAGGGTAAGAACGATGGGGGGAACCGTGTTGAGCAGCCGACCAAACTCCGCGAGGGCTTTTTTCATAACAAATCCTCCTTGTTTTTTAAAGGTGGTTATCAAGTAACACCTGTAAACCAAACGCTTTCGATTGTTGCGGGCATCGACTATAGCACACTTTGGGCGCTGTGGGAGTTTTGGACGTCCGCCCATCAAAGAGGGCTACCCCCATGGGTAGGCGTCGGTCGTAACGATCAACTCAGCCAGCTGGGCAGCTCGGAGGAAATGACGCGCGCGCAGGCGCGGGCGCGCCGCGGGGACGCGACGGCACGCGCGACGCATTCGCCGTCCGGCCGTACCTCCAGCACGAGCGCGCGGGACTGCGCGCCATCTTCTGTGGCCAGTGGCACCAGCAGGCACATCGTGTTGGATTGGGGGTCGTATGCCGGCGTGCACAGACGATAGCTCCGACGCACCGCGGCAACGGCCTTGGCCACGTCCGCGGCAAATCCTTCTCCGTACTCGCGGCTTAGGGAGCGGTCCAGCACAATTCGCCCCTCGTCCACCACCGCCACATGCGCCAGCGAAAGCACGTACGAGGCGGGCTGGGGACTCAGGTCTTCGGAATGCGTCGAGAATCCCGCAAATGACCAGGGAATGTCGTCGTCTCGGGCCGAAAGCTGCAAGTAGATGGGCTCACCGGCCGGAGTGAGCAGACCCGTGTCGAAGGCGGCATGCGAGCGATCCTCGCTTATGGCAAGCTTGTTCTCTCGTAGGATGCGGCAGTACGTAACCAGCAGATACTCTCGCAGCGCCCAGTGGTCGGCGCCCCAATCCTCGGGCTGTGCACATGCGGCCAGCTCCTCCAGCAGCAGGTTCCACGGACCGGTGGCGATGTCTTGGGCAAAGGTGCGCGCGGGACTCACCAGCACCGCGCGGCCTCCCAAAAGGTCCGTCCACGCACCCTCTTCGGCGGTGGGCAATCCCTCAAGGCCCACCTGGCCCAACTCCTCCGTGCCATCTCCCACCGAGACGAGCACCCATTGCTTGCCGGATGGCGACGCAACCTGCCTGCGCATGCACACCTCCACCGGCTCGCCTCCGGGCGAACGCAAGTAGCGCAGGGGGAAGCGCACCAAACCATCCCGCAGGGAGAAGGAGCCGGCAGAGCGCGCCACACGCCAGTCCTCTTCGAGCAGCACCATGGGGTCGACGTCCAGCGGCAGCACGCCATAGAGTGCCGAGAGTTCCGCGTCGTGACAGAGCACCTCGCTGGCAAAGTGCTGAGGATAGCGGCGGGGTGGCTCCGGCACGCGCGCAACGGGCTGTGGGGTCGGGGTTGGTTCGGGCGACGGCTCCGTCTCGGACTCGGGGGCCGGCGTGGGGGCCGGCTCGGGCTCGGGTGCGGACTCGGTCTCGGGCTCGGGGGCCGGCTCGGGGGCCGGCGCAGGGACCGGCGTGGGAGCCACCGGCTCGGGCTCGGCAGCCGGCTCGGACTCGGCGGCCGGCTCGGGCTCTGCCTCGGGCTTGGGTCGATTGCGCGGCTTGGGCTTTATGGGACGCAACGCCTTTCCCGCGCGCCGGCGCTTCCACGATTTTGGTCCGCCACCGCCGACCTTCTCTTTGCCCTGCTCAGCACGCTCGAGCAGGGCATCCCACTCAGGCTGGGCGATGAGCGTCACGTACACGCGGCCCTTCTTGAACACCGTAAGGCGCACCCAACCCCCCAGCGACTCCAGCAGCTCGCGCACGCTGTCGCAACCCACGTCCTGCGGCATCACATCGTCGGCGTCGAGCACCTCCTCAACGCGCGCGAGCATGGTCTGTTTGCCCACACCCACCTCACGCACGAGCAACTTATACAAATAGAGTTGATGTTCTGGCGAGATGTTGGGCATGGTGGCATCCTTGCTCGGGGGCGTGTTTATTAAGATTACCATTTAGCGCCAGCGGGTGAAGCCGCGGTTGCTTTTGCCCGCGGTGTCCGTTTGGGAAGAGGTACCTTGCGGACACCGCGGGCAGCCGGGCACTCATATGGCATAATGCTGTCACGCAGCAAACGCAGCAACAACGAACAAAGGACGCATCATGGCACGCACACGCAACGCGCATCAGGGCGCTCACTTTGCCCAGCCCCTCCCCCAGCAACAACCCCAGCCCAAGCCGCGCAAGCGCCGCTCCAAGGGCCCGATTGCCGCCATTCTTGTGGTGTTGGTGCTGGCAGGACTCGGCGTGGGAGGTTTCTTCCTGTACACCCACCTGCCCGTGAGTGTCTCGGTTAACGGCCAGCAACGCACCGTGTTTAAGAACTCGACGGTGGACACGCTGTTCCAGTCCGAAAAGCCCCAGGTAAAGCCCGGCGACTACGTAGCCGTTACCGGACAAGTGCTCAAAGACGACGGGGGCGACCCCTACGGAGCCACGGTAAACGGCACCCAGCTCACCTACGAGCAGGCAAAGAGCCACGTGCTCGTGGGCAACGAGAGCATCGCGTTTACCGACGGCGCCAACGTTATGGAGCCGCACACCTCCGAGGTCGTGGACGAGCAGCCCAAGCTCGAGTACCGCGTGGCCGACGGCACGGCCCAAAAGGGCGACCACGTGCAGCAGGGCGTGGTGCAGTACGTGCTGCAGTGGGGCAAGGCCGGCAAGCGCGAGGTGCTGCACGGACAAGAGACCGGCGAGACCGCCAACGGCACGAGCGACCAGCCGGCGCAAAACTGCGTAATCATGGCGCAGAACATTCACCCCGACGACAACCAAAAGCTCGTGGCGCTCACCTTCGACGACGGCCCCACCTACTTTACCGAGCCGTACCTCTCCATACTTTCCGAGAAAAACGTTAAGGCGTCATTCTGCGTTATTGGCGAGCAGCTCGCCGATGGCGGGCCGGTGGTGGCGCAGGCGGCCGGCGCCGGGCACCAGATCCTCTCGCACTCTTGGGACCACCAGCAGTTTACTGCCCTGGACGCCGAGGGCGTGCAGGCCCAGCTGGGCGACACCGCCGACGCCCTCAAGGAGGTTTTGGGCACCGACGTGCGCTACGTGCGCCCGCCCTACGGCGACATCGACGAGGAGACATGGCTCAAAACGGGCGGCCTGATGTCCGTCTCGCTGTACTGGACGCACGACTCCCTGGACTGGGAGCGCCCGGGCACCGACGCCATCGTGCAAAACTGCACCATTGGCATGGCTCCCGGCAGTGTCATCCTTATGCATGACGGCGGCGGCGACCGCAACCAGGACCTCGAGGCGCTCCCGCGCATCATCGACGCCTGGAAGGACGCCGGATACACCTTTGTGACGGTCGAGGAGCTGCTTAAGTCCGACAGCAGCATAAAGCTGGACGCCGTGGGAAATGGAAGTGCGATGCCCAACGACGCCGCATGGCCCACCGAGCTTGCGTAACCGCTATACTGGCAAAAGCTCGAATTACCCACAGAGAGGCACGCATGAGCAAGATAATTACCTTTGCCATTCCCTGCTACAACTCGGCAGCGTACATGGACCACTGCATCCAATCCATCCTGGACGGGGCCGACGGTGCCACGGACATTCAAATCGTAATCGTGGACGACGGCTCCCAAAAGGACGACACCCCCGCCAAGGCCGATGCGTGGGCCGCCAAGCTGCCCGACGTCATTTGCGCGGTGCATCAGGAGAACGGTGGCCACGGCACGGCGGTGCTCACCGGACTTGCAAACGCCGAGGGCACCTTCTACAAGGTTGTGGACTCCGACGACTGGGTGGACCCCGACGCCACGCGCATGCTGCTCGCCAAGATTCGCGAGACCGAGGCAGCCAACGCGCAGGTAGACCTGTTTATTACCAACTACGTATACGAGCATACGGTGGACAACACGCAAAACGTGGTGGACTACGCCCACGTGCTGCCCGAGGACCGCGTGTTTGGCTGGAGCGAGATCGGCCACTTCCACATCTCGCAAAACCTGCTCATGCACGCCCTGTGCTATCGCACCTCCGTGCTGCGCGACGAGGGTGTGCCCCTGCCCGCCCACACCTTCTACGTGGACAACATCTATGCATGGGTGCCGCTGCCGCGCTGCAAGAACCTGTACTACCTCAACGTGGACCTCTATCGCTACTTTATTGGCCGCGAGGACCAGTCGGTCAACGAGAAGGTAATGGCCGGCCGCATCGACCAGCAGGTGCGCGTGACGCGCATTATGATGGAGTCCTACCACCTGTACCAGGACATCGAGGTCGTGCAGCTGCGCAGCTACATGGTCAACTACTTCCTGCTTATGATGATCATCTGCTCGGTGTTCACCAAGCTCAGCGAACAGCCCGACGCTCGAGAGAACCTCGACAAGCTGTGGCGCGATCTGCACGAGTACGACCGCCGCATGTGGCGCCGCTGCCGGCTGGGCATCCTTGGCCTGGGCGCCAACCTGCGCACGCCGGTGGGCGAGAAGATTACCATCTCGCTCTATCGCCTGGCCGACCGCCTGTTCAAGTTCAACTAGCCCGGCATCTGCCGACGCGCGGTTGCTCGCCGTGGTACGCGGGGGACAGTCCCCGGCATGCAGGGGACTGTCCCCTATATACCGGGGACTGTCCCCTTTGTACCACTTACGTTCGGCGGGTGCGATTGCGCAGGTTCTCTATCGTGCGTTCCATGCCGTGTGGCACGTAGCCGCCGGCAAACAGGTCGTCGGGAAGGTAGTCCACAAGGCTGAGCGGTGCCGTCTGATGGGGGTTGATCGGCGCGGGACCAGGGGTCGCCCACAAGCTGAGGACCCTGGCCCCCTGCTCGGAAAGGCGCTCCTCGTATTCGCTGGTGGGCTCGTCAGGCCTCTGGGCGCGCTCGTCATCGCTGGACCACACCACCTCGTAGCCAGCAAGCTCCAGCTGCGTAAGTGCAAAGTCGCGCAGGGGCTGGCTGTCCGTTCGCAGCCGCAACGTGGCATCCGGCGCCATAACCTGCCGATACTCCAGCAGGCGCTCCAAGATGACCAGCCGCTTGCTCGCCTCGCGCTTGCGAGGAAAAGGCGTAGGAAAGTTCACATACACGCACGACAGCTCACCCAGGCCAAACACCCGAGACACGTCCGACCCCTTGCCGGGCACGATAACAGCGTTTCCAAGGCCCGCCTCGGCTACGTGCTGCGCCGCATAGGCGATGCACAGCGGCTCCAAGTCCAGTCCCACAAACAGGACGTCCGGCTCCCGACGGGCCGCCTCGACGATAAAGGCGCCCTTACCGCAACCAAGGTCGAGTCGCACCTCTCCAAACGGCCTGGCCCCGTCGGGACCCAACGGGGCGCACGCCATGGCCCACTGGCCTGCCAGATGCGCGGGCTCGAGCTCGATGGCGCCAGCATAGCGCTCAAGACGCTCCTCCAGCACAAAATTCTTTGGCAGACGCGCGTGCATTCCATGCATGGACACTCCCTTCCCCGACGCAAAGAAACACCATTCTAACCGAGTCGCACACCGGGTGGGACACAAGGGACTGTCCCTTGTGTCCAGGGGACTGTCCCTTGTGTCCAGGGGACTGTCCCCTTTGTCCAGGGGACTGTCCCCCGCGTACACCCGAGCGGGCCGGGCGTGACCGCCGAGCGCCCTTTGTATGCGCAACCCCCAACCAACCCCCAACCGACCTCTTCTCGTTTTTCCTACCGCCCGTCTAGCGCTGTGCCAAGGCGAACAACACAAAATGTATACTCTCCATAAGTATCCCCATACCGCATGGATGGGAGATTGCCGTGAGTGAGGTGCGCGAACGCATCTTTAAAGTTATCAAAGACTATCGCACCGACCTGTGGTTTAGGGCCGAGGCCTCGGTGCACATCTCCACGGGCGTCAACCTCACCTACTCCATGTACCAGGCGCTCATCGGCCTCACGCGCAAGTCCATCTGGTTCGATGTCCTGGCCCTGTACTACATCCTGCTCACCGTAACCCGAGTCCTCCTGCTCTACTACATTCGCAACGAGGCCGAGGATGGCCGAGAGGAACTGCGGCGATACCGCCGATGCGGCTACATGCTGCTGGGCCTCACGTTTTTTGTCTTGGGCATTGGCCTGTTGGTAAACAACGGGAACAGTGCCGCAAAGGCGTACCCCGACCACATGGTGTTCGTGGTGGGCGTCTTCACCATCTATACGTTTATTATCTCCATCATCAACCTGTGGCGTTACCGCAAGCTGGAGAGCCCGCTGATCTCGGCCAGCAAGTCGGTAAACCTCGCCACGGCGCTCGTCTCACTCTACGCCTTCCAGGCGTCGATGTTCGCGCAGTTCAAGCCCTACATCAACCCATCTGTTATTACCATGCTCAACGTAACCGTGGCCATCGGCTCGTTTGCCTGCGTGGCATACCTCAGCGCCCACATTATTGTGCGCGCCTCGCGTGCGTTGCACGGCAAGGAGGACCTCTACATCGTTGTGGACGAGAAGAGGGCGAGCTACCAAAAGGAGTTTCGCCGCGACGTGAGCGACTGGATCTCGGACGCCGGCAAGTTGGACCTGCCTGACTGGGCGCGCGAGATGTCGGACTTCAGCGATCAGTTTAAGGACCGCTAGCTACCGCTAGCTACGGACCAGCCAACGAGCGGCAGCCCATCAAAGGGGTTACCCCCTTCGATGGGCTGCCAACTACATGGTCGAGTCGCTAGTCGCACAGCTCGTGTGCAACCTTAACGATGTGCTCGGCGTTGAGGCCGTAGTAGTCCAGCAGGGCGGCGCCAGGGCCCGAGGTGCCAAAGACGTCGTTGACGCCAATGCGGCGCACGGGCACCGGGTAGCGCTCGGACAAGACCTCGGCCACCGCCGTGCCTAGGCCGCCCACGATGGAGCCCTCCTCTATGGTGATGACCTTGCCGGTCTTGCGCGCGCATGCCTCCAGGAGCTCGCCGTCGATGGGCTTGATGGTGTGCATGTTGACCACCTGCGCCGAGATGCCCTGCTCAGCCAGCTGGTCGGCAGCCTCCAGGGCGCGCGGGACCATCATGCCGCAGGCCACCACGGTAACGTCGTCGCCCTCGCGCAGCAGGTCTCCGCGCAGCAGGTCGAACTCGTAGTCCTCGTCGTGGATGGTGGGGCTCGCCAGACGCGCCACGCGCAGGTACGCCGGACCCACGTACTCGCCCAGCGCGAGCGTCGCCGCGTACGCCTCCACGTCGTCGGCGGGCACGACCACGCACATGTTGGGCAGCGCGCGCATAATGGCGATGTCCTCCATGGCCTGGTGCGAGCTGCCGTCCTCGCCGCAGCTGGGGCCGGCATGGCTGCCCACGACCGTAACGTTGAGCTCGGGGTTGCACACCGAGTTGCGAATCTGCTCGAAGGCGCGACCGGTGCAGAACACGGCGAACGACGACGCGAAAGGAATCTTGCCGCAGGTCGCCAGGCCCGCCGCGGTGCCAATCATGTCGGCCTCGGCGATGCCCATGTCGAAGAAGCGGTCGGGGTGCGCCTTGCCAAAGGTGGCGGACTTGGTGGAGCCGGCCAGGTCGGCGTCGAGCGCCACCACGTTGGGGTTCTTGTTGCCCAGCTCGGCAAGCGCCGCGCCGTATGCCTCGCGAGTTGCTGAGTTCATGCTCACTCCTTGCCCGGCGCGTCCGGCGCCTCGATCTCGGCCAGGGCGGCCTTCGCCTGCTCCTTGGTGGGCGCGACGCCGTGCCAGTCCACCTCGTTCTCCATAAACGAGACGCCCTTGCCCTTTACGGTCTCGCACACGATGACCGTGGGCGTGCCCTCGTTGCGCTTGGCCTGGGCAACGGCCTCGTCGAGCGCCTGAAGGTCGTGGCCATCCGCCACCTCCAGCACGTTCCACCCAAACGCGCGGAACTTCTGCGCGATGGGCGTCACGCGCATGACGTCGTCGTTGGAGCCGTCGATCTGCAGGCCGTTGTGGTCCACGAAGGCGATGAGGTGGTCGAGTCCGTAGTGGGCGGCGCTCATGGCGGCCTCCCACACCTGGCCCTCCTGGATCTCGCCGTCGCCCATCACGCAGTACACGTAGTAGTCCTTGTGGTCGATGCGGCCGGCCAGCGCCATGCCGTTGGCCACCGAGAGGCCCTGGCCCAGCGAGCCGGTGCTCATGTCCACGCCGGGCGTGGTGTTCATGCAGGGGTGGCCCTGCAGGTGCGACCCAATCTTGCGCACGGTGAGCAGGTCCTCCTCGGGGAAGAACCCACGCAGCGCGAGCGCGGCATAGAGCGCCGGAGCGGCGTGTCCCTTACCAAGTACAAATCGATCCCGGTCCTCCCAGTCGGGATTGTTGGGATCGACGTTCATGTGAGAAAAATAGAGTGTCGCGATGATATCGGTGGCGGAGAGCGAGCCGCCCGGGTGGCCCGAGCCCGCCTCCGCCAGCATGGCAACTATGTGGGCGCGCATGCGCCTGGTTATGGCCGCAAGGTCCTCGTGCATGAATAAGCTCCCGTTCTTCCGTTGCGGACTTTAAGCGCTACACAAGACATTATCCTTCAAACGGCAACAAAATGTGCCGTGAATGGAAAGAAAGTGTGTTTATCGCGGACCGAGAAAAGGGGTTTGGCCCCTTTTCTCAGTTTTGCGAGTCGGCGAACATACTGCGTTCGGCGAACTCAGCCTGCACGGTGCGGAACATGAGGTCCACGTCGTCCAGACCCAAATGCCGCTCCTTCTGCTTTGCCGAGAGGACCTTGCGACGGCGCGCCCAGGTTTCCAGCGCGGCCGGCTTGGAGTCGTGCGGCAGCGTGCGAACCTCGGGGTCGATACGCCGGCAGATGTCGCGCGTGTCCACCACCACGATGCGCCCAGCCTTGCGTCCCTCGGCATAACCGTTAAGGTGCAGCATAAACCACGAGTCCTCGAATGCGGCGTTGTGCGCCAGGTAAGGGTAGGTCTCCATCGCCTTGAGTAGCGCCGCCTGCAGCTCGCGATTCTCTCTAAAGGGCTTCTTCCCAGCCAGGTCGCCCCACCCGATGTGGTGAATCTGCGCAAGCGGGACGCCCTCCTGCTCGTACTGCGCGGGCAGGCCGCAATAGGCCGCGCACCACGCGCTGGCCTTCCCCTTGGGAGCCAGCCGCACAAACTGCATACCCACGTTAATAATGTAGCCGCGGTCGGGATAACGCTCGGTAGTCTCGATGTCCACGCCGGCCACCATGCCGGACACCGGCGCCTCGACGTAGGCCACGCCCATGTCACGCAGGCCCGGCCCGGCGCTGCGACGTACCGCCAACACCTCGCGGTGCTGTAAGGCCGCGCAGCCCGCAAGGATGTCATCGTCGGCCAGGCGCTGCGCGAGGCTCGTGCCGCGCACGTCGCGCAACTTGCTCACACCAATAAGGTCGCACAGCTCGCGGTTGCGGTCGGCGAGCCCCCGCACGAGGTCGAAGTGGAACGGTTCGGCACCCAGCGGTGCCTCCATCCACGCCTGCGTGAGTAGGCCGATGGCTTCCTCGTTCTTCTCGCGCTCGGCTGTGCGCGCTAGGTCGTCTGCCAAAAACGCCGGGATTACCAGCGTGTTTGCGTGCTCTATTGCCTGAGGCAAGTTCATGGCTAGCCCTCCTGCTCTCCCAGCAGCGGCGTGAGCGGCCCCTGCGAGAAGATCGTGACCTCGTGCATGGCACGCGAGATTGCCGTGTACAGCCGTCTGCGAGCCAGCGGCACGTTTGCATAGACCTCTTCCTGCGCATCGGGCACCACCACGTGGTCGAACTCCAGCCCCTTGGCCAACGACAGGTCCAGCAGCACCACACCGGATTCGGGCAGCACGTCGCTCTTGCGCACCACCCGTACCCGGTCGCCCAGCTGCTTGGACAGCCAGCTCACCCGTCGGCCGTCCGCCGCCACGATGGCCGTAAGCCCCTCGGCCTCGGCCGCCTGCTCGGCAACCTCCCGCAGCGCCGCCACGTAGGCGTCCGTATTGCCAAATGCCTCGATGCGCGGCTCCACGCCCGCCCGGCGCACCGACGAGAGCGTACCGCGCTCCTCCTCGGTAAGCAGGCTGCTAAACAGGTTGGTTATCTCGGGCGACGAACGGTAGCTCGTGCGCAGAGCACACTCGTCCACACCGCCGCATGCGTCCGCGAACACGCTGCGAATTTGGTCCCAGGAGGCCGTTCCCTCGGCGATGGCCTGGTTGGCATCGCCCAGCAGCAGGAAGTGCGCCCGAGAGTAGAACCGCGAGAGGAGCATGAGCTGCGCCACCGTGTAGTCCTGCACCTCGTCGATATACACGTAGCGTATCTCCTTTGCGCCGTAGCCGCACATTACCAGACGCAGCCACAGCCACTCGCACGCGCTCAGCGACTTGCCGCCCAGCATGCGCGACCCAATGCGGTCGAAGCGTAGCCACTCGCAGGAGTCAATAAGGTCGTGCGCACCGGCAAACAGGTGCTCCACGTACGTTCTGGTGCATGCCACGACCTCCTTTTGGGTGGAGGGGTCTATGGTCTCGCCAAAGATCTGGCTCTGCTCGTCCACGTCCAGCAGCAGCATGCGCTCCTGCAGGTCCTCTCGCCGTGCGAGGGTCGAGAAGCGCCGCTCCAGGCGGTCGTGCAACTCGTCTCGCGTAAGCGTGAGGCGGCGCGGACCAAACGGGAACTGGGAGAACTTTTGCAGCGCGCTGACAATCTGGCTCGGCTTGAGCAGCACCTCGCCGTCCATGCGAATGTCCTGCAGGTCTTCGAGCTCGACCTCAAGCGTTTGCAGGCCGTCCTCCAGCGCGCGCAGCGACGCGGGGTCGGCGTTTGCTCCCGCATCCCGGCCGCCTAGGCCCTGCTCCTCCACGAAGGTCCGCCAAGTGTACACGCGCGGGTTCGTCTCGCCCAGGCTGGGCAGCACCGAGTCGATGTAGTGCTCGAACACGGCGTTGGGCGTAAACAGGCTTACCTGCTCGGGTCGCAGGTGCTCGCGCTCCTGATAGAACAAGTACGCGATGCGTTGCAGCAGCACCGAGGTCTTGCCACTGCCCGCGATGCCGCTTACCAGCAGGGCCCCCACGTCCTCGTGGCGAACGACCTCGTTTTGCTCGCGTTGGATGGTGGCCGTTATGGCCTGAAGCTTTTGCGTGTGATGCCGCTTGAGCGCGCCCAAAAGCAGCGAGTCCTGGATTGCCACCGTGGTGTCGAAGTACATACGCAGCACGTTGCGCTCGATGTCGAACTGCCGCCGCAGCTCGAGCACCACGTTGCGCACGCGCCCGTCCACCACGAACGAGGTGGGGCCGTTCTCCTGCTTGTAGTACGTCTCGGCAACGGGGCTGCGCCAGTCCACGACTATGGGGTTGCGGCTGTTGTCCATAAGACCCACGGCGCCAATGTACACGTCGCGCGCGGGACGGCCGGGACGCATTTGCAGGCGCACCTTGGCAAAGTACGGCTGGCGAATGAGCGCGAGCACGCGCTGCATGCGCTCCATGGCAAAGTCGCGCCGCTGGTTGTACGCGTCGATTACGCTGTTGAGCGTCTCGATGGCGGCAAGGGTCTCCATGGCCTCGTCGGCCTCGATGCCGGCGACGTCGGGACGCAGCTCCTCGCTCATGTCGCGCAGGTCCTGGGCCATCTCGGCCTGGTGCACCTCGAGCTCCTGCGCAAGCTCGTCTCGCAACGCCAGGATGGTGTTGTAGACCTCGTTGAGGTGCTCCTGCTCCTCAATAAACGTGGCGTCCTGTTCCATCAGCCCTCCGCTATGCGCTCGCCTGCCGTCGCAGGCCCCGTCTTTGGCCAACTACGCGTTGGCACGTCTAAAGCACGTGGCACTCATGCGCGCCACGGGCGTGTTGAGCTCGTCGCGCACGTCCACGGTGTAGAAGCCCAGCGACCGACCGCTCTTGTGCGCGTCACACGTGGCAATGAGGCGCGAGCCGCGTGCCGCGCTCATAAACTCGATCGTGTTGCTCACCGACACCGTGGGGTGCTCACCAATGTTACACGCAATTGCCAGCGCGAAGTCCGCCAGCGTAAAGATTGCACCGCCCATTATGTTGCCCTGGGCGTTGCGATGGATGGGACCCACGTCAAACGCGCACACCGCGTGGCCAGGGCCCGCCTCCAGCACCTCGCAACCGCATGCCTCGGTGGCAAAGCGGTCGTTGCCAAAGTATTCGCGCACCTCGGCTATGGGACAGTCCTCCCCAATCATGCGAATCTCCCTTCCCGAACCCCTCCTTACAAGACTTGGGCGCACGACCGTAGTGGCCATGCGCCCAAGTAGATGGCAAAACGCGAGGCGTAAGCGATGCTATGCCTGCCAGGCAGATGCCTCGTCCTCAGAGAGGGGACGGATGTCCTCTCCCTCGGCGTAGGGGGACTGGTCGCCACCCTTGCCCATTACGAAGTAGAATCCCTGCTTGTTCTGGTAGAGGGTCTCCTCGTAACCAGCGGGATCGCCAAACTCGCCGAAGGCACGCGTACCGAGCTCGGTAGACTTCTCGGTATCGTAGACGTGACGCTTGCCGTCGAACTGCTTGATCTTGCGCATGACACATCCAATCGATAACTCGGACTTACAAAAACTGGAAGGCATTGTATGCCGAAATGGGTTGTCGTGCAGCATGCTTTTGTCAAGTTTTCGCATTAGAAACGTTAAAGTCCACGGAATGCGCACGATATTGCGAATGTTTTGAAACAAGGTCGACCGAGAGGGGCTTTGGCGTCAATCGAAAGGGGTAACCCCCATCGATGGGTCGCGACCTATCGATGGGGGCAACCCCTTTTGATTGACCGTTGTTGGCTACTCGCTCACGACCACGGTCTCGCTTGTCTGTGTGGTGGTGGAGGCGGCAGGTGCCGGCTGGGTGGTCTGCGTGGCCTGAGCCTGCTGGGAGGCCTGGGCTTCCTGAGCCTGCTGGGCCTGCTGGGCCTGCTGGGCCTGCTGGGCCTGCTGAGCTTCCTGGGCCTTTTGAGCGGCCTTGGCGGCCTTGGCCTCGAGCTTCTGGATGCTTGCGAGAAGCGCCTCGGGAATGTCCTTGCCGGCTCTGGTGAGCTTGTCACGCTTGTTGTAGAGCTTTACCAGCTTGGCGCGGTTGGCCTCGGAAAGCCCGGTCATAGCCGCCACACGCTCCTCGTTTGCCGCGTTAGCCTCCTGGGCGGCGCGCGCCTCGGCCTCCTTTGCGGCCTGCTTTGCCGCACGCTCAGCCTCGGCCTTGGCGGCCTCTTCGGCGGCCTTGCGCTCGGCCTCAGCCTTCTCCTCAGCGGCCTTCTTCTCAGCCTCGGCCTTAGCAGCTGCCTCGGCGGCCTTCTTCTCGGCCTCGGCCTTCTTCTGCTCCTCAGCCTCGGCAGCCTCCTCCTCGGCCCGCTCCTCGGAACCCTCCTCGACTACTGCAACCTGGTTCTCGTTGACATCGTCGTTGTCGTAATCCACCTCGTTATCGGCGTCGGTGGCCTCATCCTCGGTCGACGCGTCGTCGTCCGCATAGTTGCTGTAGTCGTAATCGTCGTCTGCCCAGTAGTCGTCCAGGTCGTCGCTGCCCTCGCCGTAATCGCTGTCGTCGTAGCCCTCGCTCGTCCAGTCGTCGCCCAGGTCGTCGGTGCCGTCGCCGTAGTCGCTGGTATCGTAGTCGTCGATGTCGTAGTCGCTCACGTCGTAGTCATCGGTACCGTAGTCTGCGTAGTCGCTGACGTCGTCGGCGGCAGCCGCGGCGGGGCTCGTGTCGGCAGCGCTTGCGGGTGCCTGGTCCGCAGCCAGTGCGTACTCGTCGGCAACTGCACCGTTGTCTGTGGCGGCTGCGGCCTTCGTTCCCCCGCCCTCGTCGGCGATTACGGTGCGAACCGCCTCTTGAATCT
The DNA here is from genome assembly GCA_902780305.1 of uncultured Coriobacteriaceae bacterium. Lineage (GTDB taxonomy): Bacteria > Actinomycetota > Coriobacteriia > Coriobacteriales > Atopobiaceae > RUG440. The sequence continues at coordinate 9,177 of CACZFB010000003.1, read as the reverse complement.
GGGCCTGACTCAGGGCCGGGTGCTTTCCAATCGCACCCGAGCCGGTAATGGCGAGGGCGGAACCGCCCAGCAGTGCGCCGGTGATGGCAAGAGCAATCGCGGCCTTCTTGGTGTCGATGGTAATGTTGGTCTTCATGAGGGTTTCCTTCCGTTAATGTTTCCAACCTTTTGGTTGACTACATCTTACGGGGACACCCCGGGCCAAATCCCTCGTGCAACTGCCAACAAATTGTAAGAGAAGTGTAAGAACTGAGAAAAGGGGCCAAACCCCTTTTCTCAGCCCCGTTGGTTGGCGCGCAGCTGACAGGTGAACACCGCCATGCCGCCCTTCCAGGAGGCCTTGATGCTGCCGCCATAGCGCGTGCAAATGCTCTCGGCGACCGAAAGGCCAATGCCGTAGCCGCCCTCGTCGCTGTGCGCCTGGTCGTCTCGGTAGAACCTCTCGAAGAACTTGCCAAACTGGGCGTTCTTCCCCTCGGCAAAGGTGTTCGAGACGGTAAGGGCAACGCGATCACGCCGAGGAGACGAGACCTCCACCACAACCTTACCCCCATCGTCGCAGTACTTTATGGCGTTGTCCACCAGCAGGGTACACAGTTGCTGGATGGCGCTTGCGTCGGCCACCATGCGCACCTCTCCGTCAACCTCGCATGTTAGGTCCTTGTTCTCCTGACGAGCGAGCGCGCGGAACGGGTCCACCGTTTGCACAACCAGATCGCCTACGTCAATCTCGCCCATGGCGGAGCGGTCCTCGGTCTCGGCAGCGCGGGCAATCATCACCAGGTTTTGCACCAAACCGTCCATGCGGTCCACCTGGCTCATGGTGGACTGGGTCCACTCGCTCTCCCCCTGCAGCATCTCGATGACCTCGGTGTTGGCGCGAATCACGGCCAGCGGCGTCTTGAGCTCGTGGCTCGCGTTGGTAATAAACTGCTTTTGCCGGCGGGCATTCTCGATCTCGGGGCGAATCGCGCGCTTGGACAGCAGCACGACCAGGACAAAGCTGCCAATAAGGCTGACGGCGCACACGATGAGCGTCGTTATTCCCACCTCGCGATTAACCTGCATCTGGAACGAGCAGTCCAAAAAGGCGACGATGGTCCTGCCGTCGTCGAGCTTCTTTACCTTGTAGAAAAAGGTGTCGGCCTGGCCCATGTCCAGCATCGCGACCGTAAGGCTCTCCTGGTAGGCGCGCATGGCCGCGCGCGCGTACCCCAACGCCTCGGCCTCGTTTACCGAGGCCACGCGCTTAACGTCCACGCGCACTGGGTTGCCCTGCGCGTTAAACAGCACCGAGAAGTACCGGGCGGAGTAGGTGAACTCGGGAAACAGGCCGTCGAACAGGTCGGTCGCATGCAGCTCCTTTGCGCTGGAGGTGGGCTCGGGCATCTCGCCGTTGTTGAGCACAATAAGCTCCAAGGCATGCCCCGCCTGCGTGCGCAACGAGTACTGGTTTGCCAGCGCCGTCATGCCCGCGGTAAACGTGATGACCACGAAGAACGAGAGCGTGGCAATGATAATAAACTTTCGCCGTATGCCGTTTACCTCGGTCGAGTTCATTGCGTATCCTCGCGCGCGACCAGCCTAAATCCCTCGGCAGCGGAGCCAATGGTAAGGCTCGAGCCCACCCATTTGAGCTTGCTGCGCAGGTACGAGACGTACAGGTCCACCGTCTCCCGGTCGGCATCCGGCTCCTTGTGCCACACGTGGCCTATGAGGAAGGCACCGGACAGGTCGCGATCGGCGTTGAGCACCAGCATTTGCATGAGCTCGAACTCCTTTACCGAGAGACGCACCGTGTTTCCCGCCGAGAGCTCGAAGGTCTCGGAGTCCAGCGAGATGTCGCCGTACGAGAGGTTCTTCCCGGCGTAGTCGGTGCGGCGCCGCGTCATGGAGCGCACGCGTGCAAGCAACTCCTTCATGGCAAAGGGCTTGGTAAGGTAGTCGTCGGCACCCGCGTCCAGGCCGCTTACCCGGTCGTCCACCTCCGCCTTGGCGGTGAGCAGCAGCACGGGCGTGTACACGCCGTCGGCGCGCAGGTCGCGCAACACCTCCAGGCCGTCCTTCTTGGGCATCATGATATCCAACACGATGCCGTCGAAGCCCTGGTGCGCCACGAGGTCTGCCGCTTCCTCGCCGTCGTACGCCGAGACGACCTCGTACCCCTCGTGCTCGAGCACCGTGGTAAGGGCCCGGTTGAGGTCGCGCGTGTCCTCGGCAAGCAGAATCCTCGTCGCCATCAGTCCCTCTCATTCAAAATCATGTCGCGGATCGTTTGCATGGAAACGTCGGTGGAGGCCAACTCGTCGGCGCAGCGCTTGAGCTCCTGCACGATGAGCCGCTGGTTGCCCACGTGTGGCTTCTTGTACTGCAGGTGATGCTCCAGCGCCGCCCAGGTGTCCATAGAGATGGTGCGCAGCTGGACCTCCACATAGTACCCCGCCTGCGTGCGCAGAATCATGTGGTAGCTGCGGTAACCGTTGGGCTTTGCCTGGCGAATGTAGTCTCGCTCCTCCACGACCGTGTAGTCGGTTTGGGCGGCAATCCGATCGCGCATCTCGTACACGTCGCTGAGAAAGCCGCACACGATGCGCACGCCCAGCGCGTCGTGCAGTTGGAAGAGCGCCGCCTCGGCAGTTTGGGGCAAACCCTTGCGACGGAGCTTGTCGCGCATGCTCTGGTCGGACTTGATGCGAGCCAGGATGTGCTCGATGGGATCGAACTCCGTCTGTTGCGACATCTCCTCGCGCAGCGTTTTTACGCGTGAGACGAGCTGGTCGAGCGTCTCCTGCATGCGATCGCGATGGTTGCCATAGATGTCTTCCACAATGCACCCCCGTCTTGTTTCAACGCATAAAAGTATGTACCCACGAGGGGTGTGGTTAGCCAAACATCTACGAATCCAACACGACCCTGTGCGTAACACAAAGTTTTGTGCCACTTGCCCCCGCAATCGCGCCGTTCGCGGTTAGTTGACCATATATTCGTGTACATTTGCACGAGGTCGGCTATAGTTAAGTCAAGCAAAAACCACCGCAACAAAGACGCGGTCGACCCAGGAGGTGATGCCAGTGAACAGCGAAACCATACATCAGGGCATCCCGCGGTCGGCGTCGCGAGTCCCGTCTTTCCTTTGAGGCCGAGCAGAGTCTGGCCAACGTAGGCGATACGAGATCGCAAAGTCAGTTAGAAGTCGACAGATGGAAGCACCGGCTCCGCCGCGCAGGACCCAGAGCGCCACGGCTCGGCGCTGTGCAGGGAAAGCGTTCCGATTAACGTCGATGGAACCAAGAGGGTGAGTCCAACGGGCTAGAGAGGTGCCGCACGAGGCGGCAGATGTACATAGCGAGGCGGGCGTTCCTAGGGCGCCCGCCTTTTTTATTTAGAGCCAAAACCCGTGTGCTGAGGGGGTAGACAGAGGGGACCGTCCCCCGATTCTGCCTCCGTGCGCATACCTGTTGCTTTGCCGCGGTAGGTAGACTCGGGGGACGGTCCCCTCTGTCTACCCATGCGCGGCGCCGCTATCGCCCATTGGCGAGTGGTAGCGTGAAAAGGCACCTCTTCCCTGGCGGACAACCTAGCGCACTACTTCCCGCGCTGGCGGAAGCAGGCGGCAATGCGCTGGGTGATGCCCAGATACGTTGCGTCGGGCGCAGGATTGCCCTTGGGCACGAGCACGATCTGGATGCCCTCAAGGCGCCGAGAATAACCGGCGCTTCCGGAGCGCTCGCCGTTCTTGGCCCAGCCCATCCAGCCAAAGCGCTGGCAATGGATACGGTAGTACACGTCGTACTTCTGTGCGAGCTCGCCGTAGAGCTTTATCTCTATCGCCTCCAGGCGGAAGGAGCGTCCAGAAGTGCCAGCCATCTGGTCGTCGCGACGCCAGCCCTGCCAGCCAATGCGCTGGACGTGCGTGCGGTACTGGATGCCACCCGCACACGGTAGGTCGGAAAGCCGTATGTTGATGCCTTCAAGACGCAGGCTACGTCCGCTCGTGCCGCTCATGGCGCCATCTGCCACGTAATCCTGCCAGCCCACGCGCTGTACGTGGGTGCGATAGCTGACGTGTGGTTGGGGCAGCGGCGCGGGAGTGGTCACAGAGGCAGGCTGAGACGGTGCGGTCGGCGCCGCACCCATCGTCGTCCCTGTGGGGATCGCGGGCTGCGTGGGCGCCACGGGCTGCGTGGGCGACACGATGTTAAACGTCGCAACGCGCGTACCCGCGTAGTTACCCTTGCCCGTTATGGTCACGGTCGCAATGCCCATGTTGGTATTGTCGCGATACGAGAGCGTGTAGTCGGTACCCAGGTTCAGGGTACGGTTGCCCACGCGCACCACGGGCCGGGGCTCAAGCGCGCCTCCCGTGTAGGTTTGCGGTGCCATGGAGGGAATGGTTGCCTGCGCAAGCGAGGCTGAATCGATCCGGAATGTGCCGCTTGTGCAGGTGACCGCGTAGTTACCCTGCGACGTATCGGCCACGGCGGTTATGGCATAGGTTCCCGCAGACTCGCCTTTCTCGCGCATGAGGCGGTAGGAGACCGTGTCCGTTCCCACGAGTCCCGTAACCTGCGCAGTGAGCGCCGGGTCCTTCTCACCGAACGCCTTGCTCGCAGGCTTTGGAGTCACCCTGACGTCCTTTTGCGCCACGGTATAGGGTATGGTGCGCGTTCCCTCAAAGTCGCCCAATCCGGTAAGCACGACCTCATAGCTCCCCGCGTTCACGGCCGACGTCGCCCCCGACAGCGTGTAGTCCTTGCCGGCCACCAGGTCACTGCCCGCAAAGCTCACCTGTGGACGCGCGGCATGTGGAGCGCCATCGTAGGTGCGCGAGGCGATGGGCAACACGGTAACGTCGTCAACCTTGGCTCGGGCAATGGTGAACTCAGCGGACTTCGAGCCCCAAAACGTGCCGGATCCCTTGGCACCTGCGGCCGTAAGCGTTACCGTGCCCGTACCGGCGTGAACGTTGTTGCCATAGGTCGCCACAACCCCCAGCTCTCCGCCTGCTCCCTGCGACAGCACGTACGTCTCGGAGCGGTTGCCCTTGGTCACGGTTTGCAACAACGCTGCCTCCGGCTGGTACTGCTCACAACCGGAATAGGTCCTCTGCCCCACGTGCACCACCTGGGCATGCGAGACGTCCGTCGCGTCGTCCAAGGCGTCCCGTGCCGCGGCAAGCGCATGCGCCTGCTCCTGTACGGCTGCCGCGTCGCCACATGCCTGGTCGTAGGCCGCCTGTGCCTGATCGAGGGCAGCGCTTGCCGCATCCTCGTCCCCTTGCGCCGCGCGAAGTGCGTCCTGGGCCGCCGCCAGCGCGCCTTGGGCTGCGGTCGCACGTCCCGCCGCCGCATCCACCGCCTGCGTGGCCTCCCCCAGCGCCATCTGGGCGGCGGTCTGTTGCAAGACGGCCGCGTCGTGCGCGGACTGGGCGGCACGCAGTCGCTCTCGCACCTCGGTGGGATCGAGGTTCGAGGCCATGGTGCCATCTTGCGCCTGCTCCAGTGCGGTCTGCGCCTGTCCCAGCGCAGCCTCGGCCTGCTCCTGGGCGCTTTTGGCGGCCTCGTACGCCGCAACGCTCTGTTCGAGCTTCGTGACGTACTCCTGCCTCGTCTGCTCAATCTGTGCCAGCTGCGACACGGCCAGGTCGTATGCCGCCTGCTCCACGTTGTTGACATGGCCCGCCTCGGCGGCCTTCACCGCGTTGTAGTAGCTCATGTAGCGACGATAGTAGTCGGTCACCGTGTAGTAGTTGCCCAAGTACTGCAAGGAGCGTGAGTTGGCGCTGGACGAGAACACCATGCCTGAGGTGCCCCAATGCGTGTTCCACGCGACACCCGCGAGGCGGTCGTTGTCGTGCTGCTGGCCCACGACGGCACGGTAGTGTCCCACCGCCGCCTGCCATTGCTGGGCGGCGTACGCATCGTACGTCGAGGCGTCATACAGGCGCGGGTCTACGTTTGGGTTGCCCACACCGGCAAGGTAGATAGCCCGTTCCTGGGTGTACCAGCCAATAAACGGGTTCGTGTAGCCCCAGGCCAGAATCTCGGAGCCGCTGTGCAGGGGCTGCGCGCCGTAGTTTCCCGCATGGCCCTGCACATTGCTGGAAAAGTTCACGTGCGTTTGGGCATGCGCCATAAGGTAGTCGCTCAGCATTACGGGCTCCAGATACGACAGGCTGGCTTCCAGCTCGTCTGTGGCCGTATCTCCATGCTGGCTCATGCCGTAGGTCTCGTTGTGCTTCTTTCGGTAGGCGTTACACAGGCTGGCAATCTCCAAAGAGAACCGCATGCTCTCCAGGCTCGTCGCATCCCCCTCTGCTCCCAGCTGGGTGTATGAGAGGACCGTCCTGCCCGTAGCCGGAGATCGAGTGAGCTCTGTGGTGGAGGCGGGCGTTACCTCTATGGTGCGGGAATAGGTGCCCTTGCGGTGCGTGTAAGTGTAGGGCGTGCCCGTGAGCTCGCCGATGGCAGGATCGTCGCTGTTGAGCGCATAGGTCACGCCAGCGCCGTTGTCAATCTCTGTGGGTTTGTTCATGTACTCAAAGAAGCCCAAGGTGCCGCGCGAGGTGTTGTACTTGTTGAGATTCCATGCGGACCCGGACGGGTTCTCCTTTGCCTCCTGCGCGTCGGCCACGCTGCCCTGGGCCGCCGTTACCAGCTCGTCGTAGGCATCTGTGTATGCCCGCATCAGGTCTTGTCGGTAGTCGGCAGAGGCAAGACTTTGGTCGGCCTTCTCCTTTGCCTTGATCGCCTCGCTCACGCGCTTTTGGCCCGCGGCTATGGCCGCCTGCTGATTCGACGCCGCGTCCACCGCGTCTTGGTCGGCTTGTGCCGCCGCAAGCTCCTGGCTGGTCGTCTCGACCTCCTGGTCTGCCTGGGCCTTGTGTGTCGTGGCTTGGTCGAGCGCCGAGGTGGCCTGTTCCTGCGCGGCCGTCGCCTCCTCCAGCTCTGCTTGGGCGCTCCCAAGGGTGTTTTGGGCCTCACGCCGGCTCGCCACAGCCTCGTTGTAACGACGCTGCGCCTCCTCCAGCGTGGTCTTTGCACTGTCCACGTCCGCGCCTCCGTGGCTCGCCACCGCCTCCTCGTATGCCTGGCGCGCAAGCTCCACGTCGTTGCGCAGCTCCTGCAGGACCGAGCCCTGCTGCGGGTCGTTGGCCGACGCAGCCCGAATCTCCAGCGTGCCCGTGCCAAAGCTCACCGCATAGCTGCCCTGCTCGGCAGCTCCTTGTGCGGTGACGGCATAGCTTCCCGGTTGTTCGCCCTGCTCGCGGGTGAGCTGGTAGGTCACGGTCTCGCCCGCACACGTTCCCAAGACGGTGGCGGTAAGAGTGGGGTCGGCCTGCCCGGCGGTCTTGCACGCGTCGTTTGGCGTTACGGTTACGGCCTTGCGCTCCACGCGATACGTGCCCTGGGCGGTGCCCTCATAGCCACCGGTCCCCGTTATGGTCACCGTGTACTCCCCCGCCTCGCGAGCGACCACGTCGCCACTAACGGTGTAGTCGGTTTCGCGCGCCAGCTCGCGGCCATCCAGCTCCACGACTGGTGCCACGGTGTGCTCGGTCGCGTCGTAGGTCCATCCGTCCACGCGCACGCTGGCACCCGAGAGATCCGTGCGCTCCGGCGTTGGTGTTGGTGCCGACGGATGCTCGCCAACCACCTCAATGTCTCCCGTGCCATTGGGAAACACGCGCGCAAGGTCCAGCGATCCGTCCATAACGATGGTCTGGAGGTTGTTCGTGCCGGCAAAGATGTCTGAGCAGTCAACGCCTTCCGCCGCCGTCCAACCCGACACGTCCACAACCGCAAGGGACGGACATTCGGCCATCATCAATGCGAACCTGGTAACCGCCTGGGTGTTGAAGGACGAGAGATCCAGTTCCTCGAGTTGCGAGCACCCGCGGAACATGTTGCACATGTCGGTGACGTGAGCGGTATTGAAGGACGAGACGTCGAGTTCCGTAAGCGCGCTGCAGCCATAGAACATGCAGTACATGTCGGTGACGCGGGAGGTGTCAAAACCCGAAAGGTCAAGCGACTTGAGCGCATAACAGCGACAGAACATGCCGCTCATATCGGTTACCTGCGAGGTGTCCAGCCCCGACAGGTTTACCGACTCCAGCGCTGGGCAGTCCATAAAAAGACTTCGCATGCTCATGCAGTCGGAGGTGTTGAGGTTGGACAGGTCAGCCGTCTTGAGGTTTTCAAGCCCCGTAAAGGCATAGGCCAGGTAGGACGATTCCGCGCCGGGATAAACGAGCAGGCCGTTCGTTCCCGGCTCAAACGAGAGCGACGTGATGGCTTCCCTATAGTCATACCACGGCATGTTCAGATTCGTTACGGTGGCGGGGTTACCTTCCTTTTGGCCTATCACCAGCGCGCCGTCATCGGTAACGCGCCAATTCCACGACCCATAGGTGCCCTGGGCAACGACCGACTGCGCGGCGATCGATTGCTCGGCAAGGCCGTCGACCACGCTGGACTCGTTCGAGGTGTCATCGCTCAGGGCATCCACCTCAACCTGCGACGATTCAATCGCCTCGGCCAGCGCGTGCGCGGGCAGCCCGCCCACCGAAATCGCGAGCGAGAGCACGCCCACCACTACCGAACGAAGTGTAGAGGACCTCTTGTATGCACACATGCGTCTTCCTTTCGCCTGGGGTTCTGTAGCCCCAAGCTACAGGCGATTCGCGCATTTCTGTTGCGCAACATGTGCCGGCCAGACGATGACTCAACGAACGGAACTCTGCGTGAGAAAAGGGGCCAAACCCCTTTTCCCAGGGGCGCGTCCCGAGGGCCACGCAGGCAAGGGTGGGGCTAGCTGTGCAGGCTGGGGCGCCCCTGCCTGCGGCGTCGTTGCAAAGGCGCAGGTAGACGGCGCGCCCTCGCGAATCGGCAGTCAGGGTCCCCCTTGCCTGCACAGCTTGGCCAGGCCCTGCCTGCGGGAAGGGGTCAGGCACCTCTTCCCAAACGGACACCGGAGGAAGCCGCTCAAAAAAGTCTGAGACGGGCGCGCTGCGGGCGCGTAGTAAAGGGCGTGAGTCAAGAAGGCAGGGGCCGCACGGGAGCGGCCCGACAGAAAGGAAAAGACCATGACCAAGAGCACCAAGACCGCCCGCAAGTCCGTCGTCGCCGGCCTCGCGCTGGCCCTCGCCATAGGCGGCGCCGTCGCCGTGAGCGC
>CACZFB010000002.1 GCA_902780305.1 uncultured Coriobacteriaceae bacterium | reverse complement strand
CTACGCCTACCCCTCCTCCTCGGCCGACTGCGGCTGGACCTTCTGGGTGAGCGACGGCGGCAACTCCGTCCAGGTGGTGCGCACCCCCGACGAGGGCGTCGGGCCCCAGGGCACGGCCAGCCACTGGCGCGAGATCTACGGCGTCGCGAGGTACTAGGGAACGGGACCAAGAGGGTGAGTCCAACGGCTAGACACGAGGCGGGCGTCCTAGGGCGCCCGCCTTTTTTGCGCGTCGTGGTACGCGGGGGACTGTCCCCTATATACCGGGGACTGTCCCCCGCGTACCACCGACGAGCGAGCGGGCAGCGAGCCGGGGCAGCTGGCACAGGGCAAACGACAGCGCCAGCAGCACGACGAACCACAGCAGTGTTGTCCACAGGGGCATGGTCCACACCCTAAAGAACGGGTAGGGCCCGTCCCACAGGCGAGCGATGTTGCACGGATAGGCCACGGCCGTGTAGGCGAGCGTGGGTGCCAGGCCCACGAGACTCTGCCGCAATGTCATGGCACGGTCGGCCTCGAAGACGACGTAGGATCCCGCCACCAAAAGCGGTCCCACGAGATGGGTTACGGGCTTGGCACCATCCACGAACATCATATAGAAGCCGGGCTGCCCCGCCGACTCCAACATGGGGGCAAGCACCGTGGCCACCACCACGAGCGTCATGAGCAAGCAGCACGATGCGGCATACTTCGTCCACCGCAACAGGCGGCTGGGTCCCGCTCCCCCGCGCAGCGCACGGACCTCCGCCACTAGGCACAGGGCACACGCAACGGCGCCAAGCAGGTTGGAGCATTGCGTGTAGAACACGAAGTTGCCAGGCATCCCGTTAATCGAGATGCCGACGCCAATGGCCCAGACCTCGAGCGCGACCACCAACGCGTTGATTGCGATTGCCGCCATACGCCACCTCCCCCACGTTGCCTCGATAGTAACGCACAACTCTTCCCAGGCGGACACCGCAGGCGACCAAGCGGTCGTATTCACCACACCACATTACGATTGGGCTATCATAGGGGGTAACGTCAAACGGAGAGGCGAAGATGGACGGCAGCGCATTAAACGGAGTGTACTCCCTGCTCAACAACATGCCCGCCATGGTCTTCTACAAGAGCGCGGTGGACGGCAGGTATGTAGCCTGCAACCAACTGTTCGCTGAGTTCGTTAACAAGCAGCATCCCCAGGAGGTGGTGGGCCTCACGGACCACGGCCTTTTTGACGAAGACGTAGTGACCCACCTTGCCAACGACGACAAAATCACTCTGTCCACCGACGAGCCCCACGTCTTCTTCGAGGACGTGCCCAACGCGGCCGGAGAACTTCGTCGGCTCCAAACTGCCAAGGTCTCGTTTGCCGACGATGCGGACCAGCTGTGCATTCTGGGTATGTCGATGGACATCACCGAGGTCGTGCAGGCCAAGGCGGAGCGTGAACAGGCGCACGCCACCTACGAGCAGGCCCTCAACACGAGTGCGGTCTTCCAGAGCATGATTAACGCGCTGGCGCAGGACTACTTCAATCTGTTCTACGTAAACGTGGAGACCGAAGAGTACCTCGAGTTCGGCCTGCGGGCCAAGAGGGACCAACGAACGGACGAGCGGCACGGGACCGACTTCTTTGCGGAATGTAGGAGGAACGCAGCTGGCCTTGTTTACGACGAGGACCTAGAGCAGGTCCTCGAGGCGCTTACCAAGGAGCGGCTGCTCGCCAAGGTGGCGCAGCAGGGGGCCTATGTCCACTACTACCGTCTGGTAATCGACGGCGTCCCCACCCACGTTCGCCTTAAGGCCACCAGCATCCCAAACGACGACCAACACATAATTATTGGCGTCAGCAACGTGGATGCGCAAGTGAGAGACCGCATCGCCACGGAGCGCGCGATGGAGGACCGCAGATCGTATCTGCGGCTCAGCGCCCTCGTTGGCAACCTCATCGTGCTTTACTACGTCAACCCTACGACCAGCGAGTACACGGAGTTCAGCACGTCTGCCGCCTTCGAGACCCTCGGCATTGCCAAGCGAGGCGCCGACTTCTTTAAGACCTCCTACAAAAACGCCCTGAACACGATTCATCCCGAGGATCAGGAGCTGTTCTTCTCGCACGTCACCAAGGAGAACGTCCTCGCCACCATAAAGCGGGACGGGCTGTTTATGCTGGACTATCGCCTTATGAGCGATGGCCTCCCCACGTACGTGAGGCTCAGCGCGGCGCTGGTGGAAGAGAACGGGACGTCTACGCTCATCATAGGTCTGCTGGACGAGGACGCCCAGATTAAGCGGGAGCGGGAGTACGCCCGCAACCTCTCGGCCGCGCGCGAGAAGGCCGTAATCGACTCGCTTACCGGCGTAAAGAACAAGCACGCTTACTCAGAGTGGGAAGAGAAGATTGACGTCGCCATACGAAAGGGCGAGCAGCAGCCGTTTGCCGTGGCGGTATGCGACGTCAACGGCCTTAAGATGGTAAACGACCTATACGGGCACAAGGAGGGAGACGCCTGCATTAAGCGGGCCTGCGCAAGAATCTGCCGCATCTTCGGCCACAGCCCCGTGTTTAGGGTGGGCGGCGACGAGTTCGTGGTGATTCTTAATGGCGAAGACTACGAACGTCGCTCCGAGCTTATGGACCTCATAAACGCAGTCCCGCTGGACGGATCTCCCATCAAGGCGGGCGAGACCATAGCTGCCGGTATGGCCGAATACCAGCCAGACGTGCACTTGTCGCTCCTAAGCGTTTTTGAGGAAGCCGACAAGCGGATGTACAAGATAAAGAAGCTGATGAAGGAGTCTCTCCCCATCGAGGGGCAGACGACCGAGGAAAAGCCAGCCGACGAAGCGATGGGCCTCAATCGCATTCCCGCCATCAACGCGCGCCGATGCATCCTGATTGCCGATGACGTGAAGCTGCAACGCGAGTTTTTGGGCGAGCTCCTTACGGATGACTACGACATCCTGTATGCCTCCAACGGCATCGAGGCCCTGGAAGTACTGCACGCCCACAAGGACGAGGTCGCGCTCGTCATCTTGGACCTGTACATGCCACAGATGTCGGGTCGCGACGTAATAGCCGAGATGCAAATTGACGACGACCTCATGTCCATACCCGTCATCTTCCTTACCGTCGACCAAAACGCGGAGCTTGACTGCCTGAAGATTGGCGCCATGGACTTCATTCCCAAGCCATACCCTGACATCGAGATCGTTAAGGCCCGTATTGCAAAGTGCATCGAGCTCAGCGAGGGTCGCGACCTCATTCGTCACACCGAGCGCGACCGGCTTACGGGGCTGCTCAACAAGGAGTTCTTCTTCCGCTACGTCCGGCGCCTCGACCGGATTCATCGCAACGCCTCGCTAGACGCGGTGGTCTTCGACGTCAACAAGCTGCACACCATCAACAAGCACTACGGCCGGCGGTTTGGCGACCACGTGCTGCGCACCGTGGGTGCCGGCATAGGAAGCATCGCGCGACACACCGACGGCATCGGCTGCCGGGCGGGCGGAGACACGTTCTTCCTGTACTGTCCGCATCAATACGACTACGACGAGCTGCTCGACGAGCTGCTGGCCAGCGAGCTTGCACGCGAAGAGATGGCGGACAAAGTGAGCCTGCGGTATGGCGTGTTCGAGGACGCCCAGCAGGAACCCGACATCGAGGAGCGGTTCGTCCGCGCCAAGGATGCGGCGGACAGCGTAAGAAGCGAAGGAGTGTCGGCGGAGTAGGTTCTCGCCTATCGAAGGGGGTAACCCCATGGGAACCAAGGACAAAGGGGGAGAAGATGAGACGTAGCAAGCAGATGGCCGCGGCCGTATTGGCCCTGGTGCTAGCCTTCGTGCTCACCGCATGCGGAGGCAGCGCAAGCGGCTCGTCGGGCCAAGACGCGGGCACAGACGCGACCGCAACGCAGCAGACGGGGCTTGTCGGCAAGCCATGGGTCACGTCCGTTTTGCAGGGCAACCTGCCGCCAGAGGTGCCCGAGGCAAAGAACGACCTGTACACGAACGCCGCCTACGACTACCTTGCCGCGCACCAAATGGAGATGGGCGGCAACGCGATGACAGACCACGCAAACGAGCTGCGCGACTCGGTTTTAAGCGTCATCGCTGACGAGTCGAAGACCGGTCACGACCTAGAGCAGCTGCGCCTCTTCTACAACCAGGCAGCCGACACCAACGCCCTCAAGCAGATTGGGACCTCCGAGATACAGCCCTACCTCGACCGCATCGACGCCGTAACGTCGCTCGACGAGATGAACAAGCTGCTTGCCGCAGACGACTTCCCGTTTAGCCCGTTCATCGTCGCCACGATCCGTTCGAACGACACGCAGGCAAACAACATCGTGGGCATCAATCCCAACTTCCTGTTTAGCGATGCCGCGCTTTTGGGCGGAACGATCTACCAAGAAACCGACGACCCCACCGCCCAGCAGGCCGCGAAGGCCCAGATCAGCACCATGTCCCTGTTCATCGGCTACGACTTCCAGGCGGTGGGCATGGATTCGCAGGCCGTGGCGGACCTACTTCCCCAACTCACCGAGTTCGAGGCGAAGCACGGCAAGTACCTGGAGGGCAACGGCACCTTCGTCAAAAAGGAGTTCGGTGCGCTGGCAGAGACCGCGCGTGACAGCGTGTTCACCCTCGACGAGGCATGCGAGACGTGCGCCAACTACCCCCTGCGCGAAACGCTGGCCAAGATGAAGAAGGACGGAGCCGAGTACTACTACATATCGCGTGCATGGCTTAAGGGCTTCAACGACGTGTGGACGGAAGACAACCTCGAAGCCATAAAACTCATGGCCAAGGCCAAGGTACTCGCCGAGGCCCGCCCCTACTTCGATCATTCGTCTTCGGGCGAGGAAGCCGCGCAGCTCGAAGCGCTCATGGGCGGCGCGGAGTTCAAGCCCTACAAGGCATGCGACAGCATCGATACGTTTGCACAGGTTATAGCCAAGACCTATGTTGAGGACTGCCTGCCCGCCGGCACAAAGGAGCGCCTGACCGAGCTCTCCCAGCAGCTCGTCAACACCTACAAGGACCTCGTTGGCAACACCGCGTGGCTGAGCGAGGAGTCCAAGCAGCGGGTAACCGAGAAGCTCGACAACATTGCGCTCAACGTACTCGAACCCGATGGCGGCTACTTCGACTACAGCAAGCTGGAGCTCGTTCCCACCAACGAGGGCGGCACGTTGTTCTCTAACTACCTGCGCTGCAAGCAGTATCGCTACGACTGCGAGGCACAGATGATTGGTCAGCCGGCCATCAAGGCGGCCCCATGGTTCTACGTCGATCCCACCACCCTCAACGCCTTCTATGAGTTCGAGAGCAACTCCATCAACATTATGCCCGGCTTCGTGTCGAGTCTGGTCTACACCGACGGGATGTCGGACGAGGACCTGTTTGCCGGCATCGGGTTTACCATTGCACACGAGATCAGCCACGGCTTCGACTATCAGGGCGCACAGATGGACGCCTACGGCCGACCCAACCCCATCCTCGTCGATGAGGACGTGGAGAAGTTTACGGCCAAGACCACGGCGCTCGCCGACTACTACTCGTCCATCGAGCTGCAGCCTGGCGTGATGGCCGACGGCCAGAACCTTGCCGCCGAGACCTGCGCCGACCTGTGCGGCATGCAGGCCACCTTGGAGCTTGCGAGCAAGTCTCAGAGCTTTGACTACGCCAAGTTCTACAAGACCATGGGCGACGTGTGGGCCCAGGTAATACCGGCGCCCATGTTTGCGGCGAACGCCGCCGACACCCACCCGCTGGCCAACCTGCGCATCAATGTGAACGCGCAGATGTTCGACCCGCTCTACAGCAAGCTGGGCGTCGTCGAGGGCGACGGCATGTACCTCGCGCCTGAGAAGCGCATCGTCGTTTGGGGCCCGAACGCGTAAGCGCGGACCGTGGCCTATCAAAGGGGGTAACCCCCATTGATTGCCGCAAGCGGCATATCAATGGGGGTTACCCCCTTTGATAGGCCGACACATTCCGGCCAACCCGTGAGCCATTTACAACCTCGCTACCCCTCGACGCAGCTGTACCTGCCCCGGTACTCCAGCTGGCCCGTGTCCTCCAGCCGCTTGAGCTCGGCGTTGGTAAAGCCGTCCTTGCGCGAGAGCTCAATCACGTAGCGATACGTGCCGAGCGCCGAGCCCTCGGGCCGGTCGTGCACGCACACGAGCTCGGTGCCATCCTGGCACGCCTTGGCAAGCAGGCCCGGCAGCTCGTCGGCGGCGATGCTGGCCACGAAGACGGCGTGATCGTATCCCTCCCGAGCGTTCGCCTGCTTGGAGATCACATAGAAGCGGGTCTTGTTCGCCTCGGACTGCGAGACGTTCTCCTGCAGGACCTCGAGGTGGTAGAGGTCCGCCGCACCGGGCGCGGCGATGGCGACCGACGTCGCGTCGCCTCCCTCGGCAACCTCCTGGGCCGCCGCAGCGGTGCTCTGAGCCTCCACGCGCTCCGCGTTGGGCAGGTTCTTGTCCAGCCAGTCGGCGCTTTGGGCCAGGCCCTGCTTGTGAGAGTGCACGGTCTTAACCTTGGAGAGGTCCGTGCCCGGCAGGCCCATAAGGGTCTGGCGAATGGGGAGCACCACCTCCCCCACCACGCGGGCGTCCTTGGAGGCGAGCAGAGCGTCGATGTAGTCGGTTACGGGACCACCGAGGGTGTTCTCCTGCGGGATGACGGCGTAGGTCGCCGTCCCGTCCTCCACCAGCGCAATCGCGTCGTCCACGGTCTTTTGCGCGAACAGCTCGTCGTTGCTCCCAAAGAAGAGCTTTGCCGCCTCCTCGGTATACGTGCCGGCGGGGCCGAGGTACGAGACCGAGGTGACGTCTGCGACCTCGGCCGTGGGCGAGGATGCCGTGGTCGTTGTGGTTGTCTGCGTATCGGCCGTGCTGGTGGAGCTGGCCTGCGTGCCGTTGGCGCAAGCGGCCATCGGCACGCAGAGCGTGAGGGCCAGCGTGCCGGCCAGCAAGTGCCGCGTTACGTGGTTGTGGGTGTTGGTGCGCATCGTTTCTCTCCAATGTTCTTTTATCAATGCAGTTGTACCCTCATAATAGTCCTTTGATAGGCCAGCCCGTAAGAGCAGCCCCGGAGAGGAGCACACCATGCCGTCATTCTCGTTTTTATGGCCCGTCGGGCTGGTGGTGTTGTCCAACATCGTGTATCAAATCTGCTCGAAGTCCGTGCCAGCGGGCATGAGCCCGTTTGCCTCGCTCACCATTACGTACCTCGTGGGTGCCGCGGCGTCGCTGCTGGCGTTCTTTGTGCTGGGCAAGGGGGCGAGCATCGGCGACGAGCTGCACAAGGTCAACTGGGCACCGTTTGTGTTGGGGCTGGTAATCGTGGGGCTGGAGGTTGGGTTTATCTATGCGTACAGAGCGGGGTGGGAGGTAAGCGTCGCGTCGGTCGTGCAGAGCTCGTTCCTCGCCGTCGCTCTGCTGCTTGTGGGGCACGCGCTTTACGGAGAGGAACTCTCCCCCACCAAGCTGCTCGGCGTCGCCATCTGCCTGGTAGGGCTGTACTTTATCAACCGGTAGTGGCTGGGGCAACCAAATTGGTCGCAGCACCTGACGCCGGCCCCACATTAAGTGCGAAGATCCAAAAGGTTCGCTTCTTTATGTTAAGGACGTTTCCGCAGGTAGACGGCCTGCGCCTTGCACGACGGGTGCGAGCCGGCACGGAAAATCTTCGCACTTAATGTGAGAGAACCGAGCCCTCCCCGACCGAAGGTCTGGCTGTGCACGCGGTACCACACGGTGCTGCCCTCGGCCGCTCGCGGCTCTCCCCGACCCCACCCAGCGCCACGCACTCAATCGCGCGCTCGTGCTCGCTGCCGCCATCCGCCTGACGGGATGTACTTCCTCAGCCACTGGCGGCCGTTTGCGTTTGGAACGTGATTATGCTTTCACAGCATCGAATGAGCACCAGATGAGGCATAATGATGCAAGCGTCAGACACGGCTACCACAGACAGGAGAACAACGATGGAGATTACGAACTTTGGCCCCCTCATCATGACGAACGATTCCCAGAGCATCCAGCAGCTTTTTGAGGAGCTCGGCTTCACCAAGCGCCACGAGAAGAAGGACGTCACCGAGAACAAAGACGGCGGCTTCAGGATGAAGGACGCGGACGGACACGGCCTCGCCGTCGCGCAGGTGAGCAGTTTGCCCCAGGACTTCGTGACCGTGCAGATGAACGTGAGGGACTTTGACGAGGCCATGGGCATCCTGGAGGCCCATGGCTTTAAGAACATGAACGGCGATGGCAACGTTATCGATACCGGCTCCTCCAAGACGGCCATCATGGTTGCCCCGAGCGGCTTTGTCATCAACGTCGTGTATCACATCCGCAAATAGGCGCCAACACTGGCCCGCGCGTGCCCCGCGCCTCCTCCACGACGAACGGGAGTGTGTCGAGGGGCAGATAACACACGGTCCACCGACACGCAAACAGCAATGCTTGTCGCAGCGCCTGGCGCGGGCCCACATTAAGTGCGAAGATCCAAAAGGTTCGCTTTCTTATAATAAGGACGTCTCCGCAGGTAGACGGCCTGCGCCTTGCACGGCGGACGCGAGCCGGCACGGAAAATCTTCGCACTTAATGTGAGAGAACCGAGCCCCCGACCGAGGGGGCCACCCACATCGATGGGCCTACCAGCTCACGCGCTCGATGGTACACTCGTGCTCGTCGGTGCCCTCGCGGTAGGTGATCCCCACCAGCACGCACTCGCCACAGAGACCCGCGAGGGCCGCGGGGTAGTCCTTGCGGCGTATCTGGTCGATCGCGGCGTCGGCGCCCCTGTCCCACTTGAGCTCCACCACCATCGGCGGCAGCTTGGAGCCCGGCTTGGGCACGAACGCGAGGTCGGCGTAGCCGCGCCCTCCCGGCAGCTCGTCCACCCGCAGGTAGTCGTCCACGCTCCAGATGTAGGCGAGCTTGACGGCGGCGCGCAGGGCCTGCTCGTCGTTGTAGTAGTGCGGCCCCGCGGCGCTGTCGTGCGCTCGCCGCACCGCGTCGGCCACGTACTCGGCGTCGCCCTCCAGCGTACGGCGCTGCAGCTCGCGGGAGTCGCGCACCAGGCGCGCCAGCTCGGGGCGGGCTCCCGTGCGGATGGCGGTGCGGAACTCGCGGCGTATCTCCTCGTTGGGGATGAAGACGGACTCGTCGGCCTCGTCGTAACCGAGGTAGCCCAGGTGAGCGAGCAGCGCGTAGATCTCGTCTTTGCTGCCGACGCCGGTCATGGTGTTGTTGAACGTGGAGACGTCGGCGGGCACGCGCTGGCCGTCGAGCATGGCCACGAGGTCCTGCTGGACGCCGTCGAAGTCCATGTCGATGTAGACCTGCAGCGCCTCGTAGGTCTCGGTGGAGGTCCAGTAGTTGGAGTAGTGGCCGCTGTCGATGGCGCGCGCCACGGAGTTGGGGTTGTACACGTGGGCCCGGTCGGAGCCGATGAGGTAGCCGTCGTACCAGCGCGCCATCTCGGCGTAGTCCATGCCGAAGCGCTCGCACAGCCGCTCGACCTCGCCCGCGTCGAAGCCGACGAGCGGCGCCAGGTCCTTGGGGTCGACCACCGAGTACTCGTCGAACAGGTTGAGCGCCGAGTGGCGCCCGTACTTCTTGATGGGCAGAATGCCCGTCATGTAGGCTGCGTCCACGTAGGGGGCGCCCTTGAAGAGGTCGCGCAGGAAGTCGAGCCAGCGGCGCTGCAGGGCCTCGTCGTCGGCCGCCTCGCGCATGGGGCAGTCCCACTCGTCGATCACGAAGACGAAGCCCGTGCCCTTGGCCTCCGCCGCGAGCTCGAGCGCGCCGGCGAGGTCCCCCTCGAGGTAGGGCTTGGCGTCCGGCCACTCGCGCAGCACCTCGGCGAGCACGCAGGACTGGAACGTCTCGACCAGGTTCTGGATCCCGCCGCCGCGCCCGATCAGGCGCTGGGCGTCCACGCGGATGACGTCGTGGGCGTTGAGGTGGCGCTCGAAGGAGGGGTCGGAGGCAATGTTTAGCCCCTCGAACTGCGCGCGGGAGTCGCAGCCGCGGGAGTAGTAGGCCACCAGCATGTTCGCGTCCACCGACTTGCCGAAGCGTCGCGGCCGGCTGACGGCCACGAAGCCCGAGTCGAGGCCGAGACGCGCGTTCATAAACGACAGGAGCTCGCTCTTGTCAACATAAAACTGCGCGTTGAGCGCACGCTGGAACATCCGGTTGCCCGGATTGAGATAAATACCCATTCGCCCTCCCAACCGCGTTGGCCCTTGGGAACAGTATACTCGCAGACGGGAGGGCAACCCAGGCTAGCTCTTTGCGGCTAGACTACACGGCCCAGTCGAAGTTCTCCTTGCCGGCGGCAAGCTCGAAGTGGCATTTGGCAATGCCAAGGTCCACGCGCGTTTGGGTTCCGCGCCTGGTCGTCGCGCGCACGCGAGGCTTGCCATCACCCTCTGGCGGCAGGTACTCAAACCGGAACTTCTGCTGGTTTATGGCAGTGGGGGCCAGAAGCGCGGCGGCCACGCCCTGCTCGAACCAGTCTGGCGCATCGCCAGGAGCGTTGCTTACGTCCCCAAGCGACTTCGACTTGCGCGGCTTGCTCGGCGCCGTTCCGTAGCCGATGGAGGCGACGAGGGCAAGCTTCTCGCCGGGCGCAAGCTCGTAGCGGGTGCGCCGCTTGTTAAAGGTGAGCGCCACCCAGCACGTGCCAAGGCCCAGCTGCTGAGCGCGTAGGATAACGCGCTCGCCGTAGTAACCCACCTTCTCGTCGAGCTCATCGTTGTCGGGGCCGACGAAGCACAGGTAATTGCGCACGCCCTTGAATTGGCCATACTTAAAGATGCCCGTTCCAAAGGCCTCGGGTTCGTCCAGAACCAGCTGGATGTGCAGCCCGCCCTCCGCGTTGCAGGCGTCGATTTCGGCCATGAGCGCCGCAAGCACCTCGCCCTCGATGGGACGGTCGCTGTACGTGCGCACCGAACGGCGCTGTTTCATGGCTTCGAATACGTCCATGGCATTCCTTTCCGCCGGGTAGTCTCTGTAAGTGATAATAGAGCACCACCGGGGTGAGAAAAGGGGCCAAACCTCTTTTCTCATTGAGTGAGACATTCGGTCGCGCGTTGCGTATGTATAGGCAGGTCAGACAAGAGAGCGGGGCCGAGGGGCCCACAGACGAAAGGAAACGACCATGACCAGCAACGCTACCATCCTCGACCAGACCACGACCGACGTTCGCGAGATCGACGACACCCAGCTCGACGCCGTTTGCGGCGGCTGGCGCCCCCATCGCGTGTACGTCCCGCGCGCGTCCGCTCCCTCCGCAGAGCGGAACGCCACGACGGAGTAGGAAAAGGGGCAACTGAGAAAAGGGGTTTGGCCCCTTTTCTCAGTTTTCTTTGTCCGCCACGCCCAGGTAGTCGAGCATGCCGGCCACGGCAACCTTGGTCGCGGCCACGGCGTGGACCACGGTGTTGGGACCGGTCACCACGTCGCCAGCGGCAAAGACGCCCGGCACGGTGCACATGCCTCGCTCGTCTACGATGAGCAGGCCGCGCTCGTCACCCTCGAGCCCCTCGGTGGTAAGGATGAGCTTGTTCTTGGGCTTCTGGCTCACGGCCACGATAACCGTGTCGCACTCCACCTGATCGAGTTCCTCCTCATAGCCCACGACGCGGTCCTCGTCGTCGAAGATGGCCGTACGGAACACAGGCCCGCGTTCGTTTATCTCGCAGATGGCCTTGCCCTGCACCAGCTCGCAGCCGTCGAGCAGCGCGTACTCCAGCTCGTCGGAGCTCGCGGAGATATGCTTGGACCGCGCATACAGCGTAACCTCACGCGCACCCTGACGAAACGCCGTGCGTGCCACATCCATGGCGGTGTTACCCGCACCGATTACGGCCACGCGCTCGCCGAGCTCCGCCGTTTGGGGGCTTCGCAGGTAGTCCAGGCCAAACAGCACGTTGCCGCCAGCCTCTCCCGAGACGCCCAGCGTCTGGGCACGCCAGGTGCCCGTGCCAATAAAGACCGACTCGTAGCCGTCGCGGAAAAGGTCCGCGATGGTGAGCGACGCCCCGATTGCCGTGTTATGTCGAATACGCACGCCGAGCGCCTCCAGAATCTCCTGGTAGCGGTCGAGCACCTGCTTGGGTAGCCGGTACTCGGGGATACCGTAGCGCATCACGCCACCGAGCCGCGGGTTCTGATCGAAGATCGTGACGTCGACGCCCATCTGCGCCAACCGAAGCGCTGCGACGATGCCGGCCGGGCCGCCCCCGATAACGGCAGCCCGCTTGCCGCAGGGCTCGGGCCGCTGGAAGCGCACACGCTCCAAATAGGTGCTCGACACGTAGTGCTCGATGGCCGAGAAGTGCACCGGCGTACCCTTGCGGCCGAGCACGCAGTGACCCTCGCACTGCGCGCCATGGTTACAGATGAGCGAGCACACCGCGCTCATGGGGTTGTTCTGAAAGAGCACCGCCCCCGCCTCGTCCATCCGCCTCTCGCGGAACAGCTGGATGGCCAGCGGGACCGCCGTGCCCACGGGGCACCCCTTCTGGCACAGAGGCCTCTTGCAGTTGAGGCAACGATCCGCCTCCTCGACGATGTGCAACGCCATATGCTTCTCCTCTCCGAGCGCCAAGGGAGTCGTGCCACGAAGACGTCCCGCAGCACTCCCTTACTTATACCACGAACAACAGCGCCACCACCGCGGACACTCGACGCCGTGCGCCAAATTAAGTGCGAAGATCCGAAAAGTACCCGTATTGATACTGACCTCGTTTGCGCAGGTAGACGAGCTGTGCACCTTGGTCAGTCCCTGCGGGTGCACGGGAAATCTTCGCACTTAATGCGTTGTCTGCGGAGGGATGGCCCATACGCGGCTTCCCACCTCGGCAACTACGCACCCGCCGCGTGCCCGTTTCGGGTTTTCGAGAAAAGGGGTTTGGCCCCTTTTCTCGAAGCACAGATAAGGTCTTGGAATATGACCATACCGCATCCTTTCGACTCAGGATGTGTCTCACGGTATGACCTGTCCAAGGCAAAACAAGCGATTTCTGCACCAGGATAGGTCGGCACATTAACGGTAACGAAGCCCCCCACCCTCTTTGGGTCACGCAGCCAGATACTTTACTTTTCTTGGGCATTTCGATGTAATATGCATGAGCTATTGGAGGGCAGATCATGGGCAACAACGTAATGCTGAGCATCGAGCACTATTCAAAGTCGTACGGCGCGGGCAAAAAGGCCGCGGACGACGTGAGCCTTACCGTGTGCGGCGGCGACATCTATGGCTTTATTGGCCACAACGGCGCAGGCAAGTCCACCACCATCCGTGCCGTGGTGGGAGTCCTGGACTTTACCGAGGGTCTCATACGCATAGACGGTCATTCCGTGGCAGACGAGCCCGTGGCGTGCAAGCGCGTCACGGCCTACATACCCGACAACCCCGACCTGTACGAGAGCCTCACGGGTATCCAATACCTCAACTTTGTGGCCGACGTTTTTGGCATAGGCGCGGCCGAGCGCGAAGAGCGCATAAAAAAGTACGCCGACCTGTTTGAGATAACACCTGCCTTGGGCGACCTTATTGGCTCCTATTCCCACGGCATGAAGCAAAAGGTGGCCATTATCTCCGCACTTATTCACGACCCCAAGCTGCTGGTACTGGACGAGCCGTTTGTGGGACTCGATCCAAAGGCGGCCTTTACGCTCAAGGAAATCATGCGCGACATGTGCCAGCAGGGCGCGGCGGTGTTTTTTTCTACCCACGTGCTCGACGTGGCCGAGAAGCTCTGCAACAAGGTCGCGATCATAAAGCACGGCAAAATTATCTTTTCTGGCACCATGGAGGAGTTTACCGAAGGTCACTCGCTGGAAGAGGCTTTTTTGGAGGTCGATCATGGGGAGTAACGTGTTGCTCCTGCTCAGGACCCTGCGTTTGTCTACCAGCCCATGGAACGTGTACCGGCACACAACCGACAAGAAAAAACGGCGACAGGTCGTTGGCGGCGCCATAGGCTTTGCGCTGCTCTACGCAATGGTTATGGCCTACTGCATTTTGATGTGTGTTGGGTATGGGATGGTGGGCCTTGTGGGCGCGGTTCCCGTACTGTGTGCCCTTACCATAAGTGCGCTCGCCTTCGTGTTTACAATCTTTAAGACGAATGGCTATCTGTTTAACTTTAGGGAGTACGACCTGCTCATGTCTTTGCCCTTTGAGGCTAGGACGGTCGCCACGAGCAAGTTTTTGTACATGTATGTGGACAGCTTGCCGTGGTACGCGAGCATTTCCGTTGCCACGATGGTGGGGTATGGTTGCTTCGCTCACCCAGCGATTTTTGTGTATCCCGCTTGGCTGGTCCTCTCTTTGTTTTTGCCGATTGCGCCCATGCTGGCCGCGGCGTTTTTGGGCTTTGTGTTCGCCAAGATAAGCACGGGGTTTAAAAGGACCAGCATCATCCAAACCGTTTTGGTGTTTGCCTTTGTGGTAGTTTGCTTTGCGAGTCGCTTTTTTATTGAGGACCTGTTTAGGAACAACAAGGTGCAGCAAACGCTTGAGACCGTTTCGCAGGCAACCAACGACGCGGCAAACGTATACCTGCCCGCACGGTGGTTTGCCAACGCGATCGCGGGACCGAGCATGCTCGACGCACTGCTCTTTATTGGCACAAGCGCGCTCCTGTTTGCCGTGGTGCTTGCCATTGTTGGCGGCTCGTACAAAAGCATCAACTCCGCGCTCAGGTCGCACGCCGCATCAAAGAGCTACAAAATGGGCGCCCAAAGGCAGCGAAGCGTAGTTGGCGCGATTGCCTACAAGGAGTTCAAGCGGTTCACGGGTTCCACGGTCTACATGACCAACGGCGTCATAGGCGTTGGTTTGTCGGCCCTCTTTGGCCTTGTTACCCTTGTTGTTGGCTTCGACAAAATCGTCGCTATGGTTACGCACGACGCACCGTTTGACCACGCGATCTTGCAGCCCGCGATCCCCTTTATGGTGTACTTCTTCGTTGGCATGTTTGCCACCACGGCGTGCTCGCCTTCGCTGGAGGGCAAAAACTACTGGATCGTTGCGAGCCTGCCACTCCAAAAGAAGACGCTCTATCAGGGCAAAATGCTCTTTAACCTGTGCCTCACGTTGCCGTCTATGGTCTTTTGCACCCTGTGCTTGTGCATATCGGCCGGCGTGCCCGCGCTCAACACGGTTTTGTATGTGGTGCTCGGCATTGCGCTGTGCGCCTTTTCCACGGCGTGGGGATGCGTGTGCGGCGTCAAGCATATGCGCCTGGACTGGGAAAACGAGGTTGAGGTAATAAAGCAGAGCGCCGCGGTGGCCCTCTACATGCTGCCCAACATGTTTGTGGTTATGGGTCTCATGGTTTTGGTTGTGTTTCTTGGACTAAGCATAGATCACAGGCTGCTTACGCTCGCGTTTTGCGCCCTTGTCACCGTCCTTGCCGGCCTGAGCTACCGTCGCGTTATAGCCTTGTGCCGGTAGGCGTTTCTGGCCAACTAAGGGTGGAACGGGTAGCGCCGAGGCAATCGACGTGCAGGTGCTCCCACAGGGCCAGGTGCCCCGTGGCTACGACGCCAGCAAAGCGGCGTGCGTGACGAAGTAAGGGCGTAGGCCCACAGCCCGGGTACGAACGTACCTACTTGAGCCTCCGCAGGCGACATCACATCGCTTGCGGGGGCTCTCCTTCCAACAGGCATCACGTCGCCACCTACATGTCGTGCGTATGCCCGAACCCGCGCTCCCGGTAGGCCCAAGACGCTCGCCTCCGGCCAACTACTTGGGCTAATGGGGGCAACCCTCATTGGCGGGCCGACGCATTCTAATCAACACGCAAGCAGTAACGCATTGTTTAACCTCCAAAACGATGCATTATTCTCCGATTGTACTGTCAAAAACGATGCATTATACTGAATACACAGCATCCAATTCGATGCGTTTTACAAGGTTAACACCACAATCGTATGGGGGTTCGGATGAGACTGCGCAGAAGGTTCTACGACCGCCTGCTGGAATGGAAGGCCACGGGAGCTCGCGAGTGCCTGCTCGTAAATGGCGCACGCCAAGTGGGCAAGACCTACATCATCGAGCAGTTCGGAATCGCCGAGTACGAGAGTTACCTCTACATAAACTTCCTCAAAGATCCACGGCTCAAGGCCGTATTCGAAGGCAGCCTCGAACCCACGGAAATCTACAAGCGCATCTCACTGTATATGAGCAACGTAAGGCTTGTGCCGGGTGGCACGCTGATCTTCCTTGACGAGGTGCAGGCCTGCAAGAAGGCTCGGACGGCCCTCAAGTTCCTTGCTATGGACGGCCGCTTTGACGTCGTGGCGTCGGGTTCCCTGCTGGGCATCCACTACAAGGGCGCCGACGACGCTCCGCCCGAAGAGACCTCGGTGCCCGTGGGTTACGAGCGCGAGGTACACATGCATGCGCTGGACTTCGAGGAGTACCTGTGGGCGTGCGGCGTGGGAGCGGAGGCCATCGACACGCTCAGAGATTATGCGCGCACAGCCGAGCGCCTACCCGATCAGGTCCTCAAGCGATACCAGGACCTGCTGCGGGAGTACCTCGTTGTTGGAGGCATGCCCGAGGTCGTGAGCACGTTCATGGACACTCACAGCTTTGAGGAGGCGTTCTCTGTTCAGGAGAAGATTCTCAACGCCTACGAGGACGACGTGGACAAGTACGCCTCAAACGTCGACAAGCCAAAGATCATGCGGCTCTACCGGTCCGTGCCCAGGCAGCTCGCGAAGGAGAACACCAAGTTCCAGTACAGCAAGGTAGAACGCGGTGGCAGTGCGCGCAAGTTTGGCACGTCCATCGACTGGCTCATCGATGCGGGGCTGGTGCGCGACGTACACAACGTGTCCGTGCCGCTCCTTCCGCTGGCCGCCTACGAGGAGCCAAGCGAGTTCAAGATCTATGTTACCGACACGGGGCTCCTCACGCACCTCTTTGGCCGCGAAACGCAGGTGGCGCTCGTTAGGAACACGCTCAAGGGCCCTGCGAAGGGCGGCATATACGAGAACCTCGTGTTCGACCTGCTCCACAAGCGAGGGATCGAGGTCCGCTACTACAAACGGGCGAACAACACCCAGGAAATAGAGTTCCTCATGGAGCGGGGCGGAGCGGTCGTTCCTGTGGAGGTCAAGTCGTCCAAGGGCGCGACCGTGTCCCTCAACACCTTTATGGAGCAATACGAACCAAGGGTGGCATACAAGCTCGTGGACGGCAACTCGGGCAGGAACGGAGCAAAGGTGACGCTGCCCCAGTTCATGGGCATGTTTCTATAGGTCAGTCGAACGACCTCCCGCCCACTGCTTCCCGAACTGAGAAAAGGGGTTTGGCCCCTCTTCTCGGTTCTGCAAGGTATCATGTTTGCCGAAGCGGGACGGAAGCGGGAGCACACATATGAAAACAGTCGTCATTACGGGATCGACAAGGGGATTCGGGCTCTGCCAGGCCAAAAAGTTCAAGGAGCTGGGATGCAACGTCGTCGTTTCCGGCGTACATGAGGAGAACCTCGCCGCGGCCCTCGAAGAGCTCAAAGGGATTGGCCCAGCGGAAACGAACGTCATTGCCGTCCCCTGCGACGTCACAGACTCCAAGCAGATAAGGAACCTGTGGGACCAGGCAATACAGGCATTCTCCGCCGTGGACATCTGGGTGAACAACGCCGGCGTCAACTCCCCCAACAAGCCGGTATGCGAGCTCGACGAGCGCGAGATCGAGTTCATCTTGGACGTCGACCTCAAGGGAACGGTCCTTGGATCGCAGGTCGCGTTTGCCGGCATGATGCAACAGGGCTTTGGGCAGATATACAACGTCGAGGGATATGGGTCCAACGACGCCATGATGACCGGACTCACCATGTATGGAACCGCAAAGCGAGCGGTCGCGTATTTTACCCGCAGCCTCGCCAAGGAAAGCCAGGACCTGACGGGAGGAAAGGTCCAGGTATGCAGGCTGACGCCCGGCATCATGATTACGGACTTCATCACGCGCGCCAACGGCGGAGCAACCATCGTCGAGCTGTCCGAGAAGACCAAGAGGATTTACAACATCTTGGGAGACTACCCCCAGACGATCGCCGACTACGCGGTCCCGCGCATGCTCGCCAACACGAAGAACGACGCCGGTGTCGTGTGGCTCACCGGCGCCCGTGCGTTCTCGCGTTTCCTCACCGCTGGCTTCAAAAAACGCGACTTCTTTGCGGAGGGATAGCCCTTCGAATCTGGCGACTCCTCTGCTACCTGCTCACGCACGCCGCCTTGCTGGCGTCGTAGCCGCGGGGCACCTGGCCCTGCGGCAGGACCTGCACGTCGATTGCCTCGGCACGCCTGGAGAGTCCCGTGGTTCCGGCCGGCTCGCTGTCGTGCGCCCAGCCGAGCCAGCCGTAGGTCTGGGAGTGGACGCGGTACCACACGGAGTAGCCGTCGTCCCTGGCCGCGTCGCCGGTGAGCGATATCTTCACGGCCTCCAGACGCTTCGCCTCGCCGGTGGTGCCGGCCAGCGCACCGTCTGCGGCGGGCATCCAGCCGTTCCTCTGGGCATGCACCTCGTAGGAGACGCCGCCCGCGACGGGCAGGCCAGAATGTGTTGACCTATCAAGGGGGTAATCCCCATTGATTGCCTCAGGCGGCATATCAATGGGGGTTACCCCCTTTGATAGGTCACGACCCGCTATCGATTTGGGAGGCTTTTCGGTATTATTTCGATAAAATAATGGCTGTCAAAACGAATGGATCCGCGCGGATTGACGCTTTTGCGACGCAGCTAGGGCAAGACGAGATAGGGAGGCGTCCCATGAAACGAGAGACGAAGAGGCTTGTGAGCGCACTGCTTGGCCTTGCCTTGGTACTGGGACTCATGTCGGGGACGGCACTGACGGCGTTGGCGGAGGAGCCTGTGGAGCCGCTAGCGACCGAGGTGCAGGTATTGCCGGATGCGGAGCCGCTGGCAGACGAGCCGTCGCAGTTGCGGGTTGCGTCCGAGCCGCTGGAACCGCAGTCTCAGGAGCCCGTGCGCTACGTCGAGCGTAGCTGGGACGCCAATGCGGGTGTGGTGATAGGAAAAGAGCAGGAATGCACGGGCTATAGTTATGTTGAAGATAGCACCACTGATACGGTTAACTGGGGTAACGGCTGGTACGTGGTCCAAAGCGAAAAAACGATTTATGGCCGCCTGTCCATAACAGGTGAGGCAAACCTGATTCTGTGCGATGGCGCGAAGCTTACCGTACAACAGGGCATTACGACCACGGACGCGACGCTCAACATCTACGCCCAGAGCGGCGACTCGGGCGTGCTCTTCGCTGGCACAATCGACGGCACGACAAGCACGTGTCTCCAGGGTAACGCGGGCATCGGCGGGAACCCTGAAAAGTCTGGCGGCGCCGTCAACATCCACGGTGGCTCCGTGACTGCCTTTGGTGGCGAAAAGGGTAGTGAATCCGGCGGCGGAGCAGGCATAGGAGGTGGCCATAGAGGGTCAGGCGGCACCGTCAACATCTACGGCGGCTCCGTGACTGCCATCGGTGGTATAAATGCGGCGGGCATCGGCAGCGGCAGAGGTGAAAGGATAGATCACTCTATAAGCGGTGGTGCCATCACCATCTACGGCGGTACTGTGAACGCAACTGCTGGTGCAATATCTGCGGGTATTGGAGGTGGCTACGAAGCCGACAGTGGCAACATCACCATCAACGGCGGTACCGTGAATGCCAACAGCAGCGATGGCGCGGGCATCGGTGGTGGCAACTACAGCGACACTATAGTTGGCAACAACATCACCATCAACGGAGGTGTGGTGAATGCCACCGGCAGCTATGGCGCGGGCATCGGCAGCGGCCAATACGGCGGTGGCTGTACCATAACCATCAACGGTGGCACGGTAACCGCCACTAGTAACGACAATGGTGCGGGAATTGGCTGCGGCTACGCCGGAACCTCCGACGGCAATCCTACGATTAACGTCACCATAAACGGTGGAACTGTGAACGCCACCGGCAATGTGGGGGCAGGAATCGGTGCTGGCGAAGATGCACCTAACAGAAGATATAAATACGCCATTGCCATCAACGGTGGTACGGTAACCGCTACGAGCACTTCCGCATGGGGCATCGGCAGCAGTACTGGCAAGGCCGCCGGTACCGTAACCCTTGGCAAAGGCGTCGGCGTGCTCGCCGGGGAGAGTGAGGCGACTGCCGTCGACGTTACCGGCACCTTCTCGCAGAGCCACGACCACAAGTGGGCGCACACGGAGCTCAAATACAGCGTCGCCGTTGCCGATGACATCAAGAACGGCACCGTAGAGGTCGACAAGGGCAGCGCCTTCGCGAACGAGGTTGTAAAGATTACTGCCAAGGCCGCAGACGGTTACGAGCTCGACACCGTAACCGTGAGGGACGCAGAGGGCAACCCGGTCGAAATCAAGGGCGGCTCGTTTGCCATGCCCGCCTCCAACGTAACGGTCTCGGCGACGTTTTCGAAGAAGACCGGGCCAACGCCCGAACCCGAGGGCTTCGTCGCCCTCACCGGCTCCGGCCACGAGCAGGGAATCGGCGAGGTGGCCGCCAAGGCCGAGGGCAAGGGCATCCTCATCGGCACCACGGGTGAGTCCAAGCGCCTGGAGCAGTTCTCCGTAGCGCTGCCCAAGGACACCAACGGCGGCATCGAGTACCGCGCCCACCTGCAGGGCACCGGCTGGACCGACTGGGTGAGGGACGGCGCGCCCTGCGGCACCGTCGGGCAGTCCA
Organism: uncultured Coriobacteriaceae bacterium; assembly: GCA_902780305.1. Lineage (GTDB taxonomy): Bacteria > Actinomycetota > Coriobacteriia > Coriobacteriales > Atopobiaceae > RUG440. The sequence goes on along the minus strand of CACZFB010000002.1, from coordinate 187,584 downwards.
GGCGCGTCGAGGCCGTCCAGATGAGGCTTACCGGCAAGGTGGCCGATACGCACTCCGTGTGGTACCGCGCGCACTGCCAGACCTTCGGCTGGCTCGGCTGGGCGTGCGACGGCCAGGCCGCCGGCACGGCCGGGCAATCAAAGCGCTCCGAGGCGATAGAGGTGCAGGTGCTCCCCAAGGGCCAGGTACCCGAGGGCTACGCCGAGGGCCAGGCCTCCTACGTCGGCGCCGCGACCGCCGACGTCCACGTGCAGGGCGCGGGCTGGACGGGCGTGGGCTGGACGGGCGCGGGCTCCGCGCTCGAGTTCGGCACCACAGGCCAAGGCCGCAGGCTCGAGGCCATAAGGCTCTCCGTGCCCAACCAGCCCGTTGCCGGCGGCATCTCCTACGAGGTGCACGCCCAGGACAGGGGCTGGATGCCCGCCGCGGTCGACGGGGCGCTGGCCGGCACCGAGGGCCAGTCCCGCCGCCTCGAGGCCGTGCGCGTAAGCCTCACCGGCGACCTCGCCAGGGAGGGCGGCTACTCCGTCTGGTACCGCGTCCACTCCCAGAACTACGGCTGGCTCGGATGGGCCCACGACGGCGAGCCGGCCGGCACCACGGGACTCTCCAGACGCGCCGAGGCCATCGACGTGCAGGTCCTGCCGCAGGGCCAGGTGCCCCGCGGCTACGACGCCAGCAGGGCGGCGTGCGCAACGAAGTAAGAGCGCCAGAGGTGCTTGCTTTCGCGTGCAGCCTGTGCCAGGGTGGTGTCACCGAAAGGCCGGACGTGGATCTTGGGTCTTGTCTTTGGGTGGGGTGTCGGGACAGTCGGGCTCCCTGAGGGAGTGGTTCACGGGCTGGCCACAAGCCACGTAAATCGATGGCCGGCAGTGGCCTATCAATAGGGGTTACCCCCTTTGATTGCCGCTAGCGGCAATCAAAGGGGGTAACCCCTATTGATAGGCTGACACATCCTGGCCTTGCCCGTGAATAGTAACACTCGACGAGCTTGAAGAACTTACCGAGCGGCAGGACATTTGGCTAACATGTTCCCTAGCGCTAAAGTGTCGTTGAGTGGCGAGGTGCGCTGTATGGCCGCCCGCATCAAAGCGTGATTGGAGGAGTTCCATGCTGTTGCGTGCTTTTGTCATCGTGGCAATCGTAACGTTGCAGACGGTGTTTGCGCCCGTGCCTGCACTGGCCAAGGCGTGGGATAAAACCTGGAATGACGCCATCACCACGCACATTACATACGACAACGTTTCCGCCGATTTGCGGGCGGCCGAGAGCGAGGCCGAGAGATTGGCACGCGATCAACGGCGCCCGGTTGAGGTGTCTCTCTTCCTCATCAGCTCAATCGGCATGGGCGCGTACTGCATCTACAAGGCACGGCGCATTTGCCGCGCATACAGCCAGAGCCATCTTGAACACATCACCACCTCCTGGTACAGGCATATGCGCGCAAGGTTCCAGGCGGAATACAAAGGCGAGGACAAGCCAATGGCGGAGGCTGTGGGTGACACCATGTTGTCCGAAGACGTCCATCCCCTTGTTTTGGGATGGGCCCTTACGGGAGGCCTCCTAGCCTACAGCGCAATCGTCTCCACACTTGCTCGCCTCTCGACGCTAGGCGTTGTCGAAATCACGTCGGCTTGCGCTGCGAGTCTAGAACAGTACAGCGGAATGGGCTTTTTGGACTCTTCCTCTGGCAATGCAGACCAAGGCGAGTGGATGCTCATCTTCCACAAGGAAAGATTCGGGCTCGTGAGCGACCCTCTGGACAGGGAAGTCCTCAACATGTTCGAGACCTTTGCCGATACGGTCGCGAGGTACGAGTCCATCACCTCAAAACGCGTGCTTATAGACGAAGGCCAAGGCGATATATTTCTTCTCTCGGATCTGAGGCGCATAAACGTATGGCACGCATTCACATACCTCGAACAGCTTCGAAATCTACGTGCCACCATTCGTGAGACGTGCCACAGGCAGGGCCTCGACAACGACCAGGCAACGGTGAACCAGCGAAGGCACCTGATGGTACTGGGCATTCTGTACGCATGTGTGCTTGCGTTAGGCACTGCCATTGTCCTTATGGATGGGTCTGTGACCGCGCTCGCCAGCCCGTTTCTCGCCTTAATTGTCTTTTCTAGTCTTCTGGATGACTATCGGTTCATCACACCCTTATCCAAAGAGGCCGTTCAGTTGCGGTCCGAGCTTGGACGGCTAAGACTCTGCCTGCATGATACGGACGGTGGTTGCGGCGAGATGAACGAGGGGCTTGGCACTCAAGCGTGGCGGCTCATCCTCACCCGCGCGTTAGTGCTGGGCGAAGACGAGAAGGCAGCAGACCGCATGCGACAGTGCGCATCGCCACTCACCCATAACGCAAGCATCCAGGCGATGCTCAAGTGGTGTGGCAGTCCCTCACGGGGCATGACCTGGGCATTCGAGGATGCCACGAGTTTTGCGACCCCTCATGCCCGCACCGCAAGGTCGGAGCCAAGACCTAGCTATTAGGCGCGTGTCGTGCGCCGGAATGAGAAAAGGGGCCTGACCCCTTTTCTCAGTCCGGCGCTAGACCGTCTCCTCCCAGAGCACCTTGTCGCCCACCTCAACGAGCTTGAGGCCTGGCTCCTTGCGACGGTTGAAGTTGAAGCTCAGCATGTAGCCCACCTCAAGCCCAAAGTACTCGAGATAGCCCCGCAGCTGCTTCTCGCCGTCCTCGTTGTAGCGCGGTCCACGCCAGACCTTGAGCTCGACCACGAACCGCTCGCCGGCGTAGTCCACGATTACGTCCGTGCGGGTCTGGTCGCGGGTCTGTGCCTCCACGTAGTAGTTCCCCGTGCCGTTGATTATGGGCTTGAGGTACATGAGGAAGAGCTCGCGGCCATCCTTCTCCCTGAAGCAGCCGCCCTCCTCCAGGGGTCCGTACACCTCGGTGTAGGTGCGCCGGAACCCCTCCAGCACAGCGCGCATGTTGAGCTGGCCGCCCTCCACGAAGAGACTGCAGTCGAGGTCGCCAGCCCTGCGCACCGCACCCGTCTGTTCCTCGGCGAGGAAATAGTCGTAGAGGAGCGTCTCGAAGATGCGGTTGGCAACAACCATCTTGTTGTGTCGCTCGGTCACGAAGCCGTACATCCGCAACAGCTTTTGCGTTTCGTCGTAGGGAGAGAAGTCCACGGACTCCCCCCGCATGAGCATCGACCTGAGCTGCCCCTTGAGGGTGGGGAAGTCCTCGAGCTTGCCCGTGAGGGACTCGAACAGGCTCACGTCATCGTCCTTGAGCAGCTCCCTGACGGCCGCGTCCACGCCTGCGTGGTCCCAGCCGAGACCGTGCCGGTCCACCAGCTGGCACACGCGACTCACGAGGAAGGGGTAGCCCCCGGTCCAGGCCACGACCTCCTCCGCTACGCTGGTTACGTCCATACCGGCGTGGTGGTCGGCCTCGTACTGCGCGAGCATGCCCGCGACGTCGGCGACGGAGAAGGACATGTCCACGTCGAAGTCGGCGGCGATGTTCCACGGGCTGTTGACCTTGGACGCCTCGCCCGGGCGGATCTTGGCCTTGAGGTGCTTGACGTCGGTGACACCTGCCAGGACGACCGAGCGGAAGGCGGGGTAGGACGGGTCGTCCTCGCGCATGAGGTATTGCAGGCGCAGCTGCGCCAGGAAGTCGAGGAACACCTGGTTGTTGGTGGCGCTGTCCACCTCGTCCACGATGAGGACCACGGGCCGCGGGCTCTCCGCGCACCACGCTCCGAGCGCGAAGGACAGGTCGCCGAGCGCGAGGTCCGCGACGTCGCCGCTGGCGAGCGCCCCGATTTCCTCGGCCGCGCGCGGAGGCAACGATACCATGCGCACGAGCATGCGGGAGAGCCCGCGCACGAAGTTGCCCTCCGTGCGGAAGCTCGCGTGGCTGAGCCCTTGGAAGTCCAGGCTCGCGACCGCGAAGTCGTCCGCCAAGGCGCGCCTGAGCGCCGCCAGCGTCGTGGTCTTGCCGTACTGGCGGGCGCGGTTGACGCAGAAGTAGTCGCCCCGCTCCACCATGGCCCGCATCTGCGCCACGCGGCCCGATATGTCCACCATGTAGTGCTTGCGGGGCACACACAGCCCGGTGGTGTTGAACTCCCTCATCGCGACGCCTCCTCCGTTGGGACGATTCCCACGTTCCATGATACATGGCTCTGGGCGACCGGACACGTTCGTGTTAATGGTGGCCGGTGGCAGATAGCGGCTGGAACGCCACGGACGGCATCAGCGCCACGGGTACGCTTGCCACAGCCAAGAAGCTCACCGTGACGGCGACCTCTGATGATGAGTTTGCACTTGTGTCTGGCGAAAACAAGATCAATTACAAACTGGCGGAGCGAGGCGACGGGAACAAACCCGTGGCTCGCCCGAGGATACTTTTGTCCTAATGAATGATTTGAAAACGTCCTAATAGAGAGCATGATTATCTCCTATTAATACAGAAGAATTTGTCCTAGCAGCAGATCACAGCTGCTAAAGGCAGAGGAGGCTTTCATGTCGCTTACCGAGCATGGGTATCGCGCGAGGGTTGTCGACGGGCAACTGTCCCACATGCTTGAGGCCTTTGGGGCAGTGTGCGTTGAAGGGCCGCGCTGGTGTGGCAAGACCTGGGCGTCCCTCAATCAGGCAGAGAGCGTTACGTACATAGGCGACCCGGCGGGCGCCTTCCAGAACAGGCGCCTCGCGGAGCTCGATCCAAGCCTCGTCCTCACGGGGAACAGGCCACACCTCATTGACGGGTGGCAGGAGGTGCCCGGCATCTGGGACGCCGTGCGCTTCTCCGTCGACCGATCGAGAGAGAAGGGGCAGTATCTCCTCACGGGATCGTCGACCCCCAAGCGCAGGGGCGTCATGCACAGTGGCGTGGGTCGCATCGGCATGCTGCCCATGCGACCCATGTCTCTCTTCGAATCTGGCGACTCCTCCGGCGTCGTGTCGCTCAGGAGCCTCTTCGAGATGCCTCTTCCGGCAATTCCCACAGGTGAGGTCAGCCTGCAGAGGATTGCCGAACTCGTGGTGCGTGGAGGATGGCCCGACAGCCTGGATGCGACGTTAGACGCTGCGCGTGAGCTGGCAAGGAGCTACCTCGACCTCACGGTCGAAGACGATGCCAGCAGGATAGACGGCGTCAGGCGCGACCCCCTTAAATTTCGTCTCCTGCTGCGCTCGCTCGCCCCGGACACCGTGACGGACTACCTTGCGGTCTTGCGGAGGCTCTTCATCCTATGGGAGCAAGGCGTCCGAGTTCAACTACTTTGCGGGCTAGCGACTCTTTGTGCGGTGAGCCATGAGGCCGCTAGCCAAGCAGGTTCCTGTCGAGGAAGCCGACCTCCTCGTAGGCGCGCAGGAGCATGCGCGTGGAGTCCTCCTGGCGGTCGGGCTTGCGCATGTCGTCGTAGCGCGCCACGAGGCGGTCGAGCGCCTCGCCGTCGAGCTGCTTGTACGCGCCCCTGTGCACGACGCCCTCGCAGCAGCCCAAGGAGCTCGAGCGTGACGGAGGTCACGCAGCGCCAGTGAGGACGCGCAGACAAACGTCCCCACCCAAACGTCCCCACTATCACTTAACAGGCGCAGGGAAGTGACATCGGGACTGTCCCGACGTCACTTCTCGGCTTTTTGCAGCCCGCGATTGCTGGCGAGGAACCAAATTGATTAAACGGTCGCAGATTGTATCTATCTTAAGATAAAAATGGTCGCATGAGGCGGAATAGATTAGGCTAAAATGGTCGCAATTACAGACCACGTCGCGGAGGCTCGCATGTCACTGCAAAGAAGCGTCATGCAACGAATCGAGGCCTGGGGCGAAGACCCCGCCCGCAAGGCGTTGCTGATAACGGGGGCTCGTCAAGTGGGAAAGACGTTTGCGGTACGGGAGTACGCAGACGGGCGCTACGAAACGACACTGGAAATCAACTTCGTCGAGACCCCGCAGGCAAAGGCGATTTTTGAGGGCAGCCTCGATGCCAACACGCTCATAACAAATCTGACCGCCTTCTCCCAGCAGCCTCTGACTCCCGGGCGCACGCTTGTGTTTCTAGACGAGGTACAGGAGTGCCCACGTGCTCGGTCTGCCATTAAGTTTCTCGTGGATGACGGAAGGTTCGACTACGTCGAGTCCGGCTCACTGCTTGGCGTCCTCTACCGCGACGTGCCATCGCTACCCGTTGGCTACGAAAACGTCGTCCGCATGTTCCCTTTGGACTTGAGGGAGTTCTGCGTGGCCCTGGGCGTGCAGGGAGAGACGCTGGAGTACCTCGAGGACTGCTATCGCAGCAGGACTCCGGTGCCGCAAGCCATCCATCAGCGCCTGCTAAGGATAACGAGGCTCTACCTCGCCTGCGGGGGGATGCCCGCTGCCGTGGAGCGACTTGTCCAGACGCAGGACCTCGCGCAGGTGCTTGGCATACAGCGCGACATCCTGGAGCTGTATCGGCAGGATATCGCTCGCTACGCATCGAATAAGCCCCACGTCAAGGCCATTTTCGATGCCGTGCCAAGTGAGATTATCGGCAACAACAAGCGATTCACCCTACGGGACCTCGCGCCGAGCGCTCGCATGGAGCGCTACGCGTCGGATTTCATGTGGCTGGTGGACGCTGGAGTTACGTTGCCCTGCTATAACGTTCGGTCTCCACAGGTCCCCCTGACGCTCAACGAGCAGCACAGCCTCTTCAAGCTCTATCCCTGCGACGTCGGGCTGCTTGGGGCCATGTTGGAGCAGACGGTCCAGTTCGAGCTGGTTCAGGGCGACGCGGGCGTCAACAACGGCGCGCTTCTCGAGACGCTGGCGGCCCAGCAGCTCGTCGCGAACGGCTATGACCTCAGGTATTTCGACAAGTCGAGGTACGGCGAGGTCGACTTCGTGGTGCCGAATGGGGTCTGCGCCTTGCCCGTCGAGATAAAGTCGGGAGATTCCTACTATCGGCACAAGGCGCTCGACAACATCCTGGCCGTCGACGAGTGGGGCCTAGGCGAGGCACTGGTCTTCTGTCCAGGAAACGTTGAGGTCAAAGGTGCGATTACGTACCTGCCCTGGTATTTCCTCATGTTTTGCAAACCGCGCGACGAGGCACCACTGCTTGTGTCTTGGTGAAGCGACGGGTCCGTGAAGAGCAGAGAGCGGATGTGCCGGCGAAAATACCTATCAGAGTGCCTGAGTTTTCCTAATGAGGGGAGCCTTTGAGCCCATCCCCTTTGTCCGCGCGGAACTGACCCAAGCCTAGTCCAGCAGGTTCCTGTCGAGGAAGCCGACCCCTGTTCACGCGCGCGTCGGCGGTGGCCCTCACGAGGAACGCCACGTTGCGGGCGAGGTTGCGCATGTTCTGGAAGGCGAGAAAAGGGGTTTGGCCCCTTTTCTCGCTTACGTCAGGCCTACTTCTTCACGAACGCCTTCGCGTGCTGCTGCGTGGCGCCCTTGTACGTGGCATCGGGCGCGGGGGCGTCCTTCCTCACGAGCACGACCTGAATCGCCTCGGCGCGCCGGCTCATGCCGGTGGTGCCGGCCTCCTCGCCGTTCTTGGCCCACGCCATCCAGCCGATGCGCTGCACGTGCACTCGGTAGTAGACGTCGTAGGCGTCCTTGGCCTCCCCGGTGAGCTGGATCTGGACTGCCTCCACGCGGCGCGACTTGCCGGTGGTGCCGCTCTGCGCACCGTTGGTCGCCCACGCCTCCTCCCAGCCTGAGCGCTGGACGTGGGCGCGGTACTCGATGCCGCCCGCCACGCCGTCGGGCAGCCTGAGGGTGAGCGCCTCCATGCGGCGCGACTTGCCGGTGGTGCCGGCGACGGTGCCGTCCGTCACGGGGGTCATCCAGCCTACGCGCTGCACGTGCGCGGTGACGGAGGGGGCGGGGACAACAACGTCCTCGTTGTCCTCATCGGGCGCCGGTGTAGTCGGTGTGGTCGGTGTGGTGGCCTTGACCTCAACCTCATAGGTGTTGGCGTAACCCTCGTACGTTACGGTAAGCGTCTGCTTACCCACCTTGCTGCCGTCGAAGCCCGAGACCATGTCCGCCGTAACGGCAATGGTCTCCTTGCTGCCGTCGGACTTGGTAACCTCCAGCGTAAGGCCACCTATGTCCAGAGCGTCACCTTGGTTATAGGCCTTCTTGGCGCTACCGCTATTGAGCTTCACCCCAGTCACATGAGCAGGCGGGGTCTTGACCGTCGTTGCTTGTGACGGCCCAGACGCCTCCTTCTTGTCGCCGCCCTTCATTCGGGCGTATACGTCGTACTCTGTGTTGGGTGTAAGGCCAGCGTCACGATGTGTGGGCGTGCGAGCTCGCCCAAGCGCCGGGGGCGACCACGGCGCCCAGGGGCGCAGGGCGTTCCGCACGCCTCGGCCGCGCCACGGGCCCCCTCGGGACGGGCGGGCCGCGCGAAGGCGGCTCACGTCTCCAGAACGGGCGATAACTCACGTGCATAGTCCCAGCTCACGGGAGTCCGCCCCTCGCGCGTTTTGTAGATGTGAACTCCTAGGCTTCGACACGAGTTCACATCTACAAAACGCGACGCGGAAGTTCGGAGAAATGCCTGATAACCGGTACGAAGGTTGATGCGTCGTTGTAGATGTGAACTCTCGAGGTGCCGAACCGAGTTCACATCTACAACTTCGGTCTGGGAACGGCTGCTCAAGCGGAGGACGCGGGCGCTTTCGGACGTTGGGCTGCAGCCGCGCGGACGATTGCCGTGGAGGTGAGCTCCCATGGTCGACTACGGGGGCAGGCTATAAACCTCCGCGAGATGAAGTACTCGACAGACGAGTACGCCATCACGAAGAGAGTTGACGAGAGCATCTGACACAAGGTGAGCGACCTGCAGCTAGCCACCAAGACCAAACACTCAATTCACGTCACGTTCGTTACGCCCTACGACCCAAAGGAAAACTCCTACTCTGGCAGCATGAGGAATTACGTCCTTGCGTACGTACGCCCGCGCAACGGCCGAAGCTGCGCCGAGCCCCAGCGTCGGATCCACACCATGCAGTACTTCTTTATAGCATTGCTGCATCTGTAGCAAGCGCGCTCCATGTATGTGTGGTGTCACAGACATGCGCGAACCATTCGCAAAAGAACACCGCGTTGAGTGATAATAAATTGCGACTGACGATGTCTTGTCCAGCCCATTTGGGAGGTTGCCAATGATACTGTTCTTTAGCGCAACTGGAAATACTCGCTATGTAGCAACGTCACTTGCAAAGAAGCTTGACGACCAGGTTGTTGACCTTACGGAGCGCATGCAACATGGCAACACGAGCCCCCTGCATTCGCAAAAGCCCTTCGTGCTGTGCACGCCGGTGCATGTTGACGGCGTGCCGTTGCCCATCTTGCGTCATGTTGCAAGCACTCCCCTAACGGGCAATCGCAATGGGTATGCGGTCGTAACCATGGGGTCGTTTGCGGGCATAGCGGGAAGGCAGGCCCAAAAGCTGTTTTTGTCTAAAAACATGACGTTTAAGGGCTGCGCCGAAATTGCCATGCCCAGGAACTATCTTGTGGGGGTGTTTCCCGCGGAGAAAACCGAGTCGATCGAGGAGAAGATACGATCGGCGCCCGAACGAGTTGACCAGGTGGCAGATGTTATTGCACGCGAGGCGTCCTGCGAGGAGCGCCACATACCGACCATTGAATATGGGCTCGTGCTTGCATTTGTGCATATGTGGAACCGAGTCGGCCTTTCCACGAAAAAGTTTGAGGCCAATCAAGCGTGCATCGGATGCGGGATGTGCGAGCGCGTGTGTCCCGTATCTGCGATTCGCATGGAGAGCGGCGTGCCCGTGTGGAGCAAAAGCCATTGCATGCACTGCATGGCCTGCATACAAAACTGCCCCAAACGAGCAATCGAATATGGAAACGCACTGCAAAAGAAGCCGCGATACAGGTTTGCCAAGTACAGCTACGTCCTCAAGGACGGCTCCTCGTCTGTGTCGCGGGGACGGGGGCGTTGACACGCCCGCAACACACTGCCAACGCCCCAGTGACACGCACCCGTGAAACTATCCTTCCGCGTCATTCTCGTTCTTCGGGTGCGGAGCCCCTTGAGCCAGCCCCGGGCACGAGGCGCGCAATCTCGCTTTCCAGCGTCTTGCCCCTTATTGGCTTGGCGAGGTACCCGTCAAAGCCTTCTTGGCGATACAGCTCCTCGCTGTCTGCGCCAGCGTTGGCGGTTAGGCACACGACCTTGCTGCTATGGCACATGCCCCCCTCCTGGCGCCGTATCTCGTGCAGGCACTCGACGCCATCCATCTCCGGCATCTGGTGGTCCATAAGAATAACGTCATAGAAGCTCTCGCGGGTCTTGCGCAACGCCTCACTACCGCTTTCTGCGGTGTCGACGTCAATCTTCGTACTGCTGAGCAGCTTCTTTACCACTTTGAGGTTCATGCGAGTGTCATCCACCGCAAGAACCCTCACCCCTGGCGCCACAACAGCATGCTCGCGCGGGGCAACCTCGGTCTCCTGCGTCTTCCTCAAATCGATTGCCCCGACGGGAGTCGTATCCACGATGCCCTGTGGAATCTCAACATGGAAGGTCGAGCCCCTCCCGTATTCGCTCGTGACGCTCACCGTGCCATGCATCAGGTCAAGGAGCTGCTTGACGATGGAAAGGCCGAGCCCCGTACCCTCGATGGCATGCGTGTTCTGCTCGTCGACGCGCTGGAATGCCGAGAAGAGCTGCGACATGCTTTCCTCGCGGATGCCAATGCCAGTATCCGCAACGTCGAACACCGCCCAGAAGGTACCCCTCTCGTCCGCGTGTCCCGCGACGCAGAATGCTACCGAGCCTTCCCTCGTGTACTTTATCGCGTTGCTGATGATGTTCAGCAGCACCTGTCGAATGCGAACCTCGTCACCATGCAGCTTCGTGGGGAACTCGGGATCAACCTGAACCTGGAAGTCGAGCCCCTTCTCCTGCGCCTGCTGCCATACCATGCTCACGATGTTGGAAAGCAGCGAGGGGGTGAGGTAGTCGACTTCCAGAATCTCCATGCTGCCGGTCTCGAGCTTGGACATGTCCAGGATCTCGTTGATGGTGTGGAGCAGGATTCGGCTTGCGACATCGATGTTGCGCGCGTTTTCCCGCACCTCGTCGGAGACGTCGGACCTGAGTGTCATCTCGTTAAAGCCGATAATCGCGTTTACGGGCGTGCGAATCTCGTGGCTCATGCTCGAGAAGAAGCGCTTTTGCGACTGGCTGAGCTCCTCGATCTCCCTCTTTTGCTTCTGCACGATTTTGTTCTCGTCCTGGTACACCTCCGTCACGAAGGCGAACAGCACGCAAAGCAGGACGGCAACCAAGAGGACGGACAGCAGCGATTCAACGTGCTCCACCGGCACGGTATGTCGTTTGAGCAGCTCGGGGTGTGTGCAGGACACCGCAAAGCAGGCGGCGCTCGCGGCAACGCAGAGCCCCAACACCACAAACCGCTCCCATTTCTCGGTTACAAGAAACACGTAGACGAGCGCGAAGGCAAAGACCACGGGAGCCCCGCCGTACATGCCTCCGGAGTCGAAGAACGTGAGGGGATAAAACGAAAAGTACAGGATGGCAGAGATGGCCGAGCCCAGGCGCATGCTCTTTGAGCGAAAGGTGAAGGCAACCGTCCCGGCAAAGAGCGTCGTGCCAGCACACATGATGGCGATTTGCGTCATGCTGCTGCCCTGGATAATCTGGTAGATGGTCACGATGACGAACTCCGCCAGGGCTATGGTAGAGAGGAGCTGGAAGAGCCGTTCCCTCAGCTGTTTCTCTGGGTTCAGGATGCGACCCATCATGGAGGTCACCGGTATCACCCCGCAGCGTCGACCACGGCACGCAGCTCGTCCGCGAAGCCCGCGTACCGCCCCAAGAAGTCCTCGTGCTCGGCAAGAATCGCGGCTTCGTCGGCTTCCTTGCCTAACAACTCCATTGTGCGAGCAAGATCTGCGAGCGAGCGTGCCCCTATCATCATCGAGGTGCTCTTGATGGAGTGAGCACACCGGGTGTACTGCGACCAATCGCGACTCTTATAAAGACGCGCCAGCTCGGCAAGTCGCTCGGCGCTCTCGTCCAGGTACTCCACCACCATCTCGTCGAAGAACTCGGGGTCACCCGCACAGCAGGCAACGCCCTCCTCCACATCTATTCCCAGCCTTGTCAGGGCATCTCTATCGAGCATGTTCAGACCTCCTTCATCGTGTACTCGGCATCCTCGTCAATCATCTGGAGCATGATGTTGGCAAAGCGCGGGTCGAACTGGCCGCCGCTGCACCGGGCAATCTCGGCTCGAACCACGTCTTGCGCCATGGCGTCTCTGTAGCTGCGGTTGCTTGTCATGGCGTCGTAGGAGTCGGCGACCGCAATAATGCGCGCGACCTCGGGAATGTCGTCGCCAGCCAGTCCGTCGGGGTAGCCGCGGCCGTCGTATCGCTCGTGGTGCCACCGTGCGCCAATCGCCAACTCGGGGTAGTCCGCAATGTGCCCCAGTATCTCGGCGCCCATGGCAGGATGCGTCTTGATGGCGGCGAACTCCTCGTCCGTTAGGCGACCCTCCTTGTTGATGATCGCGTCCTGAATACCGATCTTTCCCACGTCGTGCAGTATGCCCATCATAAATATTGAGTCCTGCTCCGCCTCGCTAAAGCCAGCCCGTCGGGCGATCTCGCGCGAGTAGGCCGCCACGCGTGACGAATGGCCGTGCGTGTAGGTGTCCTTGGCGTCCACGGAAGCTGCCAGCGCCTCGACGATCTGGAGATAGGCACGCGAGAGCTTTTCTGTTTTCGCGCGAATCTCTTGGGCCATGTCGTTGTGCAGCCGGGTGAGCTCAATGGTGTTGTGCACCCGCTTGAGGAGCACTTCTGCGGCAAACGGCTTGCGGATGAAGTCGGCCGCCCCCGCATGAAGCCCGGCAGCCTCCGTCTTCACATCATCGTCTCCCGTGAGGAATATAACGGGAACGTTGCGATAGACGGGGTCGGTGTGAATGTGCTTCAGCAGGTCGAACCCATTCGCATCCGGCATGTATATGTCCAGCAAAAAGAGGTCGGGAAGCATGCCTTTGCGGAGGTACGCGTCGAGGTCCTTTCCAGAGTGAAGATACCGGCCCTCAATACCCGCCCGATCGAATATTCGCTTGACTATTCTTAGGCTTATGGCGTCATCGTCCACAACAACAACTCGCTCTTCCATGCTTCTCCCCTGCTCGAGATCAAGGCGTATAGACGCGCGGTATTGTTACAACATGGTACACGAGCAAAAGCGAGGCCGCCCGCCGCTCGCCCCCTGCTCCCGACCGCCCGCGACCTTCGGCTTGTTCGTAATCGGACTACGCCGTAGACGCTCATATATAACGAGTCCTGCATATCCCTCGGGGAGCATCCCCAGGCGTAACATTTCACTTACGAATGTAGTGTCTGGGGATGCTTCCCAAGAGGTGCAGTGTAAGCGATACTGTCTGAATCACACCAAGGCGTCAAAAGGATTGATTATGAAGGAACCGTATCTATCTGATAAGTATTATTACTACTGGGTCACGCCTGGTGGGCGTGCACCCATCGTGGAGTGGGAGGTAGTTCTCTCACGGGACGTGGACGAAGCCGCTCTTAGACGGGCGCTCGAGACAGCGGTGCAAGCACATGCCAACTTCCGTACGCATCCGATCATCGTGAACGGTAGGCCACAACACGAACTCTTGGACGTGGAAGACGTTCCTCTCTTTGAGGACGACGGTGCCGTGCGGCGCATGGGCACCGCCGATACTCTTGGCTACCTCTTCTACGTTGCTTGGCAGGGCAAGAAGGTTGCGCTCCATTACTTCCACAGCGTCGCAGACGGACGAGGGGGTCTGGCATTCATGTGCACGCTGCTTCGCTGTTACCTAGGTGAGAAGGGTCTCATCGATTGCGATAAACCCGCTTCGGACAGCTCGGGCACGCAACCCACCTTCGAGCGCATACTCGAACGGATGAAGGGAGTTCCCCCCTTCGGAAAGTTCGATCCCAAGCGGCATGACGTCTTTAGCATGCCAGTGGAACGGTATCCCCGCAAGGGCACCAAGCAGCGCATGCTCGAGATCGACGTGCCGCTCATGCCGCTTCTGAGCCTTTCCAAGCGAAGTGACAGCTCCGTGGTACCCACGCTGCAGGCGCTCATTGGCCGCGCCCTGCATAAGACCTTTGACGTGAGGGAGCGGACCATCGTCGCGTATACGTCCATCGACACGCGCCGCGTGTTTGGGCTGGAGTCGGGCGGCAACGCCGCCACGCACTTCTCGGTTCCCTATGTGGCGAAGCTCGACCACTACGACCTACCAAAGCGTGCGATGGTTCTACGCGGGGCGCTCGACCTGCAGACCCTGCCAGAGAACATCGCCACGGAGATTGCGAGCAACATGGCCGGTGTGGCCGAGGGCGAGGCGACTCCCTATCCAGTGGAGGCTATCACGGCCGCCATAGAGGAATCGGTGCTCAGGGACAGCAATTCGATCTACACCTACGCGATCTCCTATCCTGGCAAGGTGAGCCTTCCTGCAGAGGTGGAACCGTATGTGGACGAGGTGCGCACGAGCGTGAGCGCCTACACACTGCCTTTCTCGATTGAGGCGTGCGAGTACAAGGGGACCATACGCATGGTGTTCACCCAGAACTTCGCGGGCGATGGTCCCGTGCGAGCCATATACGAGGAAATCGCACATGCGGTGCCCGATACCACATTTGTTGATAAGGGAGAGCGCGAATATGACGAACTCCGCCTGGAGGAACTCGAACACCGATGAGCTGTAGGGCGACGAGTCCTGCAAGCGCGGTCGTAAAGGGTCCGAGCCAGTCGGGGTTGATGCCGGTGAGGAGCCAGTAACGGCGCTCATACAAACGATCGCGTCCCGCCGGCTTTATTGCAGAGCCTGGAGCATTGAGAGTAGAATCACTGCTATATGGAAATCTATAATAGCAAAAGACAGATAACCGGGAGGAGGCGGCATGACACTTAGAGATTTGGAGATTGGCCAAAGCTGTATTGTGGAGCGTGTGGGGGGCGAGGGCTCACTTCGTCAGCACTTCTTGGATATGGGCATCATACCGGGGGTGCGCGTGACGCTCGTCAAGTTCGCCCCCATGGGAGATCCCATGGAGCTGCGCATCCACAGCTATGAGCTTACGCTTCGATTGGCCGATGCTGAACAGATTGACGTGCGCCCGATAATGGCTGCCGACCAAGAGCCCTCCACGTCGGCGCAGGCGATGGACGCCTTGGCAGATCAGCTTCCCCGTCCCGAGTACGGCGAGGGAGTACCCATCCAACTAGCCGCAGAACCGCTGCCCGATGACGCGATGCTCTCGTACGCGCTCGTTGGCAACCAGAACTGCGGCAAGACGACCCTCTTCAACCAGCTCACGGGGTCGAACCAGCACGTGGGCAACTTCCCCGGCGTCACGGTGGACCGCAAGGATGGCGTAATACGCGACTATCCCAATACCGTTATCACCGACCTGCCCGGCATCTACTCGTTCTCGCCGTACACGAGCGAGGAGCTGGTGAGCCGCGAGTTCGTGCTCAACGAGCATCCCCTCGGCATCATCAACATCGTGGACGCCACCAACATCGAGCGCAACCTCTACCTCACCATGCAGTGCCTCGAGATGGGGATTCCCACCGTGGTCGCGCTCAACATGATGGACGAGCTCACCGGTAACGGGGGCTCGGTGGACATCAACCGCATGGAATGGATGCTCGGCGTACCCGTGGTGCCCATCTGCGCCGCCACGGGCGAGGGCGTGGAAGAAGTCGTGCGTCACGCGATCCACGTCGCCAGGCATCGTGAGGCGCCGGCGCAGCCGGTCATCGACCTTCCCGGCGACAACGACGACTACCTGCGCCGTTGCCACACGGCAATCTCGAACATCATCGCCGCGCGAGCCGAAGCGGCGCAACTGCCCGTCCGGTTTGCCGCAAGCAAGATCATCGAGGGCGACGAGCCCCTCATCGAGCAGCTCAAGCTGAGTGGGGACGAGAAACAGGCAATCGAAGCCGTTATCCGCCAGATGGAGAAGGAGCGTGGACTCGATGCGAGCGCGGCCATTGCCGACATGCGCTTCCAGACCATCTTCCACATTTGCGACAACTGCGTGGTAAAGCCCCACGAGAGCAAGGAGCATAAGAAGAGCACACGAATCGACCGCATTCTCACGGGCAAGTGGACGGCCATACCCTGCTTCATCGGCATCATGGCCGCCGTCTTTGTCCTCACCTTCAACGTCATTGGCGCCTGGCTGCAGGAGCGTCTCGAGGTCCTTATCGACATGGGGACCTCCGCCGCCGACGCGGCACTTACGAATGCGGGCGTCAGCGAGGCGCTTCACAGTCTGGTGATCGACGGCGTCTTTGCGGGCGTGGGGTCGGTGCTGTCGTTCATGCCCATCATCCTCGTGATGTTCCTGTTCCTCTCGCTGCTGGAAGATTCCGGCTACTTGGCTCGTGTGGCCTTCTTTATGGACAAGCCCTTGCGCCGCATTGGCCTCTCGGGTCGCTCCATCGTTCCCATGCTCGTGGGCTTTGGCTGCACCGTCCCCGCGGTCATGTCCACGCGCACGCTTCCGTCCGACCGCGACCGCCGCATGACCATCCTGCTCACACCGTTCTTTAGCTGCACGGCAAAGCTGCCCATCTACGCCTTCTTCGTGGCGGCGTTCTTCCCGGGACAGGGCGGTTTGGTGATGACGGCCCTGTACCTGCTGGGCATCGGACTCGGCATCTTGGTTGCGCACTTCTACAACCGCACCATCTTTAAGGGCGATCCCACCCCGCTCGTAATAGAGCTTCCCAACTACCGCATCCCCAGCCCCAAGAACACGGGCCAGCTCATGTGGGAGAAGGCCAAGGACTTCCTGCAGAAGGCATTCTCGGTCATCCTCATCGCCACCATCGTGGTGTGGTTCCTCTCGCACTTCGACGCTGGCCTGAACCTGCTTCCCGACGAGGATGCCGGCAACAGCTTGCTGGCCGCGATTGCGGGGCTCCTCTCGCCAATCCTCAATCCCGTGGGACTTGGTGACTGGCGCATTGGCACCTCACTGATCAGCGGCTTCATGGCCAAGGAGAGCGTCGTGGCCGTTATGGAGCAGCTCTATGTGTCTATGGGCGGTGTAGCAGCGGTCTTTACCACCTTGCAGGCTGCGTGCATGCTGGTGTTTGCCCTGCTGTACACACCGTGCGTGGCAGCTATGGCGGCCATCAAGCAGGAACTGGGGACAGGTTGGGCCGTGCGCGTGGCCGTGGGCATGTTTGCCATGGCATGGCTCGTGGCGTTCGTAGTGCGGCTCGTGGGACAGGCCATGGGCATGGCATAACGTGTATCTACGTGTGTTAGGAGAGTCTATGGAAGTGCATCGAAGGCTGATTGCCTATTCTACCGCTATCGGATGGCCTGCCACTCCGCACGTGTCGTATTCATATGAGCCGGACGTGACCGGCCTCATGGAAGTGTATGAAGACATGCGCGACGGATTTTTGGCCGAGCACGGCAATCGCCTTACCATAAACATCCTCATGCTCAAGGTACTGGCCGAGGGCATCAAGCTTGCCCCGCGAATGAACGCGCGCATTGACTTGCCGCGTGACATTGACCCCACAAACTACGACGGTACGCTCACCCTGCGAGAGTCCATCGACGTAGCGGCTCCGTGGCACCTGCCCAACGGCGCCACGCTCTCGCTCAACATGCGCGACTGCGGAAACAAGAGTCTGGCCGAGCTCGCTGCCATGGCGACCGATCTGCAGCAGCGTGCCGAGGCCACGGATTTCGACGGCCTATACGAGCGCATGATCGGAGCGACGTTGGGCGGCGAGGTAATCAACATCGATGGGCAGCTCAACCCCGCTGACATGCTCGATGGATCCATTACGGTGTCCAACATCGGGTCCATCTGCAGCGCTCCTGGCAAGTTCGACATGCTGGTCGTCATCGCCCCGCAGACCACTGCGATTGGTATCTCGGCCATGCAGCGCCAGCCGCGCGTGTGCGTTGTGGACGGCGAGGAGCGGATTCTGCCGCGTAGCGTCATGCCCATCACCATCGCCTTCGACCATCGTGCCATGGGCTTCTATGACGTCGTGCCCTTCATTGACCGCTTGGAGCAGATTTTCGCTGAGCCAGAGGTTATCCGCACCTGGTAGTTTTTGTTTGGTCGACTTGGCACAGAACTCCCCGGGAACTTTGTATCACGTGGAACAAAGTTCCCGGGGAGTTCTGTGCCGCGTAGAGGAAACCCTACACAAGCTCGTTGAGCATCTGCCGTGCGTTGTCCTTGGCCTTCACCTTGCCGAAGGCGCGAACGATGATGCCTTGCTCGTCGATGAGATAGGTGCTCCGCACCAGACGCCTCGAGACAAAACTGTACCACGCATCGCTAGGGGTGCCTGCCCTCCCGCGCAGCCTGTGCCAGGGTGGTGCCACCGAGGAGCCGAAAGTGTGTCTTGCGCTGCTCTAGTTGGGAGGAGCACCGAGGCATGAGGGTTCCCCCTGGGAACGCCAAATGGGGCGACGGGCGTTCTACCTGCGAAAAAATGAGCTGGGGCATTCCGCCTTGTATAACGCACGCCACATCAGCGTACGAAGCGACAACTGCGCCAGACAAGCGCCATGAGGAAGACGCTCCCCGCAATGATGGCAGCCCATACGATGGTGTTGTCGCGCGTCCCGATGTTAAGAGGCCGTCCCGCTTGAACACCACCACGTCACGTGCGTCATACTGTTTGCCCATGCGATAGAACAGCACGAGGTCACCGTCCTGGAAGCGCGGTTCCATACTCGGGTCGGTCACGCGCATCACGCCGAAGACGAACGAGAAGATCACCACAACGCCCAGCGCTATGGCCGCAATCTGCATCGCGAGCATGGGCAAGTCGCGCAAGAGCGACGGACGTTGTGCGGGCTCCTGGCTCATCTTTGCCTCCTTCACGGCGCGCCATACGGGAGACACCCGTGCAAGAAAGGGTCTCCCTAAATGCTGGGACAACAGCCCGACCTACTTTACAACAGAATCGGCGCAAGTAGGCGCCCCCTGTTCTTTGTGTAGCAGACTTGATAGACACATGATAGACAAGTTCGTGCAAGCCGTCGCGCGTTTCCGCAGGTGAGGGACGTGCGTCCCCTCGCGCACCCCTGAATTTGATGAGGAGTGATAGACAAATTGCGCAACGCTCGTAAGCTTGTCGCTTCGCAAAGGTTGACCTAACAAGTAACGCCACCTCAAGGGTGGCGTTCTTCTCACATGGTGCCCCCGTCTGCGAAACAGGCGAACCCAAGGCGTCCTCATTGGACTCACGCCGTTGCAAAGACCACAGTTGACGCGCTTTTACTCGATACTCTATTCTCTACTTAGGAAGTGTACTGTGGAACTTAGGAAGTTCTTAGGTTCGAGTTCGAGTATGAGTTCGAGGAACGTCCCGTTGTCGTCGTTAACGTGCCCGAGGCAAACGCACGCCAGAAGCCTTGTTACGTCAAACGCCTGGGGCAGATAAACGGATCGTACATCCGCACGGGCGACGGCGACCACAAGATGTCGCTGTACGAAATCGACCGCTTTATCGAGAACCAGCATCGCACTGCTCGCAATGACGTGGTCGTGATTCCCGACGCCACACTTGATGACCTCGACTCAACGATTTTGTCTGGGTGGCTCTCTCGGGTTCGCTCTACTTCGCTTGGGCGCACGGATAACCTTTCGGACGAGGACCTCATGGCTAATCGTCGGGTTGCTTCTCCCGACGACAACGGCATCCTGCGGCCCACCGTGGCGGGTATCATGGCGCTTGGATCGTACCCACAGAAGTTCTTCCCGCGCCTCGACGTCGTATTCACCAGTCATCCAACCACGAAAGACGGCATACCTGGAAAAGGGGGTGTTCGCTTCTCCGATTCGGAGAACATCGACGGACCCATTCCCGCCATGGTCGTGGATGCAGTGCGAGCGGTTTCGCGGAACATGCTCCATGGCGCCATCGTCAAGGGCGCCTTGCGCGAGGATATTCCCGACTACCCGCTGCCCGCCATTCGCGAGGCGGTCGCGAACGCACTCATGCACCGCGACTACTCACTTGACGGACATGGAACGCCTGTCCTTGTGGACCTCTACCCAGATCGCCTTGAGATAACCAATCCCGGTGGACTCTTCGGCGTGCTTACCGTGGACGTGCTTGGCCAGCGTGGTGCAACGGCTTCGAGAAACCAATTCCTGGCGCGAATCCTAGAGGACGTCCCCTACACCGACTTTGATGGACGTGTCGGGCGAGTCGTCGAGAACAGAGGTTCCGGGTACCCGACCATCAATTACGAGCTAGAGCGAGCGTTGATGGACAAGCCCATCATCCACAGCAGCCTCGATCAGTTCGGCATAATGTTCCGTCATAGAAAGATGACTGATGAGGAGGGAAAAGGATACTCCAGCAAGAACGTTGAGGAGGCAATCCTCTCGTATATATCTGGCCGCGAAAGCGCTAGTGCTTCTGAGGTTGCTCGTGCGGCGGGAGTGAGCGCCAAGACCGCTCGCGGCTATATAAACCGGCTCATCAATGCGGGGACCATCGAGGCAATTGGGACGCTGAACAGCCCGCGTCGCAGATATCGAATCAACAGGTAACGGGAAATGTCATGCGGCCGCACACGGCAATTTTGCTTCAGCATCATAATCCTCAAGGGGAGAGCACATCTTGGTTCTACTTAGGAAGTGTACTGTGGAACTAAGGAAGTTCTTAGGTTCGAGTTCGAGTAACGCTTACTGCCACTAAAGCATCATGGGCACGACTCCCTTGAGTCAACCAAACAAGAAGGCCTCCCGCAAAGGGAGGCCTTATCATCGATGGTGCCCCCGTCCGCGAAGCAGGCGAACCCCTCGGGGTCTAAATCTAGGGAGTATTCAAACCCCGAAGCCCTTTCTGGGAGGTCTTCGAACAGGTCGGACTTAATCTCGTGCTCGAAATCCCAGTACCGGCCCGTTACTTTGAAGTGCCCGTCGTCGTACAGGTAAATCTTGTCGATGGAGTAGCTCAGTGCCGTGTCACGCGTTTCCGGGTCGTCGAAGTCGGCGTTGGCGTATTTCTCGAAGAACGCCTTGGTGCTGCTCTCATCCTGGGCCGCGCGCGCGGGGATGCGTCCCGGGACAGGTCTTTTCAGGCACGCCGTGGCATCTCGAGGCGGCATGTCGCGTCCCAAGGCGCAAGCACGGGCGCGGTTGGGAGCGCGAGCCGCGGCAGCTCAAGGCTCATGACTTGGTTTCTCATGGTTGCCTCCCAAGACGATCGATCTCCTACGGAGGCACGGCGCCATGGAAAGGGGCCGTTATGACGGACGCCGATAGAGCCTGGGGTATCCCAAGGCCATTCGAGGCAGGCGGCTGTCTTTGTTGCCGATGCGTCGGCTACGACTCGGTCATGCGTGGTCGCCAAACCGCACGGACCGGCCTTCGCACACCAACGTCTGGGCCGTGGCGCGGTCGAACTTGCTCCCGACTACCATATCCCTGCCCTCGCGCTTGGCCTTGTAGAGGTTGTCGTCCGCCTGACGCATCATGAGCCTGAGGTCGGACTGGAGGCGAGGCACGCCACAGACGTACCCGCCCGAAAAGAGGACCGGCTTGCCATCCGCACCTAAGGACAGCGACTCCATCTGCCCGCGTATCTTCTCGCACGCCGCGTCGAACTCGCCATCCGTCCAGTCGGAGACGATGACCAAGAACTCGTCCCCGCCGTAGCGGTACGAGCGCTCCGGGCCAAACGCGCCAAGGAGAACCGTGCCGACGTCCCTCAGGACGAGGTCGCCCGTCTCGTGCCCGTACGCATCGTTTATCCCCTTGAAGTTGTCCAGGTCCACCATCATCACACGGAGCGACGCCCCGCCCTCGGCGTAGCCGGAGTAGTCCCTTCGCAGCGCGAGGCGGTTCCTCAGGCCAGTGAGGACGTCGGACAGCGAGGCCTCCTGCAGCAGCAGATTGTCCTCCCTGAGCAGGGCCGCCATCGCCGTGGCGTCGGCCAGGGCGCGGTCCTCGTCGCTCTTGAGGACGCACACGAATATGCCCACCACGGCGACTCCGGTTGCGGTCACCGCGACCTTCGTGAAGTTCTGGGGCGTGAACGACACCAGGCTGTGGTCGGTCGAAAAGAAGTAGACGGTGTAGCCCATCATGGCCGCCGCCGACACGGTTCCTCCCGGAACGCCGAATATGGCGGAGCAGACAACCAGGCCTGCGATGAGGATCATGTTGGGGTTGGGGAGGGAGAAGGAGCCGACGATGACGACGAGCAGCCCCATGATGGCGGCGGACAGGGCCACGCGCAACGCGATGGGCAGGTTCAGCCTGCGAAGCCTCAGGGCGCCGTTGGGCTCGTAGCGCTCCTCCACCGGGCTCGCACCGGCGTTGTTCCTCATCGGCGACCACTCCTTCGCCACATGCTGAAGTCTTGCGAAAACGCAGTAAACGATTCAACAAAGTATTATAGCCAAATTACAGGCGCCGGGGCTTCGGCTGACGCGGAAACGGCGCCTTCTGCGCATCGGTCCCACTCCCAGCGGAGCTTACCCCCCATGCGTTCGGAGTGCCGCGGGCACCTGCCCCCGCGTGGCGGGCAGCACGAGCGGCCCGGGCTTGGCGCCGCACCCGCGGCGGAGTGCGCGGTCCGCCCCGTCCACGAGGGCGCGCTCGAAGGTCGGCGCGGGTCTGGGCTTGCGCGTGCGGGGATGCAGACAGGTCTTTCCAGGCGCGCGGTGGCACGCCGAGGCGCGCCGCGATCCGGTGTGATCGCGCGGCTGTTACGGGCGGCCGTAACGGGACGGGAACCCCGTAACACGGGGAAAGGCGTGGTGGACGGCCCTTTCCGGATAGCCTGTTGCGGTGTTACGGCCATTTTCCTACTAGAGAAAAGAGCGTGTGTACGTGCGTGGCACACGCGACGTGACGGCGCCGCAACGCCGTAACACCGTAACACCGTAACAGACCACGCCCGCGTTACCCGCCCACGAGGCCGCGCCGCAGACGGGTGACACGTAAACATGCATCTTTACCTGCGTGTTCGCCGTCCCTGTTACCCGATACCGGAAAACCGGCACATGAAGGAGTGCGACAACGGTCACGGGACGAAGGTATTGGGTGCGCCGAGTGCCGTGCTGTTCGGTAACGGGCAACGCCTGTGCCGCGCAGGGCCTCGACCAGCCGTGGCGGTCCCGCGGCGCGGGGAGCGTGGTCGCCCGCGGACAGGGGGACAGGGGCTTTCGGGCCCTGTCCCTCTGTCCGTGGGCCGTCCTTGGCGTGTCCGGACGGACGGACTGGAAACATATAGGGGTTTCCTGTCTGTCCGTCCGCCTACTCCGCAAGCGCGGGGCACCCGACGTCGTGGCACTCGTCGCCGTGCCACTCGGTGACGGGCCTTCCCGGCACCACCTCCCAGCTGTCCGTGATCGCGTACGGCTCGTAGTCGCGCCCGTGGTACACGCGCGGCTGCACGTCCACGCTGACGCCGTCGGAGCCGTCAACGGCGAGGAGGAGCGAGAGCACGCTGGCGTAGTCGTGGGCGAGCCGAGACGCCCACATCATCGCCTCGGCGTGGGTGGCGAAGGCCGCGTGGGTGGCGAACGAGTCCCACTCGCGCTCCTCGCCCTCGTCGAAGGTGGCGGTCTGGCACGCCCAGACGGTGCCGTGGTGCCCGCTGGCGAGGTTGACGCGTGCCATCACCGCACCTCCCCGTCACCGTCCGCGCAGGTCTCGAAGAACTTCGAGGTGAACGCGTAGAGCGGGTACGCGCAGAAGCCGCTGGGGCGGGTCAAGCCCGTGTAGGCGGCGAGGCCGTTCTCGACGAGGAACTCGGGCGCCGTGGGCAGGTTGTTCGTGTCCACGTAGGCGAACGACGCGTTCTGGTCGCGCGCGTCGCAGGGGTTCACGGTGAGGGTGGCGTAGGGCCCCCAGTACCCGTCGCCCTCGCGGAGCGCCTGCACGGCGAGCGAGCCGTCGGCGTAGGCGCCGCGCACGAAGCGCACGCGCATGGTGCCGCCGTACTGGTCCTTGTACTCGAAGGTCTTCATCTTGGTTCTTCTCTCGGGTTGCGTGTCTCGCACGTCTCGGTGCGCGTCATGCATCCTTGGATGCCAAGGGCCTTGGCCGCCGTGGTAGCGCGCGTCGGGGGACTCCGCGACAACCCCCACCAGTGCCGAAAGGGACTTGTGCGGGGTTTCGTGGGGCGCCCTTGACGGGCGCGTGCGGCGGCATGGGTGGGGTGCCGGGAATCATATGGGCGGCTGGGTCTTCTGGCCTAGCCCGCGGCGCGGGGCCAGTGCGACGTTCGGGACAGGTGGGCGCCTTCCCTCCGTCCCGCCGCTCGCCCCCGGATCCCTACCGCTCGCGGGCCGTCGGGAGTCCTCGGGTATGACAGTGCGGAATGCCCGCGAATTTGCAAGCCGTGGCGGCGCCGGGGAGTGCTATTTTTATATGTGGGAATCTTTATATGTGGGAATCGAAGGAGGGCCGCCCATCGAGGGCGGTACCGGACGCCAAGGAAGGGGGCTTGACGGCCATGCGGCACGCAGGCACGCTCCTCACGGCACGGCACGGCACGGCACGGCCGGATAGCTCACCCGATAGAAGACCACAACCACATACGGGACGGATGACCGCCGGGACTGGCGGGGCAGGTGAGCCTCGCCCGTCCTGCGGTCTTTTTGATGTGGAATATGCGCGGCCGCGGCGGCCGCGCTGGAATGAGAGAAAGGAAGAAAGGGACATGACAACAAGGACGAGAGGCCTGCTGGCCGTGCTGCTCGGCGTCGCGCTGGCGATGGTGGCGGTGCTGGGGGCCGCGCCGAGAGTGGCGATGGCGGATATTATCGACGGCCTTTATGTCGGCGGAGCACGCGTGAATACGAGCGAAACCGACAGCGGCGACGGCTGGAGCTTCACGCCCGCGGACCACCAAACCGATACCCCCGCCACCCTCACGCTGAGCGGGGCCACCATCACTGAAGGATACAATGACGGTGACTACACGTACGGAATCGCCTACGGTGGAACTCAGCCCCTGGAGATCTGCCTGGCGCCGGATACTACCAACTCAATCAGCGTGAATGGCAATGCCTATGGCATCGGTTGCCCATACGCAAGCCTCTCCATTTCCGGAGGGGGCTCGCTTGACATGGCGGGAGGGACCTACGGCATATACGCGCAGCAGGTCTCCGTCACCGACGGGACGGTGAATGCGACGGGGGGATATATTGGCGTTAGCGCGGGCAACATCGGCATAATGGAGGGCGCCTCCGTCACCGCGCGGGGGGATATATTCGCGGTAATGGGCAACGTGCAGAACGCCGTTGCCGGCGCCGGCTGGACGGACGCGGAAGGGACCCAGGGCGAGGCGGCCATCAATGCCGTTGATCTCGAGGGCTCCAGTTCTCACGATATGGAAGAGCTGCATAAATTCTGCCGCGTCCAGTTCCCCGCCCCCTACCCCCTCTGGGTCGGCGGCGTGCGGGTGTCGCCCGCGAATGCGTCGAACATCACCGGCGGCGACACCGTCACCGCGAGCTACGACGCGGAAAGCAAGACCCTCACGCTCAACGGCTACATCTTCGACGGCACGCAGGGCGATACCCAGACCCAATACGGGATCGATTACGAGGGTGACACGGAGCTGGTCATCAATCTAGCAGGCGAGAACAGCGTCAAGGCCACGACCGCCGGAATCTACTCGCAGATCGCCGGCGTCGCCATCGGCGGCAAGGGCAGCATCGACGCCAGTGGCGTCAGCTATGGAATCAATGCCCCCGGCGTCACCATCTCCGGCGGCAGCGTCACCTCGGAGGGCACAGGCGGCCAAGACGATTATCCAATTGGAATCCTCGCCAACGCTAACCTGACCGTCAAGGGCGGCACGGTCAACGCCAGCGGCGCATCCTATGGCATCCAGAGCCAGGGCATCACCATCGAGGGCGGTGAGGTCACCGCCACTGGCGCGGCCACGAGCGGAGGTTCCGTCGGCATAGCCGCGCTAGGCGGGGCCATGGTCGTCAGCGGGGGCAAGCTCAGCGCGACGGGCTCAAAGAACGGCGTGAGATGCTATACGTTCTCTGATGCGGACGCCGACCTCGCAGTCACCGGCGGCACGGTCGTGGCCACGGCCACGGGTGCGGAGGGCTACGGCGTTGTCACCATAGAAAAAGGCCTCTTCGTCGGGGATGGCGTCGCCTCCTTCACCGCCTCGGGCGCGGGCGGTGCCTGGTCAAAGGGCGAGGATCCCGAGGAATTCGATGTGTTGGTGAGGAACGCCGTCCCCGGCGCCGGCTGGTCGGACGCGAAGGGCACCAAGGGCAAGACGAAGATCGCGAAGAACGCCGACCCGGGCCAGGACCTGAGCGTATACAAGATGGTCAAGTTCCCGGAGGAGGTCACCGAGTTCACCGTCAAGCTCAAGGGCGGAGCGAACGCGTCGGCGACCGGCGGCACCACCGAGCAGGCCGTCAGCGAGGGCGAGGCCATGGCTACCGTGACCTACGCGGCCAAGGACGGCTACCACTTCGAGAGCTACGCTGGCGAGACCAAGAGCGGCGTCACCGCGAAGCTCGAGGGCGGCAAGGTCGTCGTCTCCGGCAAGCCGACGGCCAACGTGGAGATCACCGTCCCCGACGCCGTGAAGGACGCCACGCCCACCCCAGAGGTCGTCCCCGACGCCTCCGTCACCGCCCACGTGCAGCGCATCGGCTGGATGGACCCCGTCACCGACGGAACGGCCGCGGGCACCACGGGCAAGTCGCGCCGCATGGAGGCGCTCGCGCTCAAGCTCCCCGAGGGCGTCTCGGGCGGCATCGAGTACCGCGGCCACGTGCAGCGCTCCGGATGGGAGAAGACGTGGGCGGCAGACGGCAATGTGGCCGGCACCACGGGCAAGTCCCGCCGCGTGGAGGCAGTCCAGATCCAGCTCACCGGCAAGGCGAAGGACGCCTACGACGTGTACTACCGCGTGCACGTGCAGCGCTACGGCTGGATGGGCTGGGCCAAGAACGGCGAGCAGGCCGGCACCCAGGGCATGAGCCGCCGCGCCGAGGCGATCCAGGTGGTCCTGGTCAAGAAGGACGCTCCCGCGCCCGACTCCACGTACAAGGGAGTAACCCAGCAGTACGCGAAGGCTTTCGTTAAGAAGTAGGCCCGACGCAACGGCCACGGCCAGGAAGCGAACTCAGGGGGACCCGTCCGCGAGGGCGGGTCCCCCTCTTTGTGCGCGGCGTTGGAGGCGTGGGTCGTCCTCCCTGGGGCCCAACACCAACGCCGCGCACCTCCTCTTTTCGGCGGAACGACTGTCCCAAGGTGCCTTTAAGGATGTTACAATGATGCCATCCACACATTAAAACCCATATGGCGAGGTGGTCGGCATGGCACTCACCCGAAGGCACCCCACGCTCCGCGCGGCGATGGCGCTCGCGCTCACGTACCTCATGGTCTGGGGGTCGGTGCCCGCGCCGGCCCTGGCCCAGATGGTCGAGGAGGCGACGGTCACGGCCCAGTCTGCCGAGCCCGCCCCAGCGGCGCAGGGGGAGGCCGGAGGCACCCCAGAGTCCCAGTCACAGGGCGAGCCAGCGGGCGTCGCCACAGAGGCGTCGCGCGTCGCGGTGCCCAGTGTGGCCGAGGGGCTCTCCTACGACGGCACCGAGCAGGTCGGCGTGACCGCCGGCGACGGCTACGAGCTCGCTGGCGACGTTGCCGCCACGCACGCGGGCGACTACGTCGCCACGGCGACGCCTGCCGAGGGACACGTGTGGGAGGACGGCACGTCGGGCGCCGTGGAGCTGCGCTGGTCGATCGCGCGCAGGGGCGCGACCGTGACGGCCGACGACAAGTCCAAGGCCAAGGGCGAGGCGGACCCCGAGCTCACCGCCACCATCGAGGGCCTCGTGGGCGACGACAAGGTCGCGTATGAGCTCACCCGTGACGCCGGCGAGGAGCCCGGCGGGTACGACATCACGCCCTCGGGCGAGGCGGTGCAGGGCGACTACGAGGTGTCTTTTGCGGCTGGGACGATGACCGTCGCGGAGCCCGTGACGATGAGGGCGCAGGCGAGCGGAGAGCGGCCTTCCGGCACATGGGGCACCTGCCAGTGGGAGATCGACGCGAACGGCACGCTCACGGTGCACCCGGGCGAGGGGGCCAGCCAGAACTATTCCACCCCTTCGCCTTGGGAGGACCACAAGGGTTCGGTCGCCTCCGTCGTCTTCGCCAGGGAGGGCGAGTCGTCCGTCATACTCCCGTCCGACTGCAGTCACCTGCTCAGCGGCCTCGACAAGGCGACCTCGATGGACCTGTCGGGTGCGGACGCGTCGAACGTGACTGACATGCGAGGCATGTTCGAAGGCTGCACGCTTCTCAAGACGATCAGGATGCCTGGATGGGACGTCTCCAACGTGACCGACATGTATAGTCTCTTCGACGAATGCCCAAGGCTCGAGACCATGGACCTATCCGGCTGGAATCTCGGGAACACAGCGCCCTCGTTCGCTGGGATGAGAAAGCTATCGTCCCTTAACGTCTCAGGTTGGCAAACGGGGTCATTGGGGAGCATGGGCTCAATGTTCTACGGTTGCAGCTCACTCACCTCTCTCGACCTCTCGGGCTGGGACGTGTCGAAGGTGACAAGCATGGATGAGGCGTTCTACGGCTGCTCGTCGCTGGCCTCCGTGGGGGACCTCTCGACTTGGGACATGTCCCAGGTGACGCACATGGGCGACATGTTCTCGGGCTGCTCGCAGCTCGCCTCCGTGGGCGACCTCTCGGGATGGGACGTGTCGAAGGTGACAAGCATGTATGACCTTTTCTACGGATGCTCGTCGCTGGCCTCCGTGGGGGACCTCTCGAGATGGGACATGGGATCGGTGACATGCATCATGGGTCTGTTCTCCGGCTGCTCGTCGCTCACCTCCGTGGGGGACCTATCCAAATGGGACATTTCGCCCATAGGGCAAACAAGTGGCGTGTTCTCGGGCTGCTCGCAGCTCACCTCCGTGGGCGACCTCTCGACCTGGGACATGTCCCAGGTGACGCACATGGACGGCATGTTCTCGGGCTGCTCGCAGCTCACCTCCGTGGGCGACCTCTCGGGATGGGATACGTCGAAGGTGAAGGACATGCACGAGATGTTCTCCGGCTGCTCGTCGCTGGCCTCAGTGGGTTTCCTATATGGTTGGGACACGTCGAAGGTGGAGAACATGCACGAGATGTTCTCCGGTTGCACGCGTCTCACATCCCTCGACCTCTCGAGATGGGACACCTCTTCCGTGGAGTTCAGCTATAGTATTTTTTCCAACTGCGCGTCACTCTCGGAGGTCAGGGTTGGGAAGAACCACAGGCTGCAGGTCAGTTCTCTTCCGAACAACGAATTAAACGGCACGAGGTACTGGTACTCGAAGGCTCTCGGTAGGTTCCTCTCATTCAACGATCTCCAGAACCGGCAGGGGGTCGCCGACGTGTACCTGAGGCGCTTCGGGAGGGGCGAGATCCCCATGTCCTCGACGCGCGTCACGCTACCAAGCTACGAGACGTACACTTACGACGGCACGCAGAAGAAGCCCGAGGTAACCGTCACTCTAGGCGCCCAGACATTGCGCAACGGCACCGACTACGAGGTCAGGTACTCCAACAACACCGACGCGGGCACGGCCACGGTCACCGTGGTTGGGAAGGGGTACTATTCCGGGTCCAAGTCGGCCACCTTCCGCATCGACCCCGCCACGATCAACTACGTCAGCGTCAAAGGCGGTCGCCACATCTACGACGGATACGAACAAACGCCCGACATAGAGAGGGTGGAAGCGGACTACTCGATGACCGTCCCCGCGTCGGGCTACACCGTGTCGTATGCCAACAACGTTAACGTCGGCACCGCCACCGTCACCGTCACGGGCAGGGGAAACTACACGGGCAGTGCTACCTCACATTTTTCCATCAGCGAGGCCCCACGCGTCGAGTATCGTACCCACGTGCAGCGTAAGGGTTGGCAGAGGTATGTGGCCGACGGCGCCATGAGCGGAACGTCCGGCAAGTCGCTGCGCCTGGAGGGCATCAACATTTACCTGAACCGCCTCCCGTACAGCGGCGGCATCCAGTACCGCACGCACGTGCAGCGCATAGGCTGGCAGGGATGGCGCAAGTACGGCAGGATGGCCGGCACCTCGGGCAAGTCTCTCCGCCTCGAGGCAATCGAGATAAAGCTCTACGGCGAGGTGGAGCAGTACTACGACGTGTACTACCGGGTCCACTGCCAGAAGTTCGGCTGGATGGGCTGGGCGAAGAACGGCCAGCGCTCCGGCTCGGCCGGCTACTCGAGGCGCCTGGAGGGCATCCAGATCGTGCTGGTGAAGAAGGGTCGTCCGGGCCCAGGCCCCACCCTCAACGGCATCACCCAGCGCTTCTCAGCGCCGTTCAAGCAGAAGGGCAAGAAGTAGGCCGGGGGGCGCCCAGGCGCCAGGACCCGCATGCGACGACGGATGGTGGCCCCGCTCCCCGCGGAGACGTTTCCCGGGAACGGGGCCGCGCCCATGTGCGCACGCACGTGTTACGGATTGCCGTAACACGCAAAGAAGGCCATCACACGGAAACGTGCGGGTGGGAGGGCATTATCCGTCCCACTGTTACGGTGTTACGGGTATCTCTCACTCAAAAGTGAAGAATGAAGGAGAAACAGTATGTAAGTGACTGCTAGCCGTCCGTAACGCCGTAACGGGGCCACATGCGTGTTACCCGTCCACAAGCGCTTGAAAGGGATGGGTAACACGCCAATGTGCGGTCCTATCAGCGTGTTTGCCGCCCCTGTTACCCGTTACCGAAAAAACAGTGGATATGGGGGTGTGAAAAGAGGTCACGGGATGAAGGTATTGGGGGCGTGGAAATGCCGTTTTCATCGGTAACGGGTAACGGACCCGTCGCGCTGCCCGTACGCGTCGTTTCCCGATGTCGTCTATCACAGACGGTAGGTGTGCCCGAATCCGCACTCCCGTGGCCCGAGCAGGGCGCGTGCGACCAGGGCGCGCGTCGGGCTGAAGCCGCCCCTGGAGACGTCGATCCTGACCCATCCGGACCTCGTGCCACACATGGGACACCTCCTCGGTGGCCTTCCCATACGCCATCACACTCCTCAATGTGGGTTGTCAGAACGCGTTCGCGTCTCTTGCGAACGGTTGGGCAGACGATGCATAAACGCGTGGTCGATCGTACTCGAGCGACAACTTGCAAAGCGGGTGTAATATAGCGCGTGTTGAATCTCTGGGGCGCATTCGCCAGACACGTCACTTCGGAAGGAATAGGAACATGGAAGAGAAGGACTTCTTCGATCTGAGCGACAGGGTGGCGCTCATTACGGGCGCAAGCTCGCGCGGCATTGGCAACCAGTCGGCAAAGGTCCTTGCACGGTATGGCGCCAAGGTGTTTCTCACAGCGCGACGCGAGGACAAGCTGCAGGAGACAGTGGCCGAGATTGAAGCCGCTGGTGGGACCGCGGCCTACAAGACGTGCAACGTGGCCGACCCCAACGAGTGCAAGGCGGCCGTAGAGGCATGCGTCGCCGAGTTCGGGCGGCTCGACATCATGGTGCTTTCCGCAGGCATATCGGGACTCTCCATTTCGGGCGGTACCGACACAGCCTTCGACATCGATAACTGGAAGAACGTACAGTCGATCAACCTCGACGGCGTGTTCTACATGGTGAAGTACGGCTGGGAGGAGTGCGCCAAGAACGGGGCGGGCTCCATCATTCCCATTGCCTCGCTGGCTGCATGGAAGGCGGCGGGCTCGGTGGCCTACACGGCAACGAAGGGTGCCATTAGGTCGATGACGCCTTGCATCGCGAAGCTGCTCGCGCCTCACGGCGTGCGGTTCAACACGTTCTACCCAGGCTTCATCGACACGGACATGACGCATGCCGCGACCGAGTACGAGCCCTTTGTGAAGTCAAAGCTCCCAAACATCCCGATGGGAAGGTTCGGCGATGTCGATGACTGTGCTTACGGCGTGCTGTACCTGGCCTCCGACGCATCGAGGTTCATGACTGGCCAGCACCTTGTTGTTGACGGCGGCGAGCTTTGCTAGGCTCACTGGCGAAGGCCACGAGATTGGAGGAGGGTACGCAAGATGGTTGAGATAGCGACGAAGAATTTAGAGGGCTACTTCAAGGGCAAGGATTGGGTTCACCAACTGGGATTCTGCGCGCCCGACTGGCGAGCGTTTATGGCCGAGCACAACCAACTGTTTGGATCTGGCCCGTTCTTCTACACGACGAACACGTTCGGCAGGCTGCTCTATCACGACGAGGAGGTCAACTGCGCCGGACTGGAATTCCATGCGAGCTATGGTGCCTGGGGGAGCCACTCGATTGAGGTGGTCACGCAGAACGACTGGTCGATCCCAACCATGTTTACCGAGCTCAACGAGCAGGACAAGCCGGGGCTAAACCACATTCACATGTTCGTTGATAGCCTTGAGGAGACCCGCGAGGCCTGTGACTTTTACAATATTCCCGCGATCACGGTGGGCTATCCCGACCTGGAGAACGCGCTCGAGAAAGCCCGAGCGACGGGTGCCGACGAGAACGCCGTCCGCGCGAATGCCGACAAGCCGTCGTTTTTGGTCGCTGACATGCGCAAACAGGTTGGGTTTGCCGTACAGTTCATCACGCCGCGCGCCAAGATGCTGCACGACGCCATCCTACGCGCAAAGGACGAGTGGGATGGCTCCGCAGAGCACATGTTCATCCCGTTGGGCGGCAGGTAGTTTTGCGCCACGCTCCTCAGAGCAGAGCAGAGCAGTAAGACGTAGCCGCGCCCGTTTCGCGCCCTGTGGCAGCGGGGCGCCTGGAACCGCATGCCGCATTCGAGACGGATAGCCGCCGGACCTGGCGGGGTGATGACGCCCCGTCGGGTCGGCGGTTTTTTTGCGTTTGTACTACAAGGCAATGCGGCGGCCAAGGCAGCCGCGAATGTGAAAGGAGAAAGGATCTTATGAGTAGAAAGATGAGACTATTGCTCGGCACCCTGGTCGGTCTCGTGCTGGCGCTGGGGCGACATGGCCGAGAAGTACGACGTGTACTACCGCGTCCACTCCCAGCGCTACGGCTGGATGGCGTGGGCCAAGAACGGCGAGGAGGCCGGCACGCAGGGCATGAGCCGCCGCGTCGAGGCGGTCCAGGTGGTCCTCGTCGAGAAGGACGCTCCCGCGCCCGCGACCGACTTCCAGGGCGCGACGCAAGCCTACGCCAAGGCCTTCGCCAAGAAGTAGCCACATAGCGCATGGCGGGCGGCATCACCTACGAGGTCCACGCGCGTGGCATCGGCTGGTTGCCCGCCGCCTCCGACGGCGAGCTCGCCGGCGACATGGCCGACTCCTACAGCGTGTGGTACCGCGTGCACTCACAGACCCACGGCTGGCTCGGATGGGCCCACGACGGCGAGCCCGCCGGCACCACGGGCCTCTCCAAGCGCGCCGAGGCCATCGACGTGCAGGTCCTCCCGCAGGGCCAGGTGCCCCGCGGCTACGACGCCAGCAGGGCGGCGTGCGTCAACGGCTAGCGCGGGCCTGGCGGCAAAAACCAAGGGAAACCCCGAGTTTCGGCTTCGCGAAAACTCGGGGTTTCCCTTGGTTTTTGCCCAAGATGGGGGGCTGCCCCTTGGTTTCGGACTGTCAAGTCGTTTCCTTTGCCTGTCCCTCGACATGCGTAGCCGCTGCGCTTGTTCGTTTCGGTCCGAGGGATTGCTCGGCTTATTGTCCGATACCCACGTTTGTTACGGGGCAAGGCACGAGATGGGAATTACGTAGACGCCGTCGCCTCGGCGATAGGCGTAGCCGGATGCGGTGATGACGGCGAGGAACGCCATCCTCCCCACCGACTCGTCCACCTTGGAGGCCAGCTTTAGCAGGGACGTAGCGCCATCGTCGACCGCACGCGGGCTTGTCTTTACCTCGAAGGCGCCCCAGCGGCCGTCCGGCGCGACGGCGACCGCATCGGCCTCCAAGCCGGTCATGTCGTGATAATGGTAGAGCTCGCCGTCCATCGCGCTCAGGTAGGCCCTTAGGTCGCGAACGCACAGGGATTCGAAGAGAAGGCCGAGGGTGGGCATGTCCGAAAGGAGCATGTCGGGCGTGGCCCCAAGCGCGGCGACGGCGAGGGACGGGTCCACGAAGTGCCTCGTGGGGGTCGCCGAGACGCGGGATCGCGCTCGCAAGGACGGCCTCCAAGCCTCGAGGTCGTCAAAGACGTAGAGCCGTCGCAGAGCGCCTACGTACTCGCTGAACGTGGTGCGGCTCAGCTCGTCCTTGCGCTGCGTGATGCTCAGGCGCACGCGCTTGAGGTCGGACATGGTGCCTACGCAGCGCGCAAAGGCGCGCATGATGAGCATGGCGTCTCGTGGGCTACGCCTCACCCCGTCGACAGCCGAGATGTCCTCTTCCGAGACGGCCATTAGGTAGTCCCTCGGAATGCTGCTTGCGACGCCCGCGCCTGACGCAACGGCCTCGGGCCACCCGCCTCGGCAGATTTGCTGGGCCACCGTCTCTACGTCTCCCATGGCCATGCCCTCGATGTCGGCGGGGGCGTCGAACAGCTTGGAGAGGGAGACCTCGCCCGTGGACTCCCTCGACTCGGACAGCGCCATGGGATACATGGTGAGGAACGAGAAGCGGCCCGTGCCAGAATGCGACGGCCTTTTGCCCGGGGTTGCCGACCCGGTAAAGATGTAGTGGCCGTGGCCGGACGCGCGGTCGATGGCAAAGCGTGCGGCGTCCCACAGCTGCGGCGCGTCCTGCCACTCGTCGATGAGTCGGGGCTTGTCGCCCCGTAGGAGTATCGACGGCTTCGCCTCGGCGAGCTCGAGGTTGCTGGCGCGTGTGTCGGGGTCTTGGAGGTAGAGGGCGCTTTTTGCCTGTTGCTCGGCGGTGCGTGTCTTACCGCACCATTTTGCGCCCCGGATAAGCACGGCGCCGGCGTAGCTCAGTCGTTTCTCAAGGAGCTCGTCCGCGATCCGTGGAAGATATTCGGCGGCCATTGGGCCTTCCTTTCGACTGTGACAGGCAGATTGTAGTATTATTGGCGGTCAAATTGTAGCAAAAACGACATGCAGATTGTGTGTCATGGGGACGGGGGATCTGACACGCTTGGCGAGGGCCAAAGCCAAGGGACTGTCCCCTAGCTTGGGCTTCAGCCCAAGGTTGGGGACAGTCCCCGGGCTCTAAAGTCGTCGTTTCCGAGGACGACGGGGTCCAGGAGCTGCCACGACAAGCTGCACCCAATGCCGCGAGGGATTTGTGCCTGCTTTCGTGCGGCCCTTGAGCCGTGCCGTGCGGCGGCGCCAGGGATGGGGTGCCGGGGATTTCGGGCGGCATTGGCCTTCTCGTCTGCGGCACGGGTAGGCGCGGCAGCGCGGTGTGCGGGGCAGGCTGCGCCTGCCCTCCGTTCCGCCGCTAGCCCCCGGATTCCTGCCGCTCGCGGGCCGTCGGGAGTCCTCGGGTATGACAGTACGGAATACCCGCGCTCGCCAACACGAAGAACGACGCCGACGTCGTTTGGCTCACCAACGCCCGTGCGTTCTCGCGTTTCCTCACCGCCGGCTTCAAAAAGCGCGACTTCTTTGCGGAGGGATAGCCCCTGATAGCCCCCGATGCCATCTGGGCCTCAACGCTGCGCGCCTGCCCGCGAAGCGGGGTTGCTTGTGGGCCAGATCGCCATGCCGCGGCTTCGCCTTAACCATACCGGCTGGTCTCTTCACATAAACAGTTAGCGCAGCGCTTCTCCCCAAGAAAGCAAAGCGGCCGCGTCAACTGGCCTTTTTTGCCCCGCATTCTGCTGCAGAGAAAAACGGCGCTGTGTTGGGTTACCCGTTACGCTGGGGACGTAACCGTGAAGGAGGCAAGAAAGGGGCGTTTATCGTTCAGCCCCGGGAACAATTTGTTCCCTGTCCCACTGTGGAAAACTGTCCGCTGGTCGTGTGGTTCTGTTATTGTAAATATTCACGTAAAGAAAGCTCTAAAATTGTAAAAATACTCGCATATCCGTCTTTGAATTTGTGAGCAAGGGAGGTGCCGGCATGTTGGCAAGAACGGCAGCCGATCGGATTGCCAAGTGGGCGAGCACAAAGACGAGCCAAGGGCTCCTAGTTACGGGAGCGCGGCAGGTGGGAAAGACCACCACGGTAAGGGAGTTTGCAAGGGGCCGGTACGATACGTTCGTGGAGATCAACTTCTTGGAGAACCCGTCTGCCGTGGACGTAATATCTGGCGCATGGAACACCAGTGACCTCCTTCTGCGCATCTCGGCCCTGTCGGACAAGGAGCTCGTGCCAGGGCGGACTCTTGTGTTCTTCGACGAAATCCAGGAGTTTGGGGACATACTCACGTGGGCGAAGTTCCTGGAGGAGAGGTCCGACTACGACTACGTCTTCTCTGGCTCGCTGCTTGGCGTCGACCTCTTTGGCATCCGATCGTGGCCCGTGGGCTTTCTTGACGAGCTGACGATGTTTCCCCTCACGTTCGAGGAGTTTGCCCGCGCGTGCGGCACCGCCACGTCGGTCGTGGACATCGCGCGCGAGTCCATCGAGCGGCGCGAGGCCGTTCCCGACTTCGTCCACAAGAAGCTCATGGATCTGCACGCACGCTACCTGTTGGTGGGTGGACTTCCCGAACCGCTGCAGCGCTACTTAGACACGAACGACATGGTCGCGCTGCGCAGGGCGCACAAGGGTGTGTTTGACCTCTACGAGCACGACATCGTGCGGCACATGAGGGACAACGAGGGGATTCGATTCACCCAGGCCGTGTACGAGTCGATACCTGGTCAGCTGAACAAGGAGAACAAGAGGTTTAAGTACAGCGGGCTCGCCCGTGACGGCCGCGTGCATAAGGGCGACCTTCGCTTCTCGCGCATGGAGAGCTCCTTCGACTGGCTCGGGGCCGCAGGGGTGGCACTCCCAACATTGCGCCTGGACGAGCCAAGGTTCCCGCTCGGCCTGTACGAGAACAGGGCGTCGTTCAAGCTCTACCTCAACGACGTCGGACTGCTTATGTCCCGCCTTTCGGGGGAGGCAAGCCTGAAAGTGCTTGCTGGCAGGAGCGACGTTAACTACGGGAGCCCGTACGAGAACTTTGTCGCGCAGGAACTGCTCGCGAGCGGACACGGGCTGTTCTACTATGCAAACTCCAAGCGCGGCGAGGTCGACTTCGTGATCGAGGACAAGGCGTCCGGCAACGTGTCGCTCGTGGAGGTGAAGTCGGGCAAGTCGTACAAGCGGCACGTTGCTCTTAGCAATCTTCTGGCCGTGGGGGATTACCAGATTGCGGAGGCCATCGTTCTGTGCAACGGCAACGTGGAGCGGGAGGGGGACCGCACGTACCTGCCCATCTACGCCGCGGGATGGCTCGGGTAGCCTATGGGCTGGGCCACCCTCGCGAGAAGACCTGGCCGCGCCGCATTTCGCGGCGTGCGAAACGTGCGTTTTGCGCCACGCGGAATGCACTCGTTTTTCCGACAGGCCCTCTACCTGCGACTTTGCCAGGGGTTCGATACGTCCTGCATTTCGCGGCGTGCAAAACGTACCCTTTGCGGCCCACGAAATGCATCCGCATAACGCGTGATCTCTTCGACCAAACGCTGCGCGGCGTCCACCACGTAGCTGTCGGGCGTTGCCTCGTTGCCCTGTACGATGAAGAAGGCCCTTGTGGTCCTGGGCGTGGTTGCAGTCTTGTTCACCTGGCGGACCTCAAGGCGGCAGAGCACCTCGTTGGAGTCGTCGCAGTACGAGTACTCGCCGGCAGCCACGGGTACGGGCAGGTACTCCCCCAGCGGGACATAGAGCTCCGAGCCGTCGGTGACGCGCAACGTGACGTCGCCCTCCACGTGATCGAGGTCATGCGCGCCAAGCGCGAGACGCGTCTCCATGGAAAGGGTGTTGTAGATGTCTACCACCTTGTTGATGTAGGGGGCGTCGCCGCGTTTGACCAGCAGTTTTATCAGCGTCACAGGGGCGGGCACGTTATGCTTGCGCCGAACGTGCGCGTGGTCGTGCAGTATGTGGAAGCCCTCGAGCATGGGGTCTGCGTGCAGGTCCTTGCCAGTCCAGCAATCGATCAGCTTGGAAAGCCGCTCCTCTCGCTGGGCCTCCCACTCAGGACTGTCTGTGCTGTTGTCAAAATCCTCGACCTCAGCAAAGACGATTTTCACCCCAAGGTCGAGCACTGCTTGTTCCACGTAATATGGCTTAGGGGCATCCCCTTTGCCTGCTACTTTACGAGCGCGAGGTTCTGAAGAATCGCGTTGAGTTCGGCCGGATCCTGCGCTGTGGCCGAGATGGTAATAAAGTAGTCGCCCGCTTTCAGGCAAACGAGCTCTTCGCACATCGGAGCGCCCTGCATCTCGAACCGAACCTCCATGGAAACAAACTCGTCTCCGGTCTTATCGTTCTTGTATGTGCGGACCTGGGCGTCCCTCAGCTCGGCGCCGGCCGAGGAGAGCTGAGCCCCAAGGCTTGCCTTTGCGTACTCAAGGTACGCGGCGGCATCCATGGCCTGCACGTCGGGCGTGCTGGCATGTGCGATAACGGCGTTGACGGTCGAACCGCTTGTGGTGGCGGCCGCCATGTCGAAGAACGCCTGGCCGCTTTCGAGCGCCTCGATTATGTCCTCGTCGGTTTGCAGCTCGCCGACGCTTTGGTTCAACTCGGCCATCTGTCCTTCGTCGTAGAAAAAGAAGCCCTCGGGCAGCGTGAACTTGATGCCAAAGAACTCGTTCGCGTACGTCATGCCGGTCGCTGCGATCTTCCCAACCACTTTCATGCTGTTCTCTCTTTCCCGTAAGGCCTGGTACGCGCATTATAACATCAGGCAATGGGGAGTATCCACTTTGCTTGGTATTTGCGTATCATAAACAATGTAAGCTTTCGGTAGAGTGGGGGGTAGCGCAAAATGCAACTCGACACTGCCCTTCTCGCCAGCAGGTGTATGTGTCAGTCCCTCCGTCCCCGTGACACGCCATCCCGAGTGATATATTCTATTTGGTGTATGCGCATTAGTGCATTTGGGAGCTAGTCGACCGCGTAGGTGAGACAAGATACTTTGGAAGGGGGACTTGGCATGCATGCGGGATAGGCGCACGCTCCGCACAGTACGGCAAAGCCCAGCATAGTTGATAGCTGCGCCTTTTTTGCCTTGCGACTGCGGGGCGCTTGAAACTGAATGCAGCATTCGCGATGGATAGTCGTCGGACTTGACGGGGTTGGCACAGACTGTCAGATTTGTCGGAAGTCAGTGAGCAAATCGGGGGTGATATTATGACGTTGGTGCAGCAAGCGGCGATTATGATGGAGAAGCTGCCGGTTAGAAGCCAGCAAATAGTAGTGGATCTATTAAAAATGTTGAGCGGTATTTCTGAATCCACCGTTGTGCCGGATGCCCACGAGACTGGATTTAAGAGAACAGGGAAATCTGATTTTTCACTTCCGGCTGATTTTGACGAGCACTTCGACGATTTAAATGCCGAAATCGCGGCAATGTTTATGGGTGAGAGCCTATGAGAATTCTGCTGGATACGCATATGCTGTTTGGTCCATGTGCATGGAAGACAGGTTACCCCAGCATATTCTGTCCTGGATCAATGACCCGGCGAATGAGGTTTACTTTAGCAGCGCTTCCGTGTGGGAAATCGTGATCAAACACAGCAAGAATCCAGCCGCGATGCCCGTGGATGGTAACTCGTTTGTAAGCGGGTGTGCTCAAGCAGGCTTTATGCCGCTGGTAATAGAAAACAGGCATGTACTTGCGGTCAGCGGCCTGAAGCGGAAAAAAGGAGAGCCGCCGCACAACGACCCATTTGACAGAATCTTGATTGCGCAGGCCAAAACAGAGGACATGATGTTGATTACCCACGATAGCCTGCTTGTCGGATATGGCGAGAAGTGCGTGTTGACAATTTAGGGTTGTCGTGCCACGGAGGAGGCCTAACGATGATCTTAGGCCTTGTTTTCTTGTGGGGTGCCGGGGCAGTCGAGTTTCCCGTGGGAACGTCGAATGGGTCACGGGTGTTCTACCTGCAAAAAATGGAGCAGGGCGCTTTGCCCTACTCCATCCATATTCTCAGAGCGAACTGATAACGGTTGAAACCGAGTTCGACTCTTCGCGGTCTGGTGCCCCCAGCGGGAGTCGCCGCCTTGCCTTCGGCAAGGCTCGTGGGGTTCGCGCTCCGCGCTCACCCCGCAAGCGTCCACTGGACGC
Source organism: uncultured Coriobacteriaceae bacterium (assembly GCA_902780305.1). Lineage (GTDB taxonomy): Bacteria > Actinomycetota > Coriobacteriia > Coriobacteriales > Atopobiaceae > RUG440. The sequence goes on along the minus strand of CACZFB010000002.1, from coordinate 147,335 downwards.
TTGCGCCCTCACGGGTTCGACTCCCCAATGGTTGACCTAACAAGAAAGCTCTCCTGGGAGGGAGAGCTTCATTAACATGGTGCCCCAGCGGGAGTCGAACCCCGCGAGCGGACTCACGGCGCAAGGCACCCTATGGGAACGACAATAACACCGTCATCGCGCTTATATCCATACTCTGTTCCGGTTACCACGAGCTTAAGATCGGGCAGGCGCAGTGGTACCTGCCGCTCTTGTTCGTTGTGCTGACGCACCAGCTTCTCTATTTTGCACAGGTGGGCGGCGCCGTCTTCGATTTCGTTCGATCCGAGCTTGAATTCAATGAGTGCATAGCGGCCATCCGAAAGGTGCAGAACGCCATCGGCTTCAAGGTTGTATCGATCTCGATAGAAGGACATCTGGCCACCGAGTTCCGATGAGTACGCTTTAAGATCCCGTATGCACAGTGACTCGAACAGGAAACCAAGTGTCTTAAAGTCCGTGTTGAAGTATTCGGGGGTGATGCCAAGCGCCGCGACTGCCAGCGAGGGGTCAATCAGATTTCGTTTTCTCGCAGTGCGGATTGCGGTCTTTGAGCGTATGGCGGGTGACCATGCTGGCAGATCGTCGACTATACCAAGCTTTTCGAGCGCACTGACGTATTCTCTGAATGCCGTTTCACCTACATCGTGGTTTGCCTGCACGTCTGCAAGCATGGTTCCCGTCTTAGCGGGGGTGCATATGTTACGTGCATACGATCGGAGAATTGCCTCGGCCAGCTGAGGACTACGGCGTGTGGAATCGACATGCGAGATGTCCACGTGTGTGGTCTGCCAAAAGAGGTCACGTGCGATATCCAACCGTATATCGACATCATCAATCGAAAGCGTGCCTGGCCATCCTCCTCGACAGATTGCGTAGATGATGCCATCGACTGTGAGGTCCGAGTGACATCCATCAAAGCCGCCAGGGTGGGAGAACAGGTCGGTTAGGGACACCTCGCCGTTAGACTCCCGCGTCTCCCAGAGGCTCATGGGCAACATCTGGAGTGTGGATATGCGCAGAGTGCCCGTGTGCGGTGTTTCAACATCTGTTGACGATGACCCGGTAAGAATATAAAGGCCCTTCTCACCACGGTCGTCAACGGACTTGCGCACGGCACCCCACATCTTGGGGGCGTCCTGCCACTCGTCCAAGAGTCGCGGATTATCGCCGATGAGCAGGCGAGACGGCTGAGTTTCGGCGACTTGCAGCAAGCCCTCACGCGTATCCTCGTCCTGAAACTCTACGACGCTCCTTGCCTGCTGTCGAGCTGTCGTAGTCTTACCACAACCCTTGGGGCCGGTAATGTTGACCGCACCAAACGCCTGCAGCTTACGTGCAAGCAAACTGTCTGCAATCCTTGGCAGATACTGCATGTGTCCCCCTCCTCCATTAATTCAAGTGTAACTCACGCCGATGGATTTTGCGCTATACAATCGAGTATAATTGCGCCAGTTTTCCAAGGGATATTGCGGTATGAAGCCGAGGATTATTGCGATACAAGCTGAAAGTGTTATGGCGCCATAGGGACGAGGCAAGAGGGTATTTGTCCCAGGTGCGAAAGTAGCGCCTCGGCACACGACCTCGGGTGGAGCGTGTCACGGGAACGGGGCGTAGGGTTCGACTCCCTAGAGTTAACCAAACAAAAAAGCTCCCCGTTGTGGGAAGCTCGTTTGCGATGGTGCCCCCAGCGGGAGTCCCGCCTTGCCTTCGGCAAGGCTCCGAGGCTTCGGCCTTCGGCCTCAGCCCGCAAGGCGCCACTGGCGCCTTGCGCCCTCACGGGTTCGACTCCCCAGAGGTTGACCTAACAAGAAAGCTCTCCTGGGAGGGAGAGCCTCATTAACATGGTGCCCCCGTCCGCGAAGCAGTCGAACCCTCAGAGGCGTTCGAGAAACCGCCTGCAGTTTGCACTTACCTCATGTATGAGAGCTGGACCGACCTTCTTTATTCCAACCAAACAAGCTTCGCTTGCTTCGTCCAAGACTGCCTGCAGTGCCTGAGGAACTTCCGTAGCCATACGTTCGGCAGACGCCATGATCCATTCGCGCGTTATGCCAGCGGCTGCGAGGCCCTTGTTATGCGAGAGCTGCTCAAGATGCTTGCTGTCGAGCATGCCAAAACGATTCTCGCCACCTATGGACATGGCCGCTCTAAGCGGTTTTCTACGCCTTGGAGAAAGCGACTGATACGGCGCTATGGAAGCGACGTCGTACAGAGGTGCGAGGAGGGCCGTGCCTCCAACTCCAAGAAGAACGGAGTAATTCTTGGCATGCGCGTCGGTGGCGCCCATAAAGTAGTTGAACAGCAAATACAGGACAAAAAGCTGCAGATTGCGGGGCCCATCGGCACCGGTATTGCCGAGCAGCGCCAGCACGTCGGGAGAGGAGGGTCCACCCTGTTCGGCATACTTACGACTGGGGTCGACGCCGAGAGCCTGACAAAGGTCTTCTTGGTGCACCCTGACGACGGTCCCATCCTCATTTGAGGCGCGGTCATATCTTTTGATGGAGACCGCATGCTCGGAGCCAAAGGCAAGGTATTCAACCTGTGCCGCAGGCAGCCCCATTGCCAATGCCACTTTTTGGCAGAGATACTCATCGAGGGCTTGGTTGTCGTATCCGATGACGCCTGGCTTAAGGATATGTGTCGTGGGCTCGGATCCCTCGCAGTCATACCATCGTCCGTCTTGGTATCGGAGAGCCATCTTTGACTGGGCGCCACCGAGCGACCATCGTCCCGTACGGCCCGCCTCCCAAGGGCTGGAGGCACGTTCTCGCAAAAGGCGCAGACGCTCCTCAAGGTCTGAGTCCGACAGCTCAATGAGGCTGCCGGACCCACTCTCAACCAGAGGGGCTGCGCAATCTGGTACGAGTTGGACAGCGCCCGGGCAATCAAGGCCGATGTGGGTTAAGAGAGCAAAGGGGTTCTCGCCCGAGCAGTTGTAACGGTCCGCGATGTTCGCGCGCACCGACGGGTCGTCTGGAAGGAGCCCCTGCAGGTAGGGACGTATGATGCGCTGCGGGTATGTAGCAGGCGCGATAGGCATGGATAGGGACACGGGCGAACCCGAGTGGGAGGGCTCGTACGTGAAGCTCATCGCTCCATCCTCGTCTTGCAGGACATGTCCTGCAAGCGAGCCAGCAATATAGAGCAGGAGCGTACGATGGTGGTCGCTCATAGCAGGAGCCTCCACCTGTCCGCATCGAGGGTTCCTGTTGCGGCTATCTTTACCAGACGATTCGCCTCAGCTTCTTCTGCTGCCTCAGGCTTTGCGACGTGAACGTCCAGACAAGCATTCAACGCCGTGAGGAGCGCTACGAGTCTGTCCACACTCAGGTTGTTGAGCTCGCCTTTCTCTACTGCATAGACGGTTCTCAACGGTATGCCCGAGTTGTCAGAGAGCTCCTTGCGGCTGAGCCCTCGGGACTCTCTGAGCGATTGGACGAGGATCCCAGCTTCGGCGGACGATGTTATCTGCACGTTGAGTCCTTTCTCGATATGCAGCATGCTGCAAGACTAGCAAATATTGCAGCATGCTGCAATATTCAGCAGAGTAGCTCTGGTCGCAAAACCCCAGCATGGAGGCAATGCGAGACAGTGGGAGCTCGTTTGCCGCCAGCAGGTGCTTAGCCATTTGCACGCGCTCGTTGGTAAGGTAGTCTCGCATGGTTCGCCCCGTGTGCGCCTTGAACAGGCGCGCCAGATACGAGGGGCTAAGGCCCACGTGACGCGCAATGTCCTCGTTGCGAATCTCCTGCGTTAGGTGTGTTACCAAATAATGTTTGGCCTGCTCAACGTATACTTGCGCGCACGGTAGGCTAAGACCCGAGGCGACTGGGGGACGTTCCCCTCAGCCACAGTTGGAAGGAAATTGCAATGGCAGACGCGCGTTGGGCCATGGTTTGGCACCTGGCAATTACCCGCTTGTTCCTAAACGGCAAATGCCGATGGTCGTGGGCGTAAGCCTGCTTCCTTTGCCGCGGCGAGGCCGGCGATCACGCTCTGAGCCAGCGCGTCGATATCCCAGCAGAGGTGGCCATCCTTGCGCGTGAGTCCGTTCTCGAACCGGTAGACCTCCGTGAGCTCCATGCGGCCGTCCGCCACCTGCCCCACTATGTGGCGCCCGCTCGACGCCCCGATGTCGACTGCCAGATAATATGCCATCAGTCCCGCAGAGCGCACGGCACCACGGACGCAGGCCCGGCTTCGTCATCCTTGGCTCTTCGCTTTACCACGACACCAGCAACGGCGTCTCCTCTACGGCCCGACAGAACATGAGCAGATACCAGGGAAGGTAGCAAATGGATCCGTCAACTTGTACGTTGTCCGGACAGAATACGAGCGCTTCTTCCAAACCCCACTCGCGCACGCCCAGCACGTTATCCAAAGCCTTGTGTCGCCGATAAGACGCTCCCGACTTAATCTCAACAGGCAGGGCATGCGATCCGTTCTGCAAAACGAAGTCGACCTCACCATACCTCGACTTGTCAAAGTAACGCAGGCTATAACCGTTTACGACGAGCTCCTGCGCGGCCAGCGTCTCAAGCAAAGCGCCGTTATTTATTCCCGGGTCGCCCTGAACCAGGTCGAACTGCACGGACTGTTCGAGCATCGCCCCCAGTAGACCCACGTCGCAGGGATAGAGCTTAAAGAGACTGTGTTGCTCGTTGAGCGCAAGCGGTACCTGAGGTGCCCGGATGTTATAGCAAGGCAGAGCCACCCCTGCGTCAACCAGCCACATAAAGTCCGACGCATACCGCTCCATACGCGCCGACGGTGCAAGGTCGCGAAGCGTGAATCGCTTGTTGGTACCAATGATCTCGCTCGGCATCGCGTCAAAAATGGACTTAACATGAGGCTTGTTCGATGCGTAGCGGGCTATATCCAGCCGGTACAACTCCACTATATCGCGCTGCACAGCAAGGACACTGGCTAGATCCTGCGTCTGTACCAGCCGGTCGACGGCAGCGGGCATGCCACCGCAGGCCAGATAGAGCCGAGTCAGCTGAAGCATGCGCTCGTGAATGGCGGTCGGAACCGTCTTTCTTCGCCTGTAGCAGTCCTCAAGCAGATCAAAAGTCTCTACCTGCGCGCCCAAGGCCACGAAGAACTCCCTCAGACTCAACGGGTACATGCGCACGACGTTTTCGTACCCCACGGGAAGCGACGGCACATCGTGATAGAGGACACCCAGGAGCGATCCCGACTCGATGTAGTCAAACCTGCCATCGTCGACAAGGAACTTGATGGCCGTTCGCGCGCGCGGGCACTCCTGTATCTCATCGAAGAAGACGAGGGATTTTCCCTTTTCAAGTGGCACACCAGAAAAGGCCGTGATGCTGGCGATCAGCGTATTGGCATCAAGATTGCCCTCAAAGATGGCCTTTGCCCGTGGCGTCTCTACAAAGTTGATTTCGAGCGCCGTATCGTAGTGCTCCTTCATGAACTCGCGGACGGCAAAGGTCTTGCCAACCTGTCTGGCACCGGTAACGAGGAGCGCCTTGTGGGAGGGGTCTTCGTACCAACGGGTCAGCTCGTCTTCGATGCTGCGACAAAGCGACATGAAAACCACCGCCTTCGTGTTGCGAGGTATGACTTGCGACCAATTTTAGCAATTCTAGATAGTTGCTTGCGACCAATTTCTTGGTTTTTTCGCCATGGTTTGCGACCAATTTACTCATACGTTCTCACGTTATGCGTATTTTATAATTAGCAGTGGCTCAGCTCTCCTTTGTCGTCGAGGGCAAGCCAGTTCGCGCAAAGCCCAGCCCAGGTTGCCGCCTCGTCGTTTAGCAGGTCCTCCCGACTTGCCATGCTGCTCCGCCTTCGCTCAAAAAGACCTCTTCGTAATGCATTCGTACTCTCCTTGTAGTTGATAAGGCACGAGCCTGTAAAGCATCGTCCCCATGATGCCAGAAAAGCGCCGCCCTCCGTGAACAGGGCGGCGCGAGGAAAGGAAGGGCTTAGTTGTTGTCCCTGCGGCCTACTCCTTGCCCTCCATCTGGGCGGGCGTGAGTGCCGTGAACCAAGCGACCACAAGTCCCTGGTAGAACCACTGCAGGTAGCTGGAGAACATGGCGTGGTTGTACGACGAGAGAAACGTCTCGAACTGTTCGGCCAAGGCGCCATTGCCGCTCGCGAGCATGGCCTTAAAGCTGGGCGCCTCCTCACGCGTGAGCCAGCGCTCCACGACGTCCGAATGGCCCGTGCGGTGCAACAGTTCGAAGGCGATCGTCGTGCCAAAGATGCCCGTGGCAAGGACGCCGCCCTCCTCCTCGATCTTTTTCGCAAGAAGTGCGGCGAGTTGATTTTCGTCGCCAAGACCGAGGTCGGCCACTCGGACTCCACGAGGTCGCGCGCGCCATAGAACTGGTAGGCACGGAGTACCAGGTGCGGGTAGGCCAGCTGCCACAGCAGCGGTCCTTCTCCTGGGGCGGTGCCATCCGTGTCTCGCTAAGAGGGACACATCACTCGGATAATCCCCATGGAGGGGAAAGGGTGGTTGATAACCGTCGCTGAGTCTCTCGCGTCGGATGAGCCCCGAAAAGGGGAAAAGACGCCTTGGCAAGCGAAACTACCACAACCCTCGCCGTGCAACGAGAGAATCTGGTCGGCCGACCTGCGCCTCCGGTTTGCCCACCGTGTGCGAAACGGGAACCATAACGCCCCGCATGGTTCCGTCTCCGCACACAGTCGAGCCGAGCGTGTGCGGTTTGGGAAAAGTCCGGGGTGGCGCGACCGCAGATGGCCCCGCAACTTGCAGCCCTGCCCCCTGTCGCCCCTTGCCTTAGACGACCTCCCCCCACTAAAATCGGACTCGCGATGGATGCGGGTCCTACCTGCGCCAACCGATTCGAAGGAAAGGAAAACGGGAAGAAGATGAAGGCCATATCCAAGTTGTTGTCCCTCTCGGCGACGGCCGCCCTCGCGATCACGCTCGCGGCATGCGGCGGCAGCCCCGCCAACTCCGGCGGCAACGCGAGTTCCGACAGCTCGAGCAACGCGAGCACCACCACCGCCGCCACACCGGCACCGGACGGAGACCAGTCCGTCCCCGTCTACCGCGACACCATGAACTCCACCGAGAGCGTCACGGTGCGCACGATCGCCGGCATCCCCTACATGAAGATCGACGAGTTCTACAACAAGCTCTACTTCACCGGCGCCGACAAGTACCCCGAGAAGGCCAAGCAGATGACGGTCACGCACAACGGCAGCGTGTTCGAGGCGCCCGCCTACGACGGCACGGAGGCCACGTTCGACGCTGACGCCGACACCTTCTCCTGCGAGAACCTGGACGCCTACACCATGGTACCCTACTACTCGCTGTTCCTGGCAGAGCAGGCCGACCCCGCCGCCCCGTTCGTGCGCGTTTCCGGCACCGACCGCACGGGCGACGCGACCCCCAGGACCGTCGACTTCAAGAAGTACGGGATCGACCTCGTGGCCGACGGCGACAGCCTGTGGGTTCCCCTGCCCACGCTCGCGGACATCTTCAGCTGCCCGTTCGTCTACGAGGTGTTCTACAACGGCAAGGGCGTCTACATAAGCGACGGCATGGAAGTGCTGCAGACGAAAAACGCCATGGACACGGACGAGAACTACTACGCCTTCACCAAGGAGAATCGTTCCGCCGAGCGCGCCGCCTTCGACTACAACAACCTGTGCTTCTACGTGGACACCTTCTACGGGCACCCCGCGAGCAGCCGCATCTCGGAGAGCATCAAGGCCGACGGGCTCGACAAGACGCTCGACAAGACCATCGACGGCATGAAGCTCTCCGGCGTGAAGGAGGCCCTGAAGTCCACGGACATGAAGGAATACGCCTTCGGTCTGAACTGCCTGATCAACAGCGCCCTCGACGACGGCGGCCATACGGCGTACCGGGACATGATGACCTGGATGTCGCAGGAAGAGGTCGGCAAGTGGGGACAGAGGATGGACGAGCTCGGATTGAGCAAGAACACGAACTCACTGAGGAGCGCCGAGTCTTCCGCGGGGATTGCGGCCGTGATCAGCAAGGGAATTGACGATAAGAGCCTCCCTGTCGAGCCGTTGCGGTACGCAGATGGCTCCGGCGTCGCGATCTACATGGAGCAGGGCGACACCGCGATGTTCGTCGTCACGGCCAACTACGTCATCGACCGCGCGGGCTGGACGGCCTACGAGAACGGCGAGACGAACGAGAAGCCGCAGGACTCCATGGGCATGTTCATGCAGGCGCTCGACAAGGCCAAGGCCAATCCCGCAATCAAGAACTTTGTCGTGAACGTCGCGCTGTGCCCGGGCGGCGAGAGCGGCATCTCAACCACCATCTCGAAGATCATCAGCGGGCAGACCTACCGTCACCAGTTCAACGAGCTCTCCGGTCAGGACGAGGTCATCCACTACGACGTGGACGCCAACTTCGACCGCGTGTTCGACGAGAAGGACAACGAGGTGAGCTATCCGTTCAACTTTGCGGTCGTGGCTTCGTCGTACTCGTATTCCGCTGCGAACTACCTCGCCAACATGGCCAAGGACAACGGCGTGTGCCTGCTCGGCGAGACCTCGGGCGGCGGTGCCAACTCGCCTCAGGTCACCCCCGAGTCGGAGGGGCTCTCGTTCAACCTGTCCGCCCGCTACAAGCTGATGGACAAGAACAACCAGCACGTTGACTTCGGCGTGGAGCCCGACTACGTCCTCACGCAGGAGAAGGACGGCAAGAAGGACTACTCGCAGTACTTCGACCTCGCCGTGATCAGCCAGCACGTGAACGAGTTCTACGCGAAGTAAGGGTTTTGCGCGTGGGGGTGTCTCCCGTTTGAACAAATGGGAGTACCCCTTTTGTTCAAACGGGAGTACCCCTTATGTAAAAAGTGATGCCGCCCCTGGAGACCTCGACCCTCCTCCATTCGGACCTAGAGCCGCACATGGGGCACCTCCTAGGCGGTCTTCCCATAGGCCATCACACTCCCTAATGTGAGTTTTGGTTCTCGTTCGTGCCCTTGCGAACGGATGTGCAAACGATGCATAAACGCGTGCTTATGCATCGTTTGCGTGCGCCCCGGCCCCCGTGCGAGGTGGCCGGGGAACCCCTCCGCGTCCGCGTCGTGCATCACGGAGTGCGCGAGCTCGTGCAGCGACGTCTTCACGGTCTGGCCATCGGGCATGCCCTTGCGCACGACGATGTAGCCCATGCGGCGGGAGAAGAGCCCGTTCGTCTCGGACGGCAGTCCGTCCATGACCTCTATGGGATACGAGCTAACGGTCATTATGGCCTCCATCAGGGAGTCGAAGTCGGAGACGTCCGCGCTGACATGGCACGCGATCTCTGGCAGGGGCTCGCCCTCGGTCTGCGAGACGTCGAAGACGTGGCCGACCTTGAAGCCCACGAGCTTCCTGCGCTCGGGCGCGTCCTCCTCGGCGGCCTCGTCCTCATCGTTCTTGCTCTTCACGACCATGGGCACGAGCACCTCGATGCCGTGCTCCCCCTTGCGTACGTGACGGTTGAAGTCGCGCTGCCAGCTGCGGTATGACGCAACGCGCGTCGCCTCGGGCATCTGCATGGCGATGAGCACGCTGTTGTTGAGGCTGTAGTCATGGAACGTGGCGAGTGTGTCGAGCCACCTGGCCCAGCTCTCGCTGCTCCACACGTCGCGGATGCCGTCGCCAATGCGGTCGATCGCCGCCTGGGCCTTGGCCTGCGCTGCGGCCTTTCGCTCCTCGCGCGTCATGTCCTTGTATGCCTTGTTGCTCTTCATGTCCTTGTCTCCTCTCGGGTGGTGGTTGCGCGCACTGCCTGCGCTTGCTTCACAACCCTTGGATGCCAAGGGTCTTTGCCTTCGTGGTAGGGGCGCGCACGGGAGGCCTCACGACAGCCTGCACCAATGCCGCAGGGATTTGTGCCGGGCTTCGTGTGGCCCCTTGCGCGGGCCCGTGCGAACGGCCCCGCGTGCGACGCTCGCGTCGTACGCACAATCCCGTCCAATCGAGCGGTAGGGGTGCCTGCGAGATCTGGACGGGCGAACGCGTGGGCTCGGCACGCGCCGTGGCGGCGGCCTCCGGCCGGCGTTCTGACCTGCACAAACTCCACACAAAAGAAAGGCGCCCGCCGGTGGTGGCGGGCGCTGGCGCTCGGGCTTGTGTCGTCGCATGGCTACATGCGGCAGACCCCGCGCACGTGGCACACCCGCATGCGCCTCTGCGATGGCTCCATGCAGAACGTGAGGGCGTCGCAGCGCACGCTCTCGGCGCCCGTGACGGCGTGGGCGGCCATGGCGGCGGCGAGGTATGCGGTGGGCAGCTCCTCGCATGCGTCGGAGACGGTCTCCTCGAGGTCCTCCTTGGTGGTGTCGATGAGTTGCGAGGGCAGCGGGGCGACGCGACCCACGCAGACCTCGTCGCCCTCCACGTACACGAGGTCGGTGTCTCCCGGCACGCCCAGCACGAGCATGCCCGCGCGGGTGAGCGCCTCTGCGGTGAGCTCCATGCACGCCCTCTCGTACTCTTCGGGCATGTCCTCGGCCGCGTCCCAGCCCACGGGCTCGGCGCCCACGGTGCCAAGCGTCTGGATGCCCTCGCGCGCGGTGGTGGTCGTATCGTTCATGTTCGTCCCCTCTCGGACTCGTGAGGGGATGCCCTTCACCCCCTCGGTGGCGCCCTGAGGGCAAGCGAATCCGCCACGTGCCGCCATGGTGCGGGCATGGCGCGGCGGCACGTGGCGGATCCGCGTCTGGTGGAGGGCGGGAGCGCTAGGGGTGCCTGCTCCCGCCCGAAGCCTGTGCCAGGGTGGTGCCACCGAGGGTAATGAAGTTTCTTGTGGCCGTGTATTTATGGTTCGCAATGCGTGATACAGAGACAGCAACGCGCTGCTCATCCCTCCAAATTTCGATGCTCCCGAAGAATATTTCTGAAGGCCTCAAGCGTTGGCGAGGGATCGCCAATCGGTTGTCCGAAATACCCGTCTGCCTCCATGCCCTTTGACTCGTATGGGATTTGCGGCTTCCTCGCCGGTGCCGAGCCGTCCGAGGTGTGATCGTCACCGAACACCATGTCATGGGAGTGCGTGACCGGGTCCGCCCAGTCCGCCTTCGCCAGCACCCAGGCGGCCTCGTCGCTCCGCCCGGCGCCCTCGAGCGCGCGGGCGTACCTCCTCAGGCTCTCGGCGCGGTCGTGGGCATTGGCGAGCCGAAGGGCCTCCGCGTAGCGGTCGGCCTCCCTGTTGAACGACTTGCGGCGCTCGTTCTCGGCGGCGATTGACGCCTGCCTCGAGGCGTAGCGTGCTCTTGTCTCTATGAGCGCCTCGAGCGCATCCCTCCTGTCCTTCGCTTGGTAGGCCGCATTGACGCAGAGGTTCACGAACGCTCTCGGGATGTCCCGCTCGAGGGTCTTCTTCCGGAAGTCCTTGTAGACGTCCGTCCCAATGTACATGGTCAGCAGACCATTGTAGGCGCGGCTCGGCGTCTGCCCCTTCCGGTACTTGCCGAGGTGCTCGGAGAAGCCGACGTGCACCCTTTCGCCGAAGATGTCGAACCCGCCTTCGTCGTAGGACCCCCCGAGGCTCTCGGCGGCCCTTCCCATCGCCTCGAGGATCGCGCACATCCTCGCGACGGAGCCGGGAGACGGGTAGTACCAGAGGTGACGGCATGACAGCTCGTTCTCCGAGAGCCATCTCTGGAGGGCGCGTTCGCTGCTGCATACGTCCCTCTGCCAACTGAGGTGGGGCCTGAGCTCGGCGTTCGGGTCGATGACTATGGCCTTGGCAGCACTTACGATGAGGTCTACGGTTCCCGCACCGAGCAGTTCGTTGATGACTCTGAAAGGGTCCTCTTCCTTGGCCTTCGCGTTGCTGACTGCACCCTCAACCGTTCCGGTGGTTCCTCGCGGGCCGGGCCTGTGCTTTGTCAGCGGCGGAATCGCCGGCTTCACGCCCGCGGCCACCTTCATCCAGTAGCCCTCGCCGGGGAAGGGTATTCCCCTGTTCGCGCAGCTTCTCTCGATCGATACGACCGAGACCCGCATGCGCTCCGCGAGGATCTCCGCAGGTATGCCCCACACGAAGGAGTAGAGCATCTCGCGGTCGATGTGCGCCAGGACTTCGAGCTCGCTCATGGACATTCGAGGCCTCCTCAAGGTTCGGCGTGACACATGCATTATCCGTCGAAGCCCAGCGCTACTTGGCGAGCTTGTTGTTTCTTGGCCGTCGGAGGTGGGCGCGATTCCTCGTCTGTGAGGTGACCACGTTGGGACGGTGGGTGGCCTACCTGCAAAAAAATGGAGCAGAGCGTGTTGCCCTACTCCATCCATATTCTCAGAGCGAACTGATATCGGTTGAAACCGAGTTCGACTCTTCGCGGTCTGGTGCCCCCAGCGGGAGTCGAACCCGCCTCTGCACCTTGAAAGGGTGCCGTCCTAGCCGATAGACGATGGGGACGCGAAAACACAGTATAGCAGACGTTGCAACAATGGGACAGCGCTTTTATAAACCTCTTCCCAAGCGGACAACGGCGGCACCCGGCGCGCCCGACGCACACCCTCCACACCTCGTGTTGTTCTTCTCCGTCGTTTGGAGTACCATGCTTCGGCTACATTCAACAGGTGGGAGGCAGCATGAACATCGAGGAATTCTATGCGGGGGCAGAGTTTTTTGCCCACACCTGGCTGGGCGCGCACCTCGAGGATGGCGGTGTGACGTTTCGCACGTACGCCCCGGCCGCGCAGCACATCGACGTTCGCACGAACTTTGGCGACGTGCCCATGCACCAAGTCGCCGACGGCAACTTTTGGGAAACCCACGTGGACGGCATGGGTCCGGGCGACCCCTACACCTACGTGGTGCATCACGACGGCGAGGCCCACGAGCACTGCGACCCCTACGGCTACGGCATGGACCTGCGTCCCGCTCACCGCTCCATCGTGCGCGACCTCTCGTTCGACTGGCACGACGAGGGCTGGATGGCCCATCGCTCCGCCTGCTACGACGAGCCGCTCAACATATACGAACTGCACCTGGGTAGCTGGCGCAAGCGCAGCGGCACGCAGCAGAGCCTGGAGGTGGGCGACTGGTTTACCTACGCCGAGATCGCCTATCAGCTCATCCCCTACCTCAAGGAGACGGGCTACACGCACGTCGAGTTCCTGCCGCTGCTGGAGCATCCCTTCGACGGTTCCTGGGGATATCAGCCCACGGGGTTCTTCTCGCCTACCAGCCGCTACGGCACGGCACACCAGCTGATGGAGCTCGTGGACATGCTCCACGGGGCGGGCATCGGGGCAATCCTGGACTTCGTTCCCGTGCACTTTGCCACGGATGACTACGGCCTGGGGCGCTTCGACGGCACGCCGCTCTTCGAGCCCACGGATCCCAAGGAGGCAAAGAGCGAGTGGGGCAGCTACAACTTTGCCCACGATCGTGGCGAGGTCCGCTCGTTTTTGCAAAGCGCCGCCAACTACTGGCTCGGCGCCTATCACTTTGACGGCCTGCGCATGGATGCCATCAGCCGCATCGTATATCGCCAGGGAGACAAGGCCAAGGGCGTCAACGCCCCCGCTGTCGAGTTCGTGCGCAACATGAACGGCGGCCTGCACTACCTCCATCCCAAGGCCATGCTCATTGCCGAGGACTCCACCGACTATCCCGGCATCACGGCCCCAACCGAGCAGGGTGGCTTGGGCTTCGACTACAAGTGGGACATGGGTTGGATGAACGACACGCTCAACCTCTTTCGCACGCCTCCCGAGGAGCGCAGCGACAACTACCACAAGCTGTCCTTCTCCATGATGTACTACCCGAGCGAGCGCTACATGCTCTCGCTCTCGCACGACGAGGTCGTGCACGAGAAGGCCACCATCGTCCAAAAGATGTGGGGCGACTACGACCTCAAGTTTCCACAGGCCAGGACCCTCGCCCTGTACATGTACGCCCATCCCGGCAAGAAGCTGAACTTTATGGGCTGCGAGCTGGCACAGCTGCGCGAGTGGGACGAGCGGCGCGAGCAGGACTGGTCGCTGCGCCAGTACCCCCTGCACGACTCCTTCTACCGCTTTTGCGTCGAGCTCAACGAGCTCCACGCCAACCATCCGGCGCTGTGGGCAAACGACTACGACGGCAACGGCTTCGCGTGGCGCCAGGTGTCGGACCCCACCAACGTGGTGTACGCCTTCGAGAGACGCAGCACGAGCGAGCGCATGCTGTGCGTGCTCAACCTCTCCAACAAGGAGCTGCCCGGCTATGTGGTGAGCCTTGAGGACGTGCGCCGCGCGCAGATGCTGCTCAACACCGACTGGCAGCGATTTAGCGGCGCGACGTACGAGGACGACTGCCGCTGGTTCAAGCTCGCCAACTCCCAGCTCGCCTGCACGCTCGCGCCCTTCTCGGGACAGCTCTACCTTATGGAGTAGGTCATTTTGCAGGCTGTCCCCCATTGGCTGCCACGGGTGGCGGTGTCCGTTTGGGAAGAGGCGCCTTTTGGCCATCGGGCGATGGCCAAAAGGCGCCTCTTCCCAAACGGACACCGCAGCTTTAATAGGTCCTCGCGCCAAAAAGCCCTACAATAAGAGACATTCGAAGAAAGGGGCTCTTATGGAAATCACCTCCACTACCAACGGCACGACCACCACCATCGCGCTCAACGGCTGGCTCGACACAAACAGCGCACCGAGCTTCTCGGCCGAGCTCGAAAAGCTCGACCCCGCCTGCGAGGCGCTCGTCCTGGACTTTACCGAGCTGGAGTACATCTCCTCAGCCGGCCTCCGCTCGCTTGTTGTCGCGCACAAAAAGGTGTCGGGCAACCTCACGATTAAAAACGCGTCGCCCGAGGTCATGCAGGTGCTGCACATGACCGGCTTCGACAAGCGCCTGAACCTCGCATAGCAATCGCATCCCACATGACGCGCTCCATCCTCCATCGATTCGCACTCTTTAACGCCGCGGCCTTTGCCGTGGCCATATGCGTCTCTTTGGCGGTGGGCAACTGGCACAGCTCCAACGAGATCACCGAGAGCTATTGCTACGTTGCCTCCATGGTCACGGAGGAGACGCAGGCAATCTTCGACAACCTCTCCTACGACCAGCTCTTTGGCGCGGATTCCAACGCCGCGTATGAGCGCGTTCGTAAGGCGCTTCGCGAGCTCAGCGTTACCTTTCAGGCCGAATACCTCTATGTGTACGAGGCTGACGTCAGCAGCGGAACACGCACCTACCTGTTTTGCGTTGCCCAGGACGATCGCGAGGACCAGGTAGTGCGGAGCCAGCGAGGCCTTGGCGCACAGTCAAGCGTGCCACTCTCCCAACTCGAGGTGCAGGCGGCCAATGGAACGCCGAGCGATGTCGCCGAGATTACCCACAACGAGTACGGTTACGACCTGTGCTGGTACTGCCCGCTCACCATTGACGGCGCTACGAAGCCCATCGTTTTTGGAGCCGACTTCGACGCGGAGGAGGAGCAACGGGAAATCTGGGAGTACACCCTCGCGTTTGCCGTCCCCCTCCTTGTTGGCATTGCCATTATCGCCGCGGTCGAGATTGTTATGCTCAAGAAGAGCGTCTCGGACCCCCTGCGTTTGCTCTCGGCCCGCATGCGCAGCTTCGTGCAGGACGGCGCCCACAGCCAGGAGCACGTCGTCTCGAGCAAGACCAAGGAGATCGTCGAGATACAGGGCTCGTTCGAGCAGATGACCGACGACATCGACGACTACGTGGGACGCATCGCCCAAATGTGCGAGGAGCGCGTGGCGGCCGACACCGAGCTGGGGGTGGCGCGTCGCATTCAGCTTGGTCTGGTACCCCCCACTACGCAGTGCGTGGGCGACGGCTTCGATGCCTACGCGTTCGAGCGGGCCGCGCGGGCCGTGGGCGGCGACTTCTACGACCTTACCGCGCTCGACGACGGCAAGCTGCTGCTGGTGATTGCCGACGTCTCGGGCAAGGGCGTGAGCGCGGCGCTCTTTATGGCCATGTTCCTCACGTTGCTGCACAACAAGCTCCAGTCACACCTGGACCCCGCGCGCGCCCTCAACGAGGCAAATGACCTGGTAATGCACAACAATCCCGAGAACATGTTTGTTACGCTGGTCGCCGGCGTCTACGACCCCGCGACGCGCGTGCTCACCTATGCCAACGCAGGCCACACGCCCCCGCTTATGGTGGGTGGCACGTACCTGAACCCCGATCCCGGCATCGCTCTGGGTCTGTTCGAGGACGCTGGCATCGTAAACGAGACGCTGGTCCTGCGGCCCGGCGAGGGCGTGCTGCTTTACACCGACGGCACGACCGAGGCGGTAAACCCCCACAGCGAGTTCTTTGGAGAGGAGCGACTCATGGAGGCGGTAAAAGACGCGCGTGACGCTCAGGGTGCCGTGCAGGCCGCGGTGAATGCGGTGGACGCCTTTGCGGGAGAGCGGGAGCAGTTCGACGACGTCACGCTGCTCGCCCTGTTCGCGACGGGCGAAGACGACGCGGACTGGCAGGCAACGCTCGAGCCGGAGCTCTCTTCCTTCCAGACGGTACGCGAGCACGTCGTCGAGCTGTGCGGCGCAACCCCAGAGGCGAAGCAGGCCATCCTAGCCTGCGACGAGGCCTTTGCCAACGTGGTGTACTACTCCGGAGCGACCGCCGTGGAGGTTGCGGTACGCAAGGCGGGCGACACGCTCGTGGTGCGCATCGCAGACGACGGAACGCCGTTCGACCCGCTTTCCCACAACGCGGAGGAGCGGGAGTTCGAGGACATGGACATGGGCGGCATGGGCATCATGCTCATGCGCGAAACGAGCAAGGATGCTGCGTACGAGCGCCAGGACAACAAGAACGTCCTCACCCTTACGTTTGGCCTGTAGCCCTCACACATGCGCAGAGCGCGTACCCCGGCAGCACGTATTCGCAAAAGCGAATGCCTGACTCGGGGTACGCGCCGGGCATGGCCTCAAACGAGTTGGCCGGCTTGCTGAGGCCGGTTCCCAGCAGCTTGAGGTAGCTCTCTTTTCGGGTCCACAGGCGCGTGAAGGCCTGGTCCGTGTCGTCCTGTCGGCCAAGCCAGGCCAGCTCGGCGTCCGTAAAGCAGAGCCGCGCCACGCCCTCGTCGTACGGCTGGCGCTCCTCGACGTCGATGCCCACCGGTGCGCTCCACACGGCGCAGGCGGCCATGGTCCCGCTGTGCGACACGTTAAAGTGCACGCGGGAATCGTTCTTTAGGCGGGGCTTGCCGAACTCACCGTAGTCCATGGTCAGGTCGCTCACGCCCACCGCACGCAGGGCATGCGCGCACAGCAGGCCCGCACCCAGACACAGACACTGGTCCTTGGCAAAGACGAACCGCCCCACCTTGGCGCGACGCTCGGGCCACGGCAGCTGGGCCATGGCCGCACCAAACGCCGAAGCGCGCTGGAGTTCCGAGACGTCGTAGACCCAGCACTGCAGCTCGTCGGGGACGCCTGCGTCCTCGGCCGTCATTGAGGTTGCAGAGAAGGTCCAGTCCTCGCCCATCCCCTATGCCAGCGCCTCGCGCAGCTGGGCGATGAGCATGCGCTCGCTCTTCTCGGCAACGCCATCACTGAGTGAGACGATGCGGCATGCCTCCAGCAGCAGGCTGCGGTAGGACTCCGCCAAGCTGGGGTCTGTGCTCGACAAAATCGTGAGCGCGTCGTCGGAGTCGTCGTTGAGGTAGGCCTTAAGCACTGGCCCCACGGAGTGATACAGGTCGCTGAGCTGGCGCGGGGTATAGCTCGTATCGAACATGGCGTTGAGCACCTCGGCCTCGGGCCGCTCGAACACGCCATCGGCTGACATCACCTGCAAGACCGCACCAAACAGGTCGGACTCGAAGTATGCCGCGGTGGGTCCGAGCTCGTCCACGTCCCAGCGATCCGACTCCTCGAGCTCGTTGCACGAGACAATAAACGCCTCGAAGTCCTTTTGGAAGTCGACCAACGCGATTTCTGCCTGCGAGTTCATGTTCGTCCCCCTTCTGTGCGGTTGTCGTGCCCTACCTCTATTCTAGCGGCACTCGGTCTGAGCCAGGATGTCACGCGCCACAAACACGCCACTGGCGGAGGCATGCGAGAGCGAGTGCGTAACGCCACTGCCGTCACCAATAACGTAGAGTCCCTTGTAGTCGGTCTCCAAGTTGTTGTTGAGCCGCACGTGCACGTTGTAGAACTTGACCTCCACACCGTACAGCAGCGTGTCGTCGTTGGCTGTGCCGGGAGCAATCTGGTCGAGCGCATAAATCATCTCGATGACGCCGTCCATAATGCGCTTGGGCAGCACCAGGCTCAGGTCGCCCGGCTCAGCCTTGAGCGTGGGCACCACAAAGCTCTCGGCAATGCGCTCGTGCGTGCTCCTGCGCCCGCGAATGAGGTCGCCAAAGCGCTGCACAATAACGCCACCGCCCAGCATGTTGGACAGCCGCGCGATGCTCTCGCCGTACCCGTTGCTGTCCTTAAACGGCTCCGAGAAGTGCTTGGACACGAGCAGGGCAAAGTTGGTGTACTCGGTTTGCCGTTCGGGGTCTTCGTAGCTGTGGCCGTTTACCGTTACGATTCCGTTGGTGTTCTCGCTCACCACGCTGCCGCGCGGGTTCATGCAAAACGTGCGCACGCGGTCCTCGAACTTCTTGGTGCGATACACGATCTTGCTCTCGTAGAGCTCGTCGGTAAGGTGGCTAAAGAGCTCTGCGGGCAGCTCCACGCGCACACCGATGTCCACGCGGTTGGACTCGGTAGGTATGCCAATGTCGTGGCACACCTCCTCCATCCACTTGCTGCCGCTGCGGCCAACCGACACGATGCACGACGAGCAGGTGTACTCGCCACGCTTGGTGTGCACACGATATGCGCCCTCCACCACCTCCAGACGCTCCACGGGCGTGAGGAAGTAGAAGTCCACGAGACGCTCGAGCTCGGCATACAGGTTTTCCAGCACCACGTGGTTTTTATCGGTGCCCAAATGGCGTACCGAGGCGTCGAGCAGCTGGAGTTTGTGCTGCAGGCAGGTCTTCTTTAGCGTGGTGTTGGCCGTCGAGTACAGCCGGGTGCCCTCACCGCCATGCGCGAGGTTAATGCGGTCCACGTATTCCATCAGCTCGATGGCCTGCTCCTTGCCAAGGTATTCAAAGAGGTTGCCACCAAAGTCGTTGGTAATGTTGTACTTGCCGTCCGAGAAGGCCCCCGCGCCGCCAAAGCCGCTCATAATGGAACAGCTCTTGCAGCGAATGCACGTCTTTATGCGCTTGCCGTCGATGGGACACTTGCGCTTGTCGAGCCGGTTGCCCGCCTCGAACACGGCCACGCGCAGGCTCGGCGCAATGCGCGTGAGCTCGTACGCCGCATAGATGCCTCCTGGCCCCGCCCCAATAATAATCACGTCGTAATCCATAGCGTTACCTCCCTCGTCAGTATACCGCGTGGCAGTGATATCCGTTTGGGAAGAGGTGCCGTTCACAGGCTGGCCCGTGGCCTATCAACGGGGGTGCCCCCATTGATAGGCCGGCTACAACGTCGCCGCAACCTTATGCATGCGGTCCAGGCGTTCGGCAATCCACGTCTTGATGACGGCCTGCCGGTTTATTCCCAGCCTCCCCGCCTCATCGTCGAGGGCATCGACCATCCACACGGGAAAGTCAACGTTCACGCGCTTCAGCTCGCGGTTGGGGTGCTCCGCACGCTCAAGATCAAACATGTCAAGCACCTCCTCGCCAGCATCGAAGCGATCGAGCAGCTTGTCCTCAGTATCCCTTATGGCACTCATAGGTCCTCCTCTCCCCCTTGGTTGCACGCCGAGCCGAAATGACCCGTATTGCATCCCCGCGTCTCGTATGTATGACCGAACACAAAACGGAAAACGTCTTGCCAATCGCCTCCTCGAAGCTCACATGGCGCTTCGCTTGGTTTGCATCGTTCTTCTTCGGGTCATATTCAAAGTGCATATACACCTCCTATATGCCACTTATACCTTTATTATACCATTTGAGACTATACTTAAAAAGGCTTGGCATTCATCGCCCGCGACAGGCGAAAAACAGTTACTGTTCGGTCGCCGTTCGCGGACTGGCCCGTGGCCTATCAATCAACATGGCCTCGAGCAAACGGGCGCAACGCTCAGATGCAACCCTCATAGCATAACTCCATAGTTTCTCCATATAAATCAAATCGCCTACCAGCACTTTTATTCGCGGGACCGAGTCCGGGGCGACTGCGGCGAAACTCGATAGTGGCCGATTCCCGATTTGATAAAATCCCTGCTCAAGGGTCGTTTGGGTTCCTTTGAAAGGAGTTATCATGTTTGGCTTCATACCCATTTGGCTGGTTCCCATCATCGCTGCAATCGTGGTGGCCCTTCTCGTCTTTATGTTGTCCGGTTACGTAAAGGCATCCCCCGACGAGGCGCTTATCCTCTCGGGCCTGCATGCCAAGCCGCGCGTTCTCATTGGGCGGGCGGGGTTCAAGATCCCGTTCTTCGAGCGCGTGGACCGCTTGTGCCTCAAGCAGATATCGGTGGACATCAAGACCGATCAGTTTATTCCCACCAACGACTTCATTAACGTGCGCGTTGATGCCGTCGCAAAGGTGCGCGTTACCGAGGATCCCGACGGCATGCTGCTTGCCGAGCGCAACTTCCTCAACATGCGCGAGGCCGACATCGCCGCCAGCCTGCAGGACTCCCTGCAGGGCAACATGCGCGAGATAATCGGCACGCTCGACCTCAAGTCTATTAATACCGACCGCGACTCGTTCTCGGACCAAGTTATGGCCAAGGCCAGCCGCGACATGGAGAAGCTTGGCATCGAGATCCTGTCGTGCAACATCCAGAACGTTACCGACGAGCACGGCCTGATTAACGACCTCGGCATGGACAACACGTCCAAGATCAAGAAGGACGCCAGCATTGCCAAGGCGAAGGCCGAGAAGGAAGTGGCCGTGGCACAAGCCGAGGCCGACCGCGAGGCCAACGAGGCCCGCGTTGCCGCCGACCAGCAGATTGCCCAGCGCCAGAACGAGCTCGCCATTAAGCAGGCTCAGCTCAAGGCCGTGGAGGACACCGAGCGCGCCAAGGCCGACGCCGCCTACCACATCCAGGAGCAGGAGCAGCGCCGCACGGTGCTCGAGGCCGAGACGCGTGCCAAGGCAGAGTCGGTGCGCGTGCGCGAGCAGGAACTCGACGCCGAGGTACGCAAGCAGGCCGAGGCCGACAAGTACAGGGAGATCCAGAACGCCGAGGCGCGCATGGAGGCCCAAAAGCGCGAGGCCGAGGCACAGGTATACGCCGCCGAGCAGGAGGCGAAGGCCATTCGCCTGCGCGGCGAGGCCGAGGCCGAGGCGGCCCGCGCCCGCGGTCTGGCAGAGGCAGAGGCGGCCCGCGCCAAGGGCGAGGCCGAGGCGGCCGCGCTCGAGAAGCGCGCCGAGGCGCTGCAAAAGATGAACCAGGCGGGCATGGCCGAGATGATGATCAAGATCCTGCCCGACATGGCCGCAGCCGTCGCCAGTCCGCTCTCGTCCATCGACCACGTGTCCATTTATGGCGGGGCCGAGGGAGGCTCGGGCATCAGCCAGATCTCGGGCGCCATGCCAGCGGTTATCAAGCAGGTGTTCGACACCATGAGCGACGCAACCGGCGTGGACATGCGAGACGTGCTGCGCGCCGGAACCATCGACGCCGCCACGCAGCGCAACATCCGCGTTGAGGGCGACCTCGCGGGTATCGCCGAGCGTGCCGCTGGTAGCGAGCGCGTCGCAGGTGACGAGACCGCAGAACAGGAGTAGCACCTTCGTCGCAGGTTCATGCATACTCGGGACGACACCACACGTACTTTCCCGACACGCTGTTTAGATACCCATAGGGTATCCCCCGACCATCCAGCTCGTCCATAAGGTCGGTTAAGAACAGGCCCTCGTTCGACACACGCAGAGCGAGGGCCTTCTCCAGATCCGCGCTCGTCTCACCCAGACTTGCCGCCAGCTTTGCTCGCGACTCGAGCGAGAGGTACACGCTGTGATGCTGCTCCTCCGCGTCGAACACCATCTGCGTAAGCGGACCACACGACTGCTCGCCCACCTCCGTGGTTCCCCGCCGCATGCGCACGTACATGCGCCTACGGTCTTCTCCCTCGACTTCGTCGAGTAGTGTTGTTCCTACGGACTCCAACGGATACGTTGCCACCATGCCTACTCCAATCGAACGTTTGTTTGCTTATCGAGAAGTATAGCACAGACTTTGCAAAAATGGAACATATGTTCTTATTTTTGAACTTGGTTGGCCCCGCCGTCCGCTTGGGAAGAGGCGGGGCAAAAATCGCTAGCGGATGACCTCTACACCGCCCATGTAGGGCACCAGCGCCTCGGGTACCGTAATCGTGCCATCGGCGTTCTGGTAGTTCTCGATGACGGCGGCCATCGTACGGCCTACCGCCAAGCCGGAGCCGTTGAGGGTGTGTGCAAAGCGCGTGCCCTTGAACTCGGCCGGGTCGCGGTACTTGATGTTTGCGCGACGAGCCTGGAAGTCTCCGCAGTTGGAGCAGCTGGAGATCTCCTTGTAGGCGTTGTAGCTAGGCAGCCACACCTCGATGTCGTAGGTCTTCTTGGCGCTGAAGCCGATGTCGCCGGTGCACAGGGTTACCACGCGATACGGCAGGCCGAGCTTTTGCAGCACGAGCTCTGCCTCGGCCGTCATGCTCTCCA
This sequence comes from uncultured Coriobacteriaceae bacterium, assembly GCA_902780305.1. Taxonomy (GTDB): domain Bacteria; phylum Actinomycetota; class Coriobacteriia; order Coriobacteriales; family Atopobiaceae; genus RUG440. Next base: position 124,667 of record CACZFB010000002.1, on the reverse strand, counting down.
GCTGGTTCATGGAATCCTCGGGCTTGGCGAACTTTACCATCTCGACCTTGTCGAACTGGTGCACGCGAATAATGCCGCGCGTGTCGCGTCCCGCGCTGCCCGCCTCCTCGCGGAAGCACGGGGTAAAGGCGCAGTACCACAGCGGCAGCTGGCTGCCGTCAAGAATCTCGTCACGATGCAGGTTGGTCAGCATGACCTCGGCGGTGGGGATGAGGTACATGTCCTCTCCCACGTGATACAGGTCCTCGTCGAACTTGGGCAGCTGGCCGGTACCAAACAGCGAGTCGTAGTTGGTGATCACCGGAGGCCACCACTCCTTGAAGCCCGCCTCGTTGTGGCAGTCGATCATAAAGTTGATGAGTGCGCGCTCCAGCCGTGCTCCCAGTCCAGCCAGCACGTAGAACCGCGTGCCCGCAAGCTTTACGCCACGGTCGAAGTCGATAATGCCCAGCTCGGGGCCCAGGTCCCAGTGCGCCTTGGACTCGAAGTCGAAGGTGCGGGGCGTGCCCCAGCGACGAACCTCGGGGTTGTCGGAATCGTCAGCGCCAAAGGGCACCGACTCGTCGGGAATGTTGGGAATGCCCGCCACCAGGTCGAACAGCTGCTGCTCGACCTCCTTGCGACGCTCGTTGAGCTCGGCGATAGTTCCTTTGCTGGCTGCCACCTTGGCCTTGGCGGCCTCGGCCTCGTCGCGCTTGCCCTCGCGCATGAGCTGGCCGATCTGCTTGGACGCGGCATTGCGCTCGGCCTGCAGGCGCTCGACCTCCACGATGGTGGAGCGACGCTGCTCGTCGAGTTGGAAAAAGCGCTCGCGATCCCAGCGCGCGTTTTGGCGCGACGCACACGAAGCGTCCACCACGTCGGGGTTCTCGCGTACGAACGTAATGTCGAGCATGGGGTACCTCTCTTCTCGTGTATCTCTTGCCGCTCGCACGGCACCCATCAGTATATACTGTGGATGCAAAACGCACACAGCACGAAGAAAGGCGCCGACGTGGATTCTATTAATGCGTTCTTTGGATGGCTCTTTGGCACGAGACCGGGCGTCATTGCGCTTATGGTGGGGGGCGTCCTGCTGTTCGTGCTCATCGCCTGGCTGCTCGAGAAGCGCACTCGCGCCCGCTTTTACAACCACGAGAAGCAGGAGGGCGACTGGGACCTGTTTGACGACGGAGAAGACACCCGCTCATAGCAGTTAGCGCAAGGAAGGGGTGCCATGCTGACACCAGCTGTGTTGGCACGGCACCCCTTCCTTGTGCGACATCCCCGTGAGCCATCAAGGCTTGACGTATAACCCAACACGCCCATGGGTACACTCCTCTGATTCCAACGGAGCGTTCGAGAGGAGAAGTACATGATTCAACGCACCATGCACGTTCGCCTTCCGGCACTCGCAGCATCGATTGCGATACCGCTGGTAACAGGCATCATTTCGTCCTGGCTTACCAAGGATGCCATGGTACGATTCGAGCAGCTCAATCAGCCGCCGCTCTCACCACCGGCGTGGCTGTTTCCCGTTGCCTGGTCCGTGCTGTACATCCTGATGGGCGTGGCAAGCTATTTGATCTTTGTCCACGAGCCCCAAACCAGCGGCGAGCAACGCCTTAGGCTTGTTGCCCTGGTGCTCTATGCACTGCAACTGGCCGTCAACTTTGCCTGGTCGCCGGTGTTCTTTGGGCTTCAAGCCTATTGGGTGGCCTTGGCCATGCTGGTGGTCATGTGGGCACACATCCTGGCGCTCGTAATAATCGCCTTTAGGCTCAACCCCTTGGCGGGCGCCTGCCTGGTCCCCTACCTCGCGTGGAGTACCTTCGCAGGTTACCTCAACGCGGGCGTGGCACTGCTCAACTAGGGTAGGTCAGCGGCGTTAGGGGCTGGCCGTGCGTGCGGAACACGCCTTGCGAGGCGCGTCTCCCCACGTACGGCTCAGCCCCACGCGCCAACCCCAACAGGCAACAAAAAAAGGCCCCGAAGGGCCTCAGAATTCAATGGTGCGGGCGAAAGGACTTGAACCTTCACGGGGTTGCCCCCATACGGACCTGAACCGTACGCGTCTGCCAATTCCGCCACGCCCGCGTAGGCATTAGATGCTACTACGAAGTCCGTCGAGTTTCAACACCCAATTTTTAAATTTTTCTGGCTCGCGCAAGCCCCGTGGCCACTTTTACGGACAGGCCAGATTGTGTCGGCCCATCAAAGGGGTAACCCCCTTTGATGGGCCACCCCTTTCCAGGCCTAGTTTGCGGCCACGGCGAGAAACGCTACAATGGGCGTACACGCGGCAACGCACCATAAACGAACAGGGACTCGTCGTGCAGCAAACCACCCGTACCAGGCAAGGCACCATCAACACGTACCCACAGGATCCCGCGGAGGTCATGCTGGGACGCTATCGTATCTTGCAAACCAACACCGAAGGCGGTTTTGGCACCGTAAGCGTGTGCTGGGATGCCCGTCTGCAGCGACGCGTGGCCATAAAGCGCATGCCACTGCGCCTGGAGTCCGACTCACCCGTGCTGGCCTCCACCCTGGACGAGGCGCTTGCCGAGGCACGCACCTCGAGCCTGCTGGCCCATCCCAACATCGTGAGGATGTACGACTTCGAAAGCGATGCGAACTTCTCGTATCTGGTGATGGAGTACGTGGACGGCCTGAACCTCGCCGATCTGCTGGCACGCGTGGAGGGCGGCGTGCTCACCTTCGACGAGTGTGCCCACCTGGTGGACTCGGTTGCCTCCGCGCTCGCCTTTGCGCACGAAAACGGCGTCCTGCACCTCGACCTCAAGCCGGCTAACATCATCGTGGACCGCTCCGGCACCGTTAAGCTGGGGGACTTTGGCATGGCGTCGCTCGCGTCGGCCGCAGGCTATGGCGGGGCACGCGGCGGCACCATTGGCTACATGCCACCCGAACAGATTGAGGGCGACTACGTGGACGAGCGCACCGATGTGTTCTCGCTGGCAGTCGTCGTGTGGGAGGCCCTCACTGGCTCGTGCCCCTATGCGGCCAACACACCCGAGGAGTCGCTCAAGCTCATTGAGCGCGGTCCGTCCCCGGCGCTTTCGCGCATCGAGCCCGAGCTGGCCGGCATCGTGGAGGAGACGCTCCTGCGGGCACTCGACCCCAACCCAGCATCGCGCATGGTCTCGGTCGAGCTGTTTGCGCGCGACCTGGTTCGGGCGCTGGGAGACGCCGCCGACGGGCGAGAGTCCCTGCAGGACCTCCTCAACCAGACCGAGGAGAACAACGAGCCGGACCCCGCCGAGGAATGGGGCAGGCTCCACGTGCCCATGCGACTGCAGTTTCCCTGGCTGGGCAGCGCCGTCACGCGCATCCTTGCCGCGGCGACCGCCGCATGGGCCGCATACGTGGCCATCCCCCTCATGCTCCCCAACGCCAGCAACGCGCTCGCGTTTGGCGTGGGCGGCGTCGCGGTTGCTAGCCTGGCCTGGCCACCGGTGGGTGGCGCCTTGGGCATTACCGCGCTCGTGGCCTCGATTTGCGCGTATCCCTCGCGCTTCTCGTTTCCCCTTGCCCTGCTTGTTGGCCTCGTGGGACTCGCGTGGTGGATCTTTGTGGGCAGGCGCAACCATCTGGCCGGAACGGCCCTGTTGCTTCCCAGCTGCCTCTCGTCTCCTTTGGCAGGCGTCGGCATTTCTGGCATGGCCTTGGGACCCCTCGACGCGTTTGTTACCGGCGTCTTGGGGTGGCTGCTGTGGTGTCTGTTTGGCATTGGCCTGCAACAGGGGTTCGAGGCACAGGAGCTTGCCCAAGCCATGGCCTCCACGCTCGTCCAGCCGGCGGCGTGGGTGCTCATGGGCGGCTGCGGCGTGGGTGCGCTGGCGTGCTCGGTGCTTACGCGCCGGGGTGGCATGACGTTTGGCGTGTTGGGTCAGGTCGCGGCCCTCGTGGTGCTCGGATTTGCGTTCTACGCGTGCACACAAATGGAAAATGGAAACATTACGTCGGCTCTGGACAGCATGACGCTTGGCATTACGCTATGCTTAGGTGCTACCTTATGCATTGCGAATATCCTCACTGGCGGATACGTCCAAAACCTGGAGGGCGATGATCGAACATGAACGTATTGACCATCTTTGAGCAGCGCGTGAGCGCCATCTTTATGGAGGGCGCCCCCGGGCAGCGCGTTCCCTTCTCGTTTAAGCGCCTGGCAAAGCGCGCGGTGCGCGAGATGGAAGACGAGACCTTTGTTATAGACGGCGTGGACACCGCTCCGGCCCTCTTTACCATATTGGTCTCGGCCAAGGACGACGCCACGATGCGCCCCCTGTACATAAGCCTTACCGACGAGATTTCGCAGCTGGTGGAGGCCCAGGCCAAGAAGCGCGGCTACACCTTTGTGGGCAAGCCCCTCGTGCGCTTTATGGTGGATCCCGCGCTGCGTCCGGGACGCTTCTCGGTGTTCGCCGAGAACATCGACCCGCGCACGCTGGCCCGTCTGCGCGACGAGGAGAACGCGTTCTTGGGCATCACACCGCCGCAGGACGTTTTTGGCTACGGCGAACAGGACTTCGTGCCCTCGCCCGTTCCCGTGCATGACGACGAGCCCGCGCCCGTGGCGGCAGAGGTCGCCTTCGTGCCCGAGCCCGAGCTCGTCCCCAACGAGCAGGATGCCGACTTCGCCATGCCGGCCAGCGACTTCGCGCAGCCCGTGGAGGACCTCGACCAGATTGCCCAGGAAATCGACGAGCCCCTGGCAGACGACCTGGCCGCAGCGGGTGCCGTTGCAGCGGACGCCTTTGCGGCAGACGTCGCCGTGGACGCCAGCCCCGAGCAGGACGCGGACGGCCTGGCAGACGCCGCCGTGCCCGCATGCACGCTCCTCGACATCAGCACGGGCAAGTCATACACCATTACCACGCCCCACGCCACCATCGGTCGCGAGCGCACCGAAGGCGGCATTGTACTGCACGATCCCAACGTGTCCCGTCGTCACGCAGAGCTTACCTTCCAAGACGGTGTCTGGCGCATTGTCGACCTGCACTCGACCAACGGTACCCTGGTAAACGACATGGACGTACGCGAGGCAACCCTGCACGAGGGCGATTTGGTAACCATCGGCCTCGTGAACCTCGAGTTCAGGGCGGGGTAGCATGATCGACCTCGTACTGTTTGCCGGCCGCATCCTGCTGGTCGCGCTCCTGTACCTGTTCCTGTTCGCGGCCATGCGCACCGGCATCGGCCTCGTACGCGGGCAACGCAGGGACGCCGCCATCTGGGCCATAGACGTAGAAAAGGGCTCGAAGCTGCTGCGTGGTCTGCACGTGGACATCTTGGGGCCGGTGGTCGTGGGCCGCTCGCCGTCTTCGGACGTCGTGGTCGACGAGCCGTTTGTCTCGGCCACGCATGCGCGGTTTACGCTGCAGGGTCCGGCACTCGTGCTGGAGGACCTGGGATCCACAAACGGCACCATGGTCAACGGGCACAACATTGGTCAGCCCGTAACCCTGCGCGACGGCGACGAGGTGCAGATTGGTGACACGGTAATGAGGGTGAGCCGCCGATGACGACCGAACCCTCCAACGCGCCGCAGACCACGCCCGAGCCTTCGACCCAGGAGCCCATTAACGCCCCAGGCCGCAACGAGATGCCGGTTGAGAACCGCGCGGGAGCCAACACCGACTCGGGCTCCACGGACACGCTGTCTTGGGGCGCGCGTTCCGACGTGGGACTGGTGCGCAGCCACAACGAGGACTCCTTCCTGGTGCAAGCCCCCCTGTTCGTCGTGTGCGACGGCATGGGTGGACATGCGGCCGGCGAGGTGGCAAGCAGCATAGCGGTGCAAACCATCGCCGAGCACACCCCCACGCACGCCGACGACATCCTGTTGGGCGTCGCCGTGGAGGATGCCAACACGGCGGTCTTGGAGGGATCGCTCAACGGAACGGGCAAACCGGGCATGGGCTGCACGGCTACCTGCGTCTACATAGAGAACAACAAGATGGCGGTCGCACATGTGGGCGACTCGCGCATCTACCTGCTGCACGGCGGCACGCTGGTGCGCATCACCCACGACCACAGCTACGTGGAGGAACTCGTCGACTCCGGCGAGATCACGGCAGACGAGGCGCGCATCCATCCGTCCCGTTCCATCATCACGCGTGCTCTGGGCTCCGACCCCGACATGTACGCCGACCACTTTACGCTGGACGTCTCCACGGGCGACCGCATTATTATGTGCTCCGACGGCCTCTCCAGCATGGTTCCCGACAAGGACATCGAGGAGCTTGCGGTCTCCAGCGTTACACCGCAGGCGGCCGCCGACACGCTGGTCTCGGCCGCGCTCACCTCCGGTGGCCACGACAACGTTACCGTCGTGGTAATCGACGTGGTGGAGGACGGCCTTGCGAGCCTGCGCAACCTGCAAAACCTCAAGCGCGTACGCACCTGGATTATTATTGCGGCCGCAACCACGCTGGCAATCGTCGCCGTGCTCTTTGGCCTCATTGGCAACTCGTGGTACGTGGGCAACAACGACGGCACGGTGGGCGTGTACCGCGGCGTGCGCGACGAGTTTTTGGGCATCCCGTTCCACACCCTTACCGAGAACTCCTCCGTAGAGGTGAGCGACCTGCCCAACGCCCTGCAAAACCAAATCAACGAGGGCATCATCGTGTCGAGCGCCGAGGAGGGTCACGCCACCATAGAGCGCTACCGCGACCAGATCGACGACCAAAAGACCAAGGCGGCCCGCGCGGCCGAGGAGACCAAGGCGTCGGCGGGCGCCAACCAAAAGCAGCAACATGACGACGAGGACGGCAACGAGGGCGAGGACGTATCGCGCAACGAGACTGGCGACGCAACACCCAGCGCTGCAGCCCAAACCGGCAAGCTCGCCGCCGACGAGGCCGAGAACTCGGCACTCGCCCAGGCGCAGGCAACGGAGAGAGAAGGTGCGTAGCATGGGAGGCCTTTCCATGACACGGCGCACAACCGAGCTGCTCCTCCTGTTTGCCGCGGCGTTCCCGGTGCTGCTCATATACTCCATGTACATGATGAACATGAACGTGGCACTCAGCATCGCCTCGCTAGCCGTTCCCATAGGCCTGTTCGCCGCCTTCGCAATCGCGCACGTGGCCATCAGGTTTCTGGCGCCTGGAGCCGACCCGGTAATTCTACCGGTCACATTCGTGCTCTCGGGCATTGGCATCGCGTTCGTCACCAGGCTCAAGCCCGAACTCGCCGTCAACCAGGTGCTTTGGCTCTTTATCTCCATCGCCGCCATGATCGCGGTGCTGGTGCTGGTACGCAACCTGGACGAGCTGGCGTCGTACAAGTACACCCTGGGAACCGTGGGCATAATCCTGCTCGTAATCCCCATGGTCTTTGGCACCGAGCATGGCGGCTCGCGCCTGTGGCTATCCATCGGGCCGTTCTCGTTCCAGCCGGGAGAGTTGGCCAAGGTGCTTATCATCCTCTTCCTGTCGGCATACCTCTCCGAGAACCGCGAGCTGCTCTCGGCCTCCACCAAGAGCATCGGCCCGCTTGCGCTGCCCAAGCCGCGCATGCTGCTGCCCCTGCTCGCCATGTGGGGCGTGAGCCTTTTGGTCGTGGTCTTCGAGCGCGACCTAGGAAGCGCCGTGCTCTTCTTTACCTTCCTGGTGGTTATGATCTACGTTGCCACCGGGCGGGTGAGCTACGTGATCTTTGCCTGTCTGCTCCTGCTGGTGGGCGCGGTGTTTTGCTACTCGGCGTTCTCGCACGTGCAAAACCGCATCAACATTTGGATGGACCCCTTTGGCAATCCCGACGGCGGCTACCAGCTTATTCAGTCGCTGTACTCGCTTGCCGACGGCGACATGGTGGGTGCGGGCATCGGCCAGGGTATGCCCACGCTGATTCCCGTGGTCGAGTCCGACTTCCTCTTCTCGGCCATCGGCGAGGAGATGGGCCTGCTTGGCGGCTCCGCCATCCTCATCCTGTACGTAATCTTTGCCGTGCGCGGTCTGGCGACCGCCGCGCGTGCCAAGTCCGACATGTCGGCCTTTACCGCCGTGGGCCTCACCACGGCCATCACGTTCCAGGCGTTCCTCATTGTGGGCGGCACCACGCGCCTGCTGCCCCTTACCGGCGTCACGCTCCCCTTTATGAGCCAGGGCGGCAGCTCGCTGCTTGCCAGCTTTATTATTGTGGGCCTTCTGCTGCGCGCCGGCGACGAGGGCACGGGCAGGGGCACCATGATGACCAGCCTCTCCTCTCCCAACGAGATGCCCGTGAGCCCCAACACCAGCGAGATCAAGGTGGCCAACGTCGCGCACGGCGGAAACGTACGCGGGCACTTTGGCCTGGACACCCCCGAGTCGGGCGTACTGGGACGCGTTGCCCTGGGCAAGCGCCTTACCGCTCTCATCACGGTATTCTCGGTGCTGTTCTTCGCGCTTATCACCAACCTCACCTTTATTCAGACCATTGGTGCCAGCGCGCTGCAGCAAATGCCCAACAACAACCACACCATTGCGCGGAGCGCCTTCGTGCAGCGCGGCGCCATTAGCACCTCCGACGGCCAGACCCTGGCCGAGAGCGTGCGCAACGACGACGGCACGTACGAGCGCGTGTACCCCAACGGCAACGTTGCCGCACACACCGTGGGCTACATCTCCACGCGCTTTGGCGCCACGGGCATCGAGTCCAGCATGAACGACGCGCTGCGTGGCAGCGCCAACTATTCCAACTGGCACAGCGCCCTCAACTCGCTTGCCGGCGTTCCCACTGCCGGCTCGTCGGTGGTGCTCACGCTCAACTACCAGATGCAGCGCGCCGCCGAGGAGGCGCTCGACGGCTACCAGGGCGCCATCGTCGTGCTCGACACCAAGACGGGCGCGGTGCTTGCCAAGGCGTCCAACCCCTCGTACGACCCAACCAACATCGGCGATGTCATCCAGAACAGCGCCGAGGGCGCCAGCCCGCTAGTGGACCGCACCACGCAGCTCTACACGCCGGGCTCCACCTTTAAGCTGGTTACGCTCGCAGCCGCGCTCGACACCAACACGGCGTCGCTCGACTCGGAGTACGAGGCCCCCGCCTCCATGGACATCGGCGGGCAGGACGTGTCTAACGACCACAACGTGGACTATGGCACCATCTCGCTCGAGCAGGCCTTTGCCTACTCCGCCAACACGGCGTTTGGGCAACTGGGCGTCGAGCTTGGCTCGAACGACCTCGTACGCTACGCCAACGGGTTTGGCTATGGCAAGGCACTGGGTCTTGACTTTACGTGCACGCCCTCGCTTATGCCCAAACCCTCCGAGATGACCAAGTGGGAGACGGCATGGGCGGCCTGTGGCCAGCCCGTGGGCGAGCACGAGAGCCCGGCCGGCCCGCAGACCACCGTTATGCAAAACGCGGTCGCCGCAGCCACGGTTGCCAACAAGGGCGTCGTGATGAACCCCTACGTGGTGGACCATGTGCTCTCTCCCGAGGGCACCACGGTATTCTCGACCGAACCCAGCTCCCTGGGTAAGGCCATGAGCAGCGAGACCGCCGAGCGGGTTGGCGAGGCCATGCTGGAGGTGGTAAGCAGCGGTACGGGCACGGGCGCGTTCGTGGATGGCTACCTGGTAGCTGGCAAGACGGGAACCGCCCAGGTGGGCAGCAGCTCCGCCAACTCCCTGTTCTGCGGCTTTGCCCCCTACGACGATCCGTCGCTGGCCATCTCGGTGTGCATCGAGGGCAATGGCGAGGACGTGCAGGGCCACGCGTCGAACGTTGCGGGTTCTGTGCTGGCGCAGTGCCTCAACATCAAGGCGTGGGGAGCTGCGTCGTGAGAGCACAGGTATTTACAAACAGAGCCAGCGCGACACATCGCTGGCACACCATAGAAGAAAGGTGCGTGGCAACACACGCGGGCGATAGGAGGACAGATGGCGAGTAGAACTCTGGGTGGGCGCTATACGGTCCAAGACAAGATTGGTACGGGTGGCATGGCCATCGTGTATCGTGGCCTAGACGACGTGCTGGGTCGCACGGTCGCTATTAAAACCATGCTGCCCCAGTATGCCAACGACCTGTCGTTTGCGGCACGCTTCAAACAGGAGGCACAGGCTGCAGCGGCGCTGCAAAGCCCCTACATCGTCTCGGTATACGACTGGGGCAAGGATAGCGATACGTACTACATCATCATGGAGTACCTGCGCGGTACCGACCTTAAGAGCGGCATCCGCAAGCACGGCGCCCTCGACTGTCGCAAGGTCGCGCAAATCGGTTCGCAAATATCGCAGGCGCTCTCTGTCGCCCATCGCCACGATATTATCCACCGCGACATCAAGCCGCAAAACATTATGGTTCAGCCCGACGGTAACATTAAGGTAATGGACTTTGGCATCGCCCGCGCAAAGAACAGCCATCTTACCGCCGACAACAGCGTGCTGGGCACCGCCCACTACGTCTCTCCCGAGCAGACTCAGGGCAAGGATCTTGGCCCCACCACCGACATCTACTCTCTGGGCATCGTTATGTACGAGGCGGCCACGGGCCGGGTGCCCTTCGACGGCGACGACGCCATCTCGGTTGCCCTCAAGCAGGTTAACGATCCTCCCCTGCCGCCCAGCCAAATAAACCCGCGCGTGGACGCCGCGCTCGAGTCGGTAATCCTTAAGTGCATGCAAAAGCGCCCCGAGGACCGCTTCCAGACCGCCGACGAGCTCTACCGCGTGCTGCGTGACTACCTTGCGGGCAAGATGCAGTCGGTAAGCGACGCGACCGCCGTTGGTGGTGCGGCCGTTACCAACCGCATGCAGCAGCCAGGCGGCCAGACCTATGGCGACGCAACCGACCCCAACCTCAACAACGAGACGGGCACCCACTACCGCGCGAAGAGCGCCACGGAGGAGGAGCAGGACCGGCGTCACCGGCGCAACGTTATTGTGGGCGCGGTCGCCAGCGTTTTGCTGATTGGCGGCATAGCCCTTGCCATCTTCCTCCTTATGGGCCGACAGCAAACGCGCACGGTGCCCAACCTCATTGGCCTCACGCAGGAGGACGCCGTCGCGCAAATCAAGCAGTCCAACTACTTTACGGAGGGTTCCATTAAGGAGCAGTACTCCGACAAGGTCGCCAAGGGCGAGGTCGTGGATCAAGATCCTGACCCCGGCAAGGGTGCCGCACAGGGTACTCCCATCGACCTCGTTATTTCCAAGGGTGAGCAACCTGCCCAAGACGTTACCGTGCCCGACCTCATTGGCCTGACGCCCTCCGAGGCCGAGAAGGAGCTCAGCAAGGTGGGCCTCAAGGGCCAGGCCGGCGACTCGATCTTCTCGGATGAGGTAGAAAACGGCAAGGTGGCGGCACAGGAGCCCAAGTCCAACGCCTCTGCAAAGGCTGGCGAGACCGTTGTCTACCAGCTCTCCAAGGGCGGAGAAGAAATAGAGGTTCCCAACGTGGTCGGCTGGTCGCAGGCCGAGGCCACCTCAGCGCTGGAAAGTGCGGGCTTCGTGGTAATCGTTAACTCCGAGTCCAGCGAGACCTATCGGGCGGGTCAGGTAAGCTACCAGTCCGTAACCGGCACTGCCGCCAAGGGACGCGAGATTACCATTACGGTGTCCACGGGCACGGCCAAGGTCGCAGTGCCGTCGGTCGTGGGCATGAGCGAGAGTGACGCCACGTCTTCGCTTAACAACGCCGGCTTCGACGTGACCACCACCGACGTGGAGAGCACCACCGTTCCTGCCGGCAACGTGGTGTGGCAGTCCACCACGGGAACCGCCGAGCGTGGTACGTCCGTTACCATTGGCATCTCGGTTGGCTCCAGCAGCTCCCACGGCACCGACGAAGGTGGCAACACAGGCGGCAACACCGGAGGCACTACCGGCGGCAACACTCACAACACCGATGACACCGGCGGCAACACGGGTGGCGGCAACACCGAGGTCACACCCACTGACGGCGGCACCGCCGAGACCAACACAAACACGAATACGAACACGAACGGCTAGCATCCACTTTGGTGGTATAAAAGGGACAGTCCCCGGTATAGCGGGGACTGTCCCTTTTATACCACCTTACTGTTGCGCCTTTTTTGCGGCGGACGCGGCGCCCATAAGCGCCCCCATCGTCTTGGTGCGCTTAAAGAAGCCAAGATCCCCAACCTGGCTGTTGAACTCGGCAACGAAGTCCTGCTGCAGGAAGCGATACCCCATAAGACGGGTACCGGCATTAATCCACTTGGGAAGCGCATCTGTGGCACCCGTGTCGAACTCACACTGGTGACAAACGACGAGGACCTGCCGTCTGAACTCCTTGTCGTCAATGAGTTTGGCAACAAACTCCTGTACCGTCATCTTTGGCTTCTGTGCGCCCGACCGCTTTCGCTTCTTCTTTGCCATGAGTCGTCTCCTTTGGGCGGCCTATGCGTAGCCCCAGGTGAGGAGCTGCCACTCGCCACCGTCACTGCGACCGAGCGTCCACGTATAGTCCTTGTAGTCGGTGTCGGGCTCCCACGCCGTCCCCTGCGCCTTGTCCGCGCTTGGCGAACGGAAGTCGCTCACAAGCACCATGGCCTGGGTGAACTCGGCGGTGCCGTCCTTGCGCAGGCTATTGGCGTACTCCACGTTGCTCTTGCAGGTATTGTCGTCGGTAAAGGCGATCTTCTGCATCGTGCAGCCGTCCCAGCTGCCGAACTCGGCCATAACCACCTTGACTGCCGCATCGATGTCGTCCTTGGTGTAGATGCTGGAGGTGCCGTAGTCCACCTCGTAGTCGGTCGTGGTGGCATTCGCAGCCTTGTCGGCAGCGTTGGCAGCCTTCGCCTCGTCGGCCTCGCCCAGGTATTCCTCGAAGGTGAGGCCCTGATCCATAATTTTGTGCGCAATTTCGGGGCTGTCGATGTAGCGGATGTGCCACGGCTCGTAGGCATATCCGGTAATGTCGTCCTTGCCCTCAAGATAGCGCAGGATAAAGCCATGGTCGGCCAGTTTGGCGTGAACCTTCTCCCACACCTCCGGATGCTTGAGCATCTCGTCGTTCTCGTACACCTGCTTGCCATCAATCACCAGAAACAGGTCCAGCGCCAGGCCGGTGTGGTGCTCGGAGTAACCGGGGACGGCCACGTACTGCTTAACGTAGTCGGCTCCCTTCTCCTTGGTAAACTCATCCACGACCTCTTGCTGGTGAGCGACGCTGCGGTAGCACGAGTCGAGCTCCACGTTGACGCCCTCCTTGGCGAGGTCCTCCTTAAGCGCCTTGTAGGCCTCGTACGCCTTGCGCTCCACGCGCACGGGATCCTCGTAGAGCAGGCTCTTCTCCTCCACAAGGTCGAGTGCCTCCTCCCATCCGTCGGGGAGCTTGTGCTGCTTGTTTACCAGCACCATGTAGTTGATGGCGGCCTGCTTTTGCTCGGTGCCCTGTTGCTGCGTCTCCTGCTGCTGAGTGGCTTCCTGCTTGTTGCCGTTTGCCCCACAGCCGGCCAGAGGCGCGAGCACGAGCGTCGCGCTCAGCGCCGCTACCGCGATTCGTCTTGCGTGCATGGGCAATCCTCTCTTGTGCGTCGTTACCATCCGTGCAAAGAATACTACCCCATTTGGTCGTCGGCTGATCGCGGTGTCCGTTTGGGAAGAGGTGCCCTTTGGACATCGGCCGATGTCAAAAGGGCACCTCTTCCCAAACGGACACCGCAGGCAACCAAACATGCGCAGCGTGTCCCAGCCTAGTCCTCAGGCATAAGCAGGGGCTTGAGGCCTGTCATGGTGAGCACATTTATAATGTCCTCGCTGGGGTCGAGCATCCGCATAACACCATGCCGCCGCTTCGACAGCTTGGCTGCCAAGACGAGCGTTCGCAGGCCAGCCGACGAGAGGTAGGTTACCTTGGCAACATCGACGTCGATGTCCTTAACCTCCTCCGGTAGCGTCGTGATGGCCGCCTTGATTTGCGCAGCCGTCTGCACGGTCACCTTGCCTTCGATGGTGATGATTGCCTTGGTATCCTCCACCTCTGTGGTAATCTCCATAGCCCTCACTCCTCACTTTCCAAGCGCTGCCGTTCTACCAGGTCCATAAACAATCCGCCGCGTTCCATCAGCTCCTCGTAGGTGCCCTGCTCGACAATGTGTCCATCGTCCAGCACCAGAATACGATCGCAATGCCGCACGGTAGACAGACGATGCGCAACAACCAGCCGCGTGCAGCGCAGGGTATCGAGCGAGTCGCTCACGTGACGCTGCGAGACGTTGTCCAAGGCGCTCGTGGCCTCGTCTAACAAGAGGATGCGCTTGCCTCCACAAATGGCACGCGCAATCATAATGCGCTGTCGCTGTCCGCCCGAGATGCCTCCACTGCCTTCGGTCACCAAGGTCTGCATGCCCATGGGCATGGCGCGAATGTCGTCGGCGATTCCGGCAAGCTCCGCGGCCGCCCAGGCGTCGTCGAGCGTTGCTTTGGGAGCCGCAATGGTAATGTTGCTCGCCAGGTCGCCCATAAACAGCTTGCCGTCCTGCGTAACCGTGCCAATATGCCGGCGCAACGATCCCACGTCCACCTTGGAGGCGTCGTAGTGGCCAAAGGTAATCATGCCGCGCTCCGGACGTTCGAATCCCAGCAACAGGCGAATTATGGTGCTTTTGCCGCAACCGCTCTTGCCCACGATTGCCACGTACTCGCCAGGACGAATCTTAAAGGACAGGTCGCGCAGCACGTACGGGTCGTCCGGCCCATACCTAAACGAAACGTCCGCAACCTCAATCGCACCGCTCAGCCCACCGACGCTCGGCTTGTCCTCCGCGACTTCGGGCGTGGCCTCCAAAATGGGCGACACCATCTCGAGCATGGGCTGAATCTGCGCGATTTGGGCGGATATGGCCATAACCGCAAGGATGCCAGCGGTAAGCTGGCCATATGCCGAGTTAAAGGCCATGTAGTCGGCCACGGACACCTGAGCCATGCCAGCGCACGCGTATATGGCAACGGCGCCCACAGCCCCCACCAGCGCACCCAGGGCAGGCAGTGCAACCACCAAGGGCGGTCGGTTGTAGGTGCTCTTTGCATAGTCCGCATAGCCATCCGCCCACTGCGCAAAAGCCCGATCCTCCGCTCCTGCGAGCTTGAGCTTTTGGATGCCACCCAACAGGGTCGCCACCATGCCCGAGAGCTTTGTTTGGCTCTCCATGGAAAGGCGGTCAAAATGCACCTGCAGGTTAATGGAAATACAGGTTACCAAGACCTCGAAGAAAACCACCACCACAGCCGGAATCACCAGGCTGGGGGCATAGACGGCGATCTGAATCAAATAGGTAAGCGAGAGCAACGTGGTGAGTCCACTGCCAAGCAGCAGCGTTGCAATGCCCTCAACCAACATGGAGACCTGAGAGACGCGCGATCCCAGCTCACCGCCCGAATGCCGCTTAAAGAAGTCCGTAGGCAGCGTGAGCATACGCGCAAACGCCGCTGCCTCGGCCGCCACCTCCATCTTAATGGCAATGCGGTCCGTAACCAGATTGCGGCAGGCGCCAATGATTACCGTGGAGGTCGCGACGCCCATGAGCAACGCGGCGATGGGCGCAATCAATGCCTCCTGACCGCTTGGGATTACCACCGAGAAGAGCGTCTTGTTGGCCCAGGCGGGCAAGAGACCCACGAGCGTGGCCACGATGGCAGCGGAAAGAACCAGCAGGTAGTCGCTCGGCTCGAAGACCGAGAGGGCAAATCGCAAAAGGTCGCGCATGCCAAGCGCGCGCGTGGGGAGCGGCTTGTAGAACAGCGTGGCCTCCTGCCGAATGCGGGACACCGTGGCCTTGTTCACGCGCACGCGCGCGCCGGTGGCAGGATTCGCAAACGCATAGCCGCCCAACTTGAGCGGCAGCAGTGCCACGGGCTCTCCCGTGTCCAAGTGCGCAAGCAGGCATCCAAAGGCGCGTCGGTACCAGACGCCGTCCAATCGCACGTCACGCCGCATGGTTCCGCTGGGGCGGCACAGGTAGTCCAGGCGCTCCACCTCATCGGTAATGCCCTCGGGTACGGCTCCCGGCTCCACGCCCATGTGCTCTAGGCAGGCGCACGCGGCTCCGTCGGTGAGCTCAAGGCTACTCTCCACCATATGCGGCGCAGATTCCGGCGAGGTTACGCTTGCGGCAAGCTTCGCATAGGCCCGGTCCGTCATGGCCGAGTCGAGCCGTGCCCTCGTCTCGATTTGGGACTCGAGCAGGTCTGCGTACGTAAGGTCAAAGTCAGTCTGGTCCATGCTAGTCGCTCCTCACGAGCTCGGCATAGGCGCCGTCCGCTTCTAACAGCTCGTCGTGCGTGCCGCGCTCAACGACCTTTCCCTCGTCGAGAACGATGATCTCGTCGCAGTCGCGAATCGTAGAGAGCCGATGCGCCACCACGATGCAGGTGATTTCGCGATCGCGTATGGCTTGTATTACCTCGGCCTCGGTTTTGGAATCAAGCGCGGAGGTGGCCTCGTCCAACACGATGACCGTGGGATCCTGTGCAAGCACGCGGGCAATCTCCAGGCGCTGCAGCTGGCCGCCGGAGAAGTTACGACCTCCCGGCAGTATCTCGCTGCTGTAGCCGCCTTCGCGGCTGACGATTACGTCGTGCACCTGGGCGTCTCGGCAGGCGAGAATCACCTCGTAGTCCTCGATGGCACGGTCCCAGAGCTTTACGTTGTTGGAGACCGTCGTGTTGAAGGTCACGATGTCCTGGTCCACCACGGCAAGCGATCCGCGCAACACGGGGCGTGGCACCTCCGCAAGCGGCGTGCCATCAAACAGGACCTCGCCCTCCCATGGCTGATACAGGCCACTTACCAGCTTGGCGATGGTGGACTTGCCGCAGCCGGAAGGTCCCACGAGCGCCGCCCACTGGCCAGGCTCGAGGTGAAGGGAGAAGTCGTCAATGAGCGGCGCCTCCAGCGTGGAATAGCCAAAGGAAACGTCCTTGAGCTCCACCTCGCCAAAGAGCTTCTCGTTCTCTATTGAGCCACGCTCAAGGGGCTCCGTCGGCTCCTCGGGGACGTCTGCCGGATACCGCATCACGTCCTCCACGCGCTCCATTTGGGTTACCGTCTCCTGAACCGTCTGTCCTAGGACGATGAGCTGGTCCACCGGCGCCATAAACGCCGAAAGGAAACCCTGGAATGCGAGCAGGGCGCCCGAGCTGAACTCCCCACGCACAATGAGCCATGCCCCCAGTACGAGCACGACGATGTTGGCCATCTGCGTGAGCAGCAAAGGCACCGAGCCCAAACGCTCGTTGATTCCCGCCATACGCACGCGGCCCTCATTCACGTTTGCCTGATATCCCGCCCACCTCTGAAAATAGCCATTCTCGGCACCGGCGGCCTTTATGGTCTCGATCATGTCGGCACCGCTTACCGTGGTGGCATAGAGCTTGCCCATGTCCATGGCCATGGACCGCGACACGTTTACGCGCTTCTTCGAGATAATGCGCGCGACGACGGCGTTAAGCACCACCGTGGAGATGCCCACCAGCGTAAGCAGCACGCTCTGGCGCAGCATTACCACCAAATACAGCACGAGCATGGCTGCGTTGACCAGCACGGGGGCAAGCTGTCCCACCAGCACGAACGCTATGGTTTCGTTGCTGTATTGACGCTGCTGCAGGTCTCCCACCATGCGCTGAGAGTAAAAGCTCATGGGCATATGGAGCAGGTGACGCATAAAGCGGCTCGAGCTCACCACGGCAATCTTGCCCTGGATGCGAATGAGACTGAGGGCGTTAAGGATGGACGCGCCTCCGCCCACCAGAGCAAGCGTCAGCATGAGCGCGACGAGCGGCCACAGCCAGTCGCGGTCCTCTCCACCCAAGATGCGGTTAAGGAAGACCTTGGCAAGCGACGCGCTCATAATGCCCACGAGCGAGACAACCGCCGCGCACAGCATAACGAAGGCAATCGTGGAACCCAGGCCTTTGAGACGACTGCGCACGAAGGCAACGGTGTTGGGCGGCTGCCCACCCTTCTGGAAGTTCTCGGTGGGCGCGAATTCCAGCACGACACCGGTAAACGATCCCTCGAAGTCCTCCATGCTCACCTTTATTTGGCCGCTGGCGGGATCGTTGAGGTAGGCGCAGTTTCGGCCAAAGCCGGTGAGTACCACAAAGTGGTTAAAGTTCCAAAAGAGGATGCAGGGCCAGGTGCCGTTTTTTTTGAGCGCTTTGGTGGAGTATGTCATGCCCTTTGCGGAAAGCCCGTAGCGACGCGCCGCCCGCAAGACGTTAACGGCCTTGGATCCGTCTCGCGACACGCCACAGTCGGCGCGCGCCTGCTCCAGCGGTATCCAGCGACCATAGTACGCAAGAATCATAGCGAGACAGGCCGCACCGCATTCCAGTGCCTCCATCTGCATAACCTGGGGGACGTTTCTTGCGCGTGGCTTCACAACGGGCCCCCTACTCATTGAGGATGAGCGCAATGGGAGCCACGCGCTCGGTGGTTATGATTACCGTAAGTGGTACCTCCTCGGCAAGCGGCGAAACGTCACCCCCAAAGGTGATCTTGGTCGCCCAGTCCCCTTCGAACATGGACTCGACCAAGTAATCGCTCTTAAGGATCTCCGACGCCTCCATGCGGGAGGAAGGGACCTTCTCTATGCCGGCGACCTGCAGCTTTGCGCCACTTACGACGGCCGCATCGCCCTCTTGTATGTGCGCGACGTTGTCGGCGGGCATGTAGCACAGCACCTCACCGCCAATCCTCACGCCCGTCCCCGTAACGCTCGTGGACACCGTGCCAAAGATGCCCCAGGCAAGGACGCCCAGGAGCAAGGCGACAAACGCCGCCAGCACCGCCCACTTGCTTGGGGTCGTCACGCGCACGTACTTGTCGAGGTCGTCGGGACTGCGCAGCTTTTCCTGCGCCGCCCGGTTGAATATAGAGGCACCCTGCTTCGCCATGAGTCTACCTCCTTGTTTGACTCATATATAGTATCATAGCGCCTCTTCACAGCTCGACAATCAATGGGGTGGTCGGGTTAACCTATCAAAGGGGTAACCCCCATTGGTGGGACACCGCCGCAGCTACCAGCGCTTAACCAGGGTCACGACGTTGGTGTTGCCCTCGCGCTTGTAGCGCATCTGGTCAACGCTCCCCTTGGCCATGAGGATTCCCAGTCCGCCAATGCCAATGTCGTCGAGCGTTGCGGACTCGTCAATCGTCTCGTCGGGTATGGCAAGCGGATCGAAGGGGACACCGCTGTCCACAATCTCCACCGTCAGCGAAACCGGATCAGCGCTGTACGCATAGGTTACGCGCACGGAGTGATCCACGTCGTCACCCATCCCCTCGTAGGCGTAGCTGCACGAGTTGACAAACAGCTCCTCCACAGCAACGCTCAGCTGACCCTGCACGCGAGCCGGGCACAGACGCCGGTCGAGCTCGGCATGAATAAAGTCGAGCACGTGACCAATCTCGTCTATGCTTGCCGGCACCACGAGCTGGGCCTTCTCCTCGGGCGGCACGCCCACCTCCAGCGCCAGCATGGTTATGTCGTCGGACTGCTCGGCACCTGCGGCGTACGCATTAACATTCTGGCGCACGCAGTCAATGAGCTCGTGCGGATGCAGCGTCGCACATTCGCGCGCCAGATCCCTCAGGCGATCCTCGCCATACTGCTCGCCCCCAACCGAGAAGGCCTCGGTAACGCCATCGGTGTAGAGCAAGATCTTGTCACCTGGCTTGCAGTCCACGCCAAACGTCGGGTACGGTAACTCCTCCATTATTCCCAGCGGTATGCCCGAGAGCTCGCGCACCCAGCGCCAAGACCCCCGGCGATACAGCAGCGGTGGGTTGTGCCCGGCGTTAACGAAGTCAAGGTGCCCCGTGGCGTAGTCCAAAACGCCCACCCACGCGGTAACGAACATGCCCTCCTCGTCGTTTCCCTCGCACAGGCGTCGGTTGGCGTTCTCCATGGCCTCGCCAAGCTCCATGCCGCTTTCCAAGTAATCGTGAATCTGCGTCTTCGCCTTCATCATAAAGAGCGCCGCCGGAACGCCCTTGCCCGAGACGTCGGCAATCACAAAGCCAAGCTTGCCAGAATCCGCATCGCAGTCGTCACCGATCAGGAAGAAGTCGTAGAAGTCGCCGCCCACCTCCCTGGCCGCGCTCATACTGGCGTATATGTCGAAGTGCGGTATGTTGGGATAGGGCGGAAAAACGCTGGGCAACGCCGACTCCTGTATGGCGCCGGCCGTCATGAGCTCCTCGTCCATGCGCCGCTCCGCCTCGGCAATCCAGCCCTGAAGTGCGTCCACGGTGTGGTTGATGCCCACCGAGAGCTCCTGAAACTCAAACGTGCCCTCCGGCTCAACCCGAACTTCCAGCTCGCCCGCCGTTATGCGAGCGAGGGCCTCGTTGGTCGCGTCGATGCGCCGTGCGACCAGCTGGTCCAGCAGCCTCCACACAAGCGCCGACACCGCGAGCAGCAGGCCGAACGACGAGATGGTAATCCAGCCCACGATGTCGTTTCGACCGGCAAACACCCTGGACGCAGGGCTTATCATAACGACCAGATAGCCTTGGGACTCCAGAGCGACCAGATAGCCAACCTGGTACGTCTCGAGCGCCGAGGACTCCCGCTTCATTCCGGCTGGCACGACGCCAATCAGGCCATCGTCTTCGCTTGGCGCAAGATACACGACCTGCTCAAGGGTTTGCTCACTCACGCTCCTTCGCACGGTGGCCATTATATCCTCGCCGAGGCATTCTTTGAGCGAGTCGCCCGGTCCGACACCCAACCGATCCGTGTCCACGCTCAGGATCTGATCCTGAATCGAGGCGATTACGAGGCCGTCGTCGTCCTCGGTATATCCCCGCACGAGGCTAGAAACCATCAGCCCGTTGTCCAGCTCCGTAAGCGTCTCCACGATGCCGGCCGAGGCGCCACCCCACAGACGCACTAACCGCCCAATGTTCCAGCTGTAGTCCGTGGCACGCACCACTTGGCTGAGCAGATAATCGGCCTCACCTTCCATTTCCCTTTGGAATCTTACGAGCCTACCTGCGGTTACGTTTGCGTAGGCTAGCATGGCGACGACCATAAAGGCGCTCACCAACACCCCAAGCAGCCGCACGCCAAAGACGGTTCTGAGGGCCGCGAGGTTAACGCGCACCCCAACCCGCCCCACCAGCACGAAGGCGACAAGCGTGCATATCGACAGAACGATGGCGTCGAACAGCGCCTGAAAGACAACTCCGCCGGGGATAATCCCCTCCACCGTCGCCTGGGACAGCGGGCGAACCCGCCAAAGAACGCCGACCGCAAAGACGATGCTGAACGCGGCCGAGGATACCACGCATGCTGCCACGAGGAGCTGGACGCGCCGCCGCCCCGTTACCCCGCTGCGCAGGATTGCCGAGAGCAAGACGCCCAGTACAAGCCCGAAGACGCTGGTGGCAACGAGTGACGTGACGGGCGTAACGTAGGTGAGCTCGTAGTAGTCCAGAGGCATAAGAAACGCGTGAAGATAGAGCGCCGTGCCGGCAAACAGGCCCATGGCCGCCCCTGGCAGGGTCCCCAAAAGCAGGGCCGCAAGGCCAATGGGGAGCAGCACGGGCATAAGATACGTCACGCTCCCGTCGGCAAACTGCAAACCCACAAATGCCGACTGCGTGACGACGGAGGTAAAGCACGTGAGGACCAGCACGATGGTTGCCGCACGCCGCAGCGTTTGGCTCCCCTCCGCAAGCACGCCCTTCCAACCCAGGGCACCCCTGTTCCAAATGCCGTCCCGCATGCGTCACTCCCCGTTTGGCTCGCCTGTCCTTACTATACGCAAAACTGCCCCGCCTGCCGTGGTACAAAGGGGACAGTCCCCTGCATACCGGGGACTGTCCCCTTTGTACCACGTCACCGCAAAGATCGAGCTCTCGCATATACAAACGAACAGGTAGGCGGCACGAGCCACCTACCTGCACAGACTTCTGGTGCCCCCGGGCCGATTCGAACGGCCGACACCCGCTTTAGGAGAGCGGTGCTCTATCCCCTGAGCTACGGAGGCGTAGCGTTTAGTATACGGCCAAACGACGGCGTGGTGCGCGTGAATCTTCTTTTTCACACGTGTGCCCAGCGACCGTCCTCCCTAACCGGCTGGCAGCTGCAAGAGGCGCGTCATCATGGCAGGGTCGACGGCTGCCACTGGGGCGTGGCGAAGCAGGTTGGCATCGTTTGTTACCAGGTAGTCCGTGCCAATGCGCATGCACGCGGCAACAATGAGGTCGTCTTCAATCTGGGCATGCACGTCGCGCAGCTTGCTCGCCATCCACAAATCGGGCGTGGAGGACCCAACGGGAGTGCCGTACCCCTGCATGTCCTCAATAAAGTCCCACGCGTGGCTGGCGATGGCACGCGCATACGCATCGCTGAGCTCACCTTTTCCCTGACGCACCCATCGCTTTGCCTCGTACGACACGATTCTGTAGACCGCCTGCGCAATCTCGATGGTAAAAACGAGTTCTGCCTGCGACCGCCTTGCCTCCTCGAAGAAGGCAAGCGAAGCCTCGCGCTTTGGGCGACCCGGGACGTAGAGGTCCACCCACACGTTGGTGTCAACCATAACAAGCGGCTTGTCCCTCATGCGTGCCCCCGTTCCTCCAAAAGCCCCCACTCTATATCCTCAAGAATCTGCGACGTGGGACGCGCGTCGGGTTCGAACACGGGCAGGTCCTCTCCGAACGAGGCACCAAGCTCGTAGAAAAGACCCGCCGAATGGGCAACAGCCTGACGGGCGTCGTCCCTGTTGGCGGCGTTTTGGGCAGGTCTCAGCACTTCCATAATGCGCTCGTAGGCATCGCCGCCCAAGGCAAGGCGTTCCCAAAGCAGACGAATAATCTTAACCGGCGAGCTTCCCGCAAGGCTCAGCGTGGCGTCTCCACGCTCCTTGAGCTCCCTGTCCATGCGGACGTTGACTTGCGCAACAGATGCACCCATAGCGCCTCCTTGCTAACTATGCTAGCATCTATGATACAAACCTCAAGGACTCGGGTCAATGAACGGCCCATGCCAACCTATCAATGGGGGTTACCCCCTTTGATGGGTCACCTGCGACTTGAGGGTTTCCTTGTCGTGGTACATGTGACGGTCGGCGCGGTCGAATACCGCGGCCACGCAGTCATCGTTCTCGAACTTGGCCATACCACAGGCAATGACCACGCCACCAGACCGCAGCGCCTCCTCGTTGTGCACGCTCACGTCCCACAGGCGCTCCTCTATGTGAGCGTAGTCCGATGCCTGCGCAATCACCGCGAACTCGTCGCCGCCAACCCTAAAGACGGGACTATGCTTGAAGGCCTCGCAAATCACCCTGCAGGCATTGCGCAGGTGATCGTCTCCTGCCTGGTGCCCGTTCATGTCGTTAACCTTCTTGAGGTCGTTGATGTCGAGCACCACGATGGCAAACGGCGTTACCTGACGCTCCGCAATCTGCTTGTTGAGGCGCTTTTCCGTCTCCAGATAGGCGTGCTTGTTCTTTACGCCCGTCAGTGCGTCAACGCTTGCCTGCGCCTGAACCTGCGCGATGCGTCTTTTGGTCTCTTCCTCCTGCCGGACTTGCGCGTCGATGTCGTAAAGGCCAACGACCAGACGGGCGCCGTTGTTCTCCTCCATCATGGCCGCCTTCATTTGCACGTGTATGGGAGCGCCTCCCATCACGAGGCGGTAGCTCAGGGTAAAGATGCCGTCACGCTCGATCGCGGCCCGAACGTGCTCTTTGCTGAAGGAGGCAAGAAAACGACTCCGGTCCGCAGGATGGATGTGCTGACGGGTTACCTCCCTGGCCCGCTGGAAGAAGTCCTGCCCCTCCTTCTCCAGCGAGAAGCTCTGCTCGTAGACGTCGGTCGAGCTGAACTCCCTAAAGTGCTCGGTCTTGGGATTCACCACGTAGGCCACGATGAAGTTGCCCGTTATGGCATGAAGGCGGGCATAGACGATACGCTCTTCCTTAATACGATCCTCCGCACGGCGCTTCATGACGAGCTCATCGATGTCCGAGACTGCCACAACAATATAGCGGTCGTCGTCCTTCATCCTCGAGACGCGCATCCGAACGTAAAACGACCTGCCTTCCATTTCCCTGCGGTAGTCCATCCGGAACTCCTCGTTCCGGTCCAGGGCTCCCTGCAAGAACTCCCGGTTCATGGCACGCACGAACGCATCCTGATCCTCCGGATGCACGTACAGCTTGGCCTCACGCGCGCAGCTCTCGAAGAAGCCGGATGCACGTCTGCTCTCCACGAGCACGCCGTACCTGTCGTCGCTGCGGTACTCGACGAACCCGCCGGTGTCCATGTTCACGTAGAACAGGTCGGTGTAGTCCCGGGCCAAGGCATAGGCTATACGAGCGTAGGTACCGTTGGCGTTTTGCGCCCGCTCGCTGGACTCCTTGAGTCGCGCGTTCTCCTGTCGCAGGGCAGCCAACTCAGCGGGCACATCCTTCTTGTTTTGCAAAGAGCCTTCTTCCGTCGCTCCATGAGATTCGTATTGTAATGAAATATTATCTAACCGATTGACATGTAGCTCAAGGGGGTATTTCTATATGCTATATCCTTGCACGCGCCATGTCGCCTGGACAAAAGGGACAGTCCCCTGTATTTAGGGGACTGTCCCTTTTGTCCAACTTATGCTCAGATATTATTTTTTACCGCGCTTGGCCTTGCGGGCAGCCTTCTCGGCCTCCTCTTTCTCGGCCTTCTCCACCAGGCGGGCCTTAAGGCGCTTGTCCGACATGGACTGCGCGCGCTTCTCGGCCTCCTTGCGCAGGGGGCGAATCTTGGTGAAGTCGTACACGAGGCCGCCGATAACCACGGCGTAGGCCAGCACCATACTGATAACCGCGGCAATGCCCATGGGACTCTCGGGGCTCGTTTGCGTGCTGGTAACTCGTCCGTAAAGAATGAGTGCGATGGCCATAAACGCGACGCCGCCAATGAGGAAGGCCCACCAGCGCTTGCGCGCCTTCTTGTACTCCTCGTTCTCCTCTAGGATCATTTGCGTAACGTTATAACGGCGATCCTCAACCTCGCGCTCCTTGCGTCGCTCGGCCTTGCGCTCCTCCTTGCTCATGTTTGCGGTGGACTTGGACTTGCTGCCCGAGCTCACCACGCGCACGCCGGCTGCCGCCTGGCGCGAGGGCTTGCCACGAGCGGCAGAGCGCTTGGAGAAGCCCTGGTCCGACGACTTGGCGTCCGCGCCGCCAGATCCCTTGTTCCCCTTGGATGAGGTGCGCTCGAAGGGATTGCCGCTTGCCGCGACTTCCTCGCGTGCGCCCTGAATGGTGTCCTTTAACGACATGCTACTGCTCCTTTGCCGGAACGAACTTCTCGCCCGTAATGATTTGGTACGCCTCCATGTAGCGCTCGGACGTTCCCTGAATCACCTCTTGGGGCAGGTGGGGCGGTTCGCCCGTCATGTCCCAGTTGGCGCGCAGCCAGTCACGTACGAACTGCTTGTCGTAGCTGGGCTGCACCTTACCGGGCTCGTAGCCCTGTGCAGGCCAAAAGCGGCTCGAGTCCGGCGTCAGGCACTCATCAATAATGGTGAGCTGGTCGTCCACGTAGCCAAACTCGAACTTGGTGTCGGCAATAATGATCCCGCGCGTCGCGGCGTACTCGGCGGCCGCGTTGTAAATCTTAAGAGACGCGTCGCGCAGCGCGCTTGCCACGTCCTCGCCCACGATCTGCACGCATCGCTCGTAGCTGATGTTCTCGTCGTGCTCGCCCAGCTCGGCCTTGGTGGACGGCGTAAAGATTGCCTCGGGAATGCGGCTCGCCTCGACCAAGCCGTCCGGCAGCTTGATGCCGCACACGGTGCCGTCGGCGTCGTAGGTCTTCTTGCCGGACCCCGTAAGGTAGCCGCGCACGATGGCCTCGATGGGCACCGTTTGCGCCTTGCGCACCAGCATGGAGCGTCCGACCAGATAGTCCGCGTACTTGCGATACTCCTGCGGATACTCCGCCGGGTCCATGGTTATCATGTGGTTCGGCAGCAGGCTGGCAAAGCGCTCGAACCAGAATGCCGAGATGCGCGTAAGAATCTCGCCCTTGTACGATATCTCGTCGGGCAGCACGAAGTCGTAGGCGCTCACACGGTCGCTCGCCACCATGAGCAGGGTGTCTCCGCAATCGTATATGTCGCGTACCTTGCCACGACTGTCGGGCCGAAGCTCGATGTTCGACATGAATCTCTCCCTTTCTGCGAGTCACATGTACGGTATTGTAGACCATTGCGCGCCCGACAGACGGACCAATGCCCTATTCCCCACTGCTGTGGCTGGACAAAGGGGACAGTCCCCTTTGTACGACGAAGGTGCTTACTTCTGCTTGCGTTGCGCAATGGGCAGCCGCAGGGTAAAGGTGGTGCCCACGCCCTCCTCGGAATCGACCGCAATCGTGCCGTTGTGCCGGTCCACGATTTCCTTGGTAAGGGCAAGACCCACGCCCAGGCCGCCCGCAACACGCTCGCGGCTTGCGTCGGAGCGCCAAAAGCGGCTAAAGACGCGCGGCATGTCCTCCTTGGCGATACCCATGCCCGTGTCCTGCACCGAGAGCAGCACGTTGCGGCGGTTTCGGCCAACCCGCACCCACACGTTGCCGCCGTCGGTCGTGTAGCGCATGGCATTGCTAATAAGATTTACCATGGCCTCGCGAATGAGGTCAGGGTCCAGCTCCGCATAGAACTCGCGATGACCCGTCTCATTGCAGAACGCAAGCTCGATGCCGTTGTCCTGGAACAGCTGGCTGTGCACGGTAACCAGGTCCTCGGCCAACGCGACCACGTCGCAGCGCTCCATGTGGAGCGGCGTGGTGCCGTTTTCCATGCGAGAGAGGCGCAGCATGGCGTCCACCAGACGAGAGAGCCGGCGCACCTCCACCGACACCGTGGCAAGGTTGTCCTGGTCGGCGGGCATAACGCCGTCCTGCATGGCCTCGACCGTTGCCTGCATGGCCATCAGCGGCGTGCGCAGCTCGTGGGCAACGTCGCTGGTAAGGCGATGCTCCAGCTTTATGTCGCGCTCGAGCGATGAGGCCATGTCGTCGAAGGTCTCGCCCAGCCGACCGATCTCGTCGGTGCCCGAGAGCTCGGTGCGGGCCGTAAGGTCGCCGTTGCGAATCTGCGAGGCCGTGGTGGTTATGCGCTTGATGGGCTTGGTGAGCGCCCGGGCAACGAAGTACCCAATGATGCAGGCGAACACGACCGCAAGGCTGGCAGCGGTGATGATGGCGGCATACGAGTTCGTGCGGAACACCGAGTCGCTCTTGGTGAGCAGCGCGTCGGAGCTCGACGACCAAAACGTGAGCGTGCCGGCAACGATGGTCCCACCGCCACTCTTGCTCTCCACCATAACCTCCGAGGTTACGATGGAGTTCTCGTCGAGCGGCATAATGATGCGCCGTTGCCTGCCCGCATGCGTAACCGCTATGGCACCGCCGGAGCCATCATCGTAGAGCACCTCGCCCTCGCCGTCTGCAAGGCGCATGCCCACCTCGGGCATGGCCTCGGAAGTGCTGGACAGGTACTCAAGGGTGTCGTCAGTCCACTTGCCGCTCTCCGCGTACTGCTGCGCGAGCGTCTCGGCCGTCTGCTCCACCATGCGCTGCATGTTGGCGCGCGTGTAGGTTTGAAACTGGTCCTCCCACACGAAGGCGAGCACCGCCGAGAGCACCACGGCGGTCATCACGGCCGTGAGCGCAAAGGAAAGCGTCATGCGCGTGCTGTACTTGAGGGTGCTGCGCGGCTGACGCTTTATGGTGTTGTAGGAAGAGGCATGCGAGTCCGCAACGGACTCATTGACGTCGTTGGCCACCGGGACGCGTCCGCATTACTTGGCGCGAGCGCGAGCGGCCTTGCCCTTGTCGCCCTTGTCGGGAGACTCAAAGCGATAGCCGACGCCGTGCACGGTGTAGAGCCAGCGCGGATTGCGCGGGTCGTCGCCCAGCTTGGCGCGCAGGTTCTTTACGTGCGAGTCGATGGTACGCTCGTAGCCCTCGAAGTCGTAGCCCAGCACCTTCTCCACGAGCTCCATGCGCGTGTACACGCGTCCCGGGAAGCGGGCGAGGGTGGTGAGCAGCTTGAACTCCGAGGCCGTGAGGTCGATCTCCTCGTCGTTGATGGTAACCTTGTGGCCCGAGATGTCGATTACGAGGTCGCCGAAGTCGAGAACCTCCAGCTGAGGCTCGCTCTCGCTCTGCGTGCGGCGCAGCATGGCGCGGACCTCGGCAACCAGCACACGCGGCGAGAAGGGCTTTACGATGTACTTGTCGGCGCCGATCTCCAGACCTATAACCCGGTCCTCGGTCTCGCCCTTTGCCGTTACCATAATGATGGGCACCTTGGACGTCTCGCGAATGGCGCGGCACACGCGCTCGCCAGACAGCTTGGGAAGCATGAGGTCCAAGATCACGATGTCGAACGAATGCTTTTGGAACTCCTCCAGCGCGCTCTGTCCGTCGCCAACACCGCGCACAACGTAGTTCTCACGATCGTCACTCTCAAAATAGGCCGCAACCGCGTCGCGGATGGCCTTCTCGTCCTCAACCAGAAGGATTCTAATCTCGTCTGCGCTCATGCCCGTCTCCTCACTTCGCGTTACGGCTGTATTTGGGGTATTTATTAGTGTAACGCAGATGCGCCGAGTGCGGGGGCTATCCCTTCGAATTTAGGGGACCGTACGTTCAGGACTGGCCAGAATGTGCCGGCCCGTGAAAAGTAACGCCACGCGATGCGTGGGTCGCTACAACATGAAGCCGCTCTTTGAGAGAAAGGCGTACCGCTCGTTGCATAACCTCAGCCTGTTCATGTTGGCTCATGTGGAGAAAAGGGGTTTGGCCCCTTTTCTCAGCGCACCCGCCGGTCGGGACTCTCGGGACTCTCTGCTGAAAAACGACGCCGTGGCAAGGAATCTGCCGAGAATCAATGCTGTGGCGCAAAATCTGCTCAGAATCAAAGCAGTGGCGCCACGGCCACGAATCCCGACAGATTTTGCGCCACAGCTCGCAATCCCAGCAGACGCGCCCCGCGCCCTGCCACAGCTCGCAATCCCAGCAGACGCGCCCCACGCGCCCCCGCGCCGCGCCCTGCGGACCGGACTGCTCGTCCTTTACCGTGGCAAACGTAACGAAGTCGTCGGACTCCCCCACCCGAGCGGGGAACTCGCCGTAGTCCACACACCGGTTGACGGCCGTAAGGATCGAGTAGGTGGACTTGCGCACGTCCACCACAAAGTACGAGGTGCGGCTCTTAATAATAAACTGGTCGCCCTTGCCCGCCACGTTTGCGCTCGGCTCACGGGGAACCTTAACAAAGGGGCCGTCGCTGGGGCCAATGTAGGTGCCCATGGAACCAAACATGCCGCCGGAGCTGTAGCTCGCCTCGATGGATATGGCAAAGCGATTGCCCACATACACCGCATAGAACGGCTTGATGGTTTGCGGCAGCACGAGCTGGTCCACCACGGTTGCCAGGTCGTCGTCGATGGCATAGGCCGTTACGCCGTAGTACACGCCCTCGTTGGCACGCACGCGAGGCACGAGCACCGCGACGTCGCCCGATATGCAGGGCGCGATGGCAAACCGCCCCGGGGACTCCACCACCGCCTGGGCATTGTCTCCGCCCAACTTCCACAGGTAGCAAAACGAGTGCTCCTTGGTCTTGGTTCCCCCCAGCGCCGGCATTACCTGCCAGAGCACGCGCTTGCCTACGCAGGCGAATCCCGGCGGATCGTAGTCGGCGTTGGCCTGCCACAGCGTGGCGGCATCCGACCCGAGCTTTCCGTTGTCCAGTGACGCCGCATACAGCGTCCACTCATGGGTAAGGTAGTCGAGCTCGACCCACGCATACACCTCGTTGGAACAGCGCGCGTCGAAGATTACCGTGTTGTGGTTGTCGCCGCGCACGTCGTGCAGCACCTCGACCACCTCGCCCTTCTCGGTGGAGAGCACGCAGCCCCGCACCATGGGAGACGCCGAGGACCCCGTTTGTGTTACGGGCAGCCATGTGCCCGTTCCCTCGTGCGGCACGCTACCCAGGGGGATGTTCCACGAGTTGGTCTCCTTAAGCTCGAGGTCCACCTCCTCGTACTCCTCAAGCACGTTGATGGCCTTGTCGGAATCCACCACCAGCGGCTCGGGAACATCCTGCTGCTCTGGGTTGGTGCAGCCCGGCAGCACCCCCACGACGGCTCCCGTCGCGGCAGCGATGCCGGCGCCCCTAAAGAGCCCACGCCTAGAGATGCTAGGCCAGCGCACGAGCCGCCTCCTGCGCCTGGCGCAGCGCTCGCGTCATCTGGTCGGCGCACGAGGTCCCGCGGTGCCCGCAGAGGTTGCCCTCCAGGAGCTCCACGACCTCGTCTACCGGCTTGCCCTGCACGAGCTTCGCCACGGCCTTGGTATTGCCGTTGCAACCGCCGTCAAAACGAACCTCCTCCACGGTCGCGCCGTCGTCGGAGACGGCCACGTGAATGTTGCGCGGGCACACGCGCGTAGGTGTGAAGTCCATCTGATACATACGTCCTCCTATCGGGGAGCTACCCCTTACAAGGCGCACCAATCAAAGGGGGTTACCCCCTTTGATTGGGCGTAATGGCTAGAAGCTGAGCGTCTCCAGGCGGTCGAACACCACGTCCACCCGCGAGAGAAACGCGCGCGGGTCGAAGATCTGATCCAACTGGGCGGGTGTCAGCGTGCACTCGACGTCGTCCTCCAGGCGCTCGCGCAGCGTCTTGCCGGCGCGCGCCTGCTGCACGTCGTCCCACACGGCCATGGAATTGCGCTGCACGATCTTGTAGGCATCCTCGCGCGTGATTCCGGTGTCCACGAGCGCGAGCAGCACCTTGCTGGAAAAGATGAGGCCACGCGTGCTGTTGAGGTTCGCCTCCATGCGCGCCGGATAGAGTACCAGGCCGTCCAGAATGCGAATCAGGCAGCGAAGCATGTGGTCCAGGGCAATAAAGCTGTCGGCCAGCGCCACGCGCTCGTTGGAGCTGTGGCTGATGTCGCGCTCGTGCCAGAGCGCCACGTTGTCGAACGCCACCTGCGCGTTTGCCTTTACCACGCGCGAGAGGCCACAGACCTTCTCTACGGTAATGGGGTTGCGCTTGTGCGGCATGGCGGAGCTGCCCTTTTGTCCACGGCGGAACGGCTCCTCGGCCTCGAGCGTGTCGGTCTTTTGGTGGTTGCGCACCTCGAGCGCCAGACGCTCGCAGGTTGCCGCCGTGGTGGCGAGCACGCCGGCAAGGTACGCGTGGTGGTCGCGACTTACCACCTGAGTGGACAGCGGGTCACCCATAAGCCCCATGTGCTCGCACACGTACTGCTCGATGTAGGGGTCAATGGACGAGTACGTGCCCACGGCGCCGGAGATGGCACCAACGGCCACCTGTTTGCGCGCGTCGACAAGGCGGTCCAGGTCGCGGCGCAGCTCCCATGCCCAGCTGCCAAACTTCATGCCAAACGTCATGGGCTCGGCGTGGATGCCGTGCGTACGTCCCACGCATAGGGTGTCACGCTCTTCGAAGGCGCGGCGGCGGCAGATCTTGCCCAGCTCGCGCACGTCCTCGATTATGAGGTCGGTCGCCTGAGCCAGCTGGTAGCACAGGGCCGTGTCGCCCAGGTCGGAGCTGGTCATGCCGTAGTGCACCCAGCGGCTGGGCTTGGGCTCATCCTCGGGCACGTCCTTGTCGATGTAGGACCCCATGTTGGTGAGAAACGCGATCACGTCGTGGTTGGTGACCTCCTCGATGGCGTCAACCTCCTCGCGGTTGAACGCCGCGTGCGCGCGGATCCAGGCGGCCTCCTCGCGCGTGATGCCAATCTGGCCCATCTCGGCATGGGCCTCGCAGGCGAGCACCTCGATTTCCTGCCAGATGGCGTACTTGTTTTCCAGCGAGAAGATATGGCCCATCTCGGGGCGGGTGTAGCGATCGATCATGCAAGGTCCCTTCGTGCGACGAGTGCTTGGGGGCTATTCTAGCTCAGTACCGGACCGGTAAGCGTGGTGACGGTCTCCTCCCAAGAATCCGTGCCAACAAGGTCCTTGATCGCCTGTTCGCACGTGCCCCACTCCTTGGCCAGCGGAGCCTGCGCCAGCTGCGGGTAGTCTGCCGTGGCGCCCGTGGGCAGGTAGCTGTTAAGCGCAACGGTGTAGGTGGCCGCATCGTCGAGCTCCGTTCCGTCCTTTACAAGCTTGACGCTGGTGATGGCGGGCGCGCTGGCATTGGACCAGTCCACGGCAAGCTGTGCGCCGCCCAAGACGAGCACGTTGCCCGAGTTGTCGGGCCACTCGAAATTCTTTGACGCGCCCTCCAGGGCCTCTTGCATGGGCTTGCCGTCGTTTATCTGCTGCTGCACGTAATTCGTTTGCTCATCGTACTTCTGCCTGCACACCGCCATTATTTGCAGCGACTTGCCCAGCACCGCGCGCAGCTGGGCGCCGGTGAGCGTGCGCGTCTCCAAGGTGTTTCCGTACGGCGAGATGGACAGCACATTGTTGTAGGTAACCTGACCGCTGGGTATGCCGTCACGGATGCCGCCCGCGTTCTCCAGCGCCAGGTCGGCCTTCGTAGCCGCAAGGTAGGCCGCGGTCACCACGTGCCCAATGGGTTCGTCGCGGGTGCGCAGCCACTCCCACGACAGCTTGAGCTCGCTTGGCTGGCTGCCGTTGAGGTCCCTAAACGGATAGTCGTACGCCTGGCTGCTCGTACCCACCGACGCGCTCAACGTCGTTTGCTCCTCGGCCTCGATTTTTGACACGAGCTGGTTGACCGTCTCGTCAGCCGGTTCGTCCTTGATGGCCGCGTAGTCGACGCGTTTCGAAGAAGACTCCACGTCGTCCCACGTGCCGTCGCCATCACCGTCGTTGAGCGTAAGGTCGAGCGTGCCGACGTAGTGGAAGTAGTAATCCGCCTGCACGAGCGCCACGCCATGCCCCTCGGCGTCCTTAATAAGGCCCTCTCCCTTGCTGGTGTTGTCCAAAAGGATGTGCTGGTGCCCGGACACGACTGCGTCGATGCCCTTGGTCTGCGCAATGAATCCCTTTGGTGCGCGATGGTGCGTAAGCGCAACAACCAGGTCGCAGCCCTCGTCGCGACGCAGCTTCGCCGCAAGCTCGCTCGCCTGGTCCGCAGCCGTGGCAAACGGCTGCACATTTGCCACGCACGTGGACGCACGAGTCGCATAGAAGCTCTCGTCGATAACGCCCAGCACGCCCACGCGCACCTTGGTGCCCTCGTCGGACTTCACGTCCCTCACGATGTAGCCCTGCTCGAAGTACGGCTTGCCGTCCTTGGCCAAAACGTTGGCGGCCAGCAGGGCAAAATTGTATTTGGAATCGAATTCCTTGAGCCGCGAGTCCTGATAGCTCCAGTCGTGGTTGCCAGGCGTCACGGCATCCACGCCCACGGCATCCAAGAGCCGGGCAATGCTCTCGCCCCGTTGCACGGTGGCAAACGACTGGCCGTGGAAGGTGTCGCCCGCATCCAGAAGCAGATCGGGGTCGGTCTTGTCCTTGAGTGCCTTGAGTTCGGCATAGCCGATGGCCTTGTTGTAGTCGTCGAGCTTGTAATAGCCGTGGGTGTCGTTAACGTACATCACGTGGACCGTCGCTGTTTTGGGCTGCGCGCTGGGGGCCGGGTCGGGCGTGGGCGCGGGGTCCGGTGTCGGATTCGGGTCGGGCGTGGGCGCGGGGTCCGGTGTCGGATTCGGGTCGGGCGTGGGCGTCGGCGTGGCCTCCTGCTCGGGCTCCGCTGCCGACGTCACCTTGGTGCCACGCATCACCACCATAAGGTCCACGCCCTTGCCGTCGTAGGTAAAGGCCGTGGACTCCTGCTGCTCCACGTCCTCGCGCACGGCTTGGGCGGCCTGGGCCACGCGAGCCTCGGGTGCGGCAAGGCTCCCGCACGCGGCCACCGTCACCACGAGCACCACGAGCGTGGATGCGGTGTGACGCCCACGCCGCACCAGTACCACAGCCACCCCGATGGCCGCGACGCCGCACAGTGCCAGCGGCACGACGGACGCGCTCGGGTCTGCCGTTCTTGCAAGCTCCTCGGGTCGGGTGAGCTTCTTGGCGCCTTCCTCCCGCCTCGTCTGGTGAGTGGCGTTCGGGGTGCTGGAGCCGGAGCTCGTGCCACCCTGCTGCTTGGCGAGCGTCAGGTTCAGGGTAACGGAGCTGCCCGGCGCCAAGCTTTGGGCGGTCGTCTGCGTGTTGCCGCTTGCCGCGAACCCATCGGGCACGGATGCCGAGAGGACCGCGCCCTCAACCGTGGATCCCGACTCGTTGGTGCCCGTTATGGTGGCGCGCACCGTGTCGCCCGCGGCGTAGGTCTCCTTGCTAAACGCAATCTGGATGGCAAGGTCGTCCTCGGCGGCCTGCGACGGGCAGGGCACGAGCAACAGGGCAAACAGCGCCATTGCCACGAGCGCGAACGCGCGCGCCATCGTCGTTTTTCTCATGCCCATGCCGCACCCTCTTCCTCGCGCCGTTCTCAAGAGCCGCCGCGCCACGCTACAGCGTGGCGAGCGCCTCCGCAAGCTGTGCCCTTACGGCCTCGTTGCCCGTTCCGCCATACGTCGTGCGCGCGCGGGCAATTCCGGCCGGATCGAGCGTGCCCACCACGTCCTCCTGGAAGAGCTCGCTTGCCTCGCGCAGCTCCGCGAGCGTGAGGTCCTCCAGGCCGCACCCGCGCTTCTCGCACTCCAGGACCAGATGCCCGACCACGGCATGCGCCTCCCTAAACGGCATGCCCCGCTTGGCCAGGTAGTCCGCCACGTCGGTTGCCGCCGAGAATCCCGTGCCGGCCTCGGCCAGCATGCGGTCCTCGTTTACCGTGAGGGTTTGGAGCATGCCGACCATGATGGCCATGCAGTCGCCCAGCGTGCGCGCGGCGTCGATGGGTCCCTCCTTGCACTCCTGCAGGTCCTTGTTGTAGGCCATCGGCAGCGACTTGCAGGTGGCAAGCAGCGCCATGAGGTCGCCGTACACACGGCCGGTCTTGCCGCGGGTGAGCTCGGCGAAGTCGGGATTCTTCTTTTGCGGCATGATGGACGAGCCGGTGGAGTACGAGTCCGAGAGCGTTATGTAGCCAAACTCCGAGCTGCTCCACAGCACGATCTCCTCGCACAGGCGCGACAGGTGCATCATGCTCACGGCGCACGCGTATTCCAGGTCTAGCAGATAGTCTCGGTCGCTCACGGCGTCCAGCGAGTTGGGGATGGTGCGCGAGAAGCCCAACAGCTCGGTCGTGCGCGCGCGATTGAGCGGATAGGTGGTACCGGCAAGCGCCGCGGCGCCCAGCGGGTTGGCGTCGGCCGCGTCGTATGCCGCCTGCAGCCGCGTGGCGTCTCGCGAAAACATCCAGAAGTACGCCAGCATGTGGTGCGAGAAGAGCACCGGCTGTGCGTGCTGCAGGTGCGTGTAGCCAGGCATCACCACGTCCAGGTTGTTTTGCGCGACGTCTGCCAGCACGCGCCGCAGCTCGTGGTTGCCCTCGATGAGCTCGGCGCACAGGTCCTTTGCCAGCAGGCGGATGTCGGTGGCCACCTGGTCGTTGCGCGAGCGACCCGTATGCAGGCGACCACCCGCCGCGCCAATGCGCTCGGTAAGCGTGCGCTCCACCGCCATGTGCACGTCCTCGTCGTCCACGTTCCACACGAAGGTCCCAGCCTCGATCTCGTTGGCAATCTGCGTGAGGCCGGCCACGATGGCATGTGCGTCCTCCTGCGATATAACCCCCTGCTCGGCAAGCATGGTGGCATGTGCGATGGAGCCACGAATGTCCTGCTGGGCCATGTTCTTGTCAACTTCCAGCGACGCGCCGAACTCCTGCGTAAACGCGTCCACGCCGCCCTCAAATCTGCCGCCCCACAATGCCATGAGCCGCCTCCTGTTGCGATCGTCCGATTTACCTATTGTATGGCATGACCCTACCAGAGCAGGGTTCACTTTTTGGCCGCGAAGCAGGAGATGCGCGGTTGCCACGCTAGGCGTAGTAGTGCGTGTCCCGCGTGAGCTCGCGAATCTCGTTGGCGATGGCGTCGGTGTCGCACGCCACGTCCTCCCCGGACAGCTTGTTGAGCTCGGACTGGAGCTTTTCCAGCTCGAGCAGCAGGCGGTCGTTTGCATCCTGTATGCTGTCCATCTCGTCCAGGGAGGAGCGCATTACCGCCAGCCGATGTGCGTCCGTCTGCTTGTTTTCCAGCCCGCCCGCGCGCTCGATGCGATCCAGACGCTGGTACTCGGCCGAATCGAACGCCTGCATGCGGTTTACCAGCTCGACGGAGTTGGAGCGTATGCCGTCGCAGGCGGACTCCACGGGAATCGAGAACTTGTCCCACGTAAGGCTGCCCTCCTCGAACTCCCGCCGAAGGAGCGAGAGGATGTCCTTGCGCAGCACCTCGCTGCGCCGGAACGTCTCCACGACGTCTTGGGCACGGACGCCGAGCGCCCCGTCGTCCACATATCCCTGGGCGACCTTGATTACCTGCTCCTTCGAGACGCCCGACTCGGCATCGAGGTAGGCATAGGGCTTGCGCTCGCGCGCGGCGGCAAGCTGCTTCTTGCCGCCCTTGCCCCACCCGGCGGCACGACCGATTCCCCACACCAGGCCAGCGCCCAGCAGGCCAACGACCACAAGAACAAACGCACCCAGGGCAATAACCGCAGCTTCCACGCCAACCTCCGTCCCTCGCTCTGCAGTAAGTGTACCCGCTTGGGGGCACGCGCGCAAAACCCACCAGGCACCGGGCTGGTTGGACGCGGGGGTCCCCTGGACAAAAGGGACAGTCCCCTGTGTCCAGGGGACTGTCCCTTTTGTCCAGGGGACCCCCGCGTACCGCCCGCCGTGCCCGATCGGTCGCGAGGCAATAGGAAGTCGTTTAACAGACCGACGCGCGCTCGCGCTATCATAAAGAATGACGGCATCTTGCATTGCAGGAGGAACGATGAACCAACTCGGACGCGACTTTCGCGCATATGTCGCGAACTATCCCATACCCAACTGCACGACGGAGCAGGTTGACGACGACCACATCATCCTGAGCA
Source organism: uncultured Coriobacteriaceae bacterium (assembly GCA_902780305.1). Taxonomy (GTDB): domain Bacteria; phylum Actinomycetota; class Coriobacteriia; order Coriobacteriales; family Atopobiaceae; genus RUG440. Next base: position 87,673 of record CACZFB010000002.1, on the reverse strand, counting down.
CCCCGCACGCCCGCGGAGAGGTCATCTTCTATGCCTTCGAGGACGCGCCCGAAATCGTCGAGCTACGCATAGTGGATGCGGAGTGCTCGTGCGAGCCCAAGTTCTTCCTGCACTTCGAGTTGGAGGACGAGGCCCGTGCCGAGGAGCTCTTTGGCGAGATGGCCAGCGAGCTGCAGCAGGAAGACCTCTTTGGTCCCACGCGCGTGCTGCTGTGCTGCACGGCAGGCCTCACCACAAGCATGTTTGCCAACAAGCTTGCCGAGGCCGCCAAGACCCTCTCGCTCGACTACACCTTCGACGCCATTCCCCTCGAGCAGGCCCGTGCCCAGGGCGGATCCTACGACGCCGTGCTGCTCGCGCCGCAGGTGGCCTACCAACGCGATGCCGTAGCCAAGTCGTTTCCCGAATCCGTGGTCGTGCAGATTCCCGCCAAGATCTTTGCGAGCTTCGACGCGGGAGGTGCGCTACGCATGGTTATGCACCTCCTGTCCGACCACACGGTGTTTCCCGAGCAGGACGTCACCAACCTCAAGCTCGTTCGAGACCTGCACAACGACAAGCGCATTATGGTGGTCACCGCCATCAGCCAGCCGCGTTCGTCCTGGATTGGCTGGAGAATCTACGACAAGGGCGATGAGGTGGCGCATGGCAGCATAACCAAGCCCAAGCACGACCTGCGCGACGTCGAGGACCTGCTCGCCACGCTGCACGTGCAGGGCTGGAACCCAAGCGACCTCGACGCCATCGGCATCGCCGTTCCCGGCGTCATCAACCGCGGGACCGTGGCGTTTGTATCGAGGCAGCTTACCGACTACGAACTCGGCAGGACCCTGTACAAGCGCTACGGGACCAAGGTGTTTGTGGACAACAACGCCAACGCCGGTGCCGTCGGCTGCTACGTGAGCCAGAACGAATACGACTCGGTGGTGTTGCACACCCAGCAGACCGGGTACCTTGTGGGTGGGCAGGGCATCGTGGTGGACGGACACCTGGTTAAGGGGCGCAAAAACTTTGCCGGCGAGCTTGCGCCGCTGTTTGCGGCCGTGCACGAGCCCGATCCGGCCAAGCGCGACACAAGCAACGCCTGGACGTCCGCGGGCATGTGCAAGACGGTGGCTCCCCTGCTCGCCGCCGACATTGCACTGCTCGCGCCCGACGCCATCTATGTTGCCGTCGACCTTCTGGACGACATGGACGTGCTGCGCAAGGAGATCTCGCGTTACTTTGGCAAGAAGCTCGACACCTACATTCCCCGCCTCATACGCGTCACCGACTATCGGGAACGCATCGCGCTTGGAGAGCTCGCGCTCTGCCTGCAAAAGCTCAACAACCCGCGCCCCCACCGCAAGCATTAGTGGCAGTCAGCCCATCAATGGGGGTTATCCCCTTTGATGGGCTGGCGCAGGCTGACCAGGGTTAAAAGTAACGCTATTGTGATTACGCGATTTGTTTGAGTACCCGTGCTCCCCGCGCTACCGGGCAAGCAGTCCGAGCCAGCTTCCCAAGACGCCTGTGGCCATGAGCACGCCCATGCACACCAGGGCCAAGCCGCACGCACGGTTGATCACGTCGTAGTGGCGTCTTACCCACGCGAAGGCGCCCTCCAGCTGGTCGAGCAGCACGGCCGAAAGCACAAACGGCACCCCGAGCCCCACCGAATAGCAGCACAGCAGCAACACGCCCGTAACCGTGCTGCCGGAGGAGGCGGCAAGGCCCAGGGCCGACGCCAAAAACGTGCCCACACATGGAGACCAACCCACGGCAAACACCAGGCCAAACAGCACCGAGCTGCCAAAGGTGCGCGGCATCACCGCGTTGGCAGGTCTTCGCGTACGGGCGAGCCACGGAATGCGCAGGACGCCCGCGTAGTTGAGCCCCAGGGCAACCAGCACCACGCCACACACCACGTCAATCGCCCGTCCGTACGTTACGAGCCACGATCCCAGCGTGCCCGCAAAGGCACCCAGCGCCACAAAAACCGCCGAGAATCCCAGCACGAACCCAAGCGCGCACGTTACGGTGTGCCGAACACCACCGGGCGCGCCCTCGTCGGCGCCGCCCGCAAAATAGGCAACGTAGAGCGGAAGCAGGGGCAGCAGGCACGGCGAGGCAAAGGTCACGATGCCTTCCAAAAACGTGAGCAGGTAGTTCATTGCCGCACCTGCTGCGAAAGCGTGGCGCGCATGAGGGTGGGGTCGATCATGCCGGCCGAGGCCGAGAGGATCTTACCGTCAGCCCCAACAACCACCGTCGTGGGGAGCGACCTGGCCCCAAACGCGGCGACCGCCTCCCGTTCGCTGTCGTAGTACACGGGCAGGTCGTCGTAGCCGTTTTGCCCAAGCCACTCCTGGGTCGTCTGCACCTGCTCCCTGCGACCGTCCACGCTGTCCACGAACGCAAACGCCACCTGATCGCCGAACTCGCGTGCAATCTGCTGGAACTCGGGCATCTCATCAACGCAATAGGGGCACCACGTGGCCCAAAAGTTGATTACCAGCGGCCGTCCGTTGGCGATTTGGGTGAGCGTGGTCGCCTCGCCCTCGCCGGTGTATACGGTCGCGTCGTAGTCGGCCAGCAACGGCGTGTTTTCCTGTGTTGCCGCGGCGCTCGCGCCGGGCTCGCTGTTGCCGCCTTGATTCACCGGTGCCAGCATTCGATAGCCCACCACCGCCGCGACCAGCACCACCACAAGCGCGATGCCCGCGATCACCACGCCCCGCTTCCTTTTGTCCATCTTCCACCGCCATTCCCACAATCCTGGACAAAGGGGACTGTCCCCTATGTCCAGGGGACTGTCCCCTTTGTCCGGAGGACTGTCCCCTTTGTGCCACTTCGCGTCCGTTCCCTTGCTTACCCATATAATGGCAAGCAAAGCAACTGAGAGGACATTCGCACATGGGCCACACGAACAACACGGATTTGGAGCTCTTTGCGCGCTGTGCCAGCGGGTTCGAGCAAACGCTTGCCGCAGAGCTCAAGGACCTGCGCGCCAGGCGCGTGCGTCCGCTGCGCGGTGGTGTGGCCTTCTTCGGGTCGCTGGCAGACGCCTACCGCGCGTGCCTGTGGAGCCGGGTCGCCACCCGCGTGCAGCTCGTGCTCGCGCGCGTGCCGGCCACCGACGCGCAGGCCCTCTATAACGGCGTCGTCGGCTTTGCCTGGGAGGAACACGTCCCCGCCGACGCAACCATCTTCGTGGACGCGCACGGCCAAAACGACCAGCTGCGCAACACCAAGTTTACGGCGCTCAAGGTTAAGGACGCGTTGTGCGACCGGTTGCGCGACCGACGCGGAACGCGACCCGACGTGAGCACGACGCAGCCCGACTTCTCCGTAAACGTGGCACTGCACCAGCACAAGGCAACGCTGTACCTCAACCTCTCGGGTCCGTCTCTGCACAGACGCGGCTACCGAGAAGACGGCGTGTCCACCGAGGCACCCCTTAAGGAGACCCTCGCGGCCGGCCTGCTGCTGGCTGCGGACTGGCCTCGCCTGTCGCGGGAGGGCGGCATGCTGGTGGATCCCATGTGCGGCTCGGGAACGCTCGCCATCGAGGCCGCGCTCATCCTGGAGAACCGCGCGCCCGGCCTGCTGCGCACCCGCTGGGGATTCCAGGGCTGGAAGCGCCACGACGAGCGGCTGTGGGCAAGCGTCGTGGAGCAGGCCGAGGCCGCATGCCGCGCGGCCGAGGCACCCCGCATCCTCGCGGGCGACATCGACCCGCAGGCGCTGGCAATCGCCCGCGACAACGCCAAGCGTGCCCAGATACCCTCAGCCATACGCTTCTACAAGGGAGACGCCCAGAAGCTCGACCGCTACCTCAAGCGTCTGTACGGTTATCAGGATGCCCCAGGCCTTTTGGTGGCCAACCCGCCCTACGGCCAGCGACTGCTCTCGGGCCAGGAGCTCCCGCAGACCTACGCGGCCCTCTCTGCAGGTATCGAGGCGATTCCCACCGGCTGGCACGTGGCGCTGATCACGCCCGATGCCGGCGTGGACTCGGCACTTGGGCGCACGCCCCACACGACCATCTCGTGCTTTAACGGGCCCATCGCCACGTGGGTCCGTCTGTACCGCACCGACGAGCCACGACTGGAGCACAGCATAACGTCGCTGGCGGGTGTCACAAGGCGTGTGCCGATCGCCCAAAAAAACAGCGCGCAGTTCGCCGCGCGGCTGCGCAAGGTCGCGCGCGAGCGATCCCGTTGGGCGCGCAAGGAGCAGGTTGCCTGCTACCGCATCTACGACGCCGACCTGCCGGAGTTCGCGTTTGCCATCGACCTGTTCGCCTTGGCGGAGCGCGATCCCGAAGGCCAATACGTGCGTATCGTCGAGCATCGGCGCCCCAGCTCGGTGGATTCGCAGCAGGCCGCGCAACGGCTGGCCGACGCGTCATCCATAGCGAGCGCGACGTTGGACGTCCCCAGATCGCACGTGCTCCCGCTGGCGTGGGAGCAGGACGCGCGCGAGCCGTATCCCATAACGGTTGCCGAGGGACCCCTGACGTTTACGATCGACCTCGCGAAGCCAGACGCGCGGCTGCCCCTCGCCTTGCGCTCCGTGCGACAGCTTGCCGGCGAGCTGGGGCACAACAAGCGCGTTGCCTGCCTGTTTGCCACCGGGGCGTCGGCTCTTGCGCATGCCGCGGCCAACGCGCAGAGCACGATTGTGGTGGACGCCTCCAAGCCACAGCTCGACGCCGCGCGCGCCCTACTGCGTGACAACGGAATCGCTGGCAAGCAGCATCGCACGCATTGCCAGGACGTCCGCATGTGGCTCGAGGGCGAGGCGCGGGCGCGCCGCAGCTACGACGTGGTGCTGTGCGTTGCCCCCTCCTGGCTGCCCGCCAAGGACGCGGGCGGACGCGAGTGGGACCTGCGCGCCGAACTCAACACGCTCCTGCGCAACGCCACGGCCATTCTGGCGAGCGGCGGAACCCTGCTGTTCGCGTGCCCGGACGCCGACTTCACCCCAGGACCCATCAACGTCAGGACCCCCGGCGCGCGCGTCGAGGACATAACCAGCCGCGTGGTCCCCCACGACTTCGCGCGGTCGCGCAAGACGCCATGCTGTTTGCTGGTACACAAGGACCAGCCGTCACAGATTGGATGAGACCCCCATGAGCAACGCCCTACGCATTCTGGTAACCGTACCGTTTAAGGAGCATCACCTGCAGCGACTCCGCCAGGCCGCCGGGCCCGACGCCGTGCTGCGCCAAACGGACGTGCCGGCAGACAGCGCTCAGATGCGCGAGCTGCTACGCGAGACCGACGTCGTTATTGGCGAACCCGCCCCCGCCCTGCTCGCGGAGGGCGCCCCGGTTCGCTGGGTGCAGATGACCTGGGCCGGCACCGACCTGTACACGCGCGGAGAGATTCCCTTTCCCGAAGGCGTGATCCTCACCAACGTGGCCGGCACGGCCTACGGCCACATCATCTCGCAGTACGTCGTGGGCCAGGTGCTCGCCATAGCCCAGAACCTCCCCGCCTACGTGCGGCTGCAGGAGCAAAGGCTCTGGCAGGGCGTGGGGGCCGTCATGTCCTTGGAGGGCACGCAGGTGCTCATCCTGGGCGCCGGCGACATTGGTACCTGCACCGCGCGACGGCTCCAGGGCTTTGGCGTGCGCTGCGTAGGCGTGTGTCGCAACACCGCCACGCCGCGGCCCCACTTCGACGAGTTGGTTACCCTGGATGAGGCCGAGGGATGCCTGGGCTCGTCTCAGGTGGTTGTCAACTGCCTGCCCAACGTGGACGATACCGCTGGCTGGCTCGACGAGCGCAGGCTTCGCGCCATGATGCCCGGCTCCATCTTGGTAAACGTCGGCCGCGGCAACTTCGTGGACTGCGACGCGCTCGCACGGGTGCTCCGCGATGGCCATCTGCGCGGGGCGGCACTCGACGTCACCGAGCCCGAGCCACTGCCCACGAGCCATCCGCTGTGGAGCGAGCCGCGCTGCGTGATTACCCCGCACCAAGCGGGTGGGGCCTTTGGCAAGAGCGATGGCACCGAGGAGCGCATTTGCGAGGTGTGCTGCCAGAACCTGCGCCGCTTTGTGGCGGGCGAGCCGCTCACCCACGTTGTGAACACTCGCTAGCGGGCCTATCAATAGGGGTAACCCCCTTTGATTGCCACTAGTGGCAATCAAAGGGGGTTACCCCTATTGATAGGCCACCGCCTAGGAAGACGCTCTCCCGTGCAAGCGATCGTGCAACATGCAAGAATAGAACTGATGCAAACGACCAGAAGGGAGCGGTGCTTTGGACATAATCAAAAAGTTGCTTGGTCAACTGGGCGAGTATCGACGGCCTGCGCTCATCGCGCCGCTCTGCACGCTCGTCGCGGTGGGCATGGAGGTGCTCATCCCCTACGTAATGGCGCTGCTCATCGACCGCGGCATCGCCCAGGCCAACATGGGGCAGGTATGGCTGTGGGGCGGCATCATGCTCGTGTGCGCCGTGGTCGCCCTGCTCATCGACTCCGCCTCGGCAGTGTTCGGCTCGCGCGCCTCCACGGGTCTGGCATCCAACCTGCGCGACTCCCTGTTCGAGAAGGTCCAGACCTTCAGCTTCTCCAACATCGACAAGTTCAGCACGGTCGGCCTGGTAACCCGCATGACCACCGACGTCACCAACGTGCAAAACGCCTTCAACATGTCGCTTATCATCGCCACGCGCGCGCCCATCTCGCTGGTGGCGTCGCTGGTGATGAGCGTGATTATTAGCCCGGGCCTCTCGAGCATCTTCCTGGTGGCCATGGTGGTGCTCGCGGCGGCGCTCGCTGCCATCGTCTTTAAGGCCATGCCCCTGTTTGGCAGCGTGTTCGAGCGCTACGACGACCTCAACGCCAGCGTGCAGGAAAACGTGACGGCCATCCGCGTGGTAAAGGCCTTCGTGCGAGAGGATCACGAGAACCAAAAGTTCTCCCGGGCAGCCGGCGACCTGCACGACCTGTTCGTACGGGCCGAGAGCCTGATCGCGTTCAACAACCCTGTGATGGGCGTTGCCATCTATGGGTGCATCATCGCGCTGGCGTGGTTTGGCACGCACTCCATCCTGGCGGGCCAGCTTACCACCGGCCAGCTCACGAGCCTTCTGGGCTACGTGTTCAACGTGCTCATTAGCCTTATGATGCTCACCATGATCTTTGTTATGGTCTCCATGAGCGCCGCCAGCGGCAAGCGCATTGTGGAGGTGCTCGACGAGACCCCCGACATCGTGAGCCCCGAAGACGCCCTCACCGAGGTGCGCGACGGCTCCATCGACTTCGAGGCCGTAAACTTCAGCTACCGCTCCGGCGACGGCGAGGAGACGCTTGCCGGCATCGACCTGCACATTGACTCCGGAGAGACCATTGGCGTTCTGGGCGGCACGGGCTCGGGCAAGTCCACGCTGGTGAGCCTAATCTGCCGCCTGTACGACGTGGACTCGGGCGCCGTGCGCGTGGGCGGTCAGGACGTTCGCGCCTACGACACCGAGGTGCTGCGCGACGCCGTGGCCGTGGTGCTGCAGCAAAACACGCTCTTTAGCGGCACGATCCTGGACAACCTGCGCTGGGGCAAGCCCGACGCCACGCTCGAGGAATGCCAGGCGGCCTGCGCCGCGGCGTGCGCCGACGAGTTTATTGACCGCATGCCGGACGGCTACGACACCGTAATCGAGCAGGGTGGCACCAACGTGAGCGGCGGCCAGCGCCAGCGCCTCTGCATCGCGCGCGCACTGCTCAAGCGGCCGCGCGTGCTGATTCTGGACGACTCCACCAGCGCCGTGGACACGGCCACCGACGCATCCATCCAGCGCGCCTTTGCCGAGCAGATTCCCAACACCACCAAGATCGTTATCTCGCAGCGCGTCAGCAGCTTTGGCGCCTGCGACCGCATACTGGTGCTCGACGCCGGTCACGTGGCCGCCTTCGCCCCAGAGGAGCGGCTCATCCAAACCTGCGACATCTATCGCGACGTGTACCAGACGCAAAACCGGCAGGGCAGCGAGGCCGACTTCGACGAGCTGGAGGGAGTGGGCCGCGACCCGCTGTCGCAGCGCTTCGACCCCGCCTTTGCCGACGAGCTCACAAAGGCAGGTGAGTAGCATGGCACATGCACCAAGGGAGCGGGGCCAAAGAGAGCAGGGCCAAAACACCCTGGGATCGATCCGCACCATCTTCGCGTTTATGCTCAAGCGATACAAGTTCCTGTTTGTGCTGGTAATCGCAGGCATTCTGCTGTCGTCGTGGGCCATGGTCCAGTCTACGCTGTTTACCCGCGCGCTTATCGACGACTACATTACCCCCATGCTCACGCAGGCCGACCCCGACTTTGACGCCCTGGCGGCCGCCATTGGCAGAATCGCCGCCATTGCCGCAGTGGGAGTCGGTTCCACGTACCTGTACAACCGCCTCATGGTAACCATCAGCCAGGGCACCCTGCGCGACCTGCGCATTGAGGTGTTCCAACACATGGAGTCGCTGCCCATCAAGTACTTCGACACGCACGCGCACGGCGACATTATGAGCATCTACACCAACGACATCGACACGCTGCGCCAGCTGCTCAGCCAGACGATTCCCAACTTCATCAACTCCTGCGCCACCATCCTCATGGTGCTCATCTCCATGATCATGCTCTCCATCCCGCTCACCATCGTGACGCTTGCCATGGTGGGTGTCATGCTGTTGGCGTCGGGTCGCATTGGCTCAGCATCTGCCAAGCACTTTGCAGACCAGCAAAAGCACCTGGGAGACGTCAACGGGTTTATTGAGGAGACCATCTCGGGCGAGAAGGTCGTTAAGGTCTTTTGTCACGAGCAGCGCTCCGTCGACGAGTTCCACAAGCGCAACCACGCTCTGCGCGACGCCGCCACGCGTGCCAACACGCTGGCTGGCATCCTCATGCCCGTGGTGTTTGCCCTGGGCGAGATAAGCTATGTGCTGTGCGCCATCGTAGGGTCGTTCGTCGCCGTGTCCATGGGGCTGCTGTCGCTGGGCACGCTGGTGAGCTTCCTCTCGCTCAACCAGTCGTTTACCGAGCCCATCACGCGCATCTCTCAGCAGCTGAGCGCCATAACGCAGGCAGGCGCGGGCGCGGGTCGCATCTTTGCGCTGCTCGCCGAGGAGCCCGAGGCCGACGAGGGCTACGTGGAGCTCGTGCGCGCCCGCGTGGGCGAGGACGGCAAGGTCGAGCAGACCAGCGAGCACACCGGCCATTGGGCGTGGCGGCACCCACATCAGGCAGACGACACCGTCTCGTACATGCCGCTTTTGGGCGAGCTCGTTATGGACGGCGTGGACTTTGGCTACGTACCCGAGAAGCAGATTCTGCACGACATTCGCCTGTTCGCCCTGCCCGGGCAAAAGATTGCCTTCGTGGGTGCGACCGGTGCCGGCAAGACCACCATCACCAACCTTATCAATCGCTTTTACGACATTGACGACGGAAAGATTCGCTACGACGGCATCAACATAACCAAGATAAAGAAGTCCGAGCTGCGGCGCTCCCTGGGCATGGTGCTGCAGGACCCGCACCTGTTTACCGGCACGGTTATGGACAACATCCGCTACGGCAGGCTCGACGCGACCGACGAGGAGTGCATTGCCGCCGCCAAGCTGGTCTCGGCCGACGACTTTATTCGCCGCCTGCCCGACGGCTACAACACGCAGATTACCGGCGACGGTGGCAACCTTTCGGCCGGGCAGCGTCAGCTGCTCACCATTGCGCGCGCGGCCGTGGCAGACCCGCCCGCGCTCATCCTGGACGAGGCGACGAGCTCCATCGACACCCGCACCGAGCAGCTGGTGCAGGCGGGCATGGACGCCCTCATGAAGGGTCGCACCACCTTCGTAATCGCGCATCGCCTGTCCACCGTGCGCGACGCCGACTGCATTATGGTTATGGAGCAGGGTCGCATCATCGAGCGCGGCACGCACGACGAGCTGATCGCCGCACACGGCAAGTATTACGAGCTCTACACCGGCAACCAGATCGAGTCCGAATAGCACTTCGTGGTACGCGGGGGACAGTCCCCTGGACAAAGGGGACAGTCCCCTGGACACAAGGGACAGTCCCCTGGACACAAGGGACTGTCCCTTTTGTCCAACGGCGGCGTCAGCTGCGGCCGAAGAACGCGGCGTCGGCCTCGCGCCAGGGGCGATACCCGGCAGGGTTGGGGGTTACGTGCGCGCACTGGGGCACCTGGTCCCACGGCACGGTATAGCCAGCCCCATGGCTGCAGAACACCGAGTCGGGCGTGTTGGGCAAATCGGCCCGCGGGTCGTACGCAGACTGCTCCACGACCTCGTCAGCGTTGTGGCACGGCTCGTAACCGGCAAGCTCCGCAAACAGGCGCCCCTGTCCACTGGTGTACGCGCTCACCTGCAGCGCGTAGTCTCGCATGGTCGCCACGGGCCCCTCTCCCACGACGAGCGCCATCTCGCCGTCGACGACAGGCGCCGCGAAGCGCGCACTCATGCGTTGCAGGTCGGTGAGCGCACGGCCAACCACGCCCGCTGGCACCTCCAACTCGAAGGCGTACCACGGCTCGAGCAGCACGCACTGCCCTTGCTCGCGCGCCTGCATGAGACCCTGCCGTATGGCACGATACGTCGCCTGCCTAAAGTCGCCGCCCTCGGTGTGCTTTGCGTGCGCACGGCCGGCAACCAGCGTAATGCGCATGTTGGTGACGGGCGCGCCCACAAGCGTGCCCCGGTGCGGCCGCTCCATGGCATTGGTGAGGATGAGGCGCTGCCAGTTGCGGTCCAGGTCGTCCTCCGGACACTGCGTGCCAAATGCCACGCCGCTACCCGCCGGCAGAGGCTCCAGCAGCAGGTGCACCTCGGCATAGTGCCGCAGGGGCTCGAAGTGTCCCACGCCCGTAACCGGCGCACAGATGGTCTCGGCATACAGGATGGACCCGGGTCCAAACCCCACCTCCAGCCCGTGACGATCCAGCAGCAGGCGCTGCACGACCTCCTGCTGCACCGCTCCCATAAGCCGTACGCGCACCTCCTGCAGCTCCTCGCTCCAAGTGACGCCCAGCAGCGGGTCCTCCTCAGCCAGCTCGCTGAGCGCCTGGTACACGGCATGCACGTCGCAGCCATGCGGCTCCACCTTGTAGTCCAGCACGGGCGCGAGCGCCGGCGGGCGCGTCTCACACGCCGCGCCCAGCCCGTCTCCGGGCGCCACGTGCAAGAGTCCCGTGGCAGCGCACACCCATCCGGCCGGCACCTCCCCCACCACCTCATGCCGCTCACCGTTGTACAGGCGCAGCTGGTCCACCTTGTTCGACCAACGATCCCCCGTTGCCGTGGTGCCCTCCAGCAACGCCTTTGCCCGCAGCGTGCCACCCAACACCTTAACGAACGCCACGCGCTCGCCACGGCGTCCGCGCCCCACCTTGTACACACGCGCCGAGAATGGCCCGTCCGACGGCGCGGCAACGCTCAGCTCCGCGAGCACGTCCAGCAGCGCATCGGCACCCTCCATGCGCAGCGCCGAGCCAAACAGCACGGGAAACGCCTTGCGCCGGCGCACCAGGCTTCGCACGCGCTCGTCCGACACGCCGCCCGTGTCCAGATACTCCTCCAGCGCGTCATCGTCGGCAGTGGCCAGCTGCTCCTGCACCTGCGAGACGCCCAAGCGCGCGTGGTCATAGCACGCCGCGTCGAGCTTGCGCTGAAGCTCGTCCAGAACGGCCCCCGCGTCTGCCTGCGCGAGGTCCAGCTTGTTGACAAACACGATGGTGGGCACGTTGTAACGCTCAAGCAGCCGCCACAGCGTGCGCGTGTGTCCCTGCACACCGTCGTTTGCGCCCACCACCAGCACGGCGAGGTCCAGCACCTGAAGTGTGCGCTCCGCCTCCGCACAAAAGTCCACATGCCCAGGGGTGTCCAGGAACATAAGGCGCGTGTCGCTCCACTCGATTGCCATCTGCTTGGCGAACACGGTTATGCCACGGTCGCGCTCGATGGGGTCGAAGTCCAGCTGGGCGTCTCCGTGATCGACGCGACCCGCAACCCGAATGGCACCCGATTGGTACAGCAGCGCCTCGGCAAGCGTGGTCTTTCCGGCGTCCACGTGCGCAAGCAGACCCACCACCGCCTGCCGCGTCGTGGCCCGCGCTTGCGTCTTTGTCGTTGGCATGGCAATTACTCCTCCGTATGGAGACCGCCCCCGGTCCCGCCAATACCGCTATACTATTGCGCATGAGTACTCAACGCACAGAAAAACCCACGCCGCTCTTCCTGAGCTATGTTACGTCACTTGTGGTGCGACTTATACTGTTTGGCATCGCCATTTGGCTGCTGGTCGCACACCCCGAACAGCTGGACATCACCACGCAGTTTGGTATTTCTGGCGGCTTCTCCTTCGTCAACGTCACGTTCGTGTTTCTCATCCTCGACCTGCTGTCCAAGCTGCGCCCCAACGCGAAGATCGCGATGGGCAGTCGTAAGCAGTACGGGGAGTTTCACGTGCCCACGCCGCGCATGTTTCCCAACGGGCTACGCGAACTGCAAGAGCACGCGCGCGGCCTGCTGGAGCAGGCCGTAAGCGACACCCGCAAGGCGGTGCGCGAGACGGCCGAGGGCGTGTTGGCAGCGGGCCGACAACTGGTGTATTCCATAGACGTGCTGCGCATCCTGCCGTGGCCAGAGGAAGACCTCACGGCAAACGAGCAGCTCAAGGACATCATCCGCAGAGACCGCCTGCACGAAATCGTACCCGTCGTGGTGTTTTGGGTCGTGTTCAACCTGGCGGTAGGCCTGCTGCTGGAACGGTTTGGTCTCTTTGGTCCAAGGACCGCCCTGGTGTGGACGCTCTTCTACTTCGTGTTCGATATGATATGCGTGGTGCTGTGGTGCCCGCTCCAGCTGGTACTCATGCGCAATCGCTGCTGCACCACCTGCCAGATCTTTAATTGGGACGGCATCATGACCGTAACCCCGCTGCTCGTGGTGTGGTGCTGGTTCAGCTGGGTGCTCGTCGCGCTGGCACTGGTGGTGCTCCTTCGCTGGGAGCTCGCGTTCGCGCGTCACCCCGAGCGCTTCGACGAGCGCACCAACGCGTCGCTGCAGTGCGCCAACTGCGCCGACAAGCTGTGCTACCTGCGCCAACCGCTCACCCCGCGCAAGCGGACTGCGTCGCAACGACCACGTCGGTTTTGAGAAAAGGGGCCAAACCCCTTTTCTCAGGCCGTCTCAAAGTCGAAGACCATGCGAAACCTGTTATCGAGCAGCTCGGCCTCGAGCGTCCACCCATGTCTTGCCACGATCTCGTGCGCAAGCGCCAGGCCAATGCCCGTGCTGCCGCCCTCACCCACGTGGAACCGATCGAACAGGTGCGCAACGTCCTGCTTGCTGGGCAGGTCTCCGTCGTTTTCCACGGCAAGCCAACGGCCGTCGTAGGCTATGCACACCTCGCGCTGGGCATGGCGCATGGCGTTGGAGAGCACGTTTTCCAGCGCATGCCCCATCAGGTCCGCGTCGGCCTCGATCGTGCCGGACGCAAGCTCCAGTGCCACCTCCAGGCCCCGCGTACGCACGATGCCCTCAAAGGGCATCAGGCAGTCCTGCACGAGGTCCTCGACCTCGAGGGTCTCCAGACGCAGCACCACCGCCCCGGCCTCGAGCCGAGACAGACTCAGGATCTGCTCCACCAGGGCACTCATGCGCTCGGTCTCGCGCACGATGGCCCCCGAGGCGCGCGCTGGGTCCACCACGCCGTCCTGCACGCCCTCCGCATAGCCGCGTATTGCCGCAAGTGGCGTCTTGAGCTCGTGCGACATGTTCTCGTAGAAGTGCTTTTGCGCCAGCTCCGCCGCCTCGATGCGCTTGCCCACAGCCCATCCGGCAAGCCCGGCAGCGGCTCCGCCCAGCAGGGCGATGGCACAAAACACCCTGCTCACCCGCTGCACCAGGTCGCTTTGGGACGTCACGTCCACATAGGCCACCAACATGTTGGCCTTGGGCTCCTCGTACCATTCGCCCGACGCCATCTCTGCATAGCAGATGGCGTCACCCAAGTCCACCTTGCTCACCACGCCAGTTTGGTCGTGCGCCTTACACCATTGGGCAATGCGCAGGTCCAAATCCGTGGGACCCATGGGGTCTTCAGCCAAGATGTTGTAGTCGTCGTCCGTAAAGAAGTAGCTGGTAACCCGCGTGGCGGGCGCGGTGCTGCCGCTCTCCCATCCAATGGTCGCATCCAACGAGGCCTCGGCTTCCGCACTTATCTGCCAACTTTCGGACAAGGTAAACGCGACGAGCGCCGCCATCATGGCAAACACGACGCCAAGCGAGCCAATAAGCATGAGCTTGAGTCGCGTGCTGAGCTTGCGATCACGACGCATGGGACGTCTCCAGCTTGTACCCGTAGCCCCACACGGCCTTTATGGCCACGGCGCTGTTCGCGTCGCGCAGCTTGCGGCGCACGCGCCGAACGCACTCGTCGGTAACGCGCGTCTCCACCTCGGCGTCTATGCCCCACACGTCGCTGAGCAGCGCATCGCGCGAGACGGCCTTGCCCTTGGCGGCAAGCAGGCAGCGCAGGAGGGCGAACTCCGTCATGGTGAGGTTAAGCGGCTGGCCCGCGGCCGTCGCCTCGTGCGCGGCGTCGTCCAGGGAGACGTCGCCCATCGAGAGTACCGCGCTTGGCTCCTCGTTCTTTGGCTGCGACGCCTTGCTCATCTCCACGCGTCGCAAGAGCGCCTTGATGCGCATTACCAGCATGGCTGGCGAGAATGGCTTTACCAGGTAGTCGTCTCCGCCAATGGCCAAGCCATGCAGGTAGTCCATCTCGGAGTCCTTGGCGGTAAGGATAACGATGGGCACGTTGGAGACGGCACGCAGGTTCTTGCACACGGTAAGACCGTCGGTGCCCGGCATCATGATGTCCAGGACCGCGAGGTCGGGCTCGCTGCGCGCGAACTCCTCGGCCAGCGCGTCCCCCGTGGGAAAAAGCTTCACCTCATAGCCAGCCGACTCCAAGAACGCACCAAACACCTCGAGCAGGGCCGGGTCGTCGTCGGCGAGGTAAATGCGTTGTGCCATGCCGTCTCCTCTCCTCGCACCCTCATTCTACCCGCAAACCGCGCACGACGGAGTTGCCTTTTGCGATGGCGGCAATCAATGGGCTCAGGCGACGACGACCGAGGCGGCCAAAAACTCCGTGGCGAGCTGCACCGCCTGCGGCAGATAGTCTCCCCTCAGGCCGTGGTCGGCGCCCGTGAGCACCTCGAGCCGCGCGTGCAAGAAGGTTGTTTGCGCGCGCTGGGCATACGTCAGGGGCACGATGGCGTCGGCGTCGCCATGAACGATAAGCACCTGCCCGGGGTAGGCTGGCATGAGGGCGTAGGGGTCAACGCGGCGCGCGACCAGGTTGTACGCCCTAGAGATGGTGCTGCGCTCTGGGGCGAAGTCGAACGCGGGATAGGTTTCGGGCACGTCCTCTACCTGCGGATACGCCGCGAGCGCGTCGTCGTGCAGGACGAACGCGGGATACATGAGGCACAGCGCGCGCACGTCGGCCGGCCGTGCGGCGGCGGCCATGGTGCACACGAAGCCCCCTTGGCTGCAGCCCAGCAAACACACGTTGTCCTTGTCCACGTACGGCAGCAGCGTGAGCGCATCCATGGCGGCAAGAAGATCGTCTCGCTCGGTCTCCACCGTCATGTCCAGAAGGGTGCCGTCCGACCGAATGCCCCAGCCACCGCCAAAGAAGTCCAGGGACAGCGAGACGAAGCCCCTGGCTGCAAGCCCCCTGGCATACGGGTCGGCCTCGGCGTGGTTGGCTGTAAAGCCGTGCGCACACACGACGGCGGGATACGCACGCTTGCGCTCTGCGGCCCCCTTGGGCACGCGCAGCACGCCGTACAGCCGAATCTTCTTGGTCACGTCGCGCGGGTCGGTCCGCTCAACCCAAAAGTCTTGCTCGGTAAAGGTGCTCATGGCTCGCTCCCTCCAGCGCCAGCGTACCTGCATCATACTCTAACCATTGGGAGCCATCCCCCACGGTTCGTTACATCCGGTTGCGCATTCTGCGCAGACGGGCGTTTATCGAAAGGCCACTGCGGGTGCGCAGCCCCATAAGCGGCACGGCCGCCAGCACGGGCAGAATGTACTCCACGAAGCGCCACACCACGTATCCCGCCGAGAGGGCAGGGCCAAACATCGAACCAAACAGGAACGCGAACCCGCCCTCGGCGCCAAGCGTCCCGCCCGGCAGGGGGATGGCCGAGGTGAGCAGCTCCAGCATGGATCCACAGGCAAGGCAGGTAACCAGGTCGGCCGGCTTGCCAAACGCCTGCAGCACCACCCACGGCAGCGCATACTGAAAACCCAGCTGCAGCAGCGTTACCGCAAGCGTGAGCA
Source organism: uncultured Coriobacteriaceae bacterium (assembly GCA_902780305.1). Taxonomy (GTDB): domain Bacteria; phylum Actinomycetota; class Coriobacteriia; order Coriobacteriales; family Atopobiaceae; genus RUG440. The sequence goes on along the minus strand of CACZFB010000002.1, from coordinate 71,320 downwards.
GCATGAGCCGCCAGTTGCGCGCGCCCGCCTTAAAACCGTTGGAGAACTCAAAGATCTGCTCGCTTACCGTGTGGCTCCAACGCTGATAGCGATCGTCCTTAATCAGTCCCCACCGGCGCAACAGGCGCAGGCCCCACATGCCCAGGGCGCTCACCTGCTTGGGCAACAGGCATACCAAGAGCAGCGACGTGACCTCGACCACCTTGGCGCCAAAGAGCAGCGCTCCCACCAAGAACACGTTGCCGTAGGTCTCCACGAAGTAGCCCAGACGCGGGATGAGCATAAGTGCCGCAAAGACGCCCTCCGCGGCCTCGTAGATAATAAAGCGCGTGTACTGCAGCGCGCCCGCCGACCCCACCGAGAGGCCCGAGCGCGTGAGGCGCAGGATTTGCGCGGGTGCGCCGCCCGTCCCGTTGGGCGTAAGGTTCGAGAAGAAGATGCCGGTGGCCTCGACGCTCATAAGGTCGCACAGACCCAAGGGCGACGTCGGGTCGCCCACCACGGCAATGCCGTAGGCAAGCACGCCCAGCAGGTAGTACGCCACGTAGCAGAGCAGCGAGACAACAATCCACGTGCGGCTGACGCCGGCCAGCGAGCTCCAAAACGCACCCCATTGCCCCGAGAGCACGACGTACAGCATGTAGGCGATCGCGACGAAGCCCAGAAACACCGCGCTCTTGCGCACGGACCCCATGCCCTCGCGCTTGGATGCGCCCGTCGCCTGTACCTGTACCTTTGGCTTGCTCTGCGCCATGCGAGCCGCCTCCCTTCGCCTTGGGCCATTCTACCGCACGGGCTCGCACGCGCGCTCGTGGTACAAAGGGGACAGTCCCCTGTGTTCAGGGGACTGTCCCCTTTGTCCAGGAGACGGTCCCTCATGTACCGTTACCTATGCCCTACTCGTGGTATTATCCTGTTACCGAACTTAAAATGTGGAAGGCGTTGGAGTGGTCCGGAAGTGAGGCCCGAATGGGCGAATCGATGAGGAGGTTGCCCAGGCTGCTCGTTGGCCTGATGCTGGGCATGGCCTTGGTGGTAGGGCTGGGAGCGCGTGTGGCGCTGGCGGTCGATCCAACGTACACGATTAGTGTGAATGGCACCGCCGTCAAAACGGATGCTGCGCTTAATACGCAATGCGCCTATACGACGCCTAAGCCTGAAGGCTTCGGTCAATTCTCCGACCCTGCTACCGCCACGGAAATCGTAACGCTAGGTACCGTCTCCTCCGACGGTTCTAACTGGACCATTACTTTCTCTGTCAGTGGTATCGGTTCGGGTACGATAAACGTGAACTGGAGAGACACGAGTGAAGGCGGTTACGCAGAGACATTAAACGTATCCTGCGCCCAAAACACACCTATTGACGCAGTAACGGTTGCTGAAAAGGCAAGCGTCGATGTTGGCAAAACCATCGCCCTCAACCCCACCGTTTCGCCCGACACCGCAACCTACAAGAACGTAACCTACTCAAGCGACGACACCAACGTCGCCACCGTCGACGAGAACGGCGTCGTGACCGGCGTCAAGGCCGGCGAGGCTACCATCACCGTCACGGCAACCAACGGCTCGGAAGTCAGCACCGACGACAAGACCGCAACCTGCAAGGTCACCGTCGTCCAGCCTGTGGAGAGCGTGGAGCTCAACAAGGAAACCACCACCATCGAGGTCGGCGCCACCGACCAGCTCACGGCCACCGTAAAGCCTGATGACGCCACCAACAAGGCCGTAACCTGGTCGAGCGACAACACCAGCGTCGTCACCGTCGACGAAAACGGCAAGGTTACCGGCGTCAAGGTCGGCGAGGCCACCATCACCGCTGCCAGCGTCGACGACCCGACCAAGACTGCGAAGTGCAAGGTTACCGTCAAGCCGGCCTACACCGCCACCACTGGCGTGGGCGCTACGTGGACCAAGGGCAGCACGGACGGACTCTCGATCACCTTCACGCGCAACGCCGGGAGCGGGGAGGCCGACACAGCTTACACGCACTTCAAGTCTGCCTCTGTGGACGACAATGAGATTGAGAAGGACAAAGACTATTCCATAGCCGAGGGCAGTATCGTTATAACCCTCCTACCTGCCTACCTCAACACCCTTCCCACCGGCGAGCACACCCTTACCGCTCAGTTCAACGACGTGTCCGAATCCGCGACTGCGAGCTTCTCTATCGCCGAGGCCCAAACCGAGCCCACGAAGGATGCTCCCAATCCGCCCCAAGTGAGCAACAGCAGGGGCGGCAAGCTTACCTCGACGACCGAAACAGTCACCTACACCATCACCCAGGAGGTGCCCGCCTGGGCCTCCTCGATGCGCACGTGGGTGGACCTCGAGAGCGTCCTTGAGTTCGTGGACGGTGCCACCGTAACCTGCAACGGCGAGCAGGTGTCTTCCGCCGAGACCAGCATCGACGGCCAGAAGCTCACCGTTACCATTCCCGACGTTACGGAGTACCGCGGCAAGACTATCCAAATCACCTATCCGGCCCAGCTGCGCTCCAACGCCAACCTCAGCCCCTACCTCAGCGGAAACATTGCGTCAGTGCCTTACCAGGCGCACACCATTTTCGACAACGATGAGTCAACAAAGGTGTCGTCCGCGAGGGAAGTCGTAAAATTCAGCGTAGGCAACGGCGGCTCCAACTCCTCGTCGAGCGGGACGAGCACGCCCTCCACATCAACGACGAGCACCCTCGCCAAGACGGGCGACGCGACCTCGTTTACAGCCGTCGCGGCGATGGCCGTAACGGGTGCCTCCGCCCTCGTCGTCGGCAGGCGCCGCAAGCGCTAGGCAACACCTCGTCTTCTCGTTGGACAAAGGGGACAGTCCCCTGAACACAGGGGACTGTCCCCTTTGTCCAACGAGCGAAGCTACGACTCCGGTACGCTGGCGTCCTCCACCCGCAGTTCGTCGCCAACCACCCGAATCACGCAGCGAGAGGGAGTGTCGTGGCTGTAGTAGTCGCCCGAATCGTAGTCGAGCACGACGTAGGGGCCCTGATCGTCTTTATTCAGCGTTACGCTGTTTACGGAATATCCGCCGTCAATGATGGCGCTGGTGTCGAGGCCCTCGCCAAACACGCGCACGTTCATAACGCTTGGCGCCTCGTCGCCGTTGTTCGTTACGTCAATCCACATGTGCTCCAGCATGCCATCGCCAGTGGCATCCCAAAAGTAGGCGCCGTTTTGCGGCTGCAGCTCGCTTCCCTCCTGGGGCATCTCCTGCGCGACCAGCTTCCTGAGCTCCTCCACCAGCTTTTGCAGCGCGCTTGGGTCCTCCATCGCGTAGCGCGTCTTGTCGTGCAGCTCCGCATACTCGGTCGTGCGGAAGCCGTACGTAATAACCTCTTTGCCAGAGTCAAACGAGAAGCTGATCCTGCTGCCCTCGCCCTCCCCTTCCACGGGGTGCTTCGCGTCGACGCGCAGCTGGCTCAGCTGGTTCCAAAACGAGGCGATAACGTCCTTGTCGTATACATAGCCATCGACCGTGTCGCTCACATAGAGCTCCAGGCTTTGGGGAATCTGTTCCCCGCTCCGAACGCCCTCGTTGAACTCGTTCCAGCTCGCCAGACGCGTGCTCAGAAGCTCGCCCATAGTCGTCGAGCCGGACTCCTGCGGCTGCGGTTGCGGCTCGCTCTTCCCCGCCGAGCACCCCACCAGAAGCACGACCGCCAGCAGAGCCACAAAAGACCGAACGAACCTCATGCTTTCCCCCTTTGTCCGTAGTGCACCCGTATGGTTACTATACCCAAAGCGTATGGTGTCCCGGAGAGACCCGCCAATCAAAGGGGATAACCCCCTTTGATTGGCTACTCGTCGTCGCCACCCACCTGAGCCAGGACCGAGAGCACCACGGGAAGCAGCTGCTCGGCGTCGCGCCTAAACGGGTACTTGAGCTGACTGGTCTTGGGATAGAAGAACCCGCGCTCCGCGCGCAGCTTGGCGGCCACGTCGCGCGGCACCTTGATGCCCGTGTACACGATGCGCCCGCCCGTGAGCGCCACGCTGGTAACGCCCAGCCGCTCACAGCGAATGCGCACGCGGGCGCGATCGAAGAGGTTGCGTGCCGCCAGTGGCATGGCGCCCCACGTCTCCTCCAACTCGGTTGCCAGCGCATCCACCTCGGCCAGCTCGGTTGCCGCCGCGAGCCTGCGATACGCCATCACGCGCTTATCGACCTCGGGCAGATATTCGTCGGCCAAATAGAAGTCGGCAGAGAGGTTGATGGTCACCTCACTGGGCTCGTCTCCCTCCGCCACCTCGCCGCGTGCCTCGGCCACGGCCTGTCCCAGCATCTGCGTAAAGAGGTCGAAGCCCACGCCGCTCAGGTTGCCGTGCTGTTCGGCGCCCACCACCGAACCCGCACCGCGAATCTCCAGGTCGCGCATGGCAATGCGCATACCGCTCCCCAACTCCGTAAACTCTCCTAGGGCAGTCAACCGCTCGGTTGCCTCGGGCGTAAGCGGCTCCTCGGGCGGGAACATAAAGTACGCGTACGCCTGCTCGCGCCCGCGTCCCACGCGCCCCTTGAGCTGGTACAGCTGCGCCAGGCCCAAGCGCTGCGAATCCTCGATTACCAAGGTGTTGGTGTGGGGGTTGTCGATGCCACTCTCGATTATGGTCGTAGCCACCAGCACGTCTATCTCGTGCATCTGGAAGGCCAGCATGACCTCCTCTACCTGATTGGGGCTCATCTGGCCGTGCGCGATGGCCACACGGGCCTCGGGCGCCGCCTGCTGCACCCGCTCGAGCGCGTCCTCCATGGTATGCACGCGGTTGGACACGTAGTACACCTGACCGTCTCGTGCGAGCTCGCGACGGATGGCCGCGCTCACCACGTCCGGATCGTACTCCCCCACGTGCACGCGCACGGCACGCCGTCCCGGAGGCGGCGTAAGAATCAAGCTCATGTCGCGCACGCCACTCATGGCCATCTGCATGGTGCGCGGGATGGGCGTGGCCGACAGCGTGAGCACGTCCACCTGCTCACGCATGTTCTTAAGCTGCTCCTTGTGCTGCACGCCAAAGCGCTGCTCCTCGTCCACGATCACCAGGCCCAGCGCATGCGGGTTCACGTCGTTCGAGAGGAGCCGATGGGTGCCAATCAACACGTTTACCTCGCCCGCCGCGAAGGCTGCAAGCGCCTTGCGCTGCTGCGCGGGGGTCACAAAGCGACTGAGCACCTCCACGCGCAGGTCGAACGGCGCAAAGCGGTCGAAGAACGTGTCGTAGTGCTGCTGCGCCAAAATGGTGGTGGGACACAGCACCATAACCTGGCGGTCGTCCATGCAGCACTTAAACGCCGCGCGCAGCGCGACCTCGGTCTTGCCAAACCCCACGTCGCCGCACAGCAGGCGGTCCATGGGCTTGGACGCCTCCATGTCGGCCTTGATGTCGGCAAGGGCTGAGCGCTGGTCGGGCGTGATGTCGTAGGTAAAGCTCGCCTCCATGTCGTGCTGGGCGGGCGTGTCGGGCGCAAAGGCATGGCCGCGCACCGCGCTTCGGCGCGTGTACAGGTCCACCAGGTCGAACGCTAGCTTCTTGGCCGACTTGCGCGCACGCCCCGTAACGCGGCTCCAGTCGGCCGTGTTCAGGCGCGTGAGGCGCGGGCTGCTGCCGTCGGGTCCCACGTAGCGCGTAATGCGGTCCACCTGCTCAAGCGGCACGTACAGCTTGTCGGCGTTGGCGTACTCCAGCAGGAAGTAGTCGCGCTCGCGACCTCCCACCTCCTGCCGCACGATGTTCGAGAAGAGCGCGATGCCATGGGTGGCGTGCACCACGTAGTCGCCCGGCTTAAACGGGAAGGTTACCTTGGTAACGTCCACGCGGCGCGGCTTGCGCTTGCGCGCCATGCGCGACGTGAGGTCGGCCACCGAGAGCACGGCCAGGTGTGCCGACGGCACGATGACACCCGCGGGGACAGGCGCATCCACAAAGGTGACCACACCCGTCTGCAGGGTTGGCGGACGCTGGTCCTCGCTGGCCGCGAGCTCCTCCACAAAGGGTATCGACTCGTCGGAGAACCGCAGCTCCATGTGCTCGCGCGCCGCACGGTCGGGTATGGCGAACACGGTTACGGCGCCGTCGCGCACCAGCCCCCGCACGCGCCCCAGCAGCTTGGAGTCGGCACCGGCGACGCCCGGTTGCTTTACGGCAAGCGAGGCTGCCCGACCCGAACCCGCGCGCGCGATGGATGAGAAGGTCAGGCGCTGCTGTTTTCCAAAGTCCAAGGCCTTGGGCGCGGTATACAGGTCCTTGGTACTCACGCGCGCCAGCGTGGCAGCATGGGCAATGTCGTCGGTGGCATGCATGCAGTCGTCGAACAGGGCACGCGGCTCGACCAGCACCATAAGGGCATCGGCGCACACGTGCTCGATGGGGGAGGCAGTGTGACCGCCGTACAGCTCGCCCAGGTAGCGGTCGAGCTGGGGGGCGTTGGACCGCGAGCGAATGAGTTCGAGGTCGGCCGCCACCTGCGTGTTGTTCTTGGCGGCAGCAAAGAGCGCACGCTCTGCCCGCACGATCGTCTGGGGGGTGAGCGCCAGCTCCCTGCAGGGGACGATGCGCACCTCCTCCAGCTCGCCGATGGTCTGTCCCGTCGAGGGGACCATGCGCCGGATGCGGTCGATCTCGTCTCCAAAGAACTCCATGCGCACCGGTGCCGTCGCCTGCGCGGGGTACACGTCCACCGAGTCGCCGTGTACCCTAAAGGTGCCCGGGGCGTCCACCTCGCCCACGTTCGCATAGCCCATCGCCACGAGCAGCGCGGACACCTCGTCAAACGGCACCTCATCGCCCACGCAAAAGGTGGAGCTCGCAAAGTAGCCCGAATCCCGTGGCGGCACCCGCCGAAGCAGCGAGCGGGCCGAGGCCACCACCACGCAGTTCTGGCCCGTGGCCAGGCGCTCCATGGCGGCACAGCGCGCACCCACCACCGCATCGTCTGCGGGCTTATCGGACCACGGCCAGTCCTTGCGCTCCGGATAGCGCGCGACTACGTCCTGTCCCAGCCACGCCGCCAGCGACCGGGCCATGCGGTCGGCCGCCTCCTCTCCGGCGACCACCACGAGGCAGGGCCGGGGGTCGTGCGCCCACACGGACGCCACCACCAGCGGTCGGGCGCTCTGCGCAACCGACAGCGGCACGTCCTGTCCCTCTCGCAACAGCCGATTGGATTCCTCGAGCTCGGGAGCCAACAGCAACTGGGTGGCCACGCGGTCAATGAGCATAGCAGCTTCTTTCGTACGTCCTTATGCCGGAGCATCGTCTTGGACAGTAGCATACCTTATGCGAAAAACCCGCGCGGGCTCCGTGGTACAAAGGGGACAGTCCCCGGTATGCAGGGGACAGTCCCCTGCATACCGGGGACTGTCCCCTTCGTACCACCGGGGGCGTCCCGCGTTCAGCGTAACGTCGCGCTACTGGAACAGGCGGATGCAGCCGGTGGGCGTGTCGCGATACGAGAGGCTCGTCTGGATAACGCCAGTGGAGTAGTCGTAGGCCTCGATGATGGAATTGGAGCCCATGTAGATGGCCACGTGTCCGGGCCAGTACAGGACGTCGCCGGCCTTGCGTTGCGAGACGGGCACGTGCTGCGCGTTGCCGTAGTTCCAGAAGTTGTTGGCGTCGTGGCTGTGCCAGCCGCTTGAGCCCGTAACCCAGTGCGCCCACGGGTTAAAGTCATCGTCAGCCGTGCCGCCGCCCATGTCCATGCCGCACGCATAGGCGCATTGGTACACCAGGCCAATGCAGTCCACGCCAACACCAGGAGCGCACGCGTAGTTCCACTTGTAGGGCGTTCCCAAATACTCGCGCGCACGGTTGAGGAACGCGTTTACGCAATCGGTGCGCGAGGCGTTCTTGCTAATGTGCGAAGGCGTCACGTAGTTAAACGGATACGTCGCTGCGCTGGTGATCTTTACGTTAAAGCTGCTCACCTGATAATACCCGGCGGGGTTCTGGTAGCCAATCTTGCCCACGGAGCTGCCGTCCACAAAGGAGTTGCTGGTGGAGCCAGGCGCCGCACCGCCCTTCTCCACGAGGCGCAGCTCGATTGCCTCCAGGCGCAGCGACAGGCCGGCGGTTCCGGCGCTCGCGCCGTTCTTGGCCCAGCCAAGCCATCCGTACTTCTGCGCGTGCACGCGATAGTACACGTCGTACTTGTTCGCCAAGTCACCGGTAAGGCGGGCCTGCAGGGCCTCCACGCGCAGCGACCTGCCCGAGGTGCCCGAGGTGCCTCCCGAGCCAACCCAGTCCTGCCAGCCGATGCGCTGCACATGAGACTTCAGCTGGATGTCGCCCGAAATCGCCGTGTTGGCAATCTTTGCCTGCAGAGCCTCCACGCGCAGCGACCTGCCCGAGGTGCCGGCGGTCTGCCCCTCCTTAACCCAGTTCTGCCAGCCAATCTTTTGCACATGGCCGCGATAGGTGAGCTCGGGCCTGCCCGAGAAGGCAAAGTCCTTGGCACCGCTGGAAGAGGGCGCGGCGCCACCCCTGCCCACGAGCTTGACCTCGATTACCTGCACGCCCTTCTCGGGATCGACGTAGCCGGCCTTCTCGTTGTTCTTGGCCCACTTGAGCCAGCCCTCGCCATTGATGTAGGTGCGGTAGTAGATGTCGTACAGGCTTGCAGCGTTGCCCGTAAGGCGCATGCGAATGGCCTGCAGGCGATTGGAGCTGCCGGGGCTTCCCGCGTTCGAGCCGCCCGAAACCTCACCCTGCCAGTCGCCACCCTCGACGAGCGCACTGTAGTGCAGGTCGCCGTTGGAAATCTTGTCGCCCTTGAGACCGGCAACAAAGCCGTTCATCCACGTGTTGCTGGCAAAGGTGCCGGCGCGGTCGCCGTCCGAGACCCAGCCGAGCCAGCCCATGCCGTCCACGCTCGCGCGGTAGGTGACGCTGCCCTTGCTCGTGTAGTCCGAGCCGACGGCAGGCTCCGTCGTGCCGCCTGCCGGTGCGTCGGATCCCTTGGGCAGCAGCACGATTTGCAGGGCCTCGACGCGCAGAGACCTGCCCGAGGTGCCGGCCATGTCGCCGTTCTTCTTCCACTCCTGCCAGCCCACCTTTTGCACATGGGCGCGATACCACACGTCGTAGATCTTCTCGATGTTGCCCGTAAGCTTTATGCGCAGGGCTTCCACGCGACGAGACTTACCCGAGGTTCCGGCCATGTCGCCGTTGCTCTTCCAGTCCTGCCAGCCCTCCTTTTGCACGTGCGCCTGATAGGTGATGCCGCCGTCAACGCCCGAGGGCAAATACACCTTGAGCGCCTCGACGCGCAGAGACCTGCCCGAGGTGCCGGCCACGCCGCCGTTGGTGGCCTCGTTCTGCCAGCCGATCTTTTGCACGTGGCACTGATAGGTAATCTTGGGAACCGGCGTCTCCAGCTGGGTGGTGAGCTTCTTCTCGCTCTGCTCGTCCTTCTTGATGGCGTCTTCCTTCTTTTGCGCCTCCTGCACCGTTATCTGGGTCTTGTCGACGTCTTCGGCAACGGCCGGTGCCTCGGCCTCCGGCTGCTCCTCGGCCTCCTTGGGCGCAACGAGTGCCTGAACGTCGTCTACCAGCTCGTTGGCGTCCTCAGCGGTGGCGCTCGCGCCGTTCTTTACCCACTCGAGCCACGCACCGTTAACGTGCACGCGGTACCACACATCGTGCGTGGTCGCCAGCTCGCCGGTAAGGCGAATCTGGACGTCCACGAAGCCATCCGTAGCGTCGAGGCGACCGGTGGCCCACTGCTCGGGATCGTCCCAAGCCTCGTTTTGCCTGCGCACACGATACTCGACGTTTTGGTTCTCCTCACCGAGGCGCATCTCGATGGAGGTGGTGGGCACCACGAGTGCCTGGTCGTTGGCGGGTGCCTGGTCGTTGGCGGGTGCCTGACCCTCTGGCTGCGTCGTCTCCGCTGCCGGAGCCCCGTCTGCAACCGGCGCCTCGTCCGTTGCCGGGACCTCGTCTGCAGGCTGCTCCGCAGGCTGCTGCTGGTCCGGCGACTCGACGACCTGCGACGCCGCCTCGACCTGCTGGGCGGCCTGCTGAGCGGCGGCCTCCTGCTTCGCGGCCTCCGCCTGCTCGACGACCTTCTGGGCGTCCTCCTTGGTCGCGTACGAGACCCACACCTTTGAGGAATCCTCTATTCCCTCCTGTGCGTTAAGGCAGAAGGACAGGATTGGTGCCAAGGCGTTAATCTGGTCGGCCGCCTCCGCCAGAGCGGCAGCGGGCACCATGCTCAAGCACAATACGAGGCTGAGCGCACACACCTTCAACTTTCGAAGCATTCTCTCTTACACCTCCATCACCATTTCTGAAAAAGACCTCAATACCTTAGCACAGCGAGCAGAAAAAAGGGTGGGCATTGTGGGTCGCGTGTCGGCGGCCGCAAGCCCATCGCAATATGCTCGTTTATCTGATAACCTTTCTTTTGAGACCATCAAAAGAAAGGTTATCCGCCATGGGCGTATACGAGACGGCCATATGGGAGTCCGATCCTTTGGCTCCCACAAGGCAAGACCGTGCGAGCGGCATTTATCACCCATACATACCAGACGCCCTATGCAACACCAGCATATCCTTGTCCGCTGATGCGGCCGGATCATGCGAGCGGGCAGCCGTCGCGTTGGCTGAGCTCGATGCTCGGGCTCGTTACGTTACTGCCGCGGAGAGCCTCTCGCATGTGCTCCTCCGTTCGGAGGCGCTCTCCTCCTCGCGCATCGAAGGCTTGGAGATGAACGTGCGACGATTGCTTGAACTCGAAGCGCTCATTGAGCTGGATGTACCTCACCGAGTGGACTCCAAGGAATCAGAGGTGCTTGGAACCATCGAGGCGATGCACGAGGCGATTGCCCTCGGCTCACGTACTGATCGTATGACCACAAGCGACGTTTGTCAGATGCACGATGCGTTGCTGAGGGACACGCGACTCAAAGACGTGGGCGGCAAGTTTCGTACATCGCAAAACTGGATTGGCGGAAGCTGGTACAATCCCCTGGGCGCAACCTACGTGCCGCCACGTCCGGAACACGTCGTTCCTCTTATGGAGGATCTCGTACGTTTTGTCAACGAGTCCCAGCTTCCCGTCCTGGCAAGGGCGGCAATCGCACACGCCCAGTTGGAGACCATTCATCCGTTCGCCGACGGCAACGGCCGTTGCGGCCGTGCGCTTATACACGCCGTGTTAAGGGCAAACCGCATGGAGACGAGGACCGTCGTCCCCATATCCCTCGTGCTCCTCACCCTGCGCGACCAGTACTACAGCGCCTTGGCGGCATATCGGTACGACGGCCACGGAGAGGATGGCGGGGCACAATCGGATGCCATAAGCCACTGGGTGGAGTTCTTTTGCCACGCGGTGTGCCTCGCCTGCGAGCGAGCGCAGGAGTTCGAAGACGGCATGGTTGGCCTTCGCCACTCCTGGGAGCTGCGCGTGCGGCCCAGGGCCAACTCCGCCACGAGTCTGCTGCTGGACGCACTGCCCGGGAACCCGGTTATCAGCGTCGCTTCCGCCGCGCGACTCACGAACAGAAGCTACCCGGCAGCCCGCGCGGCCGTGCGGGCCCTCGAGGCCGAGGGTATTCTCTTCCAAAGCTCGAAGAACCGAAAGAGCGGGCTGTACGCCGCCAAGGAGGTCCTCGACGCGTTCACGCTGTACGAGCGCTCGCTCGCGACGGCCTCCGGTAGCACGAGGCTCGAGCATCCCGCACGCCATGTGCCCCAGAGGCCGCCACGGCTCTAGCAACTGTGCCCACCAAAGGGGTGACCCCCATTGATTGCCGCAAGCAGCATATCAATGGGGGTCACCCCTTCGATAGGTCGACGCAATCCGGCCGACGCGTTACTCCTCGATGCGCCAGCGGTTGGAGTCGCGGGCAAGCGAGGCCAGGTAGCCCTTGGACGCCTCGACCGCATCGCCGTCGGAGCGCCAGCTCCAGTTGCCCTCGGCCGTACCCGGCACGTTCATGCGCGCTGAGTCGTCGAGCACGAGCACGTCCTGCAGCGGGGTGATTACCACGTCGGCGCTGGAGTTCAGGCAGCGGCCCATGAGCTCGCGGTACACGTGCTCCGAGCTCTCGTACGGCCACTTCTCGCGAATCCAGCCCATCAGCGTCTGCGTGTCGTGGGTGCTGGTGTAGCAAATCTTTCCCGGGACGGGCACGTAGCCCTGACGCACGTCCTCGTTGTAGAACTGGATGACGTCCATGCCGGGGAATCCCGTGGTCGCCACGAGGAACCGCACCGCAGGGGTAATGGTTCCCAGGTCCTCGCCCACAAACGGCAGCGCGCCAAAGTGGTCGTACGCCACACGGAAGAGCTCCAGGCCGGGGCCAAAGTTCCAAGAGCCCTCCATCGCGCCGCGGCCTCCGGGAATGTTGTAGTACGACGAGAATCCCAGGAAGTGGTCCAGGCGCACGTAGTCGTACAGCTCCAGCATGCGCTCGAGGCGACGGATCCACCAATCGTAGTTGCGCTCGCGCAGCACATCCCAGCGGAACGTCGGGTTGCCCCAAATCTGCCCATCCTTGGCAAAGTTGTCGGGCGGACAGCCAGCCACACCGGCCGGGTTGCCCTTCTCGTCCAACACAAAGATGTCGCGCTCGGCCCACACGTCGCTGGAGTCGGCCGACACGTACATGGGCATGTCGCCAATAATCTTTATGCCCCGCTCGTTGGCGTAGGAGCGCAGGTCGTCCCACTGGCGCTGGAACACGTACTGCGCGCGGCGATGCGTCTCGGCGTTGGCAGCCAGCGTCTCGTCGCCCTCGTACACCATGCCGGGCTTGTAGTGGCTGAGGTTCTCGGGCCACAGCGGCCAGGGGATGTCGTCGCCCACGGCCTCCTTTATGGCACGAAACGCCACGTACGGCTCCAGCCAATCCTCGTTCTTCTTGCAGAACTCCCGGTAGTCCTCGTCGTCGTCCAAATCCTCCACGAGGTCGCTCAGGTCGGTTTGCAGGCCCTCCAGCAAATACGGGTTGCCCGCGAAGGCCGAAAGACCCGCGTACGGTGAGCCAAACTGGTCGGTGGGGTTAACGGGAAGCACCTGCCAGTAGGTTTGGCCCGTCTCGGCCAGCATGTCCACAAAGCGCTTGGCGGGCTCGCCCATGGTGCCCGCCTTGCCACCGTTGGGCACGCTGGTAATGTGGCAAATGACGCCCATGCCACGCTCCATGGGCCGCTGCAGGCGCTCCTCCTCGTGGAAGTACAGCACGGCGGTCCCCAACGGCCACAGGTGCACCGAGCACGTCTTTCCGTCCTGCGAGACCTCCGGCTTCTTGCCCTGCACGATGTCGTCCACTGCAGCTCCGTGCATGGGAACGTCCACCGTGTGCGCGTCCTTAAGGCTCGCGTTGGCCAGCACGCACACCGTGGTATCGCCCAGCGTGCGCGTAAAGCCAAACACGTCGTCGTTGGCCGCGAAGGGCACGAAGTCGCCGTCCTCGAACACCTCGGGCAAGGACTTGCGCACCGCAATGGCGTTGCGATAGATCGTGCGGCAGTTCTGGTCCTCGTTACCCCACGGATAGGTGGCGCGGTTGTACGGATCGGTGTAGCCCTCGACGCCTGCCTCGTCGCCGTAGTAGATGCAGGGCACGCCGGGCATGGTCATCTGCAGCAGGGCAGCCACCCACAGGCGACTTACCGCAAGGCTGCGCTGACCCTCGTTCAGGCGATAGTCTCGACGCTGCTCATCGCTGAGCTCGTCCTTGTTTGGCGCATCGCCCAGCATGGTGAGCAGACGCTCGCGGTCGTGGCTCCCCAGCAGGTTGAGCGACGAGAGGAACGCCTCGCGCGGGTAGTTCTCGTTGAGCTCCTCCAGCCTGCGCGCAATATCCTGCGCGTTGGTCTTGTTGGTAAGGTAGTCCAGCATGCTGCTGCGGAACGGGTAGTTCATCACGCCGTCCAGCTCGCTGCCCTGCAGGTAGCGACGCAGCTCGCCGTAGCTCACCTTGTTCGAGGCATCCTCCCACACCTCGCCGATGAGCAGGGCGTCGGGCTTCTCGGCAAGCGCCGCGGTCTTGATGGCCTCAATAAAGTCGTCGGGCAGCTCGTCGGCGACGTCCAGACGCCAGCCGGAGGCGCCCAGGCGCAGCCACGTGCGCACGACACCGTTCTCGCCGCAAATGAACTCGCGGTACGACTCGTCGTTCTCGTCCACGTCGGGCAGGTCGTCCACGCCCCACCAGCACTGGTACTCGCCCTGAACCGTGCCGCTGAGCTTAAACCAGGAGGCGTAGGGCGAGTCGTCGCTTTGGAAGGCGCCCGCCTCGGGATAGTTGCCGTACTTGTTAAAGTAGCGGGAGTCGCAGCCCGTGTGGTTAAAGACGCCGTCCAAGATAATGGAGATGCCCATTTCCTTGGCGTCGGCGCACAGGCGAACGAAGGTCTCCTTGTCGCCCAGCATCGGGTCGATGCGTAGGTAGTCGGCGGTGTCGTAGCGATGGTTGCTCGCGGCCTCGAAGATGGGGTTGAGGTAGATAACCGACACGCCCATGGACTTGAGGTAACCCAGACGCTCGCGCACGCCCTCTAGGTTGCCACCGTAGAAGTCCCACGTGGAGATGCGACCGTACTGGTCCTTGTGGTACGTGGGCTTGGTGTTCCAGTCCTCCACCAGGCTCCTGCCCGGGCCGTTGCGATGCGCGGCCAGGCTCGCGTCCACGCGGGCACGCCAGTCGGACCCGCGGTCAAAGCGGTCAGGGAAGATCTGGTACACGATGCCGTGCTGGTACCACATCGGGCGCGTAAGGCGCGGCTTGTACACCGTAATCTGGAAGGAACGGGGCTCCCCCAGGGCAAAGGCACCCTCGCCGGCGCTGCTCTGGTTGCTGGCCCCATAGCGCCACACGGTTCCGTCGTCGGCGGTAATGTTGAAGTAATACCAAATGATCTGCGTCTCTTTGGGTGTGAAGGAACCCGTAAGACGGACCATGCGCTCGCCGTCTTCCTTAAACACCTTGGGCATCATAGGGACCAGCGTCTCGCCCTCACCGTCCACCCACAGACGTATTTCGCCCTCTGGCGATTCCACGTCCCAAACGTCGATGGACAATGTCACACTCTCTCCAAGTGGGCAGGCACCAAACGGCGTGCGGTAGGTGCTGCTGGAAGTGATATGTGTTGCTCTCAAGGTACTTCCTTCCAGTTCTATGGATATAAGCCAAAACAGTCTAGCAGAGTTTGCGCAAGGTGACCCTGTCGCCTATTGAATCGTGTAAAAAAGCTGTTTTGGACTTCTGCTGTACCCCGCGCACCACGGAAGCCAAACAAAAAGCACCCGCCAGAATACTGGCGGGTGCCGTACCTGTAACGGTATAAGGCGTGCGTTAGCGCTTGACCTCCGGATGCAGGCTGTAGTACAGCTCCAGGTACTCGTCGGCGGCACGGCTCCAGGAGAAGTCCTCGGCCATGGCCTGAAGCTGCAGCTGCTTCCATGCCTTCTCGTTCGTCCAGAACACCTCGCAGGCGGTAAGCAGGCAGGCGGCCATCTCGTCGGCGTTCATGTTGGCAAACGAGAAGCCCGTGCCCTCGCCCGTAAACTGGTTGTAGGGCTGCACGGAGTCGCGCAGGCCGCCCGTCTCGCGCACCACGGGAAGCGTGCCGTAGCGCATGGCGATCATCTGGGCAAGGCCGCAGGGCTCGAACTCCGAAGGCATGAGGAACAGGTCGGCGCCGGCATACATGCGGTGCGCCAGGGCACCGTCGAACGCAATGCGCGTGCTCATCATGTCGCCGTACTTCCAGTCGAAGTACTTAAACGAGTCCTCGTAGTCCTTGTCGCCGGTACCCAGAATGGCCACCTGCACGCCGCGCGCCATGAGGGCGTTCATGCTGTAGCGCACCAGGTCCAGGCCCTTCTGCTTGGTAAGGCGGCCGACCATGCACACCAGCGGGCGCTCGGGATCCTGACGCAGGCCGAACTCCTCCTGCAGTGCGCGCTTGCACTCTGCCTTGCCAGAGAGGTCCTTGGCGTCGAAGTTGGCGGGCAGGGTCTTGTCGGTCTTGGGATTCCACTCGTCGGTGTCGATGCCGTTGAGGATGCCACGCAGCGAGCCGGCGCGACGACGGAAGATGCCGTCCATGCCCTCGCCGTAGAACGGCATCTGCAGCTCGTTGGCGTAGGTGGGGCTCACCGTGGTAATGAGGTCGGAGTAGAGCAGGGCGCCCTTCATGTAGTTGATGGCCTGCGGCGCGCAGTACAGCTGGTCGCGGGCGGCAGGGATGTCGGCCAGACCCAAGATGTCGTTGAGCACCTTGTCGGAGTACTGGCCCTGGAACAGGACGTTGTGCACCGTAAAGATGGTCTTAACGTTGTTGCACTCGGGAATCTGGTTGTAGAACTCACGCAGGAAGACGGGTGCCATGGCCGTTTGCCAGTCGTTGCAGTGCAGCACGTCGCACTGCAGCTCGGGCACCTTGGCAATGGACTCGCAGATCGCCTTGGAGAAGAAGGCGAAGCGCTCTCCGTCGTCAAAGTATCCGTAGAGGCCGTCACGCTTGAAGTAGGCCTCATTGTCGATGAAGTAGAAGTCCAGCCCCTGGTGGGTGAGCTTCTCGATGCCACAGTACACGCTGCGCCAGCTCAGCGGCACATAGAAGTCCGCCACGTGCTCCATCTTGTCCTTGTAATCCTGAGCAATGGTGCCGTACTTCGGCATGATGATGGCAACTTTGGCCCCGGCTTGCTCAAGCGCGCGCGGAAGCGATCCAGCAACGTCACCCAGTCCGCCGCTTTTGGCGAAAGGCACGGCCTCGGACGCCGCAAACAGGACCTTGAGTTTTCTTCTAGTGCTATCGGCCATGGTGATCCCTGCCTTTTTTCCTCGTTAGGCGATTCGCTTAAAACGCTCGTGCCCACCACGAAGCCCGTGGCGGACACGAGCGCAAAAAACGCATCTACGCTAGTTCTTCTTCAGGTAGAGAATGTCGCCATCGGTGCCGCGCAACTCGGTGCCCTCGGGAACCGAGTTGTTCTTGTCGATGATGGCGTTCTCGATCTTGGCACCCTTCTTCACCACAACGCCCTGCATGAGCACGGAGTTGCGTACGGAGGCGCCCTCCTCGACGATTACGTTGCGGCCCAGCACCGAACCCTGGACGGAGCCGTAAATGCGATCGCCGGAGGCAACGAGCGCGTTGGATACCTTGCAGCCCGGCTCGTACTTCGCGGGCGGGTTGTCGTGAGCCTTGGTCTTGATGGGGCGCGCATCGGTGAGCTCGGAGAGAACCTCGGGATCGAGCAGGTCGATGTTGGCCTTGAAGTAGGAAGCCTTGTCGAAGATAGGCTTCATGTAGCCTTCGAAGTTGGCAGCCACGACGCGGAAGCGGCCATACTCGGCGTTGAGGGCCTCGAACAAATCGAGGTGATCGACGGCCGCGAAGGAGTCGAGCAGCTCAAGCAGCAGCTCGCGCTCGATGACGGCGTAGTCGAGGAAGGCGATCTCGTTGAACTTGACGCCCTGGCTCATGCTCTTAACGCGGCCGTCCTCGACCTCGAAGGTCACGACGTCGATGTTGCCGTCGCAGCTGGCGCGCTTGGTGAGCACGGTAATGTTGGCGCCGGAGGCCTCATGTTCGGCGATGAGGGCCTTGACGTCCACGTTGCAGATGAAGTTGGCCGTGGAGAGCACGACGTACTTCTCGCTGTTCTTGGTGAAGAACTCACGGTTCTGCACGAGGTCGCGAATGAGGAAGCGAGCGCCGGTGCGGCTGGTGCCGAAGGCGGTGCCGGGCATGATGAACAGGCCGCCGTTCTTGCGGTCGAGGTCCCAATCCTTGCCGGAACCCACGTGGTCCACGAGGGAGCGGTAGTTGTTGGGCATGATCATGCCAACGTTGCGGATGCCGGCGTTAACCATGTTGGAGAGGGCGAAGTCTACCAGACGGAAGCGGCCCAGGTAGGGCATCGAAGCCACCGGACGACCGGAGAATACGTCATCCTTGGAAGCAGTGGTGTAATTGCAGGTCACAAGACCAATTGCCTTGGGCATCGTTTACTCCCCCTTCTCTACAACGGCGTCGTCGCCGAGGGTAACGGTTTCCTCATCTGCGGAGCCAAAGTGCGCACCGGCCTTGACGACCGAACGCTCGGCCATGATGGCGTTAATAACCACGGCGCCTTCCTCGATGCGAGCGCCGGGGAAGAGGATGGAGTCCTTAACGACGGCGTTCTTGCCCACGAACACGTTGTCGGAGATGACGGAGTGCTCGACCTGGCCCAGGATGGTGCAGCCGTTGTCCACCAGGGAGTCGTCCACGGAGCCCTTGGGGCCGATGAACGCGGGAGGACGGGTGGAGGAGTTGCTCATAATGGGGGCTTCCTGCGCAAACAGGTCGAACGCAGGCTCGGCGCCCAGCAGCTCCATGTTGGCCTCGTGGAAGGAAGCCACGGTGCCTACGTCGCGCCAGTAGGCCTTGAACTGGTAGGTGTAGAGGCGCTTGCCGGCAGCAAGCAGCTTGGGGATGATGTCGCCACCAAAGTCGTGGGTGGAGTCGGGATCCTTGTCGTCCTCCTTGAGGGTGTTGATGAGGAGGTCGGCGTTAAAGATGTAGATGCCCATGGAGGCCAGGTTGCTCTTGGGCTCGGCCGGCTTCTCCACGAACTCCTCGATGCGGCCGTCGTCGGCGCAGTTCATAATGCCAAAGCGCGGTGCGTCCTCCCAGGGCACGGGCATAACCGCAACCGTGAGGTCGGCGTTGTTGGCCTTGTGGGTGGCAAGCATGTCCTCGTAGTCCATGCGATAGAGCTGGTCGCCCGAGAGGATGAGGACGTACTCGGCGTCCTGGCTCTCCAGGTAGCCAAGGTTCTGGGTGATGGCGTCGGCCGTGCCGGCATACCAGGATGCTCCGGTCTGGGTCGCAAAGGGCGGGAGGATGGCTACGCCACCGTCACGCTCGTCGAGGTTCCAAGCCTCGCCGGTGCCAAGGTACTCGTGCAGCAGATACGGACGATACTGCGTGAGCACGCCCACCGTGCTAATCCCCGAATTCGCGCAGTTTGAAAGCACGAAGTCGATGATCCTGTACTTGCCGCCAAACGACACGGCCGGCTTGGCGACTTTGCTCGTAAGCACGCCCAGCCTGGACCCCTGCCCGCCGGCAAGAAGCATCGCAACGCATTCCTTCTTGCTCATAGAACCGTTCCCCTTTCGTCAATTCATTGGGCCAGTAAACTACCTACTCACCAACATGCCAAATTTCTTCGGCATACTCACGAATTGTTCGGTCAGAGGAGAAAAATCCAGACCTGGCCGTATTGTGGATGGACGCGCGGTTCCAATTTCGGGTGTCTGCGTAGCCACTCGTGAGCTCCTCCCAAGCCTGAACGTAGGCGTGGAAGTCACGGCAAACAAGGTACTGATCGTTGTTCACCATCAGCTCGTCGTGGACCGTCTCGAAGTTGCCCGAGAGGCGCGCGAAGGTTCCGTTGGTCAGTTCGTCGATCACGCGGCCAAGGCGCACGCGGTCGTTGTTGTACTCGTTCCAGGCGAAGTAGCGGCCGCTGGCATAGAGGGCCTCGACCTCGGGCGTGCGCAGACCAAAGATCTTGATGTTCTCCTCACCCACCAGGTCGCAGATCTCCACATTGGCGCCGTCGTAGGTGCCAAGGGTGATGGCGCCGTTCATCATGAACTTCATGTTGCCGGTACCGGAGGCCTCGGTGCCCGCCGTGGAGATCTGCTCGCTGATCTCGGTGCCGGGGTAGATGATCTGCGCGTTGGAGACGGCAAAGTTGGGGATGAAGACGACCTTGATCACGTCGTTCACGCGCTTGTCGTTGTTAATGACCTCGGCCACGCCATTGATGAGGCGGATGACCTCCTTGGCAAAGACGTAGCTCTGCGCCGCCTTGCCGGCAAAGATAAAGGTCGTGGGCTGCGGGCGATAGTTGGGGTCGTCCAGCATGCGGTTGTAGATGTCCATCACCTTAAACACGTTGAGGAGCTGGCGCTTGTAGGCGTGGAAGCGCTTAACCTGCGTGTCGAACACGGTGTTGGTGTCCACCACGATGCCGGTGGTCTCCTTGATGTAGGCGGCAAGACGCTCCTTGGCGGCCTTCTTCGCCTGTGCCCAGCTCTCCAGGAAGGCGTCGTCGTCCTTGAGGGGCAGGAGCTTGTCGAACTCGTTGGCGTCCTCAAGCCACTTGTCGCCAATGGCCTCGGTGATGAGGGCCGAGAGGGCCGGGTTTGCGTTGCCCACAAAGCGGCGGTGACTGATGCCGTTGGTCTTGTTGTTGAACTTCTCGGGGGCAAGGCGCCAGAAGTCGTGGAGCACCGTATCCTTAATGATTTGGGTGTGCAGCGCGCTCACGCCGTTTACCGAGCGCGAGAAGATGACGCTGAGGTTGGCCATGCGCACCTCGCCGTCCCACAGGATGGCGGTCTCCTGCAGCATGGAGGCCCAGTCGGAGCCCATGCGCGGGAAGTTCTCGCGGAAGCGGCGGTCGATCTCCTCAATGAACATGTACAGGCGGGGCAGGAGGTTGCGGAACATGTTGATGGGCCACTTCTCCAGTGCCTCGGGCATTACGGTGTGGTTGGTGTAGGTGCAGGTCTCGGCCGCGATCTTGTAGGCCAGGTCGAAGTCCACGCCCTTCTCGTCCACCAGGATGCGCATGAGCTCGGGGCCGCACATGGCGGGATGCGTGTCGTTGGTGTGCACGCACACGTGATCGCCCAGGTGCTCCCAGTCGGGTCCGTAGTTGCGCTCGTAGGTGCGCAGGATGGTTTGCAGGCCTGCGCTCACAAACAGGTACTCCTGCTTGAGACGCAGCAGCTTGCCGTGCTCACCGGCGTCGGCCGGATACAGGATGGTGGAGATTGCCTCGGCGTCGTAGCGGAAGCGGAACGCGTCGCTGTAGCGACCCTCGTTAAAGGCGTCCAGGTCGAAGTCGTCCGCGTAGGGCTCGGCCTTCCACAGGCGCAGCTTGTTGACCTTGGCGTTGTCGCCGTAGCCAACCACGCTCACGTCGTAGGGCACGGCCAGGATCTTCTCGGCGCCCTCGGTGGTAAACCAGAAGCGGCCGTTCTCCTCGTGGCGCTCCACGTGACCGCCAAACTGCACCACCACGGCACTTGCGGTCTTGCGGGTCTCCCAGGGATAGCCGTGCTCCAGCCAGGCGTCGGTCTTCTCGATCTGGCGGCCGTCCTTGATCTCCTGACGGAAGAGGCCGTAGCGATAGCGCATGCCGTTGCCGTAGCCTGCGATGCCCTCCTTGGCCAGCGAGTCCAGGAAGCATGCGGCCAGACGTCCCAGGCCGCCGTTGCCCAGGCCGGGGTCGCACTCTTCGCGACACAGCTCCTCAAGATCCATGCCCATGTCCTTGAGCGCGTCCTCAACGAGGTCGTGCACGCCAAAGTTGAGCAGGTAGTTGTCCAGCAGCGGGCCAATGAGGAACTCGAGCGAGAAGTAGTAGACCTTCTTCTCGTTGATGTTGTGGGTGCTCAGTGCCCTGGAGCGCGCCTTTTGCGCGATGAGCGAGGCCAGCACGTAGAAGCGCTCACTGTTGTCGGTATCCAGAATGTCCTTGCCGTACAAGGAGTGGCAGAGATCGCGATACTGGCTCACGAACTCTTTCTTGCTGCGAAAAATCGAGTTAGACATGAATTACGTCCTTTGCTCCGATTACAAACCTGCAAGTATGGTAGCAGAGAGTTGGACTTTGCTCAAAACCTGCGCGGAACGAAGTGCCCGCCGCGGTGTCCGTTTGGCCCCTTTTCTCACTTGGTGCCCGACCAGAAGCGCCGGCGAGACGGTCTCGAAAGAGTGGCACACCACTTTGAGGCACCCAGAGCCCCAAGATGTACCAGAGTTGGGCTCGTTTCTGGTACATCTTGGGGTTCTCAGTGCGCAAAAGTGGTACACCACTTTTGCGCGGGGCCTGAAAAAAGGGGTTTGGCTCCTTTTCTCACTCGGTGCTAGACCGTGCCCTCAAACAGCACGGCATCGCCGAGCGCGACACGCTCCACACCAGGCTGCTTCGTGCGACGGAAGTCGAACGAGAGCAGGTATCCCACACTCAGGCCAAAGTACTCGAGGTAGGCGCGAATCTGCCGCTCGCCCTTCTCGTGGTAGCGCTCCCCGCGCCAGATCTTGAGCTCGATCACGTAGCGACGACCCAGCCAGTGGACGACCACGTCCATGCGCCGCTGGTCGCGCGTCTGCTCCTCCACGCTGTAGGTGCCCGTCCCGTTGATGATGGGCGAAAGGTACGTGAGGAACCGCTCGCGGCCCTCTTCCTCCAGGAACCGCTCGCCCGCGTCGCCGTGGATGCGGTTGTGGTCGCGAATGAAGTGCGCCATGATCTTGGGCACGTCGAGCCCGCCGTCTTCGGTGACGAAGGCCGACCGGTCCGACCCGGCGGCAAGGCGCAGCCCGGGGTCGGCCTCGCTCTCGCCCACGAAGAATGTGTACAGGAGCATCTCGAACACGCGGTTGGCCACCACGAGCTTGTTGTGCTCCACCCGCACGAAGCCGTACATGAGGAGCTGCTGCTGCTCGTTGTCGTAGCTCACATAGGCGACCTGCTCGCCGCGCATGAGCAGCGCACGCAGCTTGCCACGCAGCTCGGAGTAGTTGTGCAGCTTGCCCATGAGCGAGTCGAAGAGCGCGTTGGTCTCGGACAGCAGCTTGCGCACGGCCTCGTCCACGCCGAACTCGGTCCATGCGGCAGCGAGGTCCGCGAAGCCGCGGCCCACGAGCCCCTCGTCCACGATCTGGCAGATGCGGCTCGCGAGGAAGGGGTAGCCGTGCGAGTAGGCAAAGACCTGCCGTGCCCTGGCGTCGACGTCCATGCCCGTCTTGTGGTCCGCCTCGTAGTCCGCAAGCATCTGGGCAATCTCGGAGGCCGAGAAGCCCATCTCGACGTCAAAGGGAACCGCTATGTTCCACGGGCTGTTCACCTTGTGCTGGTCCTCATCGCGGATCTTGGAGTGCAGATGGCGCACGTCGGTGACGCCCGCAAGAATCACGGACTGGAAGGCCGGGGCCTCCGGGTCTTCCTCGCGCTCCAGGTACTGCAGGCGCAACTGTGCGAGGAAGTCGAGGAGCACCTGGTTGTTGGTGGCGCTGTCCACTTCGTCGATGATGAGCACGAGGGGCTTCTCGCTCTCATCGCACCAGTCAGAGAGCATGAAGAAGAGCTGATCGAGGCTGGCCTCTTCGTAGCTGGTCTGCGCTAGGGTGCGCACCTCGTCTTGAATCATGGCAGGCATATCCAGCTTGGCGCGCTTACGCCACAGAAGACGGCAGAGCGTAACCACGAACCTTCCTTCAGTGCTATACCCCGCCGTGCTAATGGCTTGAAAATCCAAACGCACTACGCCGTAGCCGTCGCTTAGGGCGCCCTCAAGCGCGAAGAGCGTGGTGGTCTTTCCATACTGGCGACCGCGGTTTATGCAGAAGTAGTCGCCCTCGTCCACCATGGCACGAATCTGGCGCACGCGCTCGTCGGTGCTCACCATGTAGTGCTTGTGCGGGATGCAGAGCCCCGTGGTGTTGAACTTCTTCATTGCGCCCCCTGTCGTGCGATGCGTCGGGTCTTCTGCTCCATTGTAGAGGTTTCGATTTACCGGGTCCTGTGGGAGGAGACGGTCTAGCGCTGAGTGAGAAGAAAGGACTGGCTTTCTTTCACGCCGACGCGTAGGCCTCGGGTGTGCAGCCCCACTTGAGCCCAACCAGAAGCGCCGGCGAGACGGTCTCGAAAGAGTGGTGTACCACTTTGGGGCACCCAGAGCCCCAAGATGTACCAAAGTTGGGCTCGTTTCTGGTACATCTTGGGGTTCTCAGTGCGCAAAAGTGGTACACCACTTTTGCGCGAGGCCGAGGCGAGCATCTGAGAAAAGGGGCCAAACCCCTTCTCTCTCAGTTTGCCCACCCGCACGCCCTCACCGCTATACTGGACGGTGCATCAAACCAACAACGGGCGGAAGGGACTCTTATGGCATGGTATGACGAGGCGGTCTTCTATCACATCTATCCGCTGGGCCTTGCCGGTGCGCCCAAAAAGAACGACTACGGCGAGCCGGTCCATCGGCTTAACACGCTGCTCCCCTGGATCGACCACATTCGCGACCTCGGCTTTACCGCGCTCTACATTGGCCCCCTGTTCCAGTCGGTGGGTCACGGCTACGAGACCACCGACTACAAGACGCTGGACGCTCGCCTGGGAACGAACGAGGACCTGGTCGCCTTCGTTAAGGCATGCCACAAGGCGGGCATCAAGGTGGTGTTCGACGGCGTCTTTAACCACACGGGTCGCGACTTCTTTGCCTTTGCCGACATCCGCAAGAACCGCGAGTCCTCCGCGTACCGCGACTGGTACTGCAACGTTAACTTTTGGGGCAACAACGAGTACAACGATGGTTTCTCGTACG
This sequence comes from uncultured Coriobacteriaceae bacterium, assembly GCA_902780305.1. Taxonomy (GTDB): domain Bacteria; phylum Actinomycetota; class Coriobacteriia; order Coriobacteriales; family Atopobiaceae; genus RUG440. The sequence goes on along the minus strand of CACZFB010000002.1, from coordinate 46,959 downwards.
ACAACTGGGGCGGTTACGACCTCCTGGCCAAGCTCAATCAGCGCAACCCCGCTGTTAGGGACTACATTTGCGACGTGGTCCGCTTTTGGGTGAGCGAGTTCGATGTGGACGGCATACGGCTCGATGCCGCCGACGTTCTGGACTTCGACTTTATGTGCGCCCTGCGCCAGACCGCCGATGCGGTAAAGCCCGACTTCTGGCTTATGGGCGAGGTGATTCACGGCGACTACTCGCGCTGGGCAAACGCGCGCACCCTGCACAGCGTAACCGACTATGCCCTGCACAAGGGGCTCTACAGCGGGCATAACGACCACAACTACTTCGAGATCGCCCACACCGTGCAGCGCACCCTGGGCATGGTGCCCGCCCACATCAAGCTCTACAACTTCGTGGACAACCACGACGTCGAGCGCATCTCCACCAAGCTGCGCAACAAGGCCCACTACCTGCCAGTACACATTCTGCTGTACACGCTTCCGGGCATACCGTCCGTCTACTACGGCAGCGAGTTTGGCATCGAGGGCAAGAAGGAGCGCTTCTCCGACGACTCGCTGCGCCCGCGCATCGACCTGGCGGCACACGCCGACGACGCCGCCAAGAACCCTTGCACGCAGCTGATAGGCGCGTTGGGAAAGATACATGCCACCTACGCCCGCGACCTCGCCCACGGAGACTATCGCCAGCTGCACCTTACCACCGAGCAGTACGCCTTTGGGCGCGGCAGCCTGGTGGTGGCCGTCAACAACGCCGATAGCGAGGCGAGCTTTGAGGTGAGCTGCCAAAACGGCACCTATCTGGGCCTGCTGGGCGGCACGAGCGTGGAGGTAACGGACGGGCGTCTGCCCATTGCGTTGCCCGCGTGCGGCGGCGAGATCTTTGCACCGGCAGACGCGCAGGTGCCGCACGACAAGGTCGAAGCACCGCAGCCGCGGATTGCCCCAGACGCCTTCGTGCCCGAGGAGAAGCCCGCAACGGCAGAGGCGACGACCAATGCACTCGAAGCTGTTGAGGTGCCCGACGTTCCGCTCGAAAAGATGACGGTGGAGCAGCTGCAGGCATACATCCTTGCCAAGATGGCGGCAAACGGCCCGGTTACCGACCAGATGCGCCGCGACGTTGCCGACAACATCTGGCCCGATTCCCTGCTCAACTGGGCCAGGAGCTTTAGGTAGGCACGAACCAGAAGAGGTTGGGAATCGGGGGACACACCTTGCAGGGCCCGTAGTTGCAACGAGCACGCTGCATAAGGTGTGTCCCCCGATTCCCAACCCCCGGCGGATAGCGATATTAGGTCAACGCTACGTCAAACGGTGGCTCACCGCGTCGCAGATGAGGGCACCCGTCACCGTCTTGCAGTCCTCGATGCGACCATCGAGCACGGCGTCAATGAGCTCTGCCAGCGGGACGAGGTCCACATTAATGAACTCGTCCGCATCCGGGTCGGACTCCACGAACCGCAGGCCCGTCGCCATATAGATGTGTATGAGCTCGTCGGTAAAGCCGTCACTGGTGGCAATGGTGGTGAGGAAGGCCATCTGGTCCGCCTCCATGCCCGTCTCCTCGCGCAACTCGCGATGGGCGCAGGTAAGCGGGTCCTCGCCCGGATCGAGCTTGCCCGCCGGTATCTCCACCGTTACGCGGGAGAGCGCAGTGCGGTACTGGCGCACCAGGCAAATGCGCCCGTCGTCGGTAAGCGCCACGATGGCGACGGCACCGGGATGGCGCACCACGTCACGCAGTGCCTCTCGCCCGTCGGGCAGCTTCACGCGCAGGCGGTTGACGTTAAAGATGCGACCCGTCCAAGCCACGTCCTCCGTAATCACCCGCTCCTCAAGCGTCGTGTCTCGACGGTCGTCTCCCCCAAGCACCAGGTCACGCTCCGTCGGCTCTCCCGAGCTGTGCTCAAAGGCATCCGAACGGTCGCCGTCGTAGGTAAACGCCTCGACCGCCTCCGCCATGCTGTCGGATACCGAAGACAAGTCTTCTATGGTTGGCCTCTCGTCCATGTGAACCCTCTCTGTATTATTGCTGTATTACAACGCGCGGGCACCAATGTCGGTGCGGAACTGCTTGCCCTCAAACGTAATACAATCGCACGCCTCGTAGGCATGCGCCCGTGCCTCGGCAAAGGTAGGTGCTACCGCGGTTACGGCCAGTACACGACCACCTGCAGTACGTATTACCCCAGCTTCATCCAGTTTTGTGCCTGCGTGATACACGGTAATGCCCGGCATGGCCGACGCTTCCTCAATACCGGTAATACGTTTTCCCGACTCGTAGGAACCCGGGTATCCAGCACTTGCCAGCACAACGGACACCGCCCAGTCGTCATCCCAACGTATTACCTTTTGCCCAAGCGTGCCATCGTCGCACGCCAGGAACACGTCCACGAGGTCGGCATGCATGCGAGGCAGCACCACCTGGGTCTCGGGATCGCCAAAGCGCGCGTTGAACTCAAGCACCTTGGGACCATCCTTGGTGAGCATGAACCCGCCATACAGGCAGCCGGAATACACGATGCCATCTTTGGCAAGCTGGGCAACGACGCGCTCCATGATGCTGGTCATGGTTGCCAGGTCGTCCGCACTCACCAGATGCTCGGGCACCGGAGAATACACACCCATGCCACCGGTGTTGGGACCCTGGTCGCCGTCGTAGGCGCGCTTGTGATCCTGGCTCGTCGCCAGAGGGACCACCGTCGTGCCGTCTGTGAGCGCCAGAAGGCTGCATTCCGGCCCCTCGAGCATCTCTTCCACGACCACTGTCTTGCCCGCGTCACCAAAGGCGCCCTCAAAGCACTGCGCCACGCCTTCGAGCGCCTGGGCGGTATCCTGCGCCACGATGACGCCCTTGCCGGCCGCAAGGCCGTCGGCCTTGATGACGCACGGACCGGCAAGCTCACGCACGTACTGCTCGCATGCCTCGCGATCCACGAAGCTGCGATAGGCGGCCGTGGGAACGCCCGCGCGCGCCATTACCTGCTTGGCAAACTCTTTGGACCCCTCCATTTGGGCCGCATCGGCGTTGGGGCCAAAGCAGGCGATGCCCTGCTTGCGTACGGCGTCGGCAACGCCTGCCACCAGGGGCGCCTCGGGTCCCACGACCACCAGGTCGATGTCGTGTTCGGCCGCCCAAGTCGCCACGTCGGTGGGGGAGTCGGGATTCACGGATGCCTGCTGTGCCAGCTGGAGCATGCCGCCGTTGCCCGGTGCCACAAACAGCTTGCCCGCACGGGGCGACTCGGAGAGCTTTTTGAGCAGGGCATGCTCGCGGCCGCCCGCGCCCAACAGGAGGATGTTCGTCTTTTCCATTGCGTTCCTCTCTTTGCGTTACGTCCGTAACAGGATACTCGCAAATGGGGGAGAGGAACGTTTTTGCACGCAGTCTTAACAGGTGCGTGAGTGGCGGTACATGGGGGACACACCTCTGCGAGGTATGTCCCCCATGTACCGCACAGCGCGTTCCTAGTGCCAGTAGCGGTCGATGGTCTGCTCGCGGTCGGGACCAACGGTAATAATGCTCACGCGCACGCCGGCAAGCTGCTCCAGGAAGTCGATGTAGTCCTTGGCCTCGCGCGGGAGCTGGTAGAAGTCGCGCACGCCACTGATGTCACACTTCCAGCCAGGGAGCGTCTCGTACACGGGCTTGGCGTGGTAGAACACGCTTTGGTGCTCAGGTACGGTCTTGTAGCGCACACCATCGCACTCGTATGCCACGCACACCTTGATCTCGTCCAAACAACCCAAGACGTCCAGCTTGGTGATGGCCAAATCGGTAAGGCCGTTGACGCGGGCGGCATAGTTTACCACTACGGCGTCGTACCAGCCGCAGCGGCGCTTGCGCCCCGTGGTAACGCCGTACTCATGACCGACCTCGCCCAGCTTGTCGCCCACCTCGTCAAAGAGCTCGGTGGGGAAGGGGCCGCTGCCCACGCGCGTGAGGTACGCCTTGGCAATGCCCAGCACGCGCTGAATGTGCACAGGACCCACACCACTGCCGGTAACCGCGCCGCCGGCCGTGCAGTTGGAGCTCGTCACGAAGGGATAAGTGCCGTGGTCGATGTCGAGCATCGTGGCCTGGGCGCCCTCAAACAGGATGCTCTTGCCATCCTCGATGGCATCGTTGAGGAACAGCGAGCTCTCGCAAATGTAGGGGCGGATGCGTGCCGCCATGGGCAGGTAGGTCTCGCAGATCTGGTCCACCGTGTAGGTGGGGAGCTCGTATACCTTCTCCAGGATGGGGTTGGTGTAGGCGAGGGCGGCATCGAGCTTTTGCCGGAAGATCTTCTCGTCGAGCATGTCCTGGATACGCAGGCCCGTACGGTTCATCTTGTCCATGTACGTGGGCCCAACGCCACGCTTGGTGGTGCCAATCAGGTTCTTTCCCAGCTTCTTCTCGTGCGCCCCGTCCAGATCCTTGTGGTAGGGCATAACGATGTGGGCGTTGCCGCTAATCTTGAGCGCGTCGCAGCTAATGCCCTGCTCTTCCAGCGTGTCGATCTCGCTCAGGAGGATTTCGGGGTCAACGATGCAGCCGTTGCCGATTATGGGAACGGTTCCCTCGTACATAACGCCGCTGGGCACCTGGTGGAGCGCGAGCTTCGTGTTGCCCGCAATAACGGTGTGGCCAGCATTCGCGCCGCCGGCATAGCGGCACACGATGTTAAAGTCGCCCGAGATAAGGTCGGTTACCTTGCCTTTTCCCTCGTCTCCCCATTGGGTTCCCACAAGTACGGATGCCGGCATAGCCATTCCTTTCGCACAGTCTTTAGGTACAGCCAAAGAGTATACCGCATGGAGTGGCGCGAGCCACGTCCATCAATCAAAAGGGGTTACCCCCATTGATGGGTCTCGTTCGACCTATCAATGGGGGTAACCCCTTTTGATTGACGCCACTATTCCTCGTGGAAGCGGTCGATCTCGTAGAACTTGATGGTCTCGCCGTCAAAGCGCATATCCACGGCCGCGAGGGGCCCCGAGCGGTTTTTGGCAATAATAAACTGCGTAATGCCCAGGTCGGGACGGTCGTTGCGTTCGGCCTCCTCGGGCGTCATGGAGCGGTCCAGCAGTATAACGATGTCGGCGTCCTGCTCGATGGCGCCCGACTCGCGCAGGTCGCTGAGCTGCGGCCGCTTGCCGGTGCGTCCCTCCACCTCGCGGTTGAGCTGCGAGAGGGCCACCACCGGCACGTCGAGGTCCTTGGCCATAATCTTTATGCCACGGCTCATCTCGCCAACCTGCGTGGCGCGGTTGTCGTTTCGGTTGCCGCCGGCAGGCGCCGAGAGCAGCTGCAGGTAGTCAATAATAACGATGCCGTTTTCCTTGCCGTGCAGCATGCGCCGTGCCTTGGCGCGAATCTCGGTTACGGTGGTGCCCGGCGTGTCGTCAATAAGGATGTCCAGCTCGCGCAGCTCCTCGGTGGCCTCAAGAATCTGGGGCCACTGGTTGGCGCGAATGTTTGCCGACCGGATGTCGGTGAGCTTGATGAGCGATCGGGCCGCCAGGAGGCGCTGGGCAATCTCCACCTTGCTCATCTCGAGCGAGAAGAACGCCACGGTCGCGCCCGACTCGGCCGCGTTTACCGCAAGGTTCAGACAGAACGAGGTCTTGCCCACGCCCGGTCGCGCGCCAACGACCACCATCTGGCCACCACGCAGGCCCAACAGCCGCGAGTCCAGGCCCGAGAAGCCCGTCTCGATGCCCAAGGTGTCGCTGTGGTTCTCGGCCTGCTCGCCCAAGTCGTTGTACAGCTGCTCCATGATCTCCTCGAGCGTGGAGTAGCTCGAGCGAACGCTGCGGTTGGTAACCGAGAGCAACATGCGCTCGGCTTGGTCGACCACCGACTTGGTGTCTTCGGGGGCGTCGAACGCCAAGGCCGAGATCTGGGCCGATGCCGCAATCATCTGGCGCAGCGTGGCGTCGCGGCGCAGCATCTCGGCATGGTGGCGCCAGCTGGCAAGGGCAAAGGGGGCATTTGCCAAGTCGAGCAGGTACGGCATGCCGCCCACTCGGTCCAGTTCGCCCTCGCTCTTAAGGGCGTCGGCAAGCGACACGGGATCGACCGGCTGGTTGTTGTCGAACAGGCGTCGCATCGAGAGGAATATTTTGCGGTTCGCCGGTATGTAGAAGTCGGATTCCTTTACCTCGAGCAAGCACTCCTGGAACACCTCGGGGGAGAGCAGCATCGCCGAGAGGACCGACTGCTCGGCCCGGGCGTCCTGGGGCATCTCGCCCGAGTGGTTGAGCGTGGCGCGCGTGGGATTGACTTCGAATGGGGCATCGGGCATAACGGCTCCTCACATGGTTAGCCCATCCATTTTAGGGGGCGCACCGAGGTTTTATCAAGGCTGAACGCAACTTTCCCCACAGCCAATCAAAAGGGGTAACCCCCCTTGATAGGTCGCACACGGCCTATCAAGGGGGGTTACCCCTTTTGATTGGCTAACGGAGGCTACTCCTCGGTGGTCTCCTCGGCAACTGCCTCCTCGACGACCTCCTCGGCCTCGGGTGCAACCTCGGCCTCGGGCTCGTCCTCCACACCCACGAGTACGGTAACCACCGCGTTGATGTCGCGATACAGGTTGACGTCGACCTCGTGGCGGCCGGCCATCTTGATGGCCTGGCTGCGACCGATGCGCTTGCGGTCAATCTGGGCGTCGAGCTGCTTGGCAACTGCGTCGGCGATCATGGCGCTGGTAACAGAGCCAAAGAGCTGGCCCTCCTCGCCAATGCGCGCCTCGACGGTAACCGGTTTGCTCTCCAGGACCTCCTTGAGCGCGGCGGCGTCGGCCAGGCGCTTCTCCTCGCGCTTGGCGATGTTGTGACGACGCTCCTCAAGCTGCTTGAGGTTGCCCTTGGTGGCCTTGATGGCGATGTGGCGGGGGAACAGGAAGTTCTCTGCAAAGCCCTGGGCCACGTCTACGACGTCGCCCTCACCGCCCTTGCCACGAACCTCTTCCAAAAGGATTACTTTCATCAGATGCTCCTTTCCGGTCGCTTAGCCACGACCGCGGCCGCCGCGGCTGGAGACCACGGGGACGACGTAGGGGAGCAGGGCCATCTCGCGAGCGCGCTTGATGGCGTTCGCGATGTCGTGCTGGTGCTGCGTGCAGGTGCCAGTTACGCGACGGGGCTTAATCTTGCCACGGTCGGTCGTGTATTTGCGAAGGAGCTGCGTGTCCTTGTAGTCGATGAACTCGACTCCCTCCTTGCAAAACTGGCAGTACTTGCGACGCGGCTGGCGTTGATACTCTTGCTTTTGCTGAGCCATGTCGATGCCTTTCTTTGGGTGCTCCACGCACCCCGGTTTGCTAGAACGGAATGTCCTCGTCGTACACGTCCGCCTGGGGCGGAGCCGCTACCACGGGACTGGGCTGGGCAGGTTGAGGTTGCGGCGCTGCCTGCGTGCGCTGCTGAGGGGCATAGCCTCCCTGCTGCGGCGCTGCCGCTGCGGGCGTGGGAGCAGGCGCGTTGTATGCGGGCGCCTGCTGCTGCGGCGCGTAGCCGCCCTGCTGGCGCGGCGGGCGATCGTAGTCGATGTCGTCCACCACTACCTCGAGCTTGCTACGGCGCTGGCCGTCTCGCTCCCAGGTGCTGTAGCGGAGTTTTCCCTCCACGAACACCTTCTTGCCCTTGCGCAGGTCGCGTGCGAGCCACTCGGCGCGATTGCCAAAGAGCACGCAGTCCACGAAGTTAGCGTAGTCCTCCCACTCTCCCGTTTGGGGGTTACGCCTCCGGTCGTTTACGGCCATGCCAAACGTAAGAATGTTGGTACCACTCTGCGAGGAGCGAAGCTCCGGATCGCGGGTGAGATTCCCCGATATGACTACCCTGTTAACGCTCACGATTTCCTGCCTCTCTTGGGGATTTGGTCCCCACCACACGTACTCCTTACCTTACTCCTGCTCGTAGCGAGCAACGATCATGTGGCGCTTTACCGCATCGTTGATGCGCAGCACGCGATCGAGCTCCTGGATTTGGGTGGGGTCTGCGTGGAAGTTGATAAGGACGTAGTCGCCCTCGCTGAGGCCGTCGATCTCGTAGGCGAGCTTGCGCTTGCCCCAGTCCTCGACGTCGTCGACCTTACCGCCATTGTTGCTAATGGCCACGTCGATGCGGGCACTCACGCCAGCACGCACCTCCTCGTTGGAGGAAGGGTCGACAATGTACAGCAGTTCATAAGCCTTCATGTGGTTCACCTCCTCTGGTCTTGTGGCTCCGGGTCGTGAAGGATGCGCCCGAAGCAGGAAAGTACAAGGAGCAATGGTAGCACAGCTCGCGGCCCCAACTCCCACATTCCCCAGGTTCAAGCCGATTCCACGAGTCTATGTGTTCGATTTGCGCCAATTGCGCACGTAAAGCACAGCAATTGCGCAGGTTTTTGTCCTTTTGGCAGCTAGAACAGCATGCACAAGCGCGTCATCCCTCGTTTGGGATAACGCGCTTCACGGTCCCTCCACAATTTGTGGTCGGACTACTGCTCGTCGGACCCGTCCGTGCCGTCTCCGGTGCGATTGTTGCGCTGGATAACGTCGTACAGATCGGCATACAGGTCGTCGACGTCCTTTACGCGCGGCTCGGGTTCTGCTGGCGCGGGAGTCTCAATCTGCCCGTCTGCCACCGGTTCGGGCTCGGGCGCGGGCTCGGGCGCGGGCACGGGCACGGGCTCGGGCTCAGGCTCGGGCTCGGGCTGCTCCGCTGCCGCAGGCTCGGGCGTTTGCACCGGCACCGGCGCCGGAAGCTGGTTGCTCTCCCGAACCGTCGGCTGGTCGGGGAGGGGATCCGAGCTCTTGCCCCACGAAGGAACGTCGAACTGGCGCATCCAGAGGGCCGTTGCCGTCTTGAGCAGCATCTCGATGCCAATGCACAAAAATGTAATGCCCAGGCCAACGATAACACTCATCACCAGCAGGGGTACGATTGTGGCCATAATCATGCTTATGGCCGCATCGCCGCCAGACGACGCAGAGCCCATCACCACAAAGGGCACCAAAAATGCCAAAATCATCATAATGGCCACAAATGCGATGATGCCCAGAACCACCGAGCAGGCGAGGCCAATCAAAAAGAGCATGGCAAAGCCTTTGGTGTCGCGCTTGATCATCTCGAAGATCCGATCGATCCGATAGCCCGCGCCGGCGCTCTCGTAAATGGCGGTGCGAATCTGGGCGATGTTCATAAATACGCCGTAGACCGCATACAGCACCATCGTGACCAGGCTAAACATCAGGCCCAGGATCACCGAGAGGACATCGGGCAACTGCCCAATAATCAGGTTGATCAGGCTCGTGGCCACGCTCAGGCACAAGCCCCAGCCAAGGGCAACCAAAAACGCGCGCCATCCGCTGGCGATGCAGGCGCCAATGTTAACGTTGCGCTGCTTGGGCGCGGAGTCCACGCCCCATGCCGTGAGCCGCGCCCACTCCAAAACGTAGCCGCTGTTGCCCAGGAAGCCGGCTATGGGCACCATGGTCGCCGCAGTCATTACCAGCAGGGGCTTTACCCAGCCCTTGTCGCGCGTGAGCAGGGCCCATGCTCGCGAGAAGTATTTGGTGTCGTCCATGTAAGTTCCCTTCGTTCTATGTACCAGTGATAATACCACCACTTGCCAGTCGCGCATCGAACGGGGGTATCCATGGGCATCCGCGACGGCGGTGTCCGTTTGAGAAAAGGGGTTTGGCCCCTTTTCTCATACGGGACTGTCCCTGTCTAAATCAGATGCGCCATGTACAGCGGAAGGTAGGCGCGACGTCCCTCCCATCTCAGCTGCTTGGGATGCAGCACGATCTCCTCCCCAGCGCGCCTCCCGTAACGCACCGCGAAATCATCGAGCGATACCGTGCTGTAGGACTTCGAGGACTTTACCTCTATGGGGCTCACGCGCAACTTCCCTGCTGCATCCGAGAATGGCTTCGCCAAGAGGAAGTCCACCTCGCGGGGGCGAGGCTTGGCGCCAGCCTTTAGTCCCGCCTCGGTCCACACATGGTAGTAAAGGGCATGCCCGCTCGCGCGCAACTGCTGCGCCACGACATTCTCCACCACCATCCCCTTGTTCACGCTCACTCTCCCAAACTGGATGTCTCGGTGCGCCCGAGCGGAGCTAGCTTCGTCGGCAAAGGCCTGTGTCACTAGCAGGCCGGTGTCAGCCATGTAAAGCTTGAGCGAGCGCGCGTCCTCTGCTAAGGCCAATCCCACCGAGGGATCCGTGCAGAGCCGACATGGATTGGCGAGGTGGGCGTCCTCCAGCCAATCTACAGAAGGTTCGTAATCCTCGTAACGTCCCCCCTTGCTCGCGGCCGCGAACTTAAAACGCTTCGACGAGGCTGACAGCTGACCGGGGATTGCGCGGAACAACGTTCGCGCACGCCGGGCCTCGCTCCCGCCAAACTTGCCGATGTCCTCAAGGTACAGCTCAAGAATGGAACGCTTCACCCGGTCGCACGGAGCGAAGTCCGCCGCGCCTATAAATGCCTCGACCGACTGGGGCATCCCACCCACGAGCATATACTCGTCGAAGAGTCTCATAATCTTCGCGTGAACCGCATCGGGCAGCGCAGTGCGGGCGTCGTGGGCATCACGTATCGCATCTGCGTACACGTCATAGCCAGAGGCCCACAGATACTCCTCAAAGTCAAGCGGATTCAGGAGTACGCGTTCCTCTTCGGAGGGTATTACGATATCAGCGGTGTTCTTGCGAATCGATATGAGCGAACCTGTCTCGATGTAGTCGAAGCGTCCATCCGCCACGAGATGCTTGATGTACTCGCGTGCAATGGGCAGACGCTGCACTTCATCAAAAATCACAACTGACCTGCGCGGTGTAAGCCGTTTGGCATAGTGGAGCTGAAGCATCCTCAGGAACGTGTCTACGTCTTCTCTCTCATTTTGAAAAAGGTCAACGACCGCCCTGGGAACTTTCGAGAAGTCGATGTAGATTGAATCCTCGTACTCGGAGGCTGCAAAAGCGCGAACGAGGGTGGTTTTGCCCACACGGCGGGCCCCCTCAATTAGCACGGCAGTTTTTCCTCCAGACGTCCGCTTCCATTCAAGGAGCGTGTCGTAGCACTTACGCCTGAACATACACAACCTCCCCATATGGGAAAATACAAGAATCCGTCAGTTCATAGTAGCTAAACTATACAAGAATCTGCTAGTTCTTACTATCCCATAGATACAAGAATCGGTTAGAACAGAGAGATCGAGAAAAGAAGTTGGGCCCTTTTCCCGGTTTGTCATAACGCCATACAGATGAAGGCGGAAACACATGAAGGGAACAAGAAGAAGGACGCTGGGGCTCTTCCTCAGCCTCATACTGACAATCGGCGTGGTCACCCCGGCCCTGGCCATGCAGATCTTCGTCAAAACGCCCACGCAAAAGACCATCACCTTGGATGTCGAGCCCAGCGACACCATCGAGAACGTAAAGGCAAAGATTCAGGACAAGGAGGGCATCCCGCCCGAGCAGCAGACGCTCGTCTTTGCCGGCAAGGTGCTGGAGGACAATCGCACGCTGGCCGACTACAACATCCAAAAGGAGAGCACGCTCCAGCTGACGAGCGACGCAATGACCGTCACCCTAACCGTGGGGGCTCCGAGTGCGACGGCACCGCAGGGCAAGTCCCGCCGCATGGAGGCGATCCAGGTGGTCCTCGTGGAGAAGGACGCACCAGCGCCCGCGGCCGAGTTCCAGAGCGCAACCCAGACTTACGCCAAGGCCTTCGTGAGGAAGTAGCAATCGAAACTGAGAAAAGGGGTTTGGCCCCTTTTCTCAGTTTTTGCGTGTGACCGGCGTTTTGTGTGATATACTCACCGATGCGTTGTTACGGAGAGTTGTCCGAGCTGGCCGAAGGAGCACGATTGGAAATCGTGTATGCGCCTAAAGCGCATCCGGGGTTCGAATCCCCGACTCTCCGCCAGAGCATTCCGCGGCGTCCATGTGGCGCCGCGTTCACCCTACGGAGGGGTGGCAGAGTGGTTGAATGCGGCGGTCTCGAAAACCGTTTGGCCCTTTCGGGTCACGAGGGTTCGAATCCCTCCTCCTCCGCCATTGGTTAGACGAGCGCTCCACCAAGGGGCGCTTTTTTGTTAGGGGAGCTCACAGGGGATTCGAACCGCAAGGTCGCGAGAAGCCCTCCGGCTTCTCGCGGGCCGAGCGACAGCGAGGCCACGAGCGTTCCGCGAAGCGGGACGCGGGAATCCCTCCTCCTCCGCCATTGGTTAGTTTTTGCGCTCCCACAACGGGAGCGTTTTTTTGTTAGAAAAGGAGCGCGGTCGCAACCGCGCTCCTTTTGTCATCGAAGACCGTGTTTTCTACCACGTGTAGGGGCACCGCGATGAGTGTCTCAAATCCGCTCGAAAAGATTTCCCGTAGGCACGCCCGTGGTATTTGGGGGACAGTCCCCCAAATACCACCACTAGCCGGTCTTCGCGGCTACTTCTTTACCAGGCCGTGTCGCACCGCCCACTTGCGTCGATCCGTCTCGTTGAGGATGCGCTTGCGCATGCGGATGTTCTTGGGCGTAATCTCCACCAGCTCGTCATCCATAATGTACTCGAGCGCCTCCTCCAGCGTAAAGGTGCGCGGGGGCGTCAGCTGTACGGCGATGTCGGCGGTGCTGGAGCGCTGGTTTCCCAGCTGCTTGGTGCGGGCGATGTTTACCACCATGTCGTCGGGCCGTGGACGCTCGCCCACCAACATGCCCTCATAGCACTCGTCGCCAGGACCCACAAACAGACTGCCACGCTCCTGCAGTGTGCCCAGGGCGTAGGCCACGGCCTTCTCGGTGCTCATGGATATCATGGCACCGTTCTTGCGGCCACCAATGTCGCCGGCAAACGGGCCGTACTCCAAGAACGTATGATAGAACACTCCCTCGCCGTGGGTCACGTTGAGGATGCGCGTCTTGAGGCCCATGATGCCACGCGTGGGAATGTTGAACTCCAGGTGCGTTTGTGTCTCGCCAGCCTCCATGCTCACCATGGTGCCGCCCACGTTGCCAAAGGTCTCGATGACCTTGCCCGAGTACTCGTTGGGACACTCCACCACAGCCTGCTCCACCGGCTCCAGCCTCACGCCACCCTCGCCCTTCTTAAAGAGCACGCGCGGACGGCCAACCTGGAACTCGAAGCCCTCGCGGCGCATCTGCTCCATAAGTACCGAGAGGTGTAGGATGCCGCGGCCCGCCACCTCGATGCCGGTCTTGTCGGGCAGCTCCTCGATGCGCATGGTCACGTTGTTCTCGCGCTCGGCCATCAGGCGCTCCTTGAGCTGCCGGCCGCCCACGATGTCGCCGTCGCGACCCACGAGCGGACTGGTGCTGGCCTCGAACACGATGGAGAGGGTAGGGGGGTCGATGGCGATGGGGTCGAGCTCCACGGGGTCGTCGGGGTCGGTGTACACGTCGCCGATGTCGGTGCCGTCCACGCCAACCACGGCGGCGATGTCGCCCGCCTCCACCTCGCCGCACTCCTTGCGGCCAAGGTAGTCAAAGGTAAAGAGCTGCTTCACCTGCGCCATCGCGCGGCTACCATCGTTCTTTACCACCAGGATGCGCTCGCCCGCGTGGATGGTGCCGCTAAACACGCGTCCAATGCCAATGCGGCCCACATAGCTGGAATGGTCCACCGTCACGCACTGCATGGCCAACGGGCCCTCAGGCTCCACGTCCGGCGCGGGGATGGCATCCACGATCATGTCGAGCAAAGGCAGCATGTCGCCCTCGTTCGCGCCGTCAGCCTCCAGACGAGCGAACCCGTTGACCGCCGAGGCATACACCACGTGCTCCATGGCGAACTCAATCTGCTCGTCGGTGGCGCCCAGGTCCATCATGAGGTCCAGGCTGGACTCCATGGCGCGCTCGGGGTTGGCGCCATCACGGTCGATCTTGTTGACCACCACCATAACGTGCAACCCGCACGCGATGGCATGACGCAGGACGAAACGCGTTTGCGGCATGGGCCCCTCGGCAGCGTCCACGAGCAGCAACGCGCCGTCGGCCATCTTGAGCACACGCTCCACCTCGCCGCCAAAGTCGGCGTGTCCCGGGGTGTCGATAACGTTGATCTTTATGCCCTGGTAGGTAATGGAGATGTTCTTGGCGAGGATGGTAATGCCGCGCTCGCGCTCCTGGTCGTTGGAGTCCAGCACGCGCTCCTGCACCTGCTGACCTTCCCTAAACGCGCCCGACGCGCGCAGCATTTGGTCCACCAGCGTGGTCTTGCCGTGGTCTACGTGGGCAATGATGGCGATGTTTCGAATATTCTCTTGGAGCATGAGAACCTCTCGTTTGCATGAATGATTGACCGACAGATTCTAGCAAGAGATGCCCTTCTCACCGCACGGCAGGGTCGTCTTCCCCAAAGCAACAGATGAGCGGTGCCTGCCGACCGAACCGCACCGCATCACAAAAGCGCCACATGCAAGAAAAGCCGTGAGACGAGACGCCTGTAGGCACGTAGTAATGGTCAGCGCGGCAAGAAGAGCCGCAACACAAACGACCAAGGAGAGAGAGCCATGACCACCAAGACCTTCAAGACCAACACCGCCCGCAAGTCCATCATCGCCGGCCTCGCCTGCGCCCTCGCCGTAACCGGCATCCTCGTCGCGGGAAGCCCCCGCCCGGCACTCGCCAACGACGGCTCCGAGCAGGCCCAGGGCACCTGGGCTCAGCAGCAGAGCGCCGATCACTACGAGGGCGAGAAGGTTACCATTGGCGATGACTGGGGCCAACCTGTCTATGCGGAGTGGCACAAGGGCAGTTCAGGCAAATGGTGGGCGACGTTCTGGACCTATAACTGGACCAAGGTGTGGGCAGAGCCCGCGCCTGCCGGGTGCGGATGGGCCTTCCACGTGTACGACAAGGACGGCAATTTCGTCTGCGTCTACCGCTGCGAGGAGAGCTCCACGCACGGAGAGTACGGACCGCAGGGCGTGTCCAGCCACTGGCAGGCAAACGACGGCACCTGGTACTAAGCTGTACTGAGGGGCTGTCCCCTGAACAGGGGGACAGCCCCTTTGTCTACGCAAGCTACCCCAGCAGGGGCTCCTCTTCGCCGGCGGGCGCCGGGTCGGTCCACCTAAACGCATCACCCGCGCCGCGACCCTCAAAGAGCGAGTATGCCGAGAAGGACGGGCGCCCGCGCTCGCCGAACTCCAGCAGCAACGCGTCGGCGTAGGTGCCGTCCTCCAGCCCCACGGCGCCCTCGTACGCTATGGCATACCGTACGGCGGACCGGTGCGAGCGCACGTAGGACCTGGCGCCCTCAAGCAGCGCGTCGGGACCGTCATCGGCAAACGCCGCACACTCCACCTTGTCGCGTGCGTCCTGCATGGCCACCAAGACACCCACGGTCTCGCCTTCGGCAAGCATGTCCAACGCATCGCCCATGAGCGTACTGGACAGCTCGTCTAGCTGCGGTGATACGGTAACACCATGTGTATTATCCTGTGTATTCACGCTGTATTCTCCCCAAACTACCTGGTAAGGACCAGCACCAGGCCAATCACGAGGCTCACTATTATGGCGACCAGCACGGGAACCCAGGGGTTGATGGTGCCACGCTGCGACGCGGCCCACTGCTCGTCGGCCTCCTGCTGCTTGGCAAGATAGTCACCCATCACGTCGCTCACGATCTGGCGCGTGTGCTCGTCGGCAATGCGCTGCCGCTCCTCGTCGGTGAGCTCGGGCTCCTCGACGTCTTCGGCAATCTCGCCCTCGAGCTCAAGCTCCTCTGGCTTGGTATACCCACGAATCTCCACCAGGACCTCGGCCATCTGCTGCATCTGCTCGGTCTTGGCCTGGTTGTCCTTGGCCAGCACGTCCAGCCGATGCGAGAGCTCCGCCAAGTCGCCCACGTTTGCGGGGCGTTGCTCCTCCGACATCTGTATGCCTATCCGGGCATAATACGCCAGCGCCTCCTGCTCGCTGCAGTTGTGTTCCGCAGAATACGTCTGTATTTTGTCGCGGATGTCGGCCGGCACGATGGCCGTGGTGGGAGCGGGTTCAATCGTGGGCAGGTTCTTGAGGGCGTCCAAGCGCTCCTGGATGCTCTTGAGAGCCTCGTTCGGCTCCTCCGCCACCGGCTGCGGACCCGCATCCTCCAACTCGATGCCCGCGCGGGCAAAGTGACTCATTGCCTCCGCCTTGGTGCAGCTATGCTCGGTCGCGTAGGCCTGAATGCGCTCGTTTAGGTCCTCTGGCATGCGCATGCTAAAGGTTGTGGGACGTTTTGCTGCCATGAACTGCCTCTCTCGAAGAATAATGCAGGTGTATTCTACCCGAAATTGCGTGGTGGTGTCCGTTTGGGACGGGGTACACCGTGGCATCAAAAAAGCCGAGGCAACGCCCCGGCTCGAAGGTATGGTGGAGACGATGGGGATCGAACCCACGACCTCAGGCTTGCAAAGCCCGCGCTCTCCCAGCTGAGCTACGTCCCCTCGTAATAATCGCCCCAGCGGCGACTCGGCTCACGCTGGGGCGACTATTGTCAAGGATGGTGGGCCTGACAAGGCTCGAACTTGTGACCTCCCGGTTATCAGCCGGACGCTCTGACCAACTGAGCTACAGGCCCATCCGCAAGGAAATATACTATCGGAAGCCCCCAATCACGTCAAGCGTCAATCTGGACTTTTTTGTTGAGTTCGTCTATCGACGTTACTGTTCACGGGTCGGCCATAAGCCACGTAAATCGATAACCGGCGGTAGCCTATCAATAGGGGTTACCCCCTTTGATATGCCGCCACCGGCAATCAAAGGGGGTAACCCCTATTGATAGGCTGGCACATCCTGGCCGACCCGTGAACCTATCGACGGTACCTCTCCCAAACGAACAGCCTATTTACGCGCGCGCAATAAATGAGTACCATAACCAACCAGTCAAACGAAAGGCAGCACATGGCATTGGTACGCATGGACATACAGTCGGTGGTCGTGGGCGGCGGCCCCATGGCCTCGCTCGTGGTGCTCAAGCCGCGTTTGGGAGACGGCGACACCTCGACGCAGCTCCCCATTCGCATTGGCAGGGTCGAGGCCGCGGCAATCAGCATGGGCGTGGACAACTCCGCGCACAAGCGCCCCATGACGCACGACCTCATGCAGAGCGTTATCGGCCAGCTGGGCGCCTCGCTGGGCAACGTCACCATTACCAACGTGGAGGGCACCACGTTCTATGCGCAGCTCCGGCTCGTGGCGACCACGGGAGAGGACGTCTACGTGGATGCCCGGCCGTCCGACGCCATCGCCCTGGCCGTGCGCATGCGCGCGCCCATATTCGCCAGCGACGAGGTGCTGAGCACAGCCGCCCTGCCCGACTTCGGCTCGATCGAGCGAGACGAACGCGAGCGCGAGGCCGAGGCGTTTCACGAGTTCGTCGAGAACCTCTCGCCGGAGGACTTCTCGACGAAAGGGCTGCAGGGATGAGCCGGGGGCGGCTCTACTCGCTCGACTTTGTAAGGTTCGTCGCGGCAATCATGGTTGTGGGCGTCCACGCGCTGCCCTCCGCGTCCAGCCAACCCGTGTTCATCGCGGTCGCAAGGCCCGCGCTCATAGCCTGCAACGGCATCTTCTTCATGCTCTCCGGCACACTCAACGTGCGGGTTCGCGAACGACAGAGTCTGCCAACGTACTACTTTCGCAAGGCGCGCAACGTGCTGGTGCCGTTCGTCCTGTACGTGGCGCTCATCACGCTCTGGGACACCCGCGACGCGCTTCCCGACCTCTCGAAGGCCGCGCACGACTTTGTGACGAGCATGCTCTCCAACGAGATGCAGGGACACCTCTGGTTCGTTCGCACGCTGTTTGGCATGCTGCTGGCGGCACCACTCCTCGCCCGGATGTGCGCGGGCGCGAATGGGGGAGAGAGGCGCGCGTTCGTGGTCTGCCTCACCCTGTACATGGGCGCCCAGTTCGTGTGTGCGAACCTCTCCGTCCCATACAGCTGGTCCTATCCCCTCGGCGGGTGGATCGCCCTCTTCTGCCTGGTTCCCCTTTTGGGGGAGGCCGTGCGAAGGCGGTCGGTGCCCACATGGGTCGTGGGAGGCGTCGTGGTGGCCGCATGGGGCGCCTTGGTCCTGCTCAAGGCCCTGGGATGGTCCAAGCTCATCCACGACCCCAACCCCATCTACATCATCGAGTCGGCGGGAATCTACGTGCTCCTGTTCCGTGCGGGCGAGCGGCTCAGGCCCTCGCGCGTCGTGAGCATCGTAGCAAGGCGCCAATACGGCATCTACATCATCCACATCTTCGTGCTATGGAGGGTCACACGGCTCTTCTCGCTTGCCTCAATGCCAATCCTCACGTTCGTGCTGCACACCGCCTTGGCGTTCGTGCTCTCGTTTGCAGCCGCAGCAGGAGTGGATACACTGCTCATAGGCCCCGTGCAGCGGCTCCTTGACGCCGCGTGGTCCAAGGTGCGCAACCCTAGGGTCACAGACTCCCACGCGGGCTCATAGCCCCACGGGGCCCAAGGCCCGTATCCGCCCGCACATCCGCGCGAACATCCGCACAAAATGGGGGCGGCGCGTGCCAGGTCCGTCTCCCCGCACGCGCCGCCCACCTCAAGACAAGACGTTGCGCTACTCGTCGAGCAGCGACTCGTCGAACTCCTCGTCCCCGCCGATGTCCACGGTGTCGGGCTCGTCGGTGTCGGCCCCTGCGGCCGCAAGGTCCAGCACCGCCTGGGCCTCTCCCGCACCGGCACGGCGCTTGGGAGCCTTCTTCTTGCGCGCGATCATGCGCGCCATGGCACTCACACGGTCGCCCTCGGCCAGGTCCATAATCTTGACGCCCTGGGTCGCGCGGCCGAGCTTGGAGATGTCCTCGGCCTTAACGCGGATCATGACGCCCTCCTCGCTCACGATGATGAGCTCATGCTGGGGTCCCACCACGCGACAGGCCACGAGCTGGCCCTTCTTCTTGGTCATGGCGATGGTAAACACGCCTTGGCCGCCGCGGTTGTGCTCGGGATACTCGCTCACGGCCGTGCGCTTGCCAAAGCCGTTCTCGGTAATGACCACGAGGTCGCCGTTGCCGTTGGAGATCTCCATGCCCAGCACCAGCGCATCGTCCTTGAGCTTGATGCCACGCACGCCGGACGTGTCACGTCCCATGGGGCGCACCTTGTCCTCGCCAAACATGATGGCCTTGCCGTCGGTGCTGCACAGAATCACCTTGTCGTCGGCCTTCACGCGCCGCACGCCCACCAGCTCGTCTCCCGCCTTGAGCTTGATGGCGATCAGGCCACCGGAGCGGTTGACGTCGTAGGCGGCCATGGAGGTCTTCTTTACCATGCCGCTGGTGGTGGCAAACATGAGGTACTCGTCCTCGGGGAATTCGCGCGCCGCGATCACGGCCATGGGATGCTCGCCCTCGGCCAGGCTGAGCACGTTTACCAGCGCCGACCCGCGCGCCTGACGGCTGCCCAGGGGCAGCTCGTGCACCTTAAGACGGTACACTTTGCCCTTGTTGGTAAAGAACAGCATGTAGTCGTGGGTGCTGGCCACGAACAGGTCCTCAACGTAGTCGTTGTCCTTGAGCGAGAGCCCGCGCATGCCCTTGCCGCCCCTGCGCTGCGCGCGATAGGTGGCCACAGGCAGGCGCTTTACGTAGCCCGCGTGGGTAAAGGTCACGACCATGTCCTCCTCGGCAATGAGGTCCTCCACGTCGAGGTCCTCGGCACCCTGGGCGTTGATGGCCGTGCGACGCGGGGTCGAGTACTTCTGGGCAATCTGGCGCAGCTCGTCCTTGATGACACCCAGCAGCTTGTCCTCGTGCTCGAGCAGGTCGGTGTAGTAGGCAATGCGCTCGCGCAGGTCCTTGATCTGAGCCACGAGCTCGTCGCGCGCCAGACCGGTAAGACGACGCAGGCGCATCTGCAGGATGGCCTCGCACTGGATCTCGGTCAGGCCAAAGCGCTCGTTCATGCGGCGCTTGGACTCCTTGTCGTCGCGAGAGGAACGAATGATGTGCACGATCTCGTCGATGTTGTCCACCGCGATGAGCAGGCCCTCGCGCACGTGCAGGTCCTTTTGCGCCTTGTCGAGGTCGAACTGCGTGCGGCGGGTTACCACGTCCACCTGGTGGTCGATGTAGTGACGCAGCATCTCGGGCAGGGTGAGCGTGCGGGGCACGCCGTCCACCAGCGCGATGTCTATAACGCTAAAGTTCGCCTGCAGCTGGGTGCGCTTGTACAGGTTGTTGAGCACCACCTGGGGCACCGCGCCGCTCTTGAGGTCGATCACGATGCGCATGCCCTTGCGGTTGGACTCGTCGCGCATGTCCGAGATGCCCTCGATGCGCTTCTCGTTAACCTGCTGGGCGATCTTTTCCTGCAGGGTCCCCTTGTTCACCTGATAGGGGATCTCGGTGACCACGAGGCGCTGGCGGTTGCCCTTGCCGATGTTCTCCACGTGCACCTTGGAGCGCACGGTAATGGACCCGCGGCCCGTCGCATAGGCGTCGCGGATGCCATCGGTGCCCATAATGATGCCACCAGTGGGGAAGTCCGGACCGGGCAGCACCTTCATGAGCTCGTCGAGCGTGACGTCGGGGTTGTCGATCATAAGGCACACGGCCTCCACGACCTCGCCCAGGTTGTGCGGCGGAATGTTGGTCGCCATGCCGACGGCGATGCCCGACGAGCCGTTTACCAGCAGGTTGGGGAAGCGGGCGGGAAGGACCGCGGGCTCCGAGAGGGACTCGTCGTAGTTGGGCTGCAAATCGACGGTCTCCTTGTCCAGGTCGCGCAGCATCTCCATAGCCGCATGCGTGAGGCGGCTCTCGGTGTAGCGCATGGCCGCCGGGGGATCGCCGTCCACCGAGCCAAAGTTGCCGTGGCCGTCCACCAACGGCACGCGCATGGAGAAGTCCTGCGCCATGCGCACCATGGAGTCGTAGATGGCCGCGTCTCCGTGCGGGTGGTACTTGCCCATAACCTCACCCACGGTCCACGCGCTCTTCTTGTGCGGGCGCGTGGGCACGATGTGGGCCTCGTTCATGGCATAGAGGATGCGGCGGTGCACCGGCTTGAGGCCGTCGCGCACGTCGGGCAGCGCGCGGGCCACGATAACCGACATGGAGTACTCCAGGAAGGAGGTCTTCATCTCCTGGGACATCTCGATGGGCTTGAGGGCGCCGCCGTGGATGTCGGTGAGGTCCAGACGCGTGCCGGCCTCGTCCGTAAGCGTGTGGCTGAGGCCCGCGCCGGCGAGGTTCACCGACCCCTGCTCCGGGGGATAGTCCCCCTCCTCGTCCTCCAGGTCGTCATAGACGTCGGAGGGGTCCTCGTCGTCGCGCTCCGGATCGACCTCCATGTCGTGCATGGCACGATTCACCAGGTCGTCCAGGTGGTCGCGACCATCCGGCCCCCTCAGCTCATCATCGTTTCTCGTATCGTCTGCCACGTATTCTCCCATCTAAACGCGCCGCGAAGCGGCGCACCATCTTCTTTTACAACCGTCAGTCCGAACGGACGCTTCCGAGCGCCGCCCGCGCCGCCTCGGACCCCACGCGCCCGCGCCGCAACGTTATCCAGCCCCGCGCGCGGGCAGGTCAGCTTCCGAGGTCCCGCGCCTTTTATCCGCCGCGCGAGTTCGCGAAGCGCTGTTCGAAGCGCGGCGGATAAAAGGCGCGGGACCCAGCCACGCTAGATGTCCAGGAACCGCACGTCCTTGGCGTGGGTCTGGATAAAGTTGCGGCGCTTCTCGACCGTGGTGCCCATGAGGTCCGAGACGGCGCGGTCGGCGGCGAGGGCGTCCTCCACGGTGACCCTCAGCATGATGCGGTTCTTGGGCTCCATGGTGGTCTCCCACAGCTGCTCGGGATCCATCTCGCCCAGGCCCTTGTAGCGCTGCACGGTGTAGCGGCTGGGGTCGTCGTACTTGGCGGCCTCGATGGCCAGCTCCTCGTCGGTGTAGAGGTACTTGCCACCCTTGCGGCCCTTGGGCTTGAGCTGGTACAGCGGCGGCTGGGCCACGTAGATGTAGCCAGCGTCGATCATGGGCCGCATGTAGCGGTAGAAGAACGTGAGCAGCAGGATGCGGATGTGCGCGCCGTCCACGTCGGCATCGGTCATAATAACTATCTTGTGGTATCGGGCCTTCTCGATGTTGAACTCGGGACCCACGCCCGTGCCGATGGCCGTAATGAGCGACGTGATGGTGTCGCTGGAGAGGGCGCGATGCTCCTGCACGCGCTCCACGTTAAGGATCTTTCCGCGCAGCGGCAGGACGGCCTGGATGGAGCGGTCACGCGCCATCTTGGCCGAGCCACCTGCGGAATCGCCCTCTACAATAAAGAGCTCGGTCATCTCGGCGTCGCGCACCGAGCAGTCGGCCAGCTTGCCGGGCAGGCTCGCGCTCTCCAGCAGGCCCTTGCGCCGCGTGGCCTGACGCGCCTTCTGGGCGGCCATGCGACCCTTGGCCGCCTGACTTGCCTTCTTAAAGATCTCCTTGGCGGGGTTGGGGTGCTCCTCCAGGTACTCAGCCAGCCCCTGTGCGACCACCTTGTTGGTGAGGGTGCGCATGTAGGAGTTTCCCAGCTTGGCCTTGGTCTGCCCCTCGAACTGCGGGTCGGGCAGCTTTACCGAGATGACCGCGGTAAGTCCCTCGCGCACGTCGTCGCCAGTGAGGTTGGGCTCCTTGTCCTTAAGCAGCTTCTTGGCGCGGGCGTAGTCGTTAATGGTCTTGGTGAGCGCCGCGCGGAAGCCCTCCAGGTGCATGCCGCCCTCGTCGGTGTAGATGTCGTTGGCAAACGAGAGCACCTGATCGGAGTAGGTGGTGTTCCACTGCAGCGAGACCTCCACCTCGCCGCGGCGGTCGGACGGAGCGTCGTCGGCCGAGCGACCCTGGATGTAGATGGGGCGCGACAGGCCGGGCAGGATGGTCTTCTCCTCGTTGAGGAACTTCACGAAGTCGATGATGCCGCCGGCATAGCAGAACTCGTCGCGCCTGGGCTCGAGCTCGCGCTCGTCCACAAGCACGATGCGCAGGTTCTTGTTGAGGAACGCCGTCTCCTGCAGGTGGTCGTGCAGCGTGTCGTAGTTATAGGTCGTGGTGTCGAAGATGGACTCGTCGGGCCAAAACGTAATGGACGTGCCGGTGGACTTGGAGGTGCCCACCTTCTGCATCTTCTGCGTGGTCTTGCCGCGGCTGAACTCCATGCGATACACGCCGCCGTCGCGCTTTACCTCGGCCACGAGCCTGGTGGAGAGCGCGTTGACCACGCTCACGCCCACGCCATGCAGGCCGCCGGAGACCTTGTAGGCGTCGTTGTCGAACTTGCCGCCCGCGTGCAGCACCGTAAGCACCACCTCGAGGGTGGGGATGCGCTTTTGCGGATGGCGACCAACCGGGATGCCGCGACCGTTGTCGGTAACCGTCACCGAGTTGTCCGCGTGCACGGTGACCGTTATCTTCGAGCAGAAGCCCGCCATCGCCTCGTCCACCGAGTTGTCCACGATCTCCCACACCAGGTGGTGCAGGCCGCTCGCGCTCGTGGAGCCAATGTACATGCCCGGGCGCTTGCGCACCGGGTCCAGGCCCTCAAGGACCTTGATGGCGTCCTCACCGTAGCCGTTTTGGTTCTTCTTTCTTGCCACGTGGTTCCTCTCTGTTTGCCGCGGGCGCCCAAGGCGCGCGGGGGGAGCCTCCACCGGCGGCCGCATGCCGGGCCGCGAGACGTGGGCCTCCCGTTGGTAGTGCGATGTTCTATTGTACCGCATATGAGCGCCTGAGAGCCAAAATAAGGCGCTTTTTAGTCTTCTTGTGTAGTGTGACTCTTCTCTTTGAGCAAAGACGCGCACATGGCGCGAGAAACGCTCTGCCGCAGTCCGTCGGGCAGCTGGGCGCAGGCGCGCCCCACGCGCTCGCGCTCGCCGGGGGAGAGCTCGCGCTGCGGGCGAGCGGCTTTCTCGGGCACCTGGCGCGGCCGGGGCGGCCGCGACGCGGCGGCCGGCATCTGCCCCACGTCAAAGCGGATGTCGGACACCCGAACGCCATGGAAGGAGAGACGCGAGAGGTAGAGGTCCTTGTTGGTCCCCAGCTCCGAGGCGAGCAGGCCCGAGTCCACGCGCACCACCATAACGGGGTCGGCGCCGGCGCGCGGCGGCTTGCGCAGCCACACGCCCGTGGTATGCGCCCGCTCGCGGTCGCCGTTGGCGGCATACCACGCCCGCGCGGCGCGTTGTGCCTCGCCAAGGTCGTCTCCCAGAGGCCCCGCGAGCAGGCCGGCGACCAGCGCGCCGGCACGCGTGGCGGGACCGCCCCGCTCATGCGCCAAAGTCGATCACCTCCGCCTGCGCCAGCAGGTCGGCAGGGAAGTAGTCCAGGTTGGTGGTGGTCACCACCGTCTGGATGCCGCCCTCCACGAAGCGCGTCATCGCGGCGCGGCGCGTGGCGTCCAGCTCGCTCATCACATCGTCGAGCAGCAGCAGGGGCTGCTCGCCCACGACCTCGCGGGCAATGGCCACCTCGGCCATCTTCCACGCCAGCACCACCGAGCGCTGCTGTCCCTGGCTGCCAAACGCACGGGCGTCCTTGCCCGAGATCCAAAAGACCACGTCGTCGCGCTGCGGGCCAACGAGTGTGATTCCCCGGCGCAGCTCCTCGTCGCGGCCCTGCTCCAGCCGGTCCAAGAAGAGGTCGCGCAGCTCCGACTTGGACATCAGCTCCACGCCACCACCCAGGCTGCACTCGTAGCCGCACTCGATCTCCTCTCCGCCAGCCACCTGCGCATACACCTCGCGCAGGTGCCGACGCAGGCGGGCGAACAGCCCCAGGCGGGCATGGAGCAGCGTGGCGCCACCGAGCGCCACCGACGCGTCCCACGCCGCCAGCATCCCCAAGTCGAGGTCCGGCTCCTTGAGCAGGCGGTTCCTCTGCTCGATGGAGCGAGCGTAGGCGCGGGCCACCTTGCGGTAGCCCTCGTTTGCCTGCGACCCAAACGCATCGAGCGCCTCGCGGCGGTTGCGGGCCGAACCCTTTACCAGCGAGAGGTCGTCGGGGCAAAAGAGCACCGACATGAGGGTGGAGGAGAGGTCTGCGGGACGACAGGGCTTGTCGTTGCGGACAAACCGACGCTTGCCGTCGGCCACCTCGCACGCGACGTCCACCACGCGACCGTCTCCCTCCAGGCGAGCGCTCGCCCGACCACGGGTGGCGCCCTGGCGAACCAGGTCGTTCGTGCGCGGGTGCCTAAACGACATCCCCGCGGTAAGCAGCTGCAGGGCCTCCACGGTGTTGGTCTTGCCCGTGGCGTTTGGCCCGGCGAGCACCGTGAGCCCTCCCGACAGCTCCATGGTGCGGTCGGCAAAGCTCCGCCAGTCAAAGAGCGCTATGCGCGAGACGGACAGCCCCATCCTCGCCCTTTCCCTCGTGTGGTGAGAAAAGGGGTTTGGCCCCTTTTCTCACCTACATCCTCACCGGCATGAGCAGATAGAGGTAGTTGATGGAGGCGTACGACTTGAAGATGGCCGGCTGCATGGAGCTGAGCAGCTCCAGGGTGAGCTCGGCGTCGGTGGCTGCGGCGCTCACGCAGTCCAGCACGTAGTGGTAGTTGAGGGCGATCGCCATGGAGTCTCCCTCCACCTCGACGTCGAGCAGCTCGGTGGACTCGCCCTGGTCGGGAGACGAGGCCGAGAGCTTGAGCAGGCCGGCATCGGCGTCGATGTCGAAGCGCACCGACGGGTTGGAGAGCGCGATTACCGACACGCGCCGCAGGGCCTGCGCCAGGAGGCCGCCGTCCACGCGCACGGTGGTGTTGCACGACGTGGGAAGCAGTTGGCGGAAGTTGGGGAAGTTTCCCTCGATGCGGCGGGACACGTAGGTCGTGGAGCCAAACGAGAACACCACCTGGCTGTCGGTGAGACCCACCTGCACGGTGTCGGTCATGGAGGGCAGACCCAGGACGTCGTGGAAGATGGCGCCCGGCACGATGGCCTCGAAGGCCCCCTCGACGCCGGACGTCTCGCTGTTGGTGTCGCACACCGCAAGACGGTACGAGTCGGTGGCGACCAGGCGGATGGTGTTGTCCTCCACGGTTACCAGCACGCCGGCCAGGATGGGTCGCGACGTGTCCTTGCTCGTCACCTTGTACACCTTGTCCACCATGCTGGTGAGCAGCGAGCTGGAGAGCTCCACCTGCTGGCTGAGCTCGTAGGAGGGGAACTCGGGGAAGTCCTGCGGGTCCAGGGCGTTGAGCCTAAAGCTCGACTGGTCGCACGTAACGCGCACGCCGGTCTTGTCACCCTCCATGCTCACCGCCGAGTCGGGGAGGTTCTTCACCACGTTGGTAAGGGTCTTGCCCGAGACCACCACGGCGCCCTCCTCCTCGACGTTTGCCGGTATGGCATGACGAATCGAGATGTTGAGGTTGGTGGTCTGCAACTCGATGGTCCCCTCCTGCGCGCGCAAATACACGCCGGCGAGCACGGGAAGGGTCGCCTGGTTGCCAATGCCCTTGCCCACGACGGCCAACGCCTTCGCGAGCGCCGACTGGCTTACGGTGATTCTCATCTGTCCTCCTATTGTTCTTATTTATCTATTCAGAATCTAGTAGCAGTAGTAGGCGCTGTAGAAATGTTGAGAAACGAGCATCGTCCCACGTAGACCCCACAAAGCAGACCTCGGGACCTTGAGCGCGCTCTCACCCTTCTCTTCTTTCAACACGCAATCGAAAAACGCTCTCAACACGCGCCGCGGGCTTGTAGCGCGACTTGTTCGCCCGTTCAACAGAGTTGTTAACATGGGTGCTCCTACTCGAGCACGGAGTCGCGTATGCGCGCCACGCGGTCCTGCAGCATGCGGTCGTCGCGCATGCCCACCTCGATCACGTGGATGCTGTGCTTTACGGTGGCGTGGGTGCGGTTGCCAAAGTGCTTGCCTATGTCGGCGAGCGTGTTGTCGGTCAGCTCCCTCGTGAGCCAGATGGCCACGTGCCGCGGCTCCATCAGCTCCTTGTTGCGCCTGCTGCCCACCAGGCCCGCGTGGTCGATCCCGTAGCTGTGCTCCACGGCCTCCTGGATCTGCTCCACCGTGACGCGCCGCTGGCCCGTGGGCCACTTCTGCTCGGCCACGCCCACGATGTCCTCCTCGGTTATGGCCGAGCCCAGGGCCTCGCGCTGGAAGGCCAGCATGAGGCACGACTGCACGTATCCCTCGATCACGCGGATGTTGGTGCCCGCCCGCTCGGCCATAACGCGCCTCAGGTCCTCGCTTATGTGGGCGTCCATGCCCGGCACGTGCTGCTCACGCGCGTCGGCGCGCATGCGCTCGTAGAACGCGTCGATAAGCTGCAGCTTGAGCTCGTAGTCGGGGACCTGCACCGAGACGGTCATGCCCGAGTCCAGCCTGCTGGTAACGCGCTCGTCGAACCGCGACTGCCCCATGCCCAGCTCGGAGGGGGTGCGGTCGGCAGCGAGCACAATCTGCTTGCCGTGGCCGACGAGGTAGTTAAAAGTGTCGTAGAAGAAGCCGATGGTGCCGGCGGCGGTGCTCATAAGCTGCACGTCGTCCACGATGAGCACGTCGATGCTGTGGTAGTTCTCGGCCAGCGCCTCGGCCGCGCCCGCGCGGGCGTTCTTCATGGCGCGGGAGTAGTCGTCAATAAAGTCGGTGGCCACCCGGTACACGCACGTGCGCTCCGGGTCGTTTTGCGCGATGTAGTTTTGTATGGCCCGCAACAGGTGGGTCTTGCCCAGCCCGCTCTTGCCATAGATGAACAGCGGGTTGTAGTTGCGGTTGCCGTTGGCCACCTGCTTCGCCGCGTCGAGCGCGAACTTGTTTTGGGGTCCCTCAACAAAGCGGTCGAACGTGAGCAGCGAGTCCACGGGGGTGATGTCTTCCAGCAGCGGGTTCTTCCTCGCGCTCGGGCGAGGTTCCGGGGCCGGTGCCGGCTGCGGAGCGCGCGGCGGCTCGGGCGCCACGGCTCGCTCGCGCGAGCGTCTTTGGGCCACCTCGTCGCGCGTCACCTGCACCTCCACGTGAACGGGTTCGAACGCCACGGCGCTCGCTGCGTCGTCGAGCTGCTGCGAGAGCCGTCCCAGTGTACGCTGCACGAACCTCGACGCACAGGAGACGAGCAGCGTGTCCCCCTCCAGCTTAGTTGCCGAGCAGCTTTGCAGCATGGCTATGGTCGCGGCGGGCAGGTCGCTGTCCTGAAGCGCGGCGACGACATCCTCCCATAGGATGTCGGCATCTGTCTCGCTTGTGCCTTCCATGTGTCTCCAGACTTCTGTGGTGTGCCCGTATAGTATATGAAGAAAACTCGACTCGGGCGTAAATTTTGTCGAAAACTCGGTCTATGGCAGGTAGCCGCCGTGGCGCTCCAAGTAGGTGCGCCCCAATATGGTGAGCCGCCGCTTCTGGCCGTCCTTGCGCACGAGCCCCTGCTCCTCGAGCATCTGCAGCTCCCGCGTCCAGGTGGGCTGCGACTCGCCGTACGCGCGCGAGAGGTCGGACGGCCCCACGGCGTCGTGGGCGGCGAGGTAGTTGACCACCGCACGGCCGCGTGCCGAGAGCGTGATCCAGGAGAGGTCTGCCGGAGGCTGCTGTACGGGCGCCGGCTGCTGCACGGGCGCCGGGGCGTAGGGTTGTGCCGCGCCTTGGGGTTGCCAACCCTGTTGTGGCTGTTGCCATGCGGGCGCGGGGTATTGCTGCGTCGCCCAACCCTGCTGCGGTGCCTGCCAACCCTGTTGCGCGGGGGGCCAGGCCTGTTGGGCGCCGGGCCAGCCCTGCGGGGCGGGCGGTGCGGCCTGCGCCGGTGCGCCGAGGCCGCCGGCGGAGTCTTGCGCCGCGGTGGATTCGCCCACCGCGCTGATGGTTACCACCGTGCCGCCTGCCATGTTGTCGTCTATGCGCAGCGAACCGCCCTTGTCCTGCATGTATTGCTGGGCGTAGGGCAGTCCCGATCCCACGCCGCGAATGTAGCGCTTCATCTCCTCGGTCGCCGACGTGGTGCCGTACTGGAGTGCGAGATCCTTGTGCGCGATTCCCGGACCCTGGTCCGAGAAGCGAATCGTGTTCCCGCCGTCCAGGATCGAGATGGTGGGCTCCATAAAGTAGGCGTGGATGAGGTTCTCCACGATCTCGCGAATGACCATAAAGGGTATGCTGCCGCCCTGCTCCTTGGCCAGCTGGGTGACCACGCGCGTGATCTCCTCGAGGTAGGGGCGAATCTCCTGGGGCTCCACCACCACCACGCGCGGCGCCGCGGCGGCATCGTCGTACACGGCAATGCGCGCCGCGTGCCGTACGGTGCCCTCGCCCACCTGCGATGCCTCGCCGTTCTCCACGAACGGGTAGAAGTCCTGCGCCATGCGCCCTCCTCGAAGTTCTCAACAAGCATTGTACACGTGAAGAAAACTTTCAATCCGAAAATTATGTGAAAGAAAGTTTTCTACAGATGAGAATAACGTGATGAAAAATCGAGAGAAAACTTTCAAAAGCAGGTGAAGATTCTAGCACGAAGCATGAAAGTTAACGTCGCTTTGTAAGATATATTTCAGGCTGCCCGATCAAAGGGGGTTACCGCCCCTGACAGGCCGGCCAACCGGGCAAACACGTGGAGGGGATGTGCGCAGGTTGACACCCACGTTTTACACATTTACACTTTGTAGGCTTGAAATTTGAACGTCAGGGGATATCGCCCCAGACCATAGCCTGCAGGAGGAACCATGAAACGCACGTATCAGCCAAACAAGAGGAAGCGCGCCAAGACCCACGGCTTCCGCGCACGCATGGCAACCAAGGGTGGCCGCCAGGTTCTCGCGCGCCGTCGCGCCAAGGGCCGCAAGCGCCTTACCGTCTCCAAATAACCCAACCCCATGGAGACCATCAAATCCAAGCAGGACTTTGAGAGGGTCTTCAGGAGCGGGAGGCGATACAACCACCCGCTTGTGCGGACGACCGTGCTCCGCGAGGGATGCGCAGGTCGGGGACGCGTTGCCTTCGTCGCCCCAAAGCGATTGGGCAACGCGGTTTTCCGCAACAGGTGCAAGCGTGTTTTGAGGGAGGCCGCGCGCTCGTGTGGCCTCCCGGGCAATGAGGCGGACGTCATCCTGTTCGCGACGCGTGCCACGCACGACGCCCATCCCAGTGAGGTGGCCCAAGCGCTGGGTCGTCTTATGGAAAGGGCGCACGTCCAATGAGCAAGGGTCCGGGCCGCGTGGCCAGAGCCCTCATGGCAATCGTGCGGGCATACAAGCGCTATATTTCTCCACTCTTGCCGGACGCCTGCATCTACACCCCCACGTGCTCCGAGTATGCGCTCGAAGCAATCGGCAAGTATGGCGCCGCGCGGGGAAGCTGGTTGGCGATGCGTCGTATTCTTCGCTGCAACCCGTTTCGCCGAGGCGGCTTTGATCCCGTCCCATAACTAGGGCAAAGGAACGGAAACAACATGTGGGAAGCATTTATTAACCTCATAACCAACATCCTTGCGGCAATCCACGGATTCTGCGGGGACTGGGGACTGGCCATCATCATCCTCACGCTTATCGTGCGCGTGCTCATCACGCCGCTCATGACCAAGTCCACCAAGTCGTCGGCAAAGATGCAGGTGCTGCAGCCGCAGATGCAGGCGCTGCAGGAGCGCTATTCCGACGACCCGCAAAAGCTTCAGGAGGAGATGCGCAAGTTCTATGCGGAGAACAAGTTCAACCCCATGGGCGGCTGCCTCCCCATCCTGCTGCAGATGCCCATCTTCTTTGCCCTGTTTAGCGTCATTCGCAACGTCGAGGGAATCGCGGGAGGCCAGGCCTCGTTCTACAACATCGTGCCCAACCTCGCCGTGGGTCCGTCTCAGGTAATCGCGGAGTCGGGAATCCAGGCCGCGGTCGTGTACATCTTCCTCGATGTGCTGTTTGGCGTGCTCACGCTCGTGCCCATGCTGCTCAACACGCAGGTCTCCACCGACCCTGCCCAGCAGCGCACGAGCCGCATCATGGGCGTCGTGATGGCAGTGTGGATGGTGTGGATCGGTTGGGGCCTTCCCTCCGGCGTGCTCCTGTACTACAACACCTCCGCCCTGTGGCAGGTTGCCCAGCAGCAGCTCATCACCAAGCGCGTGATGGCGCAGGCCAAGGCCGACGCCGAGGCGAAGCTCGCCGAGCAGCCGCTGCAGGTTGACGTGGTGCGCAAGGAGAGCAGGAAGCGCCCCCACAAGAAGTCCTAGAAAAACAAGACAAGACCAGCGGGCGCCGACCTCATGTCGAGCGCCCGCTCTATTACCCGGACGGAGGTACAGCATGGAGGAAGAGACCACGCTCGCCGAGGCGACCGACCAGTTTGTCGAGATTCGCGAGCGCTACGAGCAGGGCGTCGAGCTCACCGATGCCGACATCGACACGATAGCCGACATTGCCGTCGGCCATGTGCGACGCCTGCTCTCCTTCTTTGGAGAGGACAACATTACCATCGACGAGTACGAGGGCGACGACGGCGAGCTTATCCTGGACGTTACCGGGGGCGACCTCGCGGTGCTCATCGGCCGCCATGGCAGGACCCTTGACGCGCTACAGATGGTCGTTTCGTCTCTTATGAGCAGCACGCTGCGGTTCCACTATCCCGTAGTGGTAGACGTGGAGGGCTACAAGCACCGCCGCAAGGAGAAGCTCCGCAGCCTGGCGCGCTCCGCCGCGTCGCGGGCCAAGCGCCAACACTCCAAGGTCTCGCTTCCGCCCATGAACGCGTACGAGCGCCGGATCGTGCACATCGCCCTGATGGGCGACGACGGCGTGACCACGCATTCCGAGGGCGAGGACCCCACGCGCCACGTGGTCGTTACGGCATTGCGCGCATAGGGATGCAGGGCACAACAGCTACGCTCGAGGAGCTCTCGCTGGCGCTGGATGAGGCAGGCATTGCCACGACCCAGCGGCAGCGGGAGCTCCTCGCGCTACATCTGGACTTGGTTATAGAGCGCAACCGCGTCGTCAACCTCACCAGGATCACGTCGGTGCGGGAGGCGGCATACCTGCACGTGGTGGACTCCCTCCTGCTGCTGGAGGCCTTCTCGCGCGCCCCGGAGGGGCCGTTCGTGGACATGGGCACCGGGGCGGGCTTTCCGGGGATTCCGCTGGCCATCGTTACGGGTCGTCCTGCCGTGCTCGTGGACTCGGTGGGGAAGAAGGTTGCCGCCGTCGAGGACTTCGTGCGCGAGCTGGGTCTTGGTGACGCCGTGCGTGCGCAGGCGTGCCGCGTGGAGGACTTCGCACGACAGAACCGGAATGCCTTCGCAGCGGTCACGGCCCGCGCCGTGGCGCAAACCAACGTGATTGTGGAGTATGCCGCCCCGCTGCTCGCGCGCGGCGGCCATCTGGTCGTCGCCAAGGCCCGTCCCACGGCGGAGGAAATCGAGGCTGGCGACCGTGCGGCACGCGTCTGCGGTCTGCGGCGCGTTTCACGTGAAACGTTCTCCCTGCCGCACGACATGGGCCACCGAGAGATTCTGGTGTATCAGCGTACGGCCAACCCGAGCGTTCGCTTGCCCCGTGCCGTCGGCATGGCAAAGCACCGCCCGCTGGGGTAGCCTGTATTGACCTATCAGAGGGGTAACCCCCATCGATATTCCGCTTGCGGCAATCGATGGGGGTTACCCCTCTTTGATAGACCGTGCCGCACATCTGTCCCGTCTCACTGCTAGAATGGGTCCCCGAACTTTTAACGCGCAGATTGGAGCGAACATGGCGCAGGTTGTGGCGATTATCAATCAAAAGGGCGGTGTGGGCAAGTCGACGACTGCCATTGGCCTAGCCGCTTGTCTGGGAGATTTGGGAAAGCGCGTCCTCGTTGTGGACTTCGACCCGCAAGGCAACGCCACGAGCGGGTTTGGCGTGGACAAGGACTCGTTGGGTGAGGATGTGTATGACGCCCTCATGAACAACGTGTCGCTGGAGAACGTGGTCGTGGACTCGCCCGTGGAGGGCGTCCGGGTTGCCCCCGCAACCATCCAGCTCGCGGGTGCCGAGATAGAGCTGGTGAGCGTTATGGCTCGCGAGAGCGTGCTGCGCTACGTGCTCGACCCGGTGCGCGAGCAGTACGACTACGTGTTCGTGGACTGCCCACCGTCGCTCGGGCTCCTCACGGTAAACGCGCTCGTTGCGGCGGACTCCCTGCTCATCCCCATCCAATGCGAGTTCTATGCGTTGGAGGGCCTCTCTAAGCTCCTGGAGTCCATGCGCATGGTAAAGGGTCGTCTCAATCCCGGTCTGGGTATCTTTGGGGTCGTGATGACCATGTTCGACGCCCGTACCACGCTCTCCAAGCAGGTGGTGGAGGAGGTGCGCGACTACTTTGGCGAGCAGGTCTTCCAAACGGTAATACCGCGCAACGTCAAGCTCTCGGAGGCACCCAGCCACGGGCTGCCCATCAACCGGTATGCCCCCACGAGCGCGGGCGCCCAGGCATATGCCGCCCTCGCGCAAGAGGTGGTGGCCCATGGCTAACCGAGGTGGTCTGGGCCGCGGCCTTGGTGCCCTGCTTGGCGAGACGGCCGGAGAGGTGCATGCACAGGAGCGCGACGCCGCCGTCACCGAGCTGCCGGTTGCCAGCATCGAACCCAACCCAAACCAGCCCCGCAAGCACTTCGACGAGGACGAGCTCCGCTCACTGGCCGACTCCATACGGCAAAACGGGCTGCTGCAGCCCATCGTGGTCCGTACGCAGCCAACCGGCTACCAGATCGTGGCGGGGGAGCGCCGCTGGCAGGCTGCGCGGCTCATTGGTCTGGAGCGTGTTCCCGTAATCATTCGCGAGGTGAGCGACGACGAGATCCTGCAGCTGGCCCTCATCGAGAACCTCCAGCGCGAGGACCTCAGCCCCCTGGAGGAGGCAGCAGGCTACGCGGCGCTCATCAACCAGCACGGCATCACACAGACCGAGCTGGCGTCGCTGCTCTCCAAGTCGCGCTCCGCCATATCCAACACGCTCAGGCTGCTCGATTTGCCCGCGGAGGTCCAGGACCTGGTGCGGGACGGCTCGCTGTCCGCCGGGCATGCCCGAGCGATCCTGACGGTCTCGGGAGAGGAGGGTCGCTGTGCCTTGGCGCGCAAGGTGGTCGCTGAGGGGCTCTCGGTACGTCAGACAGAAATCCTCGGTCCGTTGTTTTCTGTCAAAACGCAGAGCGCGCCAGCGCGGCACGAGGTCGCTCCGCAGTCGTACAAGCATGCCGCGAACCAGTTGCGCGACCGCCTGTCGGCGAAGGTGAGCGTAAAGACCGTGCGCGGCAAGCATAAGATAGAGATTGAGTTTGGCGACGAGCAGGAGCTCGAACGACTCGTTACGACGATCTTGGGAGGAACAGATGCACGTTCTTGAGAAGATGGCCCTCGGTGCTGGTCTGGTAGTTGTGGGTATTACGGCGGTCTATCGGTATGTGCTCAACGACGAGCAGCGGGAGGCCTTGCGCGAGGTCTCGTCCTCGATTGTGGACGCTACGGAGGAGGTGCAGGATAGCATCTCGCCGCTGGTCTCGGGCAAGACCACGCATGCCGAGGAGCGCGCGCGTGCCGAGGAGAACCGCGCGCGTACTGCTGCACAATGGGAGGCCCTGGGGTATTAACCCGTAATACAGACTGGGTCAGCCTATCAAAGGGGTAGCCCCCATTGATTGCCAAAGCGGCAGATCAATGGGGGCTACCCCTTTGATAGGCTGAGGACTCTCGAATACTATCCCAGTCGCTGGCGAAGCTGTCCGCAGGCGGCGTCGATGTCCGCACCGCGGGAGTTGCGAATTGTGGCTTCGACGCCCACGGAGGTAAGGCGTCTTACAAACGTATTTGCCCGCTCGGGGCTGGAGGGCTGGAAGCGGGAGCCGCTGACGTCGTTGAGCTGGATGAGGTTGACGTGACACAACGTATTACGGCAGAAGTCGCACAGATAGGCGAGTTCCTCGTCAGTGTCGTTCACACCCTTAATAAGCGCGTATTCGTAGGTGGGGCGTCGGCCGGTCCTGTTGGCGTACTCTCCCATGGCGTCGTACAAACGTAGCAACGAGTAGCGCTTGACTCCGGGCATGAGGGCGTCTCGCGTGCGTTGGACGGCGGAGTGGAGCGACACGGCCAAGGTAAACTGTTCCGGCTCCTTGGAGAACCGTGTGATCATGGGGATGATGCCACACGTGGACACCGTGAGGTGCCGCGCCCCAATACCCATGCCGTTGGGGTCGTTGAGGCGCCTCAGCGCGGCCAGGGTCTGCTCGTAGTTGGCAAACGGCTCGCCCTGTCCCATCATTACTACACCGGTAATACGGGCGTCAAAGTCGTCACGCACATGTAGTACCTGCTGGTAGATCTCCCCGGCAGTCAGTGAACGAGTGAGTCCGGATGCTCCGGTGGCGCAGAAGGCGCACTGCATGCCACAGCCGGCCTGCGTGGAGGCACAGACGGTAAGACGAGACTTGGTCGGCATGCCCACACACTCGACGGCGGTGCCGTCCCCGTAGCGCACGAGGTACTTTCTGGATCCGTCCGCGGACTCCTGGCGCGCGACCTCCGTTACGCCGCCAAGGTCGCACCGCTGTGCCAGTTGCTCGCGCAGACTCTTGGGGAGGTTGGTCATCTGGTCGAAGGACGTGGCGCCCTTCTCCCAAACCCACGATCGTATTTGCTTGGCCCTAAAGGCGGGCTGACCGAGCTCGGCAAGCAGGTCCGCCAACTCGTGCTCGCTCATGTCCAGAATGCTCTGTCGTTTGGTGGAGTCATCTTGAGGCTGCATGTATTTTTCTCCCTGTCAGTTCTGACGTGCGCAAGAGGAAGTATCCTCATCTGTTGGATTGTTTCGAGACTACACGAATCTAACGCAGACAAGGAAAACAAAGGGAAAGAACATGACAAACGACGTAACCACATGCAAGGTGGCAGTGCTGGCCGGCGGCTGGTCCGACGAACGTGACGTGTCCCTCTCGTCTGCCTCCGAGGTGCAGGCCGCGCTCAGGGAAGCCGGCTTCGCACAGGTTGACCTTTTGGACATAGCGCAGGACGGCTTCTTGGACGCAATCGCGCACGGAGGGTACGACGTGGCGTTCGTGGCCCTGCATGGCAGCTATGGGGAAGACGGCTGTATCCAGGGAATGCTGGAGGTCCTGCACATCCCCTATACGTTCTCTGGCGTGCTGGCTTCGTCCATGGCGATGGAGAAGGGCATAGCCAAGGCGGTGTATCGTCGCGCGGGCATTCCGGTTGCCCCCGACGTCGTGCTTGACGCGGGGGAGGTGCCCAACGAGGCGCGCGTGCGCGAGCTTGTGGAGGAGCTCGGTCTCCCACTGTTCGTGAAGCCCACCAGCAACGGCTCGAGCTACGGTGTGTCGCGGGTGACCACGGCCGACGAGCTGGCACCTGCCATCGCCCGTGCGGGCGAAGGCGGCGGCCGCGTCCTCGTGGAGTCCGCCGTGGAAGGTACCGAGATTACCGTGCCGGTGCTGGGCAACCGCAACCCGCGCGCGCTGACGGCCATCGAGGTGGTAACGGGCGCTGAGTTCTACGACGAGCACGTAAAGTACGAGCCAGCCGAGCTGCATCACGTAATACCCGCGCGTCTGGCGCCGCAGACGTATGCCAAGGCGCAGGAACTGGCCGTGCGGGCGCATGTTGCCCTTGGCTGTCGCGGTTGCTCGCGCAGCGACTTTATGGTGGACGCAGAGGGCACTCCTGTGATTTTGGAGACCAACACCATTCCCGGCATGACGGCCGCGAGCCTGCTGCCTGACTCCGCGCGGCACGAGGGGATTGCCTTCCCCGAGTTGTGCCGTCTCTTCGTCGAGCTTGCCCTTACGGACTAGGAGCCCAAAGGACCGCCCATGCACACCGTAGAAGACCTGTTGTTGCCAGGCACCCCCGCTTCGGTCCGCGAGAAGTACCTCACCCTCGCGCAGCGAGCCGAGCAGACGACCTTTGGGCTGCTCGAGGAGGACCTTGTTGTGCTCGACACCGAGACGACGGGCCTCTCGTATAGGAAGAACGAGCTCATCGAGATCGCGGCCGCACGTCTGTCGGGTAGGGAGGTCGTTGACCGGTTTTCAACCTTCGTGCGTCCTTCGGGACCCATACCGCACGAGATCCGAGAGCTTACCGGAATCAGCGACTACGACGTGCAAGACGCGCCGCGTGCCCAAGAGGCGGTGGCGGCGCTTGCGAGCTTCATTGGCGGACAGCCGGTGGTGGCGCACAACGCAACCTTCGATCGCTCGTTTGTGGAGAGCGTCAGCGGTGGTACGGAGGTCTCCGACATCTGGATCGACTCGCTTGCCCTCTCGCGCATGGCCCTGCCTCGCTTGTCCACACACCGGCTCCAGGATATGGCCCAGGCCTTTGGCTGCGCGTCGGTGACGCATCGTGCCGGCGACGACGTGGACGCCCTGTGTGGCATGTGGCGCATCATCTTGCTCGGCATATCCGACTTGCCTGCCGGCTTTTTGGAGCGGCTGTGCCAGATGCACCCCGACATCGAATGGCAATATAGACCCATATTACGCAGTATTGCGCAGGAGGGATTCGCTGATACATTCTCGCTACGCGATGTGCGAAGGCAGATGGCCGCGCAGGACGCCCGGCCTGCCAAGGAAGACTTTTCGCAGCTAGATGGCCTGTACTACACTCCTACTACACAGGAAATACGCAGTGCATTTGGCGAGGATGGCGCTGTGTCGAGGATGTATTACAACTACGAGCGCCGAGACGAGCAGGTGGAGATGGCCCAGCAGGTGCGCAGCGCCCTTGAGCAGTCGGACCACCGGGCCATAGAGGCGGGCACGGGCGTGGGCAAGTCGGTGGCCTATCTGCTTCCCGAAATACTGTTTGCTCAGCAGAACCACGTGACGGTGGGCGTTGCCACCAAGACGAACGCACTTACGGACCAGCTTGTCTCGCATGAGCTGCCCGCTCTCGATGAGGCCCTGCCCCATGGTGTGTCTTACTGCAGTATTAAGGGCTACGACCACTATCCCTGCCTGCATCGGCTCGAACTTGCCATGCAGCGGGATCTGCCTAACTATGCGCTTGAGCGTCTGCAGCGATATCCCGATGCCGAGGCAGGCGACATCCTTACCGCCTTCGCCGTTGTTGGTGCCTACGCATGTCAGTCACCGGAGGGTGACGTTGATGCCTTGGGCATACGATGGCGCGTGGTGCCGCGCGAGCTGCTTACCACCACGCCCTCGGAATGCATGCGCACCCGTTGTCCGTACTTCCCCAACGAGTGCTTCGTGCACGGCGCGCGTCGCCGTGCGGCGGGCGCGGACGTCGTGGTAACCAATCACTCCATGCTGCTACGTGACATCGCACTCGATAACGCCATACTGCCGCCTATCCGTCACTGGGTGGTGGACGAGGCGCATTCTTTTGAGCAGGAAGCGCGCCGCCAGTGGGCCAAGGAGCTTTCGCCCGAGAGTGCTACCATGGTATTTACGCAGCTGGGAGGTATAAAGACAGGTGTAATACATAGCCTGCTCACCCGTAGTACACAGCTGGATAGCTCAACGCTCGTGGCGGGATTGCTCACCAAGGTGGCCGCCGCGACGCAGCGCGCGCAAACTGCCTGCCCCGAGCTGTTCGATTCGATTCACAACC
Organism: uncultured Coriobacteriaceae bacterium; assembly: GCA_902780305.1. Lineage (GTDB taxonomy): Bacteria > Actinomycetota > Coriobacteriia > Coriobacteriales > Atopobiaceae > RUG440. Next base: position 8,407 of record CACZFB010000002.1, on the reverse strand, counting down.
TCATGAGCCTTGCCAGAGGCGGGGGAGGCTACGACAACGTAACGCTCTGGATAGATGAGCAGGTACGCGATAGCCAGGAATGGCTGATGGTTGAGGAATGCGCGGCGATTGCCGCCGCAAGCTTGGAGGCGCTGGCCAAGAGCATAGAGCAGGCCCAATCGGCGCTCGCGCCCGAGTCGGCAACCATGGCCTCGGAGCTTGGTGATGCCCAGAGGCGCGTGCGTACCTTGCTCGATGCCCTTACTACCATTGTATTAGAGCCTACGGACGAATATGTGTACTCGGCCGAGCTCTACAGAACGCAACGGCGTCGAAACATGGAGCAGCTCGTCGCGCAAAAGTACGACGTTGGTTCAGATCTTGCCGAAAAGTGGTATCCGGAGGTAGCGAGTGTGGTGTATACCTCTGCCACGATAGCTGTGGGCAACAGTTTTGAGCACTTTAACCGCGCCGTTGGGTTCGACAGGCTCGACGCATCCTCGCATGCGGAGGTTCGACTGAACAGCAGCTACGACTACGATGGCCACATGTCGGTAATTGTTGCCAAGGACATGCCCGCGCCAAACGACACAAGGTATTTGGCTGCGCTCGAGGAGCTCGTGTATAACACCCATGTGGGCATGGAGGGGTCGGTGCTTACGCTCTTCACCAACAGGCGCGAGATGGAGCAGGTATACCAAGCACTCAAACCGCGTCTTACGGAGCAGGGTATACCGCTCATCTGCCAAGAGCGTGGGGCGTCGCCACGACGTTTACGGGAGCGCTTCCTTGCGGATGAGCGTACGAGTCTCTTTGCGCTCAAGTCCTTTTGGGAGGGCTTCGATGCGGCCGGTAATACCTTGCGCTGCGTCATAATACCCAAGCTCCCCTTCGCGAGTCCGCAGGATCCTCTGGTACGCGAACGCGACGCTCGCGAGAGCAGGGCATGGTGGCGCTACTCGCTTCCCGAGGCGGTGCTCTCGGTAAAGCAGGCTGCAGGGAGGCTCATCCGCTCGTCAACCGACACGGGTCTTTTGGTGCTCGGTGATTCTCGCGTGGTAACTAAGCGCTATGGCAAGACGGTACTCTCATCTATGCCAACACACAACTGTATTACGTTGGAATGTGGCAACATACAGCGCTACATCGACATGTGGCGCAAATCACACCGATGCTAGCACGCCTCGTGGTACGAAGGGGACAGTCCCCAAAATACCACGGATGCATTACGTTACCGTTCATCCAGCTGCTGACGAACGTATTCTTGAACTGCGTGCTTAATACCCTCGTCTTCAATGCGTATTTTGTTGCCACAGGCTGCAATACGGCGTATTAACCAGGTAGACCACGAACCGTAATACGGTATTTCGCAGATAATACCATCAGAGGTATGCTGTACTACACGCAGGTCGTGCCAGTCAATGGAGGAAAGATAGGACTCATCCAAGAGGGTAAAGCGTATTACGCGTGTCTTATGCTCGTGGTGTTCGGTAATACCAGGGGCATCCGCATGCGGTCCAAGACGGACGGATTCCATGCGATCCACGCGGAACGTCCGTTTTTCCTGTATGTCGAGGTCTAGGGCGTCTACGTACCACCGCTCATCCGATGTGTAGATGGAACGAACGCAGACTCGCCGTGGACGTGCCTGCTGGTCTCGAAGCCCGCGATACGCAAACATGAGCTCATTTCCGCCCACCAGCGCCTGCGCACATGCATGGAGCGACTCGCTGGCGGAGCCATCACCCTCGTTTGCCTGCGTGCCCAGTGCCTGTCGCACCATGTCCATCTTTACCTCGTTGGAGGCAAACGACTCGTTGAGGCGCTGTCGGAGCGGGTCGTCTTCGGTTATGCCAACCCTGTTGAGGGCGTTCTGTAAGGCCACAGTCTCGGCGGAGGTCAATCGGATGGGTTGACCATGCACATTAGGATATTGGAGGATAAATACGTCCATTGTATCGTTTGCAGAAATCAGCAGACCAGAGGATTCCTCCCCCGACGCCGTGCACACGATGTCCATGAGCGACTTTGCATCTTCGTGCGCAATGCCCAGACGCGTCGAGATTGCGTCCAGCGAAACGGTGTCGCCCGTATGGCTGAGGGAGCCAAGCAGCGCAACCAGCTCCCGAATGCGCACCACGGCGTCCTTCCTGCCGGCGCGCTTCGCTGTATTACTCACCGTCATCGCCTCCAATCGCACAGAGCAGTCGTTCGTGCCACGCCTGTACGAGCGAATTTGGGTAGAGGGGTCGCACACCTTGCGAGATTGCCCAGGTAGCGGCCGCAAACTCGCTGCTGACGTCAGTGGAGAGTACCAGATGATCACCTTTTGGGATCCAAGACCCCCTGTCGCCAAGCCGCTCGCGCAAATCCGCGGCGCGATTGCGAGGAACCTGGAAAGTTGCCGTGTAGCGGGTGGGTCCGATCTGGTAGGGAGGGAGCACGAAGTCACGGACGTCAAAGTCAGGCGGAATGACGTAGGACGTGCGCGCAAGCTCGCGGATCGAGCCAATGCGACTTACGAGGTAGGTGTGGGGGTCTCCAATGGGATTCCCGTCACCTGTAGCCTCGCAGGCAACCAGATACGTCCTGTCCCTGAGGACGAATAGCCCGTAGGGCAAAAGAATCCGCTCGGTCGTGGTGCCATCTGCTCGACGGTAGCCAACCTTTACGCCATGCCCGCGGACCATGCATTCTTCGAGTTTGGTGAGGGCGTTGGAACCCCGCCGTGCAGAAGGGCTTAAAAATGTGGACGTGGCATCACCGAAAGATCGGTCGATCTTGGTAAGCGCGAGTCGCAAATCCTGGGCAAAGGGGTAATTCGGCTCGATTGCCAGGGGCAGCAGCATGCAGTCCAGCACAAGGGCGTCCTCAGGGGTGAGGGGGTTCTCGCGCACGAACGAGAGGGACTCGTTGATGCGCCATGTCTGCTCCCCGCCGCGCTCCCCGGATGGCTCCACCACCACGCCACTGGCGGCAAGTCGAACGCGGTCTCGCTGAAAGGCCTTGCGAAAGGCAGCATCGCTGAGGTCGGGATACAAATCCCTGCGCAGTTCCGTTGTGGAAAGGGGCGACGCCGCATTGATGAGCGCGATGGCAACCGAAAGCGTTCTTCTGGCCGAGCGCTCGTCGGCAGTCGGCTCTTTGTATTCGTCGTCCCATAGGTCCATAACGCACATCCTCTCGACGTAAAGACCATACCGCAACCGTTTGCCAATCAAAAGGGGCAACCCCCATTGATATGCCGCTTGCAGCAATCAATGTGGGTTGCCCCTTCGATCGGCTATCGCCAACCATCGGTTTGCGTGGCTTGTGACCGGCCCGTGAGTAATCAAATTGGAGTCGCAGACCGACTTATCGCATGGTTGCGCTCTGCATGAGGGATTGGTGGGCTATACTTATTAGCTAGGCGACCTTGCGGGCGCCTCTCGAACGAGTGGCAAAGGAAGAGAGACATGGCAAAAACGCGCGACTATTTGGACTACCTCGACGAGAAGGTGGAGATAGCACCTGCAAACAGCCAAGAGGAGTATCAGGCTGCACAGACGATTGCCGAGCTGATGAGCGACCATGGGCTCGATCCCTCAATCGAGGAGTTCGAGGCGTACCCAATGGGCGGAATCATGAGCCACGTGCTTACCATCGTGCTTTTGGTATGCCTGGTTATCTGCGGGATTACCCACGACGCAATACATTGGGTGTTCCTGCTGCTCGCCATTGCGGCCGCTGGTCTGTATTTGTATACGCACTACATGAAAAACGTGTTCGAGCATTTTGGTCCCACGGCAAAGAGCCAGAACGTGGTAGCCGTCCATAGAGCGGATAGCGAAAAGGCGATAAAGGGCGCTCGTCCCATCGTGATCGTCGCCCATTACGACACGCCGCGTGAGGGACTCCTGTGGAAGGAGCCGCTTGCCCGGTATCAGGCTACGCTCAGACGAATCTCGGTAATCTGTATACTCGCCGTGTCCGTTACGCTGCTTGTGCAGCTGATGGCGTTCTTGCCCGAGGCCGTGCGCCTCATGTTCTGGATCATTGGGATCATCGCGTGCCTGCCCCCGGTGGTGCTTGCCGTGCTTACCATGCTGGAGCAACGAGGCTCCTGCACCCTTGGGTCGAACAACAACAAGGCGTCGATGGCGGCCATGCTGTCGATTCTGGACAAGGTGCGCCCGGCAGACGATCGTGCGACGGCGGGAGATCGTCCGCGCAAGGCCCAGCGTCGTGCGGGGGACACGCCCAAGGATGAGCCGCCCGCGCCGCGCGTGCGCGAGGTCGTCGAGGAGGTACACGGTGTTCGCCACGGTCGAGACCTCCTCATGCAGCTGGGTGTCCTTCCACCTTCATGCGAGGTCGTGTACGAGGAGCCGAAGGTGCGTATCGTGGAGGAGGCTCCCGAGCCCGAAGCCGAGCCCCTACCCACGGACGAGGAGGCAACGCAAGAGGAGTCCGCGTTCGAAGACCAGTTTGACGACCAGGCCGCGTGGGAGGAGGACTACGACTCCCACGAGTGGGACGATTCCGAGGACCAGCCGCAAGAGGACAAAGAGAACACTGACGCCCTGGACGCCAATGTCGACGAGCAGAGCTTGGCAACCGAGCAGGAGCAGGACGTGCGGCCCGATCTGGATATCGAGTACGACTCTGCCACCGGCACCGAGACTGACGCCGACGTGGAGCCTACCGAGTCCATCGATGAGGACGATCAGCCGACCGATGACGATTCCGCTCCCGATGCGGGCGAGTACGATGACGGTTTTGGCGTCGAAGATGCTGGTAATAACACGGACTACGATGCGGACGACGGTGACGACACCTACGACACCTATGCCGCAGACGAAGACGACGACTTTGCTGACGATTACGTCGAGGGGGACTACGGCGAAGAGGACTTCGACGAAGACTTCGACGAATTCGGCGAGGACGCACCGGCGTCGTCGATTGGCACCTGGTTCTCCAATCGGCTGGATTCCATCAAGTCGTTCTTTGCCTCGCGCAAGAAGCGCGATGACGTGCTCATAGAGCGTGGCGAGAATCAGTTGGAGGATGAGGGTTACCTCGAGGACGAGAGCGATGAGAACTGGGCCGACGAGGAATACGACGGCGATGACGCTGGTCTGATGGACGAACTGACGGACGGCGAGGAGGAGGATTCCTCCAAGGGTGCCTGGCGCAACGGCATTCCTAGCATAGGCGACGACCAAGTTGACGAGCCCGGTGAGGAGCTGGACGAGTCAGAGCGGGAGGCCTACGACGCGGACTACGACGAGGGGGCAGAGGAGAACCTGTCCACGACCATCTCGCACAATGTGGGCGCGCGTGCTACGAGCGCACCAACAAAACCGCAGACGCCTCAGCAGATGGCCGAGCAGTATATAGACCTTTCCAGCATAGACGGAGAGATTATCTCGTACGAGGAGTACGAGGAGATCGTGTATGTGGACGAGGAAGAGGATGTCTACGAGGACGAAATCGAGATCGTCTACGAGGACGAAGAGGAAGACGCTCGGGAAGACGTGGAGGAGGAGGCTCCGGAGTACGACGAGTACGGCGAGTACGATGAGTCCGTGGCAACCAGCGAGGATCCCTACGTGGCGGCCCCGGCGGATGACTATGCGGACGAATACGAGTCCAACACGGATGCCTACGAGGATGAGCAGTACGAGTATGCGGACGAGCAGAGGGACGACGCGTACGACGAGGCGTACGACGATGGTTACGACGATGACGGCTACGACGATGACGGCTACGACGATGACGATGAATATGAGTACGTAGAAATCGCCTATCAGGACGGCGTGGACGAGCCCGAGGACACGCGGGAAGCCGCCGAAGAGGACCTGTACGAAGAAGACGCGTACGAAGAGGAAGTCTTGGATGAGGAGGAGCCATACCTCCCAGATCCGTACGAAGTCGCGGAGTCTGCGGTTGCTCCGTCGCTTGGGCAGCGGATTAGAGGCGTGTTCAAAAAGCGTCATGCGCGCAGGGCCGAACAGTCCTTCATTCAGGATCAACAGGCATGGGACGAGGGTGTGCTCGACGAAGACGGATACGGACCACGGGACGAATACGTGGAGGACGATTATTTGGAGGACGACCAGTATGCTGGTGAGGAGTCCTTCGAAGAGGACGTTGAATACGTGGAGTACGAGGACGACGAATACGATGAGGATCCCTACGACGAGGACGACGAATACGACGAGGGTCCCTACGACGAGGACGACGAGTATGACGGGTACGATGAGGAAGACGTCGTGTACGAGCAGGACGAACGGCGCTACCAGCCTCCCGTAGATCCAAATCTCCTGCACTTTGATCGCGAGCAGGATTCCGACGTCATCCCCAAGGACACGACTGGTTTGGACACCATAATCGATAGCTACGACGTGCTCGAGTACCGCGATGAGCAAGAAGTGCGGGAGGCACCCGAGCCGGTAAACGACCCCACTTGGGGGACGACCTCCTACCAACCCGCTCGGCCAATAATCAACATCGCGCGCCGCGCGGCGCTCTTCGACCTGCCCGATCCATCGGCGGCTGGCATCGATTCGTTTGATTCGTTGGATGACGACTACGACTATGACGACGAGACCAAGGAGGCCGAGGCGGCCAAGGAGGTGCCCCATACCCCGCGTAGTGAGTCTGGGGATCAGGCGAGCTTCTGGGGAGATTCAGACGCCTCGAGGTCTTCGTGGAAGGGTGGTGCTGCCGTGCGTTCCGACTTGCGTGACAGCGATGAACCGCTGGTCATTGACGAGGAGGATCTGCAGGATGCCATCCTGGAGTTTGGAGATGAGTTCTTACAGGGACACGACATCTGGTTCGTGGCAACCGGTGCCTCGTCACTGAACCATGCTGGAATCAAGGACTTCGTGGAGCGACACAAGCGTGACGTGCGTGGGTCGTTCCTCATCAACCTCGAGGCTGTGGGTGCAGGCGAGCTTGCCATCTTTACCAAGGAGGGTATGTCCGCCGCCAGGAATGCCGACCGTAGGTTGGTACGCATGCTCACCGACATCGCGCGCGACTTGCATGTGAACTTGGACTCGATGCCCTTCGACTGGGGCGAGACCGATTCCGCCACCACCATGCGTGCCCGCCTGCGTTCTATAACCCTCGCGGGTGTGGATGACAACAACCTCCTAGCGTACGCGCATACACCTGAGGACACGCCGGAGAACGTGAACCCCAGCCAGGTGTCTGCGGTGGTAAGAATCGTTACGGAGCTCATCCGCCGCTCGTAGGAGATTGCGGTTCGATCAACCATCCAAGGGGTAACCCCCACCGAGTGCCGCAGGTGACATATCGGTGGGGGTTACCCCTTGCTCGAGAGCTAACGGAAAGCATCTGTTACTTGTCGTACTGCTTGTGGAATATGTACGCGACTGCGGCACCAAGCGAAAGAATGCCCAAGACCAAGAACGCGATGGCTGAGAGGCTCGTGTCGCCTGTGGCAGGGGTGCTGGTGCCCGAGCTACGGGTTGCCTGGTACGCGGATGGCGTGGCGGCGGCCTGTTCGGCAGTTGACTTTACCTTAGTGGCCTTTTGTACGGTCGCTCGGTCGATGATGAAGACCGTCTGGTCCTGGTCGTCGAGATTGGCGTGGGTGGCGACCTCCAGATCCCCGCGCAGGCAGCTCTCGAATGCCACCAAGGCCTTGCCTTGGGCGAGGGAGGCGTCGAAGGTGAACGCAATATCGACAGTTCCGTTTTCCTCCTCGGGCACAAACGTCTGCTCTGCGACAACTGCCGAGCCATCGCTCGCCAGCAGCGGTTGTCCCGTGCCCTTGTCGTACAGCGTGCCGCGCATGGTGTAAGTGGTACCAGGCGCCAGGTTGGCATAGGTCACGGTGTCCAGAATCCGGGCCGTGCCAGTTGGGGCTATCTCCTTGTCCTTGTCAGAGGCGTCACACGCGCTCGTAAGGATGTGCGGGAACGAAACCGTTTGCTCGGTGGCCCCCAAATCCTCGTGCGAACCAACAAGGCGCGTGTCCCCGTCGTTTTTGGCATACAGCCGCTCGAATGCGACGACCGATTTACCTGCCAGGGGAGTGGCGTCAAGCGTAAAGGGGACTTCCACGGATCCGCTTGCGGACTGTGGCTCGAACGAGGCGCTGCCAGTAATCGCCTGTCCCTGATCGTCGGTGATGGGGTCGCCTGTTTGTTTGCTCACCAACTGTCCCTCAACAAGGTACGAGGTACCGGGACAGAGCCCTTGGTAGTTCACCACGTCCACGAGCTTGGTCTCCTCGCGTGGCGGCGCCTCGTGGCCATACTGGTCCTCGCTCATGGTAGTGCTCAGCGTGGGGATGCTTACGGTTTGGGCCTCGTCCTCAGGGTCTTCGTGGGAGGTGAGGCATATGCCGTCTTGCAGCAGCTGCTCGAACGCCACGATGCTCTTGCCCGCAACAGCGTTTCCCTCAACCACG
>CACZFB010000001.1:103314-144916 GCA_902780305.1 uncultured Coriobacteriaceae bacterium | reverse complement strand
GGTAACCCCCATTGATAGGTCGCGAGCGACCGATCTATGGGGGTTACCCCCTTTGATAGGCCAGCACCTAGCGCTTCTTTACCCTAAGGACCACGACCAGCACGAGGAGCGCCACGACGCCCACGCCGGTAACGGCAAGGCCTTGGGTCAGGCCGGGCGTGTGATAGTGCATCTGAATCTCGTGGTGGCCCGGCGCGAGGTCGAGGGCCATAAAGCCCGTGTTGGCGCGCAGGACGGGTACCTCTTGGCCGTCCACGGAGGCGCTCCAGCCGCTGCTGTAGGCTATGGGCACGAAGAGCAGGCGGGATTCGCCAAGGTCTATGGTGCCCTCGATGGTGTTGGTGCCCAGACGCACGTCCTGCAGGGTACTTGCGGTGCTCGCGTCTACCCAGCTTCGCTTGTTGCGGTGGGTTTGCGAGACGACCTCCATCGAGTCGAAGGAATAGATGCCGCTGTCGTTGAAGGTGACCTTTATGGCGGTCGGGGCGTCGTCGGAGTAGCCCAGCGAGACGAGCCAGGTGTCCTTGCCCCCGTACATGTGGTTGTTGGGTAGGTAGTTCTCTATGAAGCCGCTCATGTTGGAAGCGTTGCTGCCAGCCATTATGTTGTACGTCATGGGCTCGCTGTGCGTGAGGTCCTCCCACAGCAGCTTGACCTTGCGCGGGAACGACATCTTGGCGCGATCCTCTGGCGAGACCTTGTCCGAAGGCTTCTTTGCGCGATAGCTCAGGCCGGTGAGGTAGAGGAAGGTGTCTGCCTGTGGCCTGCCCTCGAACTCGAGGGTGATGGATGCGCCGCTAAACGCCACGTCCAGCGTTCCGTCGCCAACCGTCACGCCGTTGGCCTTCTTGATCTGGTAGGGATGCGTCTCGTCCTCGAAGGTGAGCTGCGAGACGGGGCTGACCGTGGCGTTGGCAATCGGCTGCTCGGTCACGACCGCCTGCAGCAGGGCCTGCTGTCGTTGCGCGGGTGTGAGCGCGAGGTAGTCCTCTCGCGAGATGGCCTTGGCAAACGTGCTGCCAAAGGGCAGGTAGTCGTCGCTTTGCAGCAGACGGTAGTCGTAGTCCGCAATCGTGCGCTGCGCGACCTCGCGTTCCTTGCTAAAGCCATAGGGCACGGCGTCGCTGCCGTCCTTGCGATAGGCGTAGTACTTCACGCCCAGCAGGCTCATCAGGTCCGACCTGCTCTGCAGGTCGATGAAGCTAAAGTTGATGCAGTCGCCCGCGATGGCGAGCTCGGTGTGAAACGCGTCGATGTCGTCGTTGTACACGCTGTTGTAGAAGTCGATGCCCCTTACCCCCAGCACGAGGCAGTTGTTGCGTGCGCGATTCGTGGGCTGGCCCGAGTTGTAGGCTGGCTGGGCCGCGTCAAATCGCCACCACGAGTCGTCGTTCGCCTCCAGGGCTATGCTGTCCAGGGAGTTGGCGGTGAGGGTGGAGTAGGCAGTGTTGAGTACGATCTGCTGGCTACCCACATCCGACTCGTCGGCCGAGAGGAGGTAGAACCCGTTGACGCCAAGCGTGAGCGCCAGCGCGCCGGCCAGCATCGAGCGGGGAACCGACGTGGTGTTCGCGATGATGAGCGCCACCATCGCGGCGAGCATGGCCGCAAACCCTGCCATGTTCTGCTCGTTGCGCATCTGGGGGAGCGTGAACAGCACCGCATAGCACGCCACCCATGCCGCCATCGTTCGCCATTGCCGTGGCGTGGGTGCCAGCAGGGCCGGCGTCATGCGCGCGAGCACCAGCGAAACGCACAGCGCGTACGCCCATGCCCAGCGGTTGGTGGCGTAGTTGAGCGCGTTAAAGAAGCTGCCGATGGCCGGCACAAAAAGGAAGGCGGTGAGTACCACGAGCACGAGCTTGAGCGCTCGGTTCTCCCTGCGCTGCGAGAACAGGGCGGCGCAAGCTAGGAAGGCGAGCCCGCCAAAGCCCTGGTAGGTGTCGCTGCCAACCTCGTTTACCGAGAGGAACGAGCTCAAGATTCTGGCGTAGGTCCCAATCGTGTAGAGCAGCGGCGTGGTGGTGCTGCGATCCACCAGACGGTCCATCCCCATAAGCGAGTAGGCGGCGGGAACCAGGGCACAGCCAGCCAGCGTCAGACAGAGCAGCACGAGCCCGGCGAAGATGCCCACCCAGCGCAGGAAGATGCGGGGCGTGAGGCGGGGGCCCTCCACCATGACGACGCGGAGGGCCAGATACCCCACGAGCAGGATGCAGGCCATGTACGTAAAGTAGTAGGAGATGATGGCGAGCAGGGTGAGTGAGCCCACGAACACCCAAGGGCGCTTTCCTGCCAGGATTCTCTCGGCGCCTGCGAGCACGACGGGAAAGAGGATGAGCGCATGCAGGCCGCTCGACCAGCGCACTGCGGTAAGGCCCGCCCCGCACAGGGCGTAGAGCAAGGCGCCCAACACCGTGCCGCAACGGCTCTCGCCGCGCGTTCGCGCATAGAACACGAACGCGAGACCGGCCAGGTAGAGCCGGAGCACTACCAAGAATTGGAACACCCACTCGCTGGCCCATTCCGGGGTGATTGCCGAGACTAGGTTGAGCGGGTCCAAAAAGACGTCGAACGTGGTTATAACGTCTGCCCCGTAGCCGCTTGCCCACTCCCACAGCGGGATCTGCAGGCCGTTGCCACCAAGGAGACTGGAGGCGATGCCCCGTAGCCACTGGCCCTCGTACACGAAGAAGGGGTAGTACTGGCTCATGCCGTCGATTACCCATATGAGGCCGTGCCAACTGAGGGGCAGTGCCACGAGCACGATGAGGGCGAAGGGGAGGAACAGGCACGTGTAGGCGTGATAGCACGCACGGCCCTTACGGCCGCTCCGCTGCCCCTCCCATGAGTCGAAGGCCGCCTCGCGGCGTGCAAAGAAGCGTGCGACGGAGTTTTGCCGGGGTTGTTGGTCTGTTGCTGGCGCGTGTCTCATATGCGTCGATCACCTGTGGTCAGTCGAGGTTGCATGTGCAAGACGAGTTCTAAGAAGCATACGGCAACCGAGGATGGCGAGCGGTCGTCGTGTGCAAAACCGTCGAATAATCAAGAGATCCTTGGTTCGCGGTCGAAGAGGCGCTTGTGCGCGGCGAGGGTGCTCCGTGCGGGTCCTTCGGGCAGCTGAGCGTCCGGACCACCTGTGGCCCGGGCCATCAGGTACAGGTACTGTATGAGCTCGGTGGACTCCCGTTGGGTAACCACTCCATCGGCGCTGGTGAGCGCGCTGCCAATGAGGGCGTACACGTTAATGAGGTCGTCGGTGAGCGCCTTGGCCATGTTGGTTGTGCCGCCGAACTCAGTGGCCTGCAGTCGGCTGCCCAGCTCGTGCAGGATGAGGATCGAGGGCGGCACCGCGTGTTGGAACGACCGGTTGCCCACGTCCTTCCTAAAGAGGACGAAGTCAACATGCGAGAGGTCGATGTTAAAAATCTGGTTGACCACGGCGATTTCCTCGGGCTTGGTCCTTTTGCCAAAGCCAGCAAGGTACAGGGTAAAGGCGAGCAGGTCGCCACGCATGCGACCCTCGAGGCTGATGGCAACCCCATCGGTCTTGGCCATCATGCGGTCGTAGCTCTGGGCAATGGAGAGCACCGAATCGAGCTCCTGCTTTATGAGCGCTATGGCCCTGCTGTCTAGGGCCATGACGGAACGCTTCTTGTTGAACAGCGACATGGACACCTCCCGGGTGGTTGGCGTTGCAACCTCAGTCTATGCTACCGCACTTTTAGAGGAGTGAGCGTTGGGGATGACGGGCTGGTCCTTGGGCGCCGATCAAAAGGGGTAACCCCCACTGCCAGGTCGTACACGACCTGGCAGTGGGGGTTACCCCTTTTGATCGGCGCAGGGCCGTTATGCGGGCAGCTCGCCGCCGCCGTCGTGCATGAGGATTACCTGGCCGGGCTTCACGCTCATTATCATGTTGGAGATGGCCTCCACGCCGGGTCTGCTCCAGTCCTCGGTGTCCACGTCCCAGCCGATCTCGGCGTCCACGTAGTCCCACAGGTTGGTGATAATCTCGTCGTGGAAGTTGCCGCCGGGTGCGCGCATCACGTGCGAGGGCTCTTCGCCAATGACATCTGCGATGGCCTTGTAGCCCTTTTGGACCTCCTCGACCTGCTCGGTCGGGGACATCTTGGTAAGGTCGACGCCACCACCGGTGCCGGCTGCGTGATCCCAGGAGTGGGTGCAGATCTGGCATCCCATCTGGGCGGCGCGCTTTACGGCGTCGGGTTGCTCGGCAATCTGGTTGCCAATGGTAAAGAAGGTTGCCTTGGCGCCGTTCTGCTCGAGGATGTCCAGAATCTGGTTGGTGGTCTCGGGCCAGGGGCCGTCGTCGAAGGTGAGCGCGATCACCTTGTCGCTGGGCTGTGCGGTGTAGATGCGGTATCCGGCGTTGATGGGTTGGGTGGTGACCTCTGAGACGGTGCGTCCCGACACCTTGCCGGTGCGCGTGGTCTTCACGCCGTCCTTGCCGTCGCTCAGCAGGTGGATGGAGCCGTTCCAGTAAGCGCCAAAGCTGGTGTCGTCATCCTTGCGCTCGAACGGGATGGGCTCCTCGGTGGAGTCGGACTCCTCGGTGGTGTCGCCGCCGTCGCCAATCTGCACGTCGGCATCCTTGGTGAGCTCGGAGTCGATGCTGGCCTGCTCGCCGTTGATGGTTACCGAGCAAACCTCTCCGCCGCCCTCGGTGAGCATGGAGCCATCCACGGCAAGCAGGTTGCCGGGCTTGGGCGAGACCAGTCCCTCCTTGAGGAGCTTGTCCACCTTTTCGCCGGCATAGACCGTGGTCTCCTGACCGTTTACCGTAACCTTAAAGCTGGAGAGCATGCGCACGAGGAAGAAGCCGCCCACACCCACCGCGACGAGTATGAGCACGACCAGGATGATGGCGACAGGGGACGTGCGAGTGCGGCGCCTGGCGTTGCGCGCGCCGTGGGCACTGCGCTGCTGCCGCTGGTAGCCCTGCTGGCTCGCCTGCTGGCGTGTTTGCGCGGACCGATGCTGTGCCTGCTGTGCCGGCGGGCGGTTGCGCTGCGGGGACTGCTGGGGAGCGCGTTGCTGCGAGCGCTGCCTGGGCTGTCTCCTAACCTGCCCCTGGCGCTCGTCGGCCTCTGGCGACGGAACGCGCCGTGCGTGGGCGGCATGTGCCGCCCGCGAGCCCTGACGCGGTCGTGCGTTGGCAGGTGGTCTCCTGCGCTCTGACGGTTGTGGGGACGGTGAGTCTGCGTTGCTCATAGTGTGCTCTTTTCGGGTGCGTTGCCATACCAATACAGATGGGAGTAATCATAGCTCAACCATGGGTGAGAAAAGGGGCCAAACCCCTTTTCTCATTTTTCGCCAAACTGCTCGGCGGCGCTGAGGCCTTTTCCGGGCGATGCTACCATGTAATGGTTACCGAAGGCAGCAGGGGAGACATCATGCAATACCGAGAAGATCGTCACGGAGCGCAGATATCGCTTTTGGGATACGGCTGTATGCGCTTCTCCCGAAAGGGAGGCACCATCGACTACGAGAAGGCCGAGGCTGAGGTGCTGCGTGCCATCGAGCTCGGCGTCAACTACCTGGACACCGCATACCTGTACCCAGGCAGCGAGGAGACCGTGGGACGGATACTGGACGAGAACGGCTTGCGCGACTCGGTGAGCATCGCGACCAAGCTCCCGCAGTACCTCGTGCGCAAGGAGTCGGCTATCGACCGCTTCTTTAACGAGGAGCTTCGCCGGCTGCGCACCGACCATGTGGACTACTACCTCATGCACATGGTGACCGACGTCAAGCAGTGGGAGAACCTGTGTGCATTAGGCATCGAGGACTGGATTGCGCAGAAGAAGGCGTCGGGCGCCATCCGCAACATCGGGTTCTCGTTCCATGGGAGCACCGAGCTGTTCCTGCAGGTGCTTGAGGCGTACGACTGGGACTTCTGCCAGATTCAGTACAACTACCTGGACGAGCACACGCAGGCGGGTCGCCGTGGACTCGAGGTGGCTGCGGCTCGTGGCATTCCGGTGGTCATCATGGAGCCCTTGCGTGGGGGCAAGCTGGTGGACCATCTGCCGCAGGGCGCACTCGACGCCTTTGCCGCAAGCGGGAGGACGTGGAGTCCCGCCGAGTGGGGCCTGCGCTGGCTGTGGAACCAGCCGCAGGTAACCTGCGTGCTCAGCGGTATGAACTCGATGGAGATGGTCGAGGAGAACTGCCGCATCGCGAGCGAGACGGGCGCCGGCGAGCTCACCGAGGGCGACTTCGCCACGCTTGAGGCGGTTAAAGGCGCCATCAACGAGTCGGTGCGCGTGGGATGCACGGGCTGCGGGTACTGCATGCCGTGCCCTCAGGGCGTGGACATCCCGGCGCTCTTTAGGTGCTACAACCAAATGTACACGGAGGGCAAGAATGAGGGGCGCCAGGAGTACTGGCAAACCGTCTCGCTGCGCAAGGAGAAGGCCTTCGCGCGGCAGTGCGTGGGCTGCGGCGCCTGCGAGCGCAAGTGTCCGCAGGGCATTGCCATCCGCGAGCAGATCCACATCGCCGACCGCGAGCTGCGCCCACTGCCGTGGCGCGTCGCCGGTGACGTGGCGCGTCTTTGGGCCGTCCGCTAGCCCACGTTGGACAAAAGGGACAGTCCCCTGTACAAAAGGGACAGTCCCCTGGACACAGGGGACTGTCCCTTTTGTACGACGATGATGCAGGGGCTATGCGAAGTAGGCGACGCCGCCTTCGATGAGGGGCTGGAATGCGTCGCCCGGCACGTTTTGGTAGAGGCCCTCAGCCGAGCGCTCGGTGTGGCCCATCTTGCCCAGCACGCGTCCGTCGGGGCTGGTTATGCCCTCGATGGCGAGCAGCGACCCGTTGGGGTTGACGTCGAGGTCCATGGAAGGCACGCCGTGCTCGTCCACGTACTGCGTGGCCACCTGGCCGTTTGCCGCGAGTTGCCGCACGAGCTCGTCGCTCGCCACGAACCGACCCTCTCCGTGGCTGATGGCAATGTTGTGCACGTCGCCGACCTGGCACTTGGAGAGCCATGGCGAGAGGTCGCTGGCCACGCGCGTGCGCACGAGTCGGCTCTGGTGCCGGCCGATGGTGTTAAAGGTGAGGGTGGGGCAGGCGTCGGTCATGGGCACGATGTCGCCGTAGGGCACCAGACCCAGCTTTACCAGTGCCTGGAAGCCGTTGCAGATGCCCAGCATGAGGCCGTCCCGTTCGTTGAGCAGGCGACGCACGGCCTCGGTTACCTGCGGCGCGCGGAAGAACGCCGTAATGAACTTCGCCGAGCCGTCGGGCTCGTCTCCGCCCGAGAAGCCACCGGGAATCATAACGATCTGCGCGCGGTCGATCTCCTCTACGAGCTTTGCCGTGCTCTGGACGACCGCCTCGGGCGTGAGATTGTTGATGACGAACGTGGACACCTCGGCACCTGCACGGCGGAAGGCGCGGGCCGAGTCGTATTCGCAGTTGTTGCCGGGGAACACGGGGATTATCACGCGCGGCTTGGCAATGCGGACGCGCGGACGCGGGCCCGTCGTGGCATGGTCGGCGCTCCGCCAGCTTACGGCCTCCACGGCCGCGCCGGGCTTGCGATACGGGAACACGGGCTCGAGGCGCGCCTCCCAGGCCTCCTGCAGGTCGGCGAGGTCTGCACGCTCGCCGCAGGCAGCGAACTCGTAGTTCTTGGTGGTCACGCCCAAGGGTGCCACGGTTACGTCGTCTGCCGCCGGAGCCACCTCGGCCCCGTCGGCAAGCTCCACCACGAAGCTGCCGTATGCCAGGCCGAACAGGGCGTCTGCGGTGTAGGATTGTGCCAGCTCGAGCCCCAGGCGATTGCCCACGCACATCTTGAACAGTGCCTCCGCGGGTCCGCCGTAGCCCGGCGTGCTCACGGCAAGCGCACTGCCTGAGCCGATGAGACCCTCCACGTAGTCCATGGCATGCAGGAGCGACTGCGCGTCGGGCGTGATGCCGTCCTGCTGGTAGGCAGGCACGACGGCCACCACGCGATGGCCCGCGCCCTTGAACTCGGGCGAGGTCACGCGGTCCAGAGAGCCCACCGCGGTGGCAAAGCTCACCAGCGTGGGCGGTACGTCGAGGTCCTCGAAGCTGCCGCTCATGGAGTCCTTGCCGCCGATGGAGCCGATTCCCAAATCTATCTGCGCCATGAGCGCACCCAGGACGGCGGCGGTGGGCTTGCCCCAGCGGTCCGCGTCGTCTCGCAGGCGCTCGAAGTACTCCTGGAAGGTGAGGTAGGCGCGCCGGTGCTCAAGACCGCAGGCGACGAGGCGCGCGACCGACTCCACGACCGCGAGGTAGGCGCCGCTAAACTGGTTTGCGCTGGCAAGGTAAGGGTTGTAGCCCCAGGCCATGCCGCTTACGGTGGTCGTCTCGCCGTCCACGGGCATCTTGGCCACCATGCCCATGGCGGGCGTGAGCTGCGTGCGCCCGCCAAACGGCATGAGCGCGCTCGCGGCGCCGATGGTGGAGTCAAACCGCTCCGAGAGGCCCTTGTTGGAGGCCACGTTGAGGTCGGTGACGAGCGAGCGCATGCGCTCGGAGAGCGTTGCGCCGGTCCAGCTGGGGCGCCATGCCTCGGCGGCGCGCACGTGCACGCGCTGGTGCTTGGGAGCGCCGTTGGACCCCAGGAACTCGCGACTCACGTCCACGATCACGTCCCCGCGCCAGTGCATGCGCAGGCGTGGCTCCTCCGTAACGGTGGCCACGGCCGTCGCCTCGAGGTTCTCCTCGTGGGCATAGCCAAAGAACTCGTCCACGTCCTCGGGTGCCAGCGCCACGGCCATGCGCTCCTGGCTCTCGGAGATGGCCAGCTCGGTGCCGTCGAGACCCTCGTACTTCTTGGGCACGAGGTCCAGGTTGATGTCCAGGCCGTCTGCCAGCTCGCCGATGGCCACACTCACGCCACCGGCGCCAAAGTCGTTGCAGCGCTTGATGAGCCTGCAGGCGTCCTCGCGGCGGAAGAGGCGCTGCAACTTGCGCTCGATGGGGGCGTTGCCCTTTTGCACCTCGGCGCCGCAGGTGGTGAGGCTCTCGAGTTTGTGTGCCTTGGAGCTGCCCGTGGCACCGCCAATGCCGTCTCGGCCCGTGCGACCGCCCAGAAGAACGATGACGTCGCCGGGAGCCGGGCACTCGCGGCGCACGTGGCTTGCGGGCGTGGCGCCCACCACGGCGCCGATCTCCATGCGCTTGGCGACGTAGCCAGGGTGGTAGAGCTCGCTCACCTGGCCGGTGGCCAGGCCGATCTGGTTGCCGTAGCTGGAGTAGCCGGCCGCCGCAGTGCGCACGAGCTTGCGCTGCGGGAGCTTGCCGGGAAGCGTGTTGGCAACGGGTACGGTGGGGTCGGCGGCACCAGTAACGCGCATGGCCTGGTACACATAGCTGCGACCCGAGAGCGGGTCGCGGATGGCACCACCAATGCAGGTGGCAGCCCCACCAAAGGGCTCGATCTCGGTGGGGTGGTTGTGCGTCTCGTTCTTAAACAGGAACAGCCAGTCTTCATCGGTGCCGTCCACGTCCACGGTCACCTTTACGGTGCAGGCGTTTATCTCTTCCGACTCGTCCAGCCCGGTGAGCTGGCCGGTGTGCGCGAGGTACTTGGCGCCGATGGTGCCCATGTCCATGAGACAGACGGGCTTGTCGTCGCGGCCCAGCTCGTGCCGCAGCGCCAGATAGCGGTCGAAGGCGGCCTGCACCACAGGCTCGTCGATGGCGACCTCGTCCAGCACGGTGCCAAACGTCGTGTGGCGGCAGTGGTCGCTCCAGTAGGTGTCTATCATCTTGATCTCGGTGATGGTGGGATCGCGGTGCTCCTGCGCGAAGTACTGCTGACAGAAGGTGATGTCGGCAAGGTCCATGGCCAGACCACGCTCCTCGATAAACGAGGCCAGCGCCTTGGCGTCCAGCGCACCAAAACCCTCGAGCACTTCCACCGGCTGTGGGTCGGTAAGCTCCATCGCGAGGGTCGGGCGTGTGTCGAGCGAGGCCTCGCGAGCCTCCACGGGGTTTATCACGTAGTCCTTGACCTGTTGGATGCTGGCGTCGTCCAAGTCGCCCTCCAGCACGTACACCTTGGCGCTGGCGACCTCGGGCCGCTCGCCCTGGCTGATCAGCTGGACGCACTCGCTGGCGCTTGCCGCGCGCTGGTCGAACTGACCGGGCAGGAACTCCACGGCAAACACGTGCTCCCGGTCACCGAGCTCGGGCAGCTCGAAGTACACGTCGTCGGACTGGGGCTCGCTAAAGACGGTGGGCACGCAGGAGTCGAACAGCTCGCTCGAGATGCCCTCCACGTCGTAGCGGTTGATGATGCGTACGCTCTTTAGGCCCGACATTCCCAGCGTGTGCCGCAGCTCGTGACCAAGCTCGCGTGCCTCGACGTTGAACCCGGGCTTTTTCTCGACGTAAACGCGAGAGACCATGAAGAACCTACCCTTCGTTGGGTGCATGTGACTGCTTAATAATAGCGGTTGTTGCCTGCGCCCACGCAAATAGGACAAAGCGCGCGCGGGGAAGCCGGTCGGAGGGTTCGCGGCCCGGTCGCGGGCGGGCTGGACAAAAGGGACAGTCCCCTGTGTCCGGGGGACAGTCCCCTGTGTCCGGGGGACAGTCCCCTGTGTCCAGGGAACTGTCCCTTTTGTACTGCCGCCGACGTGACGGCGACGGGGGTAGAATGAGATGAACGCAAAGAGGGGAGGGCCATGCGCATCGAGCAAGTTGCACAAGAGGACAAGGGACGCCTGCGCGATCTGTTGCTGCTTGCCGACGAGCAGTGGGACAACGTGGAGCGCTACCTGGGACGTTCGACGGTGTATGTGGCGCTCGAGCGGGGGCAGGTGTGCGCCGAGTGTGCCGTTACCGACGAGGGAGACGGACTTGCCGAGCTGCAGAACCTTGCCGTCCTGCCCGAGTGCCAGCGCATGGGGTATGGGCGCGCGCTCGTCGCGTACGTGCTGCGTCGGTGTCGCGGGCGCTTTGCACGGTTGCGGGTGCGTACTGGC
This sequence comes from uncultured Coriobacteriaceae bacterium, assembly GCA_902780305.1. Taxonomy (GTDB): domain Bacteria; phylum Actinomycetota; class Coriobacteriia; order Coriobacteriales; family Atopobiaceae; genus RUG440. The sequence continues at coordinate 133,916 of CACZFB010000001.1, read as the reverse complement.
GACTCGCCGCTTACGGTTTCCTTCTACCTGAGCTGCGGCTTTGTACAGGTCGGGCGCATCGAGGGGGACATCCTGGTCCGCTACGACCATCCCATCTTCGAGGCGGGCGTGCGGCTCGAGGACACCGTGGTGCTCGAGCAGGCGGTTGGCCCCTGTCGCGCGGCCACGCGCGTCTTTACCGCCGACCTGCACGTTGGCGACAAGGGCATCGCGCGCTGGCGTGGCTTTGGCGACGACGTGAACGCGCACGACGACTTCGTACTCGCCCATCTGGAAGAGCACCTGCTCTGGGATGACGAGCTGTGGATTCTGGGCGACGTATGCCACCCGCGCGTCGAGGACGTGCGCAGGCTGCGTGCCGCCATTCCCTGCGAGCATGTGAGCGTGATCGTGGGCAACCATGACACGCGGTCCAAGTTCGTTACCGCCGGTGGGTTCGACGTGGTGGAGTACTACGCGCACGTGGGCAAGGTGCGCAGGGACGGCTACAAGTTCGTGCTCTCGCATTATCCCATGCTGGACTGGGACCGCGCGTATCATGGCAGCTACATGCTGCATGGGCATATCCACAGCCTGTCGCAGGACAGTCTCCTCGAGGACTTCGGCCACGGCGGCGCCGACATGCGAGACTACAACGGGAGGATGCGCACCTTGGGTATCCGCCGCTACGACGTGGGCGTGGACGCCAATCACATGGCGCCCGTTACCGCACGACAGATAATCGCCGCGCTGCCCTCGGACGAGGAATGGACGGCGCTGCACGGCCTGCCCGTGGACTGAGACGCGCGGGGGGCATATCATAGGGCAAATCCCGATCCCGAGGAGGGCGCATGTGCCACAGGATGGTTCCGCTGCAGCGACCCGAGCTTGAGCAGGCGCTCGACGCGCTCGAGCAGACCGGGAGGGCGCGCGTGCCGTCTCGAGACCTCGCCACCATCGTGCCCGATGCGTATCCGGGTGCCGTGGTGCCGCTGTTCGTGTGGGATGACGATGGGAGACTGCGGGTTATGGAGCGTACCTGGGGGTTTGAGGCGCAGCTGGGCGGCAGGTCCAAGCGCGTCTTTAACACGCGCATCGAGACGGCGCTTGCGCAGGCCCGCTCAGGCCGCGGCATGTGGGCGGGTCCCATTACGGGTGGGCGATGCCTGGTGCCGGTGCGCAGCTTCTTCGAGCCGTGGCGCGCGTCGCACAAGGACGTGCGGTTTAGCTATCCCGGCCGTCAGGTGTTCCTGCTGGCAGGCGTGTGCGACGCCGAGCGCTTCTCGGTGGTAACCTGCGAGCCCAACGCGGACGTCGCCCCGTTCCATACGCGCATGCCGGTGGTGCTGGGGCCGGGGGAGTCTGCGGTGTGGCATGGCCCCGACTACGCACGGCTTGCCGACCGCTCGGGTGTGCGGCTGAGCGCGGCCGAGGCCTAGCGCATCAGCAGCCGGCGGCCCAGAAGGCGAGGCGACCAGGTCGCTACCAGATGCCAAGCGCCAGTAGCGCTCCAACGTACGCGGTGGTCACCACGAGCGCGAGCCAGTCGGTACGACGCATGCGTAGCGGATGCCAGTGGCTGCGCGCGGCCCCACCCTCGTAGCAGCGTGCGTCCAGGGCCCGTGACAGGTCGTTGGCGTGGTGCAGCGAGCTGGCCAGCAGCGCGACCACGATGGGCACCACGGCACGCACGCGCTTGATTGGCGACCCCTCGCTGAGCGCCCCGCCGCGTGAGGTCTGCGCGTCCGTTACCGCCGCGGCCTCGTCGGCAAGCGTGGGGATAAAGCGCAGCATGAGCGAGAAGACCATGGCCAGCTCGTGCGCGGGCAGGCCCAACCGCGCGAGGGGGGCCAACAGCGAGTCGAACGCGTCGGTGAGCTGCGACGGCGTGGTGGTGAGCAGTATGAGCGCACCCGCGAGCACGCCGATTACCAGGCGCAGGCTGTACAGGAGGGCGGCCTCAACACCGCCGGTGGTAATGCGCAGGGGGCCCAGGGTCGCGAGCACCTCGCCGGTGCTTGTGAGGAAGAGGTTGAACAGACTCAGCACCAGCAATACCACGACCACGGGTCGCAGCGAGTCAAGCACCTTGCCTGCGGGCACCCGCGAGAGCGCGACCACGCCGAGCATGAAGGCGAATCCCAGCACGAGCTGTATGGGCACGTGGATAAAGAACACCGAAACCATGATTGCCAGAGCCGCGCCCACCTTGGCGCGTGGGTCGAGCCGGTGCAGCACGGAGTCGGCGGCGACGTATTGTCCGATGGAAATCCTAAGCGCCATGCTCTGCCACCAGCCCCTCCAGCTCGCTGGCCAGCGCATCCAACGTGAGCGGGTCGCCGAGTTCCGGCACGCCCGCCCCCTCGAGCTCGAGTGCCAGCTCCAGTGCCGCGGGAAGGCCGAGCCCCGCCTGCTCGAGCGCGCTCGCGTTCTTTGCGCAGAACACCTCGTCCGGCGTGCCCTCCAGCATGACGCGTGCCTGGTTGAGCACCACCACGCGGTCGCATCGCACGGCGTCCTCCATGGCATGGGTCACCTGCACGGTCGTTACCCCGTGTGCGTGCAGGTCGTCCAGCAGGACACGCAACTCGCGTCGTCCACGAGGGTCGAGGCCGGCGGTCGGCTCGTCGAGCACCAGCAGCTTTGGCTCCATGGCCAGCACCCCCGCAATGGCGCACAGGCGCTGCTGACCGCCCGAGAGCTCGAAGGGTGACGCATGGCCAAGGCCGTTGAGGCCTACCAGGTTCAACGCATGCAGGCAGCGCCTGGAGACCTCGCTTGCCGAAAGGCCCAAGTTGGTGGGGCCAAACGCGACGTCGTCGAGGACCGTCTCGGCAAAGAGCTGTCGCTCGGGGTGCTGCATCACGTAGCCAATGGTGCCATGCAGTCTGCGTCGGTCGCACCTGCGCGCGGTGCCTATGCCGTCCACGCTCACGGTGCCCGCATCGGGCACTTCCAGTGCGCAGAGCAGACGCAGCAACGTGGACTTGCCCGATCCGGTTTGTCCCACCACGGCAACGGACTCGCCCTGGTGCACGCGCAGCGAGACGTCGTCGAGCGCCTTGCGTTCCCGCTGGTAGGCAAACGACACCCGCTCCGCGACGACGACCTCGTCGGAGCGTGTTGTGCGGTCGCGCCTGACGGCGGGCTCGCTGCCGCCGCTGCGTTGGTCGGTGCCGATGGCGCCTCTTGGACACCGGACGTCCGACGCCTGCACGAATTGCTCCGCCAGCTCCGTCTTGTCGCAGGTCCAAGGCAGGCTCAGACGTCGGGCGAGACGCGCCACGAATGGCTCCTCCAAGCCCAGGCGGCCGATTTCGTCCGCTTGCAAGAAGACCTCCCGAGGCGTTCCCACAAGCATCACGCGCCCGTGGCTGAGCACCACCACGCGATCTGCCGCGAGCGCCTCCTCCATAAAGTGCGTGATGTGCACGATGGTGGTGCCGGCGTCTCGCAGGCGGCGCATCACGCGCATGATGGCCTTGCGTCCGCGCACGTCCAGCAGCGACCCGGGCTCGTCGAGCACCAGCACCTCAGGCTCCATGGCGAGCGCCCCCGCAATGGCCACGCGCTGCTTCTGGCCACCCGAGAGACGCGTGGGATTGGCCTTGGAAAAGTCCTGCATGGCCACGCGACGCAGCTCGCGCTCCACACGCTCGCCAATCTCGTGCGAGGGCACACCCAGGTTCTCCGGCCCGAACGCGACGTCCTCCTCCACAACGGTGGTCACGATCTGGTCGTCAGGATTCTGAAAGACCAAGCCTAGCCGGCGACGGGCGCGCTTATAGGCACGAAAGTCGACGCTCTGGGTACGCGAGGAGTCGAACACCGCCTCGCCCAAGAGGTTGACGGTACCCTCGTCGGGAGCGAGCAGCCCGCACAGGACCGAGGCCAGCGTGGACTTCCCCGAACCGTTTGCCCCCAGCACACACAGGTGCTCGCCCCGCAACACCTCCAGGCTGAGGTCCTCGAGCGCCTGCGTCCCGTTGTCGTAGCGCAGCGTTACGTGCTCGAGCCTCGCACACGTGCCGGATGGGTGGGATGCGCTCATGGGCTAGTTGCCAAGCGCCTTGGTAACGGGCTTGTACACCAGCGCGCACACCACGCAGTTGATGGCGATCTTCGCCAGATTAAAGGGCAGCAGCGTGGGCACGATCATGTCGATGACCACCTGAGCGGGCGCACCCATGTAGATGGGGGTGATCACCACGTTTGCGGCTATGCAGCAAACGAGGCACACCACGGCGCCCACGCCCATGCCCACAAGCGCACCGCGAAACGTCGTGTTGCGCTTGTACACCAGCGATGCCGGCAGCACCAGGCTCAGCGTTGCGATGATGGCCATAACCATGCCATAGATGCCGCTTTGCGTGGCGATGTGGGGGAGGTACGACACCGTGCTCACCACCACGCCCGTGGCGGGCCCAAAGGCGAAGCCCGCGATGAGGGCGATGATGGCCGAGGGGTCGTACTTGAGGAACGTGACCCCGGGAATGATGGGGAACTCCAAAAACAGCGTGCAGATGGCGGAAACCGCGCAGAGCAGGGCTGTGATGGCTATGCGCTTGGTGCTCCAGCCAGCGCCCTGCTCGGTGGTGGCATGCGCGTCGTGTCGATTGGTAGCTGTGCTCAGATTGGTGGCCATGATGGCGCCTCCGTTTCTTTCGTCCGGACTGTAACCGTTGGCCCCGGATTCCAACCGGGTCAGCCGCCTTGTGCGGCGCGCGGGCTTGGGCCGTCGTTGGCTCCATCACCGCCAGTGGGGAATTGCACCCCGCCCCGAAACAACGGACAGAGCATAGCACAGAGTTGTGGAGAAAGCGTCCGACGGTACCACGCACTCAGCCGGCCGATACGCTCTGCCAAAAGGCGAGGCCGTGGCAGGGGGTCTGCTGGGATTCGATCTCGTGGCAAGAAATCTGCCGAGAATTAAACTAGTGGCACAAAATCTGCTGAGATGCAAAGCGCTGGCGCCACGACAGCGAATCCTAGCAGAATCTGTGCCACGACAGAGCATTCCAGCAGATGCGCCCAGCGGGCAGGGAATCAATCAATGGGGGTTACCCCCTTCGATTGGCTCCCCGGCCCCTCGGCCGATGAGCAGGATTGTGGCGACCATGAGGCCGAGGCCGGCCCAGTCTGCCCAGGCGAAGGGCGTGGCGAGCCAAAGCGCCGATATTACCGTGGCGCTCACCGGCTCTGCGGCGCCCAGCATGTTGCCCGCCACCGGGCCCACGATGGAGATGCCGTGCAGGAACAGCCCATAGGCGCCAAACGTTCCCACCAGCACCGCAACCGCAAGCACGACGACGCCCGTGGCGTCGACGGCGGGAAGCCCATGTGCCACGGTGCCGCTTGCCATGCACGTAACGAGACCGCACAGGCCGCCCACCAGCATGCCCAGGCCCGTTACGGCAAAGCTGCCCCAACGCTCGAACAGGGGCTTGGGATACATGGTGTAGAACGTGGCTGCCGCGGCGGTTGCCAGGCCGAGCAGCAGGCCCGGTAGCGGGAGCTGCAACTGCACGGGATTGCCATGCGTGGCGATGAGGAACGTGGCCGCAAGGGCGCATGCCAGTGCGGCCGTCTCGAGCCGTCGCGGCAGACGCCTGCCCACGACGCACGAGACGGCCAGCACCATAATAATGTTCAGGCTCTGCAGGACGGTGGCCGTGCCGGCATTGGTGTGCGCTATGGTGAGCGCATAGAGCGTGGAGTTAAGAAACAGGCCAAACGATCCGAAGATCGCAAGCCTGCGCAGCGTCTGGCGGTCTGCGAGCATCGCGCGCAGGAGCGTTCGCCTTTGCAGGAGCAGTACGGCCAAAAACACCAGCCCCGCGCCAAACTGGCGAATGGTGGTGAGCAACAGGGCGTCCATCTGCGTGGTGGCAAAGAGGAACTGCACGCACGTCCCCGAGAACCCCCAGGAAATGGCGCCGAGCAGCGTGGATGCCACCCCAATGGCCATCCGACCGACTCCGGTCGGCTCTCCCTCGTACGCGCTTTTCACCGTGTCGTGTCCTGCTTGCCAAGCACCGCGTGCAAAGACGCAAGGATGTCGCGCGCCTGAGTCAGCTCCACCTGACCCGGGGCGGAAGCCTGGTCCAGGGAGCAGAACGTGAGCGCGCTACCGCACGACTCTCCCGCCAGGCGGGACAGCGTGCCGTACGGCCCCATGGCAATGGCCACCGTGGGTACGCCCAGATTGTCTCGCACGCGCGCGGAGGCTTCCATCAGGCGCAGGCAGTCGGTCTGGCTCTTCGCCATAACAGCAAGTTTGGGCAGGTCGGCACCGAGGGCCACCATGCGTTCCATAAGCTCGACCATCCGTGGTGTGGACGGCGTCCTTGCAAAGTCGTGAAACGAGACGATCGCGTGCTTGCCCTGAGCGTGAGCCTCGCCCACGAGCTCGCGCACGATTCGCTCGCCCTTGTCGAACTCAATATCCAGGACGCTCGTGCATGCGCATCGCACGAGCGATCGGCATACGTTGGCATAGGCGTCGCGAGAGAGCTCTGCAAACCCGCCCTGTGCGACGGTGCGCACCGTCGCCACGAGCGGAACGCGAGGCAAGACGTCGCGCAGCCCCCGCGCGACGGTCGCGGCACGGGAGGGGTCACTCAGATGGTCGACGCGCCACTCCAGGAGGTCCGCCCCGCCTTGGGCGGCCTTCCGTGCCTGCGCAACCAGCTCATCGGCATTGCCCCCCATAAGCGAGACGATGGTCTTGGGTGCGCCCGCGCCCAGGCGCACGCCACGTATTGCGAATTCTCTCACCGGTCTGCCCCCGTTTGCTGTCGACTAGCGCTGTTTGACGTGGTAGCGAACGACACCCGGCTCGACGGTGACGGTTTTATCCACCAGTCCCTTAACCAGTGCGGCCGAGATGGGGTCTTGGCTTCCGTCGTTAAGGGGATCGCCGTCTGGCAGCATGGATCGGTAGTCGATTTCCAACGCGATGTCTACGCCGCCTTCGCCGGCAAAGAGGTTGAGGTGGAGCTGGGGATCGTCCATACCTCGCGTGCGAGCTACGGGCACCAGATGGTTGGCCACGAGCTCCTCAACCAACATCTCGCAGGTGTTTACGGAGCGTCCGCCCATAAACTGGCGCAGGCAGTATTGCTCGAGCGAGGCCAGCATGCCAGGCAGGTCGAAGCTGGTGGAGGAGATGTCGTAATGCCAACAGCGCACGCGGAAGATAAAATCGTGCGTTTCGGGACGGGAGGGGTGCTCGAAGATCTGCTCTGGGGGACCGGCCTCCCACACCTCGCCCTGGTCCATGTAGAACACGCGGGTAGAGGCGTCGCGGGCAAAGCGCATCTCGTGGGTAACCACCATCATGGTGAGGCCGCGCTCCGCAAGACCGGTCATGACCGAGAGTACCTCGCTCACCATGGTGGGGTCGAGTGCTGAGGTGGGCTCGTCGAAGAGCAGGATCTGCGGGTTCATGGCAAGGCCGCGGGCGATGGCCACGCGCTGGCGCTGTCCTCCCGAGAGCTCGTGCGGCCAGCTGAGCGCCTTGTCCTTGAGGCCTACCATGTCCAGCAGCTTGAGCGCCTGCTCCCATGCCTCCTGCTTGGGCATTCCCAGCAGGTCCATGGGGGCCATCATCACGTTTTCCGCAACGAGCTTGTGGCCAAACAGGTTGTAGTTTTGGAACACCATGCCCATCTTGCGCCGCATGAGGGCAAGGTCGGTGGCGGGGTCGCACATGTCCACGCCGTCAACCAAGATCTGCCCGCTCGTAGGGGTCTCCAGACGGTTGAGACAGCGCAGCAGAGTAGACTTGCCCGTGCCCGAGGGACCAATGATCGAGATAACCTCGCCCTTGTCGACCGTGGCGTTTACGTCCTTGAGCGGGGTGATGTTGGGATACTCCTTGCGGAGGTGGCTGATCTCTATAAGGCTCATTACTTGACCCCCCTGATCTTGCGAGGCTTGCTGGTTGGGTTAATGCGGTCGGCGAGCCTGTTGAGCGCGTGGGCAATCAGTCGGCAGAGTACGAAGTAGATAATTGCCGTCGACACGAGCGGGAAGAACGCGTCCATGGTGCGCGCGCGAATAAGGTCGCTGGCGCGCGTGAGGTCCTGGACGGCGATGTAGCCCACCACGGCCGTCTCCTTTACCAGTCCCACGAACTGACTGATGAGCTGTGGCAGGAACTGCTGCGCCGCCTGGGGTAACACGATCTTTCGGAACACCGCCCGCTTCTCGTAGCCAAGCGCGAGGCCGCTCTCCTCCTGACCGATGTCTATGCCCTTTATGGCGGTCCACATGGTGGTGCTTGCCGTCGAGCCAAACGAGAGCGTGAAGGCCAATATGGCCACGATCTCGCCGGGGATGGAGGTGGACCCAAAGACCACGTAGTACAGCACCATGAGCACGACCACGATGGGCACGCCACCAATGATCGCCTGGTAGCCGTCTATGAGCTTGCCCACCAGCTTGTTGCCTTTGCGACGCAGGGTTACGAACACGTAGCCCAATAGCGTGCCCAGCGAACCCGAGCACAGACTGATGATGGCGGTGACGCCCAGTCCGCTGAGTATGAGCTCCCAGCGGTTCTCCTGCACGAAGGTCTTGATGAAGGACTGTTTTATGTCGTCGATGAAGCTCCTGCCCATGGTGGCGGAGTTGGCCGCACCGCTGGTCTGGCCACCATCCTTGGACTTGACGATTACCGAGATGTAGGTGGGCATCACCTTCTCGGTGAAGTCCACCATCTCGGCGCGCTCGGGCGTTTTGGTGAGCGTGCCGCCAAAGTCCACCTTTCCCGTTTGCACCGACGCGAAGATGGCGTCCATGGTAATGGTGGAGATGTCCAGGTGATACCCCAGATCTTTGGCGATGCGTAGTGCCAGGTCCACGTCGTATCCCAAGATCTCGCCGTTGGCCCCCACATACGAGAAGGGGTCGAGCACGCCCGACGTGGCGAACTTGAGCGTTCCGTTGGGTGCGTCCCAGTCCTGGTTGGGTAGCGTCTTGGCGGACTCGTCGGTGCCAACCCACTTTTTGGTGAGCTCGTCGATGGTGCCGTCCTTCTCGAGCTTCTGTATCTCCTCGTTGAACTTGGGGATGAGCGGGTCGCCCTTGGGGAAGAAGAAGGCCTCCTCCACCTCGCCCACGTTCTCGGGAAGCAGGGCGACCGTGCCACCCTTGCGGTTGACCACGGCCTGACAGCAGTACGAGAGCTGTACGGCCGCATCGGCCTTGCCGCCCTCCACAGCCGCGACGCAGTCGGGGAGGCTCGCATAGAACGACTCGCCGGTGTCCTGCACCCGCTTTTGCACGTATTGGTTGTACACGCTGCCGTTTACGTAGGCAAATTGCTTGCCGGTGAGCTCGTCGAGCGTCTGGTATTCGGGTTCGGGACCGCTCGCCGCCGGTTCTTGGCTTGCGCTGGCTACGACTGGTAGCAGGACGAGTGCGCATAGCACCGCGCATGCCACGGCAACGAGCCGTAACGTCCATGTTCGTGCTCTCATAAGGGTAACTCCCGTGCTCGAGGTGGGCCTTCCTCTGGTGAGTATACTACCAACGCACGACATTGCGAGAACGCCAACCGGCCGATCAAAGGGGGTAACCCCCAATTGATATGCCGCCTGGGGCAATCAATGGGGGTTACCCCCTTTGATTGGCCAACACATTCGTGGCGACCATAGCGGGCGCGGCATAGTATACTGGCTTGTCAATAGAGCCCCTTGCTGGACAGTGCGTGTTTTGGCTGCAAAACGCAACAAAACGAATACAAAAAAGCAATACAAACGAGAGGACACGCGCATGACGGGCAACAAGAAGACGATGCTCATCCTTGGCGGCACGATACTGGTCTCTGTGCTCATAGGCCTCGGCCTTTCGCGGCTGATGACGGCCAGCAAGGAGCCGGAGCTGCCAAGCAACGTGGCCGTGCAATCCGTGGAGACGGGAAGCGTCTCGCAGGTGGTAACCGGTGCCGGCGCGCTCGCCTCGGACAAGAAGGTAAACGTGCTCGTGCCCGCCGACCTGGAGGTGCAGCGGGTGCTGGTCCACGAGGGGGACGTCGTACAGATCGGAACGCCCATCGCCCGCGTTACCGCCGCATCGGTGCGAGAGAAGCGCCTCGCCATCGAGGAGAACATAGACAGCCTGCAGGACCAGCTGGACAACCTCGATGACGATTCCGACAACGACCTCAAGCGGCAGGTGCTTGAGGAGCAGATTGCCGACCTCAAGATTGACCGCGACAGCATGGAGCGGCTGCAGGAGACGTGTATCCTGGAGTCCGACGAGAACGGCGTGGTGGGCACCCTGTCGCTGTGGGAGGGTACGCGCACCGGCAAGGTTCCCTTGCGCGAGCAGGGGAGTGCCAGCGATTCCTCCGCGCAGACAACCGACCAGACGGCCAGTGACGCTACGGCGTACGGCACCACCAACACCGCGGTTACCATGGTAGGCCCCAAGGCGAGCGGCATGGTGCTGCACGCGGGTCTGGCACCCGCGCCGGAGTCCATGCTGCAGGTGGCCGCCGAGGTCGAGGCGAGCTCCGACGACGGCGCTGGCGAGCCCGACGTTGGCACGGCAGGCGACGAGGGTGGCTCCGGCAACGAGGGCGCGAATTCCCCGGACAACGGTGGGGCAGGCGCCAACGCGCCGGCACCCCCATCGACCGAGAGCCAAACCACGGGCGAAGGGTCGGCTTCGGGCAATGCCCAGCAGGATGCGCCATCCCATCAGTCCATAACCGGTTCCATCAAGGTCGCCATAACGCCGCCCGTAACCGGCAAGGTGCCCCAGGACACCGTCGTCTTCCCCGAGGAGGCGCCCTACACGGCTACGAGCGTCTCGTGGGCCCCCCAGGACAAGCAGTTCGCCCCGCAAACCGAATACGTGTGCACCGTCTACCTCACCGCGAAGGAGGGCTATGGCTTTGCCCTGGACCGCAGCAAGATCGACGTGACGGTTCCCAGCAGCGTGGCCACGCGCCACGAGGCGCTCGACCTGGACAACGACGGCATCGCCGAGACGCTCAAGGTCGAGGCGGCGTTTAGCGCGACCCAGCCCGTGGTCACGGACGCGGGGACGGCGAGCCTGGATGCCATGGCATTTGGTGACCTGTCGTCGGACTCCTTCTCGGATTTCGACTTCGGCGATGTGTCGACCAGCGAGACGGGCAGCACGTCCAGCCTGAGCAAGGCCGGATCGTCCTACAGCGACACGGAGGCCGTGGCGCTGTCCATCACGCCGTCCGGAAAGATGTTCTTGGATGTCAAGGTAAGCGAGCTCGACGTGCTCAAGCTCAAGGAAGGGCAAAAGGCCCAGGTGACCATAGACGCCATGCCCGGCGAGACGTTTGAGGGCACGATCTCCAAGATTGCCAACTCCGCAGACAAGGTCGCACAGGAGGGTGACGCGGCCAAGTTCACCACGCGCATCGAGCTGGGTGTGGATGACCGCATGCGCTATGGCATGAGCGCCAAGGTTACCGTGGTGGTCGAGGAGGCTACGGACGTGCTGCTGGTGCCCTTGGAGGCCATCTCGCAGCAGGAGGGCAAGTCCGTGGTGTTCACGTCGGTGGACGCAGACGGTACGCTCGCCTCGCCGGTGGTCGTGCAGACGGGTCTCTCGAGCGAGAGCCAGGTGGAAGTGAAGAGCGGGCTCAAGCAGGGGGATACGGTGTACTACATCCCCGCGAAGTCGGACGACCCGGCGGCCAAGGCCTAGTGGGACGCGCTATGGGCGGGAACGGTTCCGCACGACGCCATCGCGATCGAGAAGGGCTGCCAACATGATCATCCTCAAGGATGTGAGCAAGATATACCGCATGGGCGACAACGAGTTCTATGCGCTCGACCATGCCAACATGCACGTGCAGGAGCATGAGTTCGTGAGTATCATCGGGCCGTCTGGCTCGGGCAAGTCCACGCTCATGAACATCATCGGCTGTCTGGACGAGGCCACGGAGGGGGAGTACTTCCTGGATGGTCAGGAGATCCGTAGCTATTCTCAAACGCAGCTGGCGCGCATACGCAACAAGAAAATTGGCTTCATCTTTCAGAGCTTTAACCTCATCGGTCGCATGAGCGCGTGGGAAAACGTGGAGCTGCCCCTCATCTACCAGCGCGTTCCCGTTCGCGAGCGCAGGGAGCGCGTGGCGCAGTCCTTGGAGCGCGTGGGGCTGTACGAGCGGAGGGAGCACCAGCCCAACGAGCTCTCGGGCGGACAGCAGCAGCGCGTGGCCATCGCGCGGGCCATCGCGGTGGAACCAACGCTGTTCTTGGCGGACGAGCCCACCGGCAACCTGGACTCGCACACGGGCGAGGAGATCATGGGCATTTTCCGCGAACTGCACGAGGCCGGCAACACCATCGTGCTCATTACCCACGACTCCGGTATCGCGAGCCAGGCCCAGCGTCGCATCAACATTATGGATGGTCACGTCACGGAGGTGGACTGATGCTGCTCGAGTCGCTCAAGATGGCATGGGTCTCGGTGCGCGGCAACAAGATGCGCTCGTTCCTTACCATGCTGGGCATAATCATTGGCGTCTTCTCGCTTACCGTGCTGGTGTCGGTGGTAAGCAGCGTGAGCGACTCCATCAACGGAGCGGTTTCACGCCTGGCCGCTCCCACCGTGGAAGTCCTCATCATCAACGACAAGGGGCATCCGCTCACGATGGATGACCTCAGCGCGATGGAGAACACCGGCAGCATTGGGAGCGTGTCGCCCGAATCGCAGTTTTCGCTGCCCATTAAGAGTGGCTACATAACGAAGGACGCCCAGGTATACTGCGTGGCGCCTATGTATCAGGAGATACAGGCTATAAAGATTGGCAGCGGCAGGTTCATTAAGGAACCCGACATGGAGAACCACACCCAGGTCGTGGTGGTGAGCGCCGACGTCACCCGCGAGGTGATGAAGGTGGCCCGCCCACAGGACGCAATCGGCGGCCACGTGACCCTTGGGGGCTACGATTTCGTGGTGGTGGGCGTCATCGCCGAGGAGAAGTCCGATGCCGTTGAGGAGCTTCTGTACTTCTCGCAATCCTACAATTGCTACATACCATGGAATTGCGCGATTCGCTCTTTCAACCAGGCGCAGCACATCAACCGGTTCGCGATTTCGGCAGCTCCGGGCAAGAGCCTTGCGGACGCGCAAAACGAGCTGGGCGCCAAGCTGCTGGAGCGGTTCGACGGTGACGAGGAGGCATTCCATCTGCTCAACATCGACGACGCCTTAACCTCCATAAACACCATTACCGCAACGCTCTCGCTGCTCATGGGCAGCGTGGCGGGCATCTCGCTGTTGGTGGGTGGCATCGGCATCATGAACATCATGCTGGTCTCGGTTACCGAGCGCACGCGCGAGATTGGCATTCGCAAGGCGATTGGGGCCACGCGGTCCACCATCCTGCAGCAGTTCCTCATGGAGTCGCTCATGATCTCGCTGATGGGTTGTGCGGTTGGTTTGCTGCTCTCATGGGGCGTGCTCAGCCTGGCGAGCTCGGCCGTGCCAAATATGTCTTTTAGACTCTCGCCTGGTGTTATGATGCTGTCGGCGGGATTCTCGTCGTTCATCGGTCTGGTGTTCGGCCTGTATCCCGCCAACAAGGCCGCCAAGATGAAGCCCATAGACGCCCTGAGGGCAGTGTGAGGTAATGCGAATGAGCCAGACGACCACAACGAACGTGTCGATGTCCCGAAGAGAGGCGCTCGGGGGGATGGCACATGCGACCATCGCCGCATTCCTGACGCTTGGCCTTGGCGGCTGCATGTCGAAGAATGCACCCGTTACCACCGAGGCGCTCCTTGCGCGCTGCGTTGCTGCTGGTGACACCGACAACATGCACGCGACGGCAGACGTCACGCTCAACGTATCGGTGGGGACGTATCGCGTCTCGATGCCCATCAGCCTCGACGGCGTGGTGGCCGGCAACACCATTCGCGGCAGGGTTACGGCCGACCTCTCCACCCTGGACGTCGACGACTACGTGGCGGATTACTACGTGGAACAGCTTGACGGGTGCGTCGTGTGCTATTTGGGGACGGTGCGCGACGGCAAGACCGGCAACTGGAAGTGCGTTACGATCGACACGACGGGGACCATCGACCTGTTCGTCCTCATCGACCTGCTGAGGAGCTCAGAGCTCACGCGCGTGTCCACCAGCGAGGATCCCATGGTGTGCTATGAGCTCTCGGTGCCTACCACCGACGTCTGCGAGGTGGCGAACCGGCTCATCGAGGAGGACCCGGATTTGGGTGCCCTGACTTGGGACGATCTTATGGAGGAGCTCAAGGGCGACAAGGTTGAGGTGGACTTTAGCGAGGACTGTCGCATCCGCTCCATGAGCGCCGAGAGCATGTTTACCTACAAGCACAGCGCGAGCACTCCCACCCTCACCATAGACGTGGGCGTGCGCGCCTTGGTGGACGGATACGGTACAGTGAGTCCCGCGGACGTGTCCATACCGGCAAGCGTGCGCCAAGCGGCCGTTCCCACCGAGCAGCCCATTGACATGGCCGAGATTCTGGGCGCCGACAACCCCATCGTGGCGGCATTGCCCGAGCAGTAGGCCGCGAATCGCGTTTGGCTGGACAAAGGGGACAGTCCCCTGTGTTCAGGGGACTGTCCCCTTTGTCCAGCCCCCGCTACATCAGCTTGGTCTCCTCCATCTTCTCCTCGATCCACTCGTTTACGGGAACGAAGGGCTTGCGGAGCAGGAGGCCCAGGATCAGAGCTGGAATGAGGAAGGCGGCAAGAAGGCCCAGCTCCATGAGCCAGTCGTTGTTATAGGTGCCAAACATGGCGGCGCGCATGGCGTTCTCGGAATGCACGAAGGGCAAGAACGGGTACGCCAGCTGGAAGGGCTTGGGCAGCATCTCCACGGGGAACGTGCCGCCGGAGCCGGCGACCTGCAGCACCATAATAAAGACGGCGATGGCCTTGCCCACGTCGCCAAACGAGGTGGCGAGCGAGTAGATGATGTTGATGAACACCGTGGAGGCAACCCATCCGGTAATGAGGAAGAGGATGGGGTTCTGACACTGCACGCCCAGGAAGTACACGTCACCCAGCAACAGGGTCGTGGACTGGATGGCACCGAGGGTGAGGAAGAACAGCAGCCTGCCAAAGTAGGCATGCCGCGGTTGCGCGCCCGTCTCCTCCTGCGCCTTCTTCGAGATGCCCGCATACAGCAGCACGCCCATGAGGGTGCCTCCCACCCACAGTGCCATGGTGGTGTAGTACGGCGTCATGGCCGAGCCGTTGTTTTCCACATGGAAGATGGCGTTGCGGTCGAGCTGGACGGGCGCTGCCAGGAAGTCCACCAGCGTGGCGGGGTCACCGCTCAGGATGGAGCGTACGAGGTCGAGGTTGCCCGAGGTTGCGGCGTTGGCCAGGGCCTCGCTCATCTTGCGCAGCTTCTCGGCCGTGTTCCTCAGCTTCTCGGCCGCGTTGTCGAGCGAGGTCTCCAGGTTGGACAGGCCATCGGTCGCGTTGCCCACCATGGGCGCGATCTTTTGGGCCTCGCCCTCGATGCTGGACGAGATGTCGGCCGCCTTGGCCGCTGCGTCGTCGATGGAGTCGGCCACGTCTCCCAGCGAGCCGCCCAGGTTGTTCTGGTACTGGTTGCGCACCGCCTCGATTTGCTGGGTGGCCTGCTGCGCGAGGCCCTGGAGCGTCTTTCTGCTGGTCTCCACGTCGCTGCGTGACGTCTGCAGGTCCGTCTTGGTCTTGTCGATCGTGGTAGAGAGCTCGTCGATGGTCTGCATGGCATTGTTTACACGTCCCAGCAGGTCGGAGATGTCGTTCTTTACCTGCAGGGAGTACTCGATGCTTATGGACTCCAGGTGTCCCTCTTCCTCGAGCTCCTTGTTGAGGTCCACGATCGTGCCGTTAAGTCGCTCGAGCGCGTCGTGGAAGCGCTGGAGGTCGTCCCGGCGCGCCTGGGCGATGGCGTCCACCCTGCCCAGTGCCTCCTCCAGCTCGTCGGCCTGCCCGGAGGCGGAGTCGAAGGCGCTGTTTATGGCGTTCTCTATGTCCTGCGTGGAGGCCTTGCCCTTGTCGATGGCCGAGTTGGCGGCATTGGTGGCGGTCTGTGCCGCGGCATCGAACTCCCGCACGCCGTCGGCGGCGTCGCCCAGCATGCCGGCGGCGTCAAGTGATGCGGAATTGCTGCCCACCAGCGACGCGGAGGTCTCCATGACCTCGCGAATGGAGGCGACCGCTGCCTGGTAGGCCAGCAAGTCGTCGGCGGAGCGCTCCAAGGAGTCGATTGTGGTGTCGAGCGTGCCGCTGAGGTTGGACGCGACCGACATCAGACCGTCGTCGTCGAGTGCCGAGGAAATCTCGGAGAAGACCTCCGTGACCACGGTGCCCATGGACTCGGTGAGTCCCTTGTCCACGAGGCTCTGCACGGAGCCCGTGGCCTTGCCCGTAACGATGGAGGCGATGGCGTTGCGCTTTTCGTTTACGTAGTAGTCCAGCTGCGGATGTGTGGGCTTGCTGGAAAGGACGCTGAGCAGGTCCGACGAGAAGTTCTTGGGAATCACGACGGCCGCGTAGTACTCGCCCGAGCGTACGCCCTCGGTCGCCTTGTTCTCGTCGGTTACGACGTAGTCGATCTTGTCGCTTCCCGAGAGAGAGCTTACCACGCGCTCTCCCACGTTTACCTTAAAGGGGAGCACGGTGCCGGTAATGCCCCGGTCGGAGTTTGCCAGGGCGACCTTTACCTGTCCTGTGTTCGCATAGGGGTCCCAGCCACCCGCAATGTTGAACCAGGCGTAGAGCGCGGGCATGATGGCAAGTCCCATGCACACGAGCAGCGCAATGGCGTTGCCACGCACGTGGTTTATGTCACGCTTGAACACGGCGAAGATGCGTCTCATCGTGCGTCACCTCCCTTCGGCGCGTCGTCTTCGACGGGCGCGTCCTCCTTGTGCAGCTTCTTGAGCGGCAGCGCGCGCAGGTGTGCTCCGCGGCGCTCCTGGCGCTCCTCCCGCTTCTCCTGTCGCGCCTTGCGCCGCTCAATTATCGTGTCGATGGGTGCGTAGGGCAACAGCTCATCGCGCAGCGCGTCGTTCATAACCACCTGGAGCTCCTCGGGGGAGAAGTCGGTGAGCAGGCGCTTGTGGGCAATGCGGTCGTGGAAGTACTCGACCACGACCAGATAGGCGTAATTGAGGATGAGCGAGACGACCAGGCAGGCGATGAGCGGCAGCTGCGCGTCGAACAGGAGCATGAGGACAAAGAGCACGAGCGGCAGCAGTATGAGCGCGCGCACGCCCCGCCGCACGAGCTTGGGATAGGCGCTCTCGAATGCTGCGCTGCGCTCCTCGAATACCTCGCGATACTCCTGTGGGCTGTACATGGCCTTGATGATGGTTGCCAGACGGTAGCGGTTGCCCTCGATTGCCACCGGCTCGCTCACCATGAGGTGATCGGTCTCACGCAGGCGCCGGTCGAAAAGGGCGTTCACGTTTACCAGATGGCTGCGCGCGGTGACGCCAATCAGGATGGCCGGGATTACGAACGCAAGGAGCATGAGCAGGTTGTATCCCAGGTTCCACCCATAGAAGCCCGCAATCGCCTCGCGCATGGCGTTGTTGGAGTAGGTAAAGGGCAGCCAGGGACCGATGGCCTGGAAGAACGGGGGCATCATCTCGATGGGGTACATGCCGGCCGAGCCGGGAACCTGCAGGATGATGAGGGTGAAGGCCATGGCCTTGCCCAGGTGCTTGAACGCGACCGACAGGGCGAAGATGATGTTTACGAACACGACCGAGGCCACGATGGCGCTCAGGTAGAAAGCCCACACCTCGACGCACTGGATGCCCAAGAGCAAGTCTCCTGTGCAGCAGACGACGGCGGTAATCACGCTGAGGATCATAAACAGCATCCACCTGCCAAAGTATGCCTGCCAGGGGCGCATGCGACCGACGTCCTCCTCGTCCACCTCCAGCTTGAAGATGGCGACCAGAGCGATGCCTCCCACCCACAGGGCCAGGCTCGTAAAGAAGGGGGCGACACCTGCGGCGTAGTTTGCCACGGGGTAGAGGGCCTTCTCGTTTATGCTCACCGGCGCGGTGAGGAAGTCCTGAACGCCCTCGGGGTTCGTCTTGGTCGCACTCTTTACCAGGTCCCAGGTCTTCGAACTGCGGATGGCGGCCACCTCTCCCGAGAGGTCGTCGAGCATCTGCAGGAGCGTTTCGAGTGAACCGCGCGTCGCCTCGATGGCCGTCTTGGTCTTGTCCGTCGTCTGGGCGAGGTCTCCCAGCACCGAGGCAGTCTGGTCGATGATGGGATCGACGAGCCGTGCCGCCGTCTGCAGCTCCTGCGCAACCTCCACAAACGTGTCGAGCGCGGCATGCACCTGGCTCAGGCACGTGCTCACGGTGTCGGTCTGCGTCGTCTGCAGCGCTGTGGTGGCGGCCTGCACACGCTCGTTGAGGTTGGACGAGAGGCTCGCGACCTGGTTGGACGCGTCCTCCAGCCGCTGTGCCAAGGCCTGTAGCTCCTCTAGCTTGGCCGTCTGGTCGTCGCCTATCTGCACCAGCAGGTCGAGCTCGGTGCCAAGGTCTTTGGAGAGTTCCGTCTTCAGCTCGATGCCGCGCTCGCCCGTGGGCTCGATCTTGATTACGAGGTCCTGCGCGGCGGTCAGCTCGGAGACCATTGCCTGGTTGTCGGTGAGGTCATTCTCCAGCGTGCGAATGGCCGCGCGAACCTGGGACTGGGCCAGGGATATGTCGCCCGCGATGGACGAGATGTCGTAGTTTGCCTGTGACGAGAGCGACGCGATGGTTGAGCCGCCGTCGCCAAGCGCGCCGTTGATGTCGGCCACGAGCTGGTTGGCCCGGCTGCGCGTATTGCCAAGGTCGTCCAGCGTGCTGCCCAGCTCGTCGGCAATGTGCGCGCCTGAGCCGCTAAAGCCGCTGAGGTGAGCCGAGGCGCCGTTGAGCGAGTCCTGCGCGTTCTGGAGGCTTGTGGAGAGGCCCTCCAGCTTCTCGTCCACCGACGACAGCGTGTCGCGCGCCTCGTCCAGGGCGCGGTTGATGCTTTGGGTGGCGTCCTGTACGTCTCCGGTGAGCTTGCCGGCGACGTCGCCGAGCTTCTCGGCCACGACCTTGCCTACCGTCGCCACGAACTGGTCGTCGATTTGCTTCTCGATGGTGGATGCGCCGGTGTCGGTAACCTTGGGCGCGATGGCGTTGAGCTTCTCGTTGACGTAGTACTTGAGGTGTGCCTTTTGCACGTCGCCGTTAAGGACGCCGGTGAGGCTTTTGGTAAAGTCGTCGGGAATCACGATGGCGGCGTAGTACTTGCCGGAGTCTACGCCGTCCATGGCGTCGCGCTCCTCGACGAAGCGCCACCCAATGGCGTCGTTCTTCTCGAGTGCCTCGACCATGGTGTTGCCAATGCACATCGACCCCATGTCGCCAAGGTCCACGGCCTGGTCCTGGTTGACTACCGCGACTGATATGTCGCTCGTGTTCTCGTAGGGGTCCCAGTTCGCAGCGATGTTGATCCACGCGTAGAGGCAGGGAACAATGCATACGCCCAGCGCAATCATTGCTGCGATGGGGTTTCTCAACAATCTAAGCAAATCGCGTTTGAGTATTGCAACGGATTTGGCCATGCCTCTCACCAGCCTTCGCCTTACGACAGTCAAATATGATAAGTATAGTGCTTTGCATCGCCTTCGGCAGACAAAGGTTTGGAAGCAATAGTATGGTTGGCTCCCGTTGGTGACTGTAAGTGGCGTGAGTAACGTAACAGCCCGTAACGGTCTCGGGGGGGCAGGCGCGAGCCTGATGTGTGCGGTATGCATGGAAGCGACGCTGGGTATGCTAGACTCAAAGCCAAATACGAACTCGTAGGCCTTCTTTGGCAGGAGGACGCATGGATACCAAAACTGGATCGCCCTTGCCGGGAGATACGGCAACCTATGCCCGCGTGAGGCGCGCGGCGTCGCCCGACCCCAACGTTGCGCCTGCTCCTGCTGGCGTGGATCCAAACATGCTTGGCCCCGAGTATCGTGACGACATCAACGTGCCCGACGCAGCCACCATGTATCGCGCCATGGAGGCACGCGACCAGCGGCGTCTTATTATTTCCACCGTGTGCGCGAGCCTCGTGCTGATTACCACCCTGGCGTTTGTCATCCCCATGTTTGCCTTTGGCAACACGAGAACGTCCAAGTCGAGCCGCAGCTCTCAGGTGGTCGTGCGAGACGGCGAGGTCGAGGTGCCTCTGTACGTGAGGGCAACCAACCTCGACGGCAACGGGTCCCGTATTCCGTTGCGTATTTCGGGACACCGTCCCGATGGCTCGTCCACCGAGGATGCGTGTTTCCTCTCGTATACCGGCGAGGGGTTGGTGCTCACGCCGGGTACGTACGAGGTGCGCGTGGCCGAGACGCCCATCGCCGGGGACGGTACGATGTATGCGATACCGGAGGCCTTGCAAATTGAGGTCACCGAGTCGTTTGAGGTGTACTTCGCAACGGACGATACCCTGCGCATGGACAGGCTTGCCGCCGCGGACATGACTGACGAGGTAATCTCCAGCGCACGGTCGTGGATCGAGAAGGATCCCGATAATCGCGACCGCGCCGACGAGTTCGTGCAAAAGGCGAAGAAGAAGCGTGAGGAGGAGCTGGCCCGCGAGCGCGAGCGCGCTGAGGCGCAGGAGCGCATTGCCACGCAGGAGCGTGAGGTCGCGGAAGCTTCCGAGATCATTCAGGAGCAGCAGCAGAACAATCCCGAGGGCCAGACGAACAACAACAATAACAATAACGAGTCCAGCGAGAAGCAGGACGAGAGCAAGAGCAGTGGCTCGAGCGAGAGCAAGGACGAGAGCAAGGACACCAGCAAGGAGGAGAGCTCGAGCGGTAGCACCGAGGGAAGCACCACCACACCCACGGAGCCTACGACCACGCCGAGCGATCCTACGCCGAGCGAGCCGACGCCCGAGCCCACGCCCGCAGAGCCCACGCCGACGCCCGCGGAGCCCGAGGTAACGCCCACGCCCACCGACTCGGGAACTACCGAGGCTACTACGGGGCAGACCACCGAAGCGTCCGCTCCGGCGGCCGAGTCTACGGCCACTGCTACTGCCTAGCACCAGGCGACCTGAGGGCTGTAGAGGCGGGAGCTGGCCATGGACACGCGCGTGGCAGTTATTGGCATCATCGTTGAGGACGCCGATTCGGTGGAACGGCTCAACGCGCTGCTCCACGAGTACGGGGAGTACATCTTTGGGCGCATGGGCGTGCCGTATCGCGCGCGCGGCATTAACGTGATCAGCGTTGCCGTCGATGCGCCAGGCAACGTGATCTCGTCGCTCGCAGGCAAGATTGGTGCGCTGCCCGGCGTAAGTGCCAAGACGGCCTATTCGGCCGTGTAGACGAGTGCGCCTATCGATGAGGGTAACCCCATTGATAGGCGACAAGGCATTCTTTGGCCTGCTATACTTCACCCTACTATGACCACCAAAGCGGGCAGGGGAGAAGCGCATGAAAAGAATCAAGCTGATGGCCGTGGCGATTGCGGTGCCGACGGCGGCAGTGATCGCGGCGGGTGCGTATGCGGTGTATAAGCTGCGCGAACGCAAGCGCAGGCGCGAGCGTGAAGAGAAGGGTCACAAGATGCCCGAGCAACTGCGTAGCTCAATCGAGGAGCTGCTCAGCCTCCAAAGGCAGGACTTCGTGCCTGACGGCCTGGGTAAATCGATGTACCAGCGCAAACTCGCCACTATGCCCGACTACCAGCTTATCGCGCTCTATGCGTTGGTAAAGGCGGTGGAGGTGCTGCGTAATCGTGGCATCAGGATTCAGGGCGCATCCAAGGAGGAGCGCCACGAGGCCGTGCAGCAGTTCCATGCCATGCTCAAAAAGGGCAATGGTCGCAAGAAGGTGCTGGCGGAGCTCGGCTCCTTTGGCTTCGAGATGCTCCACGAGATCCTCAAGGACGGCATGCTGCTCGTGTCTGCGTAGGCGGTAATCGGGGCGATGTTCCCACCACAACGTAGCTTTTCTTAACCCGGGGCAGACAAAGAGGACTGTCCCCCCGAGTCTGGGTCCGCTCTGGGCCGAACGAGGGGAACGCTCATCTAGTCAAGCCCAGCACGCGGCTGGTGATGCCCTCGCGTATGAGCTCCTCTTGTATTGGCTTTGCGTCGACGTGCGACACGTTTCTCACGCGGTCCGGCCACTCGAAGAGGGGCACGCACCACAGGGCGTCGTAGTCGAGCTTGGCTTGGGGGTCTTCCACGAGCTTGGACAAGAACTGGACCAAGTGAGACGTGTCCAGCTGCACGCCGGCCGGGCGGTTTTGATAACAGGCTCGCACGAGTGCACCACGAAAGAACGCGGCATGCCTTTTGTATGGCTTATTGCTCACGTCAAACCCCATGGAGTTGAGGTACAGGGACATAAAGACGGCTACGGTTCTGGTGTTGCCTTCCCTAAACGGATGAACCATCCAGACGTTTGCCACAAACCGCGCGAGCATGTTCGCGTCTGTCCAGCTGAGGGCAGGCCCATCCGTATAACCGTCGTAGGCATGTGCTATCTCACGATCGAACAGCATGTCGAGAGAGCGCGAATAGAGGAGTGGTGTACCGTAGAGTACGCTGTCGCCGTTAAGGATGCGCTCGCACTTGATGAGCTGCTCGTCCTTAAAGCGACCAGGGGTGTAGAGCTCGTCGTCGATTCCCTGGAACAAATGGGCGTGTATGGCGTTGAGCATGTGCGAGTCCAAAGCAAAGGAACCGTCCTCCAACAGCTGGACGATGCGATGGCTTACCTTGTCGGCCTCTTCCTCGCGCGAGTGATTTCCAGAGACATCGCGCTCCTTGCGGTAATACGCATCGAGGCACTGTCCAACCTGCTCGAGCGAAATGCGCCTGGCTGCGTTGTCGGCGGCAAGGGAGCGGGCGTAGGAAGATGGCTCGAGCCCGTCGACGGCCTGCAGCCCAAATGCGGCCTCCCAGAGCGAGCGTCGGTATTGCTCGTCCGGGTTCTCGGTCTTTCTGTGATACGTGGGCTCGCATCTTTCCGTCATGTCGCGTCACCTTGTTCGAGACGTCTTAGTCACTATCGCAAGTCTAGCAGAGTACAGACCGTGCTCAGAGAAAAGCCCCTGAGTACCCTTCGCGCGCGTAAGCAGGAAGTCGCAGCGTTAGACGCCGTTTGCGAGTGTGCTGCTGCGCTGGAACGCTATGCCGGGGAGGTTACCATACGCGTATTCGTCGTTGGCGCCATGGTTAGTCATGGCAGGCAGGCGATACTACGAGCTGGGGTTCTTCGACAGATGCCTCGTTGAGTTCTCAAGCCACGGTGTCGGCGATGCCTGCATGTGCAACCGCCTCGCCTCACGCGGGCAGGTAGGCCCTCGTGTCGTGGGCGCCGAGCGCGACGGTGGAGGTGTTGTGCAAGAGCGACGAGGTCTGCGGCGTGGTCGCGCCGCCAATGCCCAGCGAGAGCAGGCCCGAGTTCCACAGCATGATGGCGCGAATGCTCGTGTCCAGCCGGTCTATCAGCTCCATGCTCAGCTTGCGCAGGCGAACGAGCGAGAACAGGTCGGACTCGTTGAGCGTTACGTCGGCCACCTCGCGCGCGATGCGTCCCGCCGACTGCTGGTTGTCGCCCGTGAGCATTACCACGTGTGCAAACCCCAGCACCACGTGCATACCTCCCAGAGACGACGCAAGGCCGTGCGCGACCACGTACTCCACCTCCACGTAGCGCTCGCGTCCAGGTTGTCGTAACACACAACGACCGAGCCGATGCGCGGGTACACGGTTGCCTTCGTTACGGCAGGGTGATCGGCGAGGAGCTTGCAGAGAGAGTCTACGTCTACCCAGCTCCCACCGCCACCTGTCTCACTGCGCCCCCGAAGCGTCAGGAGCCGTGGGAAATGGTGGTGTTTCCACTTTCTATATTCACTCCAATGCGGGCGTGACGTCCCGCGAGAAGGGAGCGGCTCATGGGAAGCGCAAAACATACGTTCGGGGGGGGTGTCCGTAAGCTCACGTTGAGC
Organism: uncultured Coriobacteriaceae bacterium; assembly: GCA_902780305.1. Classification (GTDB taxonomy): domain Bacteria; phylum Actinomycetota; class Coriobacteriia; order Coriobacteriales; family Atopobiaceae; genus RUG440. The sequence continues at coordinate 109,923 of CACZFB010000001.1, read as the reverse complement.
CTGGTCGCGGCCTTGGCGTTGGTGCTGGGCCTGTGCCCGGCGGTCGCCCTTGCCGGCGAGGTCGAGGTCGAGCCCGAGGGCACCGTGGAGCCGGTGGCCGTCGTACAGGGCGAGGAGCTGGCCGTGCAGGTGGATGGCGTCCCCTACATCGACGCGGACGGCACCACGAAGACCGCGGACGGCGTCCAGGCGCTGGCGTCATCTGGAGCCGCTGCGACCTGGGGTGGCGAGGGTAATGGCCAGTTCTGGTACGTGGCCGGCGACGGAACCAGCACCACCGGAATCCAGTTCACGGAGCGCGTCACGGTACGGGGCGACGTGTGCCTGATCCTCGCCGACAACGCGACGCTGACGGCGAGCAAGGGCATTACCGTCACGGGCGCCGGCAACAGCCTGACGATCTACACGCAGAGCAAGGAGGGCGACGGCGTGAGCAAGCTGGAGGCCACGGGCAGCGACTGGGACGCGGGCATCGGCAGCGGCGATGGAGGCGCCGACGGCGCCACCAGCGGCACCACGGGCAAGTCCCGCCGCGTCGAGGCCGTGCGGGTCAGGCTCACCGGAGAGGCCAAGGACGCCTACGACGTCTACTACCGCGTCCACGGCAGCGAAAACGCCGGGAGAATGCTCGGCTGGGGACAGCGGTCCTCCCCCATGCCGTCCATGTAGGGCCACGCCCGGCCGAAGCGCCCCTCCAGCTCGGACGCCAGCTCGTCGAGGGCGAGATCCTTTGCTCGAGACGCTGGACGCGTGGCAGGAGCAGGCGGACGGCCTCATCCGCAAGAGCGCGCTCGCGCCCGAGCGGGCGGGGTCTGTCGAGTACATCCGCGGGCTTGCGGAGCGCGCCGTCGTCGGAGCGATCGGCCACACCTCTGCGACCTATGAGGAGTGCCTCGCGGCCGTGCAGGCGGGCGCCAGCGCGTTCGTGCACACCTTCAATGGCATGGACGACCTCTACCATCGCACGCCGGGTCCCGTGGGCTGTGCGATGACCACGCCCGAGACCTACTCCGAGCTCATCTGTGACGGCTATCACGTGCACCCGGCTGCCTGCGGCTCGCTGATCGCCGCCAAGGGCTGGGACCACGTGGCGCTCATCACCGACTGTCTCGCCTGTGGCGGGCTGCCCGATGGCGACTACATGATCGGCGAGCTGCCGATCGAGCTTCGCGAAGGCGCGGCGCACCTCAAAGATGGAGACAATCTGGCGGGGTCGACGCTGACCCTTGCCAAAGCCGTTCGCAATGTGGTCGAATGGGGCCTGGTCGACGCGTCGCAGGCGTTGCGCATGGCGGGCGAGGTTGCTGCCCGCAGCGCGCGCATCATCGATCGTTGCGGCCTTATCAAGGAGGGCTGTTGGGCGGACCTCGTGGTCTTCGACGACGATCCCCAGAGCTACCACTACTTCATGCGCAAGAACCTCTTTGACTATGTCAACATCGACCTCGCCAACACGCATGTGCCCGACGGCTCGAACCCCGACGCTGAGCAGGCCTGCAAGGAGTACGACGACATGGTCAAGGCTGCCGGCTACGTCGACCTGCAGCTGCTGGGCATCGGCAACAACGGCCACATCGGCTTCAACGAGCCCGACGACGTCTTCTCCAAGGGCACGCACTGCGTCGACCTCACCGAGAGCACGATCAAGGCCAACAGCCGCCTGTTCGAGCGCGAGGAAGACGTTCCGCGTCAGGCCTACACCATGGGCGTGCAGACCATCATGCTCGCTCGCTCGATCCTCGTGATCGCCAATGGCGAGGCCAAGGCGCAGGCCGTCTACGACATGTGCTTCTGCCCGGTCACGCCGCGCGTCCCGGCCTCCATCCTGCAGTTGCACACCAACTGCGCGGTGATTGCCGACGAGGCGGCACTCAGTCTCTGCCCGCTGTAAGGCGAACCTGACTGCGCGAGGGGTGGGCGGCATCCACTCCTTTGCGCCCCCATGTCTCCATCGGAGGCTCCCATGAAGCTTCGTGGTGTCAACCTGGGTAACTGGCTGGTACTGGAGAAGTGGATGGGAGCCTCCCCTTTGTCTGTGGCGACCTGCGAGGATGAGCGAGGCCTCATCGACGAGATGCCTTCGGGTGAGCTTGAGCTGGCGCTGGAGATGCATCGGCGCAGCTACATCACCGAAAAGGACTTTGCCTGGCTGGCGCGGGTGGGGGTCAACCTCGTGCGCATCCCCGTGCCGTACTTCATCTGGGGGACCGCGAACCACCTGCCGTGCATCGAACACCTGGACAACGCGTTTGCGTGGGTGGAGCGCCAGGGGCTCAAGGTGCTCATCGACCTGCACACGGTGCCCCTCTCACAGAACGGCTTTGACGACGGTGGCTACCTGGCCCTGTGTGCCTGGGCGCAGGACCAGGCCCGCATCGACTACGTCGTCGACGTGCTGGAGGCCCTGGCTCGGCGCACATCCCGCGCGAGATCCTGCTTGCCTTCTACAAGGATGACTATAGGCGCCTGCGGCCTCTCGTGGGACCCGATGTCGCGCTCGTCTTCCATGACCAGTTCGAGCTGGAGGCCTGGAACGAGCTGCTGCCGACTGAGCGCTATGACAACGTCGTCATCGACACGCACCAGTACCTGAACTTCTCGGAGTGGGGCTTCGAGCGCTATGACCTCGACGAGTACCTGGCGCGGCTTGGCGAGTTCTCGGAGCGCGTGCGCGATGCCGCTCGCTACCATCCGGTCATGGTGGGCGAGTGGAGCATCGCCAATCACTCGCCGCTCAAGAAGAGCTTCGGTGAGCGAGATCGGCGCTTGTTCAACCGCGCCCTTGCGGATGCGCAGATCGAGGCCTGGGATCAGGGCATCGGTGGCTGCTACTGGAGCTATCGCGTGGACGACCCGAGGCGCAGCGAATGGAGCCTGCGCACCTGCGTGGCCAAAGGTTGGGTCGACATGCACTGCGGCACAGGAGACCGATAGTGGCAGCTCGGCCAGTGTATGTGCATGGATTTATGACTAGTTTGTGAACCCCCTTGTTTGTTATCGTTCTCGCGTTCGACTGCTCGAATTGGGCGTATTGTATTGTTGCGGTTCGGTTACGGGCTGCCATGAATGCGGGGGAAGCCGCATGCAGTCCGCTCGTACAACCGGGCCTTCGGTCCGTGCACGTCTTTGAAGGGGTGAATTCAGGTATGGCAGACATGAAAGCACGTATGATGACGCGTAGGGGTGCTCTCACCGCATTTGCAGGCATGGGAGGAGCAATGATGCTGATGAGCCTGGCTTCGTGCTCTGGCAACAACTCGGGCAACGACGCCGCTGCCAACAAGGGCGAGGCTGCGGCGCAGAATGCCGACGAGGCCGCCAAGGCGCTCAAGTGGTGGCAGAGCACCATCGCGTGCGAGGTCTACCCCAAGAGCTACCTCGACACCAAGGGTGAGGGCACCGGTACCCTCGCGGGCATCACCAAGAAGCTCGACTACCTGGCCGAGCTGGGTGTCGGCGCCATCTGGTTGACCCCCGTTTGCAAGTCGCCCAACAAGGACGGCGGCTACGACGTGGCTGACTACTACGACATCGACCCGCGCTTCGGCACCATGGCCGACATGGACGAGCTCATTGCCGAGGCCAAGAAGCGCGACATCCGCATCGTCATGGACCTCGTCATGAACCACTCCTCCAACGAGAACGAGTGGTTCAAGGACTCCGAGGCCAACCCCGAGGGCGAGCACGGCGACTGGTACATCTGGCAGGACGCCAAGAAGGACAAGGACGGCAAGAGGGTTCCGCCGACCAACTGGCGTAGCATCTTCGGTGGCTCCGCCTGGACCTGGTCCGAGAAGCGTGGCCAGTACTACCTGCACACCTTCGCTGACTTCCAGCCTGACATGAACTGGGAGTGCGAGGCCCTGCGCAAGGAGCTCTTCAAGATGGCCAAGTTCTGGCTGGACAAGGGTGTCGGCGGCTTCCGCATCGACGCCATCCCCTACATCAAGAAGCCTGCCTTCGTCGACGCTGAGCCCGACGGCGAGGCCGATGGCCTCTCTGGCATCCATGCCGCCACCGTCAACACCGACGGCATCCTCGACTACCTCAACGAGTTCAAGAACGAGGTCATGGCCGGCACCGACGCCTTCACCGTGGGTGAGGCCAATGGCGTCAAGCCCGAGGAGCTGCCCCAGTGGGTCGGCGAGAACGGCGTCTTCGACATGGTCTTCGAGTTTGCGCACGTGCTCGTTCCGCAGGGTGGCAACGAGATCTGGTACAAGGACTCCACCTGGAAGCTGACCGAGCTCAAGAAGGCCTTCGCCGCGAGCCAGAAGAACACGGAGAACAGCTGGTACCCCGTCTACCTCGAGAACCACGACCAGCCCCGTTCGGTGAACAGCTTCACGCCTGACTGCGAGGACAAGGTCGCCGCTGGCAAGATGCTCGGCACCATCCTGCTCACCATGCGTGGCACACCCTTCGTCTACCAGGGCGAGGAGCTCGGCTTTGCCAACGCCGCCATGGCCTCCATCGACGACTACGATGACGCCAACGCGCGCAACCAGTACGACCTGGCCATCGGCGCCGGCAAGACCCCGGAGGAGGCCCTCGCGGCCGTCCAGAAGTGCAGCCGCGACAACGCTCGTACGCCCATGCAGTGGGACACGACCGAGAACGCCGGCTTCACCACCGGCAAGCCCTGGCTGCCGGTCCACGACGACTACAAGACCGTCAACGCCGAGGTGGAGGAGGCGGACGAGAACTCCGTGCTCAACTACTACCGCAAGCTCAGCAAGCTGCGCAGCGAGAACCCCGTCCTGCTCGCGGGCGACTACACGACGCTGCTCGAGGACAGCGAGGAGATCTTTGCCTTCCAGCGCGCCTGCGGCGAGGACAAGGCCGTGACCCTCACCAACTTCACGGGCGAGGAGGTCACCTACGACGCCTCCCTCGTGAAGGGCATGAAGGCCGTCATCTCCTCCGTCGATGACCCCGAGGAGGGCAAGCTGCGTCCCTGGGAGGGCGTTGTCTACGTGAGCGAGTAAGCGCTTCTCAAGACAATCAGGCATATGCACCTGCTGGCGCGGGTCCATCCTACGGGTGGGCCCGCGCCTCTTTGTGTCGGTGCGATTCGGTGGCACAGCCGGGTGTGGCACCTTTCGGGCTACCCGGGAGGTGCCACGGAGGGTGGGCTGATAGGACCGCGGTCCCTAGTGCCGTGGCACCTTTTGGCTACCCGAAAAGCGACACGTTGGCCGCTATGGGGAGAGCCTGCTATGAGTGGACATTTGAACAGGTGGTACTATAGCAACAAGAGCCGCAGCTAGAGGTAAGGATCTGCCATGAGTGATCGTTGCTGCAAGCTACGGCTGGATGGCCTGGGCCAAGAACGGCGAGCAGGCGGGCACCCAGGGCATGTCCCGCCGCGCCGAGGCGATCCAGGTCGCGCTCGTGAGGAAGGACGCGCCCGTGCCCGACGCGACCTACAAGGGCGGTCACGCAGCAGTACGCGAAGGCGTTCGTTAAGAAGTAGGCCACACGCAAACGCCAAGCCGTGCTCGGGGGACACACCTCTTTGAGGTATGCCCCCCGAGTCCCGTTCATCCCTTCTCATGTGGACGCCACGATGGGAAAACGGGTCAAACCCCGTAGGTCGTCTATTCTCGCCGCGGCGGGCCGCGGCGTTGCGCTTGCCTACAGCAGGCAGTGGGTGAACCGGCCGTCCTGGTAGATGCCAAAGCTGGCGGTGCCATCCTTGGGGATGCCCACGCTGCCGGGGTTGAAGCACCACACGCCGGGTATCTGCTCGCTCTCCTCGCTCACCTTGATGTGGGTGTGTCCGTACACGATGGCGTCTCCGGGCGCGAGGTTGGGCAGGTTGTGTGCGCTGTTGTGCAGGCCGGGCCCGTACACGTGGCCGTGCGTGCAAAACAGCACGTGCCCGGTCGCTGGGTCAAAAATCTGGTTGTACGTTGCCATGCAGGGGAAGTCGAGCACCATTTGGTCCACCTCCGCCTCGCAGTTGCCGCGAATCGCCACGATGCGGTTGGCATGCGCGTTGAGCATTGCGATCACGCGCTTGGGGGCGTAGTCGGCAGGCAGGTCGTTGCGCGGACCGTGGTACAGCAGGTCGCCAAGAAGCACGACGCGGTCGGGCTCGTGGATCTCGATGGCTTTGACGAGCGACGCGCACGCATCGGCAGCCCCGTGGATGTCGGACGCAATGAGCAGCTTCATGGCTTTCCTTCCCGCGTGTGAAACCTGGCATCAGTATACCTGCGTCGCCCCTGCGGCGCGGTGTTGGCATACACTGGAGAGGGAAACGCACCGGGCGCGCAGGATGCCATGAACGCCACAACGGGGGTGAGGATGATGGGGGAGAGTGACCTCGTGGGCTGTGCCAACCGCAATCGGGAGGTCTTTGAGAAGGTCCTTGAGCCGTACGTGGCCACCAAGCTCGAGCAAGTGGTGTATGGGCTGCCGCGCGGAAAGACGCGCGGGTGGCTGGACGCCTCGGGCTGCGTGTGGTGTCTCTTCGACGACGAGGGCTTCGTGCGCTCAGGTGATGCCGGCCGGCGCCTGTGCGCCGAGAAGGGCGACGACTGCGGCCTGCAGGTGTACTGGAGCATGGGAGACGTCGTGATGCCCGGTGCCTGCGACGATCGC
>CACZFB010000001.1:0-103280 GCA_902780305.1 uncultured Coriobacteriaceae bacterium | reverse complement strand
GTCGAGGAGGCCATGCGCCAGCTCTCCAGCCGCGGGTATCGCTGCGCGGTCGAGGAGCGAGAGGTCGAGGGCCAGATGCACCTCGGCGTGCGCTTTCGCAAGCGGCTGCTGGGCGTATGAGCTGGGGGGACAATTCCCAAGTACAGGTAGACAAAGGGGACAGTCCCCCGAGTCTACCAACCGCGGCACAGTTGCAGGCCCGCGCATAGTGGTAGACGCGGGGGACAGCCCCCTTTGTCTACCCCAGCACATCCAGGAAGTTAGTCGATACGAAGCAGGACGCCACCAAAGGCGGGCAGGTCGAGCGCGAGCATGCCGTCGTCGACCGCGATCTGCGTGCCGTCCGCGTCGGGCGTCATGCCGCCAAAGCGCTGCCAGCTGGTATCGAGCAGCATGGTTGCCGTCGTAGTCTGTGGGATTGCGATGCTCCTGCCTGCGAGGTCCTCGTCCGAGAGATTGAACGCGCAGAGCAGCCGCTCGCCGGTGGCCGACGTGCGCTCGAAGGCATACACCACGTCCGTCTGGCCAGAGGACTCTCGCCACGTAAAGCCCGTCTTGTCGTAGTCGAGGTCCCACAGCGCGGGCTCGTTGCGGTAGAGCCATCCCAGCTCGCAGAAGAACTGGAAGAAGGCCTCGTGCGCGGGGTACTGGCGCATGAACCAGTCCTGCTCGCGATTCTCATCCCACTCGCGAAGCTGGGCGACTTCGCTTCCCATAAAGTTGAGCTTCTTGCCGGGGTGGCAGAACATGTACAGGTAGAGCGTCCGCGCCTGGGCGAGCTTAACGTCCACATCCGCGCCGCTCATCTTGTTGGCAATCGTGGCCTTGCCGTGGACCACCTCGTCGTGGGAGAGCGGCAGCAGGTAGTGCTCGTTGCCAAAGTAATCCATGGAGAAGGTGAGCTCGTGGTAGTTGTCTAACCTCTGGTCGGGCGTCTTTTGGAAGAGATCCAGCGTGTCGTGCATCCAGCCCATGTCCCACTTGTAGTCGAATCCCAGGCCACCCTCCTCCACGGCCTTGGTGGTGCCAGGCACGTTGGTGGAGTCCTCGGCCACCATAAACGTGCCGGGATTGAGCGACTTGCAGCCGGAATTGAAGGTCTTCACAAAGTCCATGGCCATACCGTTTATGCCGCGCGTCTCGTCGCCCTGCCAGTAGATGATGCGGCTGATGGCGTCCAGGCGCAGCGCGTCAAAGTGATAGGCTCCCAGCCAAAAGTTGGCCGCGCTCTGCAGGAAAGAGCAGGTCTCGCCACGCGAGTGCATAAAGTTGCGGCTGCCCCACTCGCTCACACCCACGGCGTCGTTGGGGTACTCAAAGAGCGACGTCCCGTCGTAGTCGGCCAGCGCCCACTCATCGAGGGCAAAGTGCACGGGCACGAAGTCCAGAATGGCGCCAATGCCTGCCTGGTGCAGCGTGTCAATGAGCGTCATGAGCTGCGTGGGCGTTCCGTAACGGCTTGTGGCCGCGTAGAAGCCCGTGGGCTGGTAGCCCCAGCTGCCGTCGAAGGGATACTCCGTGAGCGGCAGGAACTCCACATGGGTGGCGCCCAGCTGGGTGAGGTGCTCCACGAGCGGGTCGGCCACCTCGTCGTAGGTGAACCAGTCGGCCGGGTCCTCGGAGGGCTGGTCCAAGGAGTGTTTGCGCCAGGAGCCCATGTGCAGCTCGTAGATGTTGAGGGGCTTGTCGCAACAGGTGCCGCGCGAGGCCATCCAGTCCGCGTCGTGCCATTCGTGGGTAAGGTCGGCAACGATCGAGCGGTGGGCAGGCCTCAGCTCCATCTGCATGCCATAGGGGTCGCAGTGGTCAACGGAGGTTCCGCCATGCCAAATGCGAAACTCGTATGTGTCGCCCGCGTTCACCGTGGCCACATACGCCTCCCAAAAGTTGCCGTCGGCAACCTTGCCCATGAGCAGGACCTCGTCGTTGAGCACCAGCTCCACGCCTTCCGCCGCAGGCGCGAAGGTCCTAAAGGTGGCCCCGCCGTTCTCATCGCGCAGGCAGCCAAGCATGTGATGCGCGTAGAACTCTTCTCCGGCATAGAAGTTCTGGGTGTTCAAGGTGGTATCCATACCTGCGTCTCCGTCCTCGCATGGGCTGTGCGTACGCTCGAGTGTCCGCCGTTCCGTTTGTGGCTACATTCATTATGTATCATTGCGGTGCTGGTCTCAGATGCGCGCAAAAGCCAACGGCCAAAGCGTGCGATTGGTCCGCGTGCGGGTGGCGCGGGCAACGCGTGCGGGCGGCGCCGTGCGCGACGCGTACCATCGCCGTGTACGATTCCACGTCGGATCACATCCCTACCGTGCGCAATTCTCACCGAAGACCGTACACGGTAGGGAAGCCATTGGACGTCAAATCGTACATGGTGCCTACGCCCAAGGTGCTACTATGGGCGTTATGACAAAAGACGCGGGGCCGGCAAGTGCCACACGGCGATGGATGTGGGGGAGATGCAGATGGACGCTGCGCAGACGCAAGGGGGCCAGTCGGGCGAGGATGTGCGTGCCGGAGAGCACGAGACGCACCACGGGCACGAGGCGCACCACCACGACAAGCCCATGACGCCCGAAGAGGTCGTGAGCTCGCTGCTCGTGCTGGGCCAGGTGGCGCTCAACGCGGGCGACTACGAGTCGGCGGTGGAAGCCTACGCGAGCGTGCTGCAGCTCGAGCAAAACGAGGTCGCGCTGTACAACCTCGCCAGCTTCCGCGCGCGCGGGCTTGGGCTGCCGCAGGACTACGTGGAGGCGGCGCGGCTTTTTCACCAGGCAGAGCTTTTGGGCAACGAGCGAGCCGGCATGCTGTGCGCAAAGTGCATGTTCGACTACCTCCACGAGGCCATTAACGACAAGACACCGGCAAACCTGTATGCGTCGATGGTCGTGTTTGTCTCACGGGTGTATCCGGAGGCGACCGACCCAAAGCAGGAGGTCAGTCGCGGCCTTACCGCAATCGCAAACACCCTGCTCAGCAAGGGCGAACGTGACCAGGCACAAAAGGTGCTTCGCGCGGCCGAGTTTTAATCAACGTACGCACCCACCCGCGCTGGGGGGACTGTCCCCCCAGCGCGGGTGGGGTCGCGTTGCACGTCCAGGTTGCCGCGCTACTCCATCGTGAGCACGGCCTTGATGCACTTGCCCGAGTGGGACTCCTCAAAGGCGCGGTTGATCTCCTCGAAGGGATAGAACTTGATCAGGCGGTCGAACGGGAAGAGACCCGCCTGGTAGTACTCGATGAGCTTGGGAATGAACAGCTTGGGAATCGCGTCGCCCTCCACGATGCCAATGAGGCTCTTTGCCTCTCCCATGAGCTCCTGCTGGATGTTAAAGGTCACGTCTCCCGTGGCGCCCAGAATCACGCAGGTCCCCATAAAGCGGCAGCTGGCCAGGGCCTTCTTCACGAAGTCGGGCACGCCGGAGGTGTCGATGGAGTAGTAGGTGCCGCCATCGGTGATCGCCTTGATATCGCCCACGATGTCGTCGGTTTCCTTGCGGTTTACCGTGTGGGTGGCACCAAGCTCGAGCGCGAGCTTAAGGCTGGTGGGGTTGCCACCCACGGCGATGATCTTTTGGCAGCCGGCGATCTTTGCGGCCATGATGGCGCTCATGCCCACGGTGCCGCAGCCAAACACCGCGATGCTGGACCCAAACTCGGGACGCAAGCGGTTGAGCACCGCGCCGGCACCGGTCTGGATGCCGCAGCCAAGCGGCGCGAACAGCTTGAGGTCGAAGTCGCCCTCGGGGAGCTTTACCGCGCTGGAGGCGTTTACCACCGCATACTCGGCAAAGGAGGACTGGCCAAAGAAGGTGGCCAGGGACTTGCCGTCCTTGGAGAGCCGCGTGGTGCCGTCGGGCATCACGCCGCCAAAGTTGATGGCGTTGAAGTTCTCGCACGCATGCTGATGTGCCGTCCTGCAGTTGCGGCACTCTCCGCAGAACCCAAAGGAGATGCCCACCTTGTCTCCGGGCGCGAACTCCCTCACGTTCTTGCCCACGGCCTCAACCACGCCGCAACCCTCGTGACCAAGCACGGCGGGAAGCGGCACGGGAATGACCTGCGCCTTGGCGGCCTCGTCGGTGTGGCATACGCCGCACGCGGCAATCTTAACCAGGATCTCGTCGTCCTTTGGATCGGCCAGCTCGACTTCCTCAATCTGGAAGGGCTCGCCAACGCCCCAGGTAACCGCAGCCTTCATCTTCATGGTCATCCCGCCTCTCTGGTTTGGACATAACTAGCCGTGTCGCAATTCTATCCTTTGGAGGCATCCAAGATGCGCAAACGTCTGTGTGTCGCAAGGACGCTCAATGGGCGGTGCCGTGCGGTGCCGTGCCTACGAGTACCGAGAGCGGAAGAGCGGGCGCAGCTCGCTAATGGGGGCCTTGCTTTCTATGAGCTCGCGCATGCGCTCCTCCGACTTGGCAATGTCCAGGCACTCCTCAAGGACCTTCTCGGCCAGGTCGTAGGGTACGATGCACACGCCGGAGTCGTCTGCCAGCATGAGGTCGCCCGGCTCCACGAGCTTTCCGCACAGGGTTACCGGACCGTTCATCTCCACGCACTCCATGCGGTACTTTCCGGTGATCTGCGTGGTGCCCACGCTAAACACGGGATAGCCCATCTCGCGGATGCTGGACACGTCGCGGCAGCAGCCGTTGACGATGTTTCCCGCAAAGCCGCAGCTCATGCCCACCGTGCAGCTTTGGCCGCCCATGTTGGAGACCTCCAGGTTTCCGCCAAAGTCGCTTACCAGCACGTCTCCGGGCTCGCCCAGGTAGTAGATGTCGCGCGTGCTCATCGCAATAAAGTCGTGGTCGTGCGCACCCTGCGTGGGGGTCTTGCGCACGGGGATGTTGCGGATGGTGACGGCCGGCCCGCAAATCTTGGAGCCGGGAATAACCGGATGGATGTGAGAGGAGGGAATGGCCCCGTCGATGCCATAGGAGTCCAAGACGTCCGAGACCGTGGTGGTCATGTCCTCCATGGAGAGGTACCCGTCAACGATCTGCCTGCTCACGCGCTCAAAGGTGATGCGCGTGATGCGCTCGCGCGGCACGAGGCCCCAAATGCGTCCGGCACGCTCGTACTCGTCGTAGTCGCGGTCGCGCTGCGCGCGCAGTTCGGCCACTTGCTTGTTGTAGCTCTCCACCTGCGTAACGTCCATGGAAGCCTCCCTCTCCTGTGTCAACGCATGCCTCCATGGTGTGCCGCCCGCGTTGCGCGCCCGTTGCGAGCTTGGGTCAGCCTCGTGTACCAGCGACAAAACCCCTGTGTCCAACCAGTGAACACTATGTGCTCACATGCACTGGAGGACAGTCCCCCTGTACCTGTGGGCAGGGCGGCGGTACTTGAGGTAGTATCGAACCGTGGGTGGGAGCGGCCGGATGAGTCCGCATTACTGCGAGGGGGCAACCATGGAACAATGGGTTCGCGAGTTTATTGACACCAGCAGCGGCCATGCCATCGGGGTGGCAATCGTGCTCCTCGTGCTTACGATTCTGGTAGCCCGCGCCGTGTCGCGTCTGGTGCGCAAGCTGCTCTCTGCCGATTCCATTCCGCTGCAGTCGAGCTCCCTCATCGTAAACATCGCGCGTATTGGGGTGTGGGCGATTGGCGGCACGCTCATTCTGTCCATGTGCTTTGGCGTTGACGTCGCGGCCCTGATAACGGCACTTGGCGTTGGCGGCGTGGCGCTGTCCCTGGGCCTGCAGGACACCATTTCCAACTTTATTGGCGGGCTGCAGGTTACCATCATGAAGCTCGTCCAGCCGGGCGATCACGTGATCATTGGCTCCACCGAGGGCATGGTGCTGGACGTCACGTGGCGCCAGACGGTGGTAAAGGACTTCGAGAACAACGTTCACACCATCCCCAACTCGGCAATCAACTCGGGTGAGATCGAGAAGATTGAGCCGGCTCACCTGGTTGCCACCATGCTCTCATTTACCAACGACACGCGCGACATAGACGAGACCATCCGCACCATGGAACGGCTGGCGAAGGAAGCCATAGAGGAGGTCGCCGAGCTGGAGCGTGACCCCTGGATCCTGCTTACGCAGATTGGCGAGTACGGCACGTGGGCAAAGATGCGCTTCGTACTCAAGGAGATGACCCACGTGCGCGAGGCCCGCAACGCGGCGCTGCGTGCCGTGGCGCCCTACACGCGTCTTAACCTCGACGACGTTCCAGGTGCGTTACGGCCGCGAGAGCGCTGAGTCACGCCAAAAACGCGTCAAGTGCCGCAAGTCCCGCGTCCAGGCGCATGGCAACGTGTTGCAGGTGGCTGCCCGGCCCGGTGCGATAGTCCACCGTACAGCCGCGCTCGCGCAAAACGTCCGCGCAGGCCTCCATACGATCCTGCACGGTTTTGAGCAGCGGTCGCGCCGCCCGTCGCTCCTTGGTGCCTAGTGAGAGGAACGCGTAGCGTCCAGACAGGTCCACGGGCAGCTCCCGGAGGTGCTCCACCCATCCCTCGTACCAAACCGACCCCGACACGCACGCGCAAGCGGAAAAGGCGTCCGCGTGCGTGAGGGCATACAGCGCAAAGAGCCCGCCGAGCGAGTACCCGCAGATGGCGCGGGCGGCAGGCGCAAGCCCATGTGCCGCCTCTATGGCAGGGATGGCCTGGGTGAGCAGTTCGTCGAGCGTGGCGGTCGCCTGCCCGCGAAAGGCGGGGTCTTCTCGATAGAGACCAGCTGCGAGCCAGGGGGTGAGCGCATCGGCCCAGTCGCGGACGCGCACGCTCGCAATGGTGACCCCGCGCCTGCTTGCAAGCGGGCCGACGGGCAACGGATGCTCGGGCGAGTCGATCACGAACACGACCGGTGCGCTCGCGCCGCCGGTCCCCACGACCACCGTGCCTGCGGTAGCGTTAGCGTATGCCATGCGCGTACCCCCTATCCTTCGTCGCTTGCGGCACCGTTTGCAACTGCGCACGGCTGGGAGGGCATCAACATCGAGATCACGGTGTAGCCTCGTCGCGTGAGAAGAGCGGCAGGCAGTCCGCTGCCCAAACGTACACAACCGCGTTATACCACAAACCGGAGCGGGGACCGATACGTTGTGTACGCTTGGAAAGAGGTGCGTTTGGAGCGCGCGCGTACCCCAAAGGCGTTGTGACGTACGCATGGGCACCCTGACGGTTGCGTCACGTCAGAAATAGTGGTCAAATTTTCCCAGGTGGCACAACGCCAACTGGGAAAACAACATGTGCCATTGAAGAATTGCCCACTAGCTAAAATACACAGTGGGAAATTCTTTCATAAAAACTGGCATTGTCCCAGTTGATGACGAGCTACTGGCAAAAAATGCCCACTATTCGACAGCTCTGGCTGCTGGCTGTTCGCGCGTTTGTCCTGCAAAGGCACCGCATCCCAAACGGACACATGAAAATGTGGAACAATGGAGCCAATTGCAAGAGTTCAAGACGCGACTGTCGCCATGGAGTGGGGAGGAGGGGCGCATGGATGTGCTGCAGGTACAAAGGGCCCTGGCTGCGACGCCGCAAAGTGAAGGCGCTGCCGTGGTGATTCCGCTCGTGCCTGGCGAGGACGGGCTTGCCGTGCTGCTGGAGGTGCGTGCCATGACCCTGGACGTTCAGCCGGGTGAGGTCTGCCTTCCCGGTGGGCGCATCGAGGAGGGGGAGGAGCCGCTGGATGCAGCCATCCGCGAGACGTGCGAGGAGTTGCTGGTGGAGCCCCACCAGCTGGAGGTACTTGCCTCGATGGGGCGTCTGGAAGGGCCGGGAGGTTTGTCCCTGCATGTGTTCGTGGCAACGCTCTCGGGCTACGACGGAACGTTCTCGTCCGAAGAGGTCGACCACACGTTTTGCGTCTCGCTAGACTGGCTCGTGCAGCACAAGCCCACGGCGTATCGTGTCGCGTACGAGCCGCGCTATCCCAACGACTTCCCTTGGGAGCTCGTGCCCGGCGGAAGGGCGTATGCGTGGCGCACGAAAGACCACGAGGTGCTTTTTTACGAGGGAACCGATCCCGTGATTTGGGGCGTGACGGCTCGTGTGCTAGACCGCTTTTCTACCATGTTCGTGCGCGACGAGCCGCGTAGCGTTTAATAAGGTCCACGCGCCGATGGTGGATAATGGTTTTTGCTGCGAGGCGATGCTACCAAAAGAGGTGACAAGCGATGATAACCGACGAGATAACGGGGGATGGGCTGAGCCCACGTTGCATGCGCTGCATGGTGGACAAGTACCTCGACGCCTGTCCCGCAAACGTGCCTTGGCGAACGCGCGCCAGCTACCAGCGTCAGGTGTTGCGCATCGTGGCTGACGGCTCCCAGACCATGACGGCGCCCGAGATTGGCCACCATCTGAGCCACCTGCTTCGCGACATGTTTGGCATAGAGCGCGACTATACCCAGGTGAAGCATCACTTCAATCAGCTTGTGCTGGGACTTGAGGACCAGATTGTCCGTCGCCTGGAGGCAAGCGACGACCCGCTTGACCTGGCAATCCGTTGTGCTCTGGTGGGCAACTTCATCGACTTTGGTCCCACGGGAGACGTGAGCGAGACAAAGCTCTTGCAGCTCGTGGAAGATGCCCAGACCATGGATCTCGATCAGGCGGCGCTCGATGAGCTCAAGGAGCGCATGGCCAACGCACGTACCATCGCTTATCTCACCGACAACTGTGGCGAGGTGGTGTTCGACAAGCTGCTCATCGCGCAGATTCTGCGGATCAATCCCGGCGTGCGCGTTACGGCAATCGTGCGCGGCGCCCCCACCTCCAACGACGCGACGCTGGAAGATGCCCGCGAGGTGGGACTCGACACCTTGGTCGAGGTGGTTGGCAACGGAAGCGACCTTGCGGGCACTAGCCCCGCGCACGTCAACGAGCGGACGCTGCAGGCGCTGGCCGATTCAGATCTTGTGGTGTCAAAGGGCCTTGCCAACTACGAGACGCTCTCGGGCCGCGGCAAGAACATCCGCTTTCTCTTTCTGTGCAAGTGCGCGCTCTACCGCGACCTCTTTGAGGTGCCGCTGTACACCGGCATGATTGTGCGCGGGGTCTAGGGAGAGAGACATGATACGAATTCGACCTTACGGCGCATCGGACGAGAAGTAGGTCCTTTCGTGGTGTGACAGCGGCATTTGCCATTTACGCGTCACTAAATGCTACCAACGTGAGAGGACGGTAACATTTTGGGAAAGATAAGGACCACGGAGCGCTCTATCCGTCTCCAAACACTACCAACCTGTACTCAGGGGACTGTCCCCCAAACACAAGGGACTGTCCCCTGAGTGCAGGCTGTGAGGATTATGGGGTCGTGTTGCCCAGATCCTGGTTGAGCTTGGCCACGTCCTCCTTGATGCGGTTGATGTCGCTTTGCAGTTGCTCACGCTCCTGTTGCGGGATGTCGTGGGCGCCGTCCAACTGCTTTTGCGCCCGGTCGACGTCGTTGGTAAGGGTGTTGCCCACGACCGAGATGTGCAGGCGGTCGTCTTCGGCCGCATCCTCCACGTATTCCAGCGGAGTATTGGCCAAGTCTACGCCCTGCGGGGGGCTGATGGCGTACAGCGAGAACAGAATGCCGCCCGCGATGGCCACCACCACGCACACGATGTTCATGATGGCCGGTCGCACCCGTGCAATAGCGCGTTCCATCGCGGGATACACCCACCAGGCAATGACGGAGGCCGCAATGCCAAACGCCAGGGTGTTCTGCAGGCACACCTGCCCCATAAAGTTGAAGGGCAGGTTGGAGTAGTCCCAGTTCTGGTGGTTGGCGTTAAACAGGATGCCGCCAATGAACTCGATGACCGTGCAGGTGAGCGCGTTGCATACGAAGCTCACCGCATAGGGCGCAAACCGGTTGGTGAACTTCTTCTTCATCCACACGAAGAGCGGATACAGAATGAGGGCAATGAGCACGACGGCAGCGCCCTCCATGGGATAGGGGTAGAGCCAGTCACGCCAGAGCATGGTGTTGCTGGGGTCGTACTCGCCCTGCACCCAGCCAAGGCGAATGAACTGGCACATCCCGGCTTCCATCCAGTGTCCCAGAACCGAGAACACCACGAAGTAGATAATGAGGTTGCGGTAGAACGGCCAGCTCTTGCGATCAATTACAAAGGTCTCGTCCTCGGACGTGCCCTTGTCAAACGACAGATCGTTTACCAGCACCACCTTAACGCGTGGGGAGAACGCGAAGTAGAAGAACATAAACACATAGAACGCGATGCTCAAGGCTAAGTCCAGTGGCGTTCTGTTTCTTGTCATCACATACGACACCACATGGGCGCCGATGGCAAAGACCGCGATGGCCATTACCAGCGGCCTGCCCACCTTGAATCGGTTGACAAAGAAGTAGAAGGCAACGGACTCCAGTACCACCAGAATCCACTCGGAGATGTTTACGGCGTTATACACCACCGTGTCACGCGAGGTGAGGATGAGCGTGAGCAGCGTCAGTGCAATCTGGCACAGGAAGAGGACCTGCACAAAACGCATGAATCCCAGCTTTGCTGGGTTGCTGAACTTGATCGCCTCGTATGCCTGCTTGGCGGACTTGGTGGCGGCGTCGTGATCGGCCTTGGCCTTGTTGCGTGCCAGGCGCTCGCGCTCGCGTGCCTCTCGGGCCTTTTGGCGGTTGCCCATGGTGCTGGCAATAACGGTAAGACGGGCAGCCTCGTCGGCCTCGGCGTCGGACTCCATGGCAATGCCAGCCATGGCCACGGCCTCAGCTGCGTCGAGCTGGGCCTGACGGGTGATGGCGGCTCGATCGGCCTTTCCGGTGGAAAAGGCGCGATCGACCGCCCGCTCCGCTTGGCGCAGGCCGTCGGCGGAGGGCTCGACCGAGGACTCGGCCGACGGCTCGACCTTGGGTGCGCTAAAGTGCTTGGGTCGCTTTTTCTCTGCCATGGCGCGTGTTAGCGGTTGTCCAGAATGTCCAGAACGCGCAGCAGGATGTTAACGATGTCCAGATAGATGTTGGAGGCGTGGAAGATGGCGTTGGGAACGGTGGGGCGGTCGGACGAC
Organism: uncultured Coriobacteriaceae bacterium; assembly: GCA_902780305.1. Lineage (GTDB taxonomy): Bacteria > Actinomycetota > Coriobacteriia > Coriobacteriales > Atopobiaceae > RUG440. The sequence goes on along the minus strand of CACZFB010000001.1, from coordinate 92,287 downwards.
ATGAGGTAGGAGTCGTAGCCCAGGAAGCCGCAGAACAGCACGATTACGATGTAGTCGAAGATGGTTTGGCTGGCGTGGAAGAAGACCACGGCAACGAACTCAACGACGATGGTGGCAATAAGGCCCAGACATAGGATGCCGCCAATGCGCGAGAAGAACTCGGGGAAGGTGACGCCGGCAACCAGGAAGATGCCCGAGATGCAGGCGGTAATGCCAAATGCGTACGTGATGGTGCCAATGCTGTAGCGCTCGAGCACGAGCGAGACGGTAACGCCAAAGGTGAGCGAGAACACCGTGTAGCCGGCCAAGGACAGGCCAACGCTCTGCTTCTTCTTGCCCACCGACATCAGCACGATGCCAACGATGGTAAGGACGAACGAGCCGATGAGGGCCACGATGCCGCCGGCACCCGAGAACGTGCGCTGCAGGCCACCGCCGGAGGCGAACGTGTAGGTTCCCCACAGGATGAGGAACGAGACGGTCACCAAGCCAAAGGTGAGTGCGTTGTAGGCGCGTCGGCTGATGGTTGGTGCGGATTGCTGTTGGCTGAGGGTCGCTTCGCGCTGATCCATGGGTGCCCCTTTCTGTAAGAGCCATTGGTAGGGCTATTGTACACGGCCAAGGGGGTGGGGCGGGTACGGACTTCACTTTTCGCCGCCTATCGAAGGGGGTAACCCCATTGATAGGCCGCTTGCAGCAATCAATGGGGGGTTGCCCCCCTTGATTGTCGCCGCCCAAGCGGACAACGCAAACAACCATGCATTTTGTGCGTTGTGGCTTTTCTATGGCGGGCGTTTCCGCTAGCATAGCTATGTTTGTGAGTCAATCAGTAAGGAGATCGCATGTCCGGACACTCTAAGTGGGCCACCACCAAGCACAAGAAGGCCGCGATCGACGCCAAGCGCTCGTCGCTCTTCTCCAAGCTCTCGCGTAACATTACCGTTGCCGCCAAGGTTGGCGGAGATCCCAACCCGGACAACAACGCCTCGCTTGCGGCAGCCGTGGCACGTGCCCGCATGGTCTCGATGCCCAACGCAAAGATTAAGGCGGCCATCGACAAGGCCTTTGGCTCCGGCTCGGACGCCGCGGTGTACAGCGAGATTACCTACGAGGGCTACGGCCCCGCTGGTGTGGCCTTCTATGTGGAGTGCCTCACCGACAACAAGAACCGTACCGCCGCCGACGTGCGCTCTGCGTTCACCCACTCCGGTGGCAGCCTGGGCACCTCGGGTTCGGTTGCCTTCCAGTTCGAGCGCAAGGGCTCCATTGCCGTGGAGAAGGTCATCAAGAGCGACGACAAGAAGATTCCCGATCGCGAGAATGCGGTGGACGAGGACGAGTTCATGATGGCTGTGGCCGAGGCCGGCGGCGACGACTACGAGGACGCCGGCGACGAGTGGATCGTGTGGACGGCCTACGACGCCATCCAGGAGGTGCAGAAGGGCCTGGAGGAGCAGGGCATCGAGGTCAAGGGCTCCGAGCTCACCCGCGTTCCCACCACCCCCACGCAGGTAAGCGTAACCGACGCCAAGAAGGTGCAGCGCCTTGCCGACCGTCTGGACGAGCTTGAGGACGTCCAGAACGTGTACAACACCATGGACGTGACCGACGAGATCGCAGAGGCCCTCGAAGCGGAGTAACCCTTGCGACAGGAGATGAGCAAAGAGGCAGCCGAGGAGGTTCTCCGGCTGCCTCGTCAGTATACGAAGAGCGACTTGAGGCGGGCCTACACCAAGTTGGCCCGTCGCTATCACCCGGACGCCGCGGCTAAGTATGGCTACGACGAGCAGACCGCGCAACGACTGATGGTTGAGGCCAACAAGGCAAACGACACGCTCCGGCCCCTGTTCGAGGGACGTCCCAACGCCGTGGTCGAACGTGGTTCGAGCATTGTCTCGACGGTTGGCACCGGTGGTCGAGCCGGTTCTGGCAACTTCTACGAGACCTATGCCGACCAGGACATTTGGGAGACCTCCGAGGGGTGGAGCAGCGAGGCGTCCATGGAGAAGCCTCCGCTCAGCGTGCGCAGCGTGCTGCTGGGTCCCGTGGTGCTGCGCGTGGTGCTGGTGGCGCTCTTTGCATACGTATGGTGGTGCACGTTCCCGTTGCTCGACCACAACCGGGGCCGCTTCTTCCCGGCGGGGGAGTGGACGCTGCTGGACGTCGCGGCATTGGTCGCGGCCATGGTGTATCCCACGTACCTCGTGGCGTACGAGGCGTTCTCGGGGCAGATTTCGGGACTCTTGCGAGAGGTTCTAAACGGTGTGGTGTCGTGGGTCACGCGTCGATACGTGGACCTGCGCCCGCGCAGCTCGTCGTATGGGTGTGCGCTGTACAAGCTCATACGCAACCAGCTGTATTTCCTGCTGCTTGCGCCCATCGCGCTGTACCTCATTGCGTGGTGCCTTGCCAGTGACCCGCTGCCGCTCAAGATTGCGTTTGGCGTCGCGGGCGGGCTTTTGGCATTCGACACACTTGCCGCCTTCGTGCATGGCGGTCTTATCAACGTGTGGACCTCCGCGCTCTCGGAGCGGGTCGAGGCCACCTACCTGCTCATTCGCCGTCGGCTTCTGGGTCGCTGCGGCATCGCATCCTAGGGCAAACCGAATGCGTCTCGCCTATCAATGGGGGTTACCCCCATTGATAGGCGGGCAGTGGCAATTGTGCGGATTGTGTCGCGCGCCAGAGGCTTGTCTACAATGGTCTCGCTACGCCATTCCTAACCAGAAACGTACCCGAATCGGGGTGAGTGTGTGAGCAAACGTAATCCTTATGACGACTACGACGCAATCGATCCCTTTGCAAACGACAGCACTCTGGACAACAACCTGCCCCAAATTCCCACTGGCGACACCGTTATGTTCCCAGTCGTGGACGAAGACGATGACATCGACCCCATAGACGCCATCGGATCCGACGGATTCGGGCCCGTGGCAGACCCCTACGTCCCCGAACAGCCACCCGTGGATTCCACGGAGGCGTTTCCCAAGACCATGGTGCGCTCGAACTTCGGCGAGGCGGTATCGGGGAACACGGCCGTGCGCCCGGATGCCCCCCTGCGCCGCAAGGGCCACAAGCACGGACGCAACGCGTCGCAGGACGCCTACGCCCAGTATCCTCCCAGCCCGCAGCAGTCGTACGCGCCGCAGGATGCCGCTCGCGGCAAGGCGCCGCGGCAACGGCGCGTGCGCCGCAGGCGGAGGTTTGGCTTCTTTCCCAAGCTGCTCGTGTTCATTGCCATCGTGGTGGGCGTCTACTGGCTCGTCGCGCATCCCATCGACGAGAAGCTGGCCTTCTCTCCTGCCGAGCAACAGACCCTTAACGGAAAGCTCGCGTGGGAGATACCGTGCACGCCATACTACGTGCTGGCGCTAGGGTCCGACGCCCGAGAGGGAGACACCTATTCCCGCACCGACACCATGATGCTGGTACGCATTGACTTCCTCAAGGCCCAGCTCACGCTCGTCTCCATCCCACGCGACACGATGGTGCAGATCGAGGGTCAGGGCACGCAAAAGATAAACGCGGCCTATGCGTTTGGCGGAGCCGGTGGAGCCGTGAAGGCGGTCTCGGAGCTTATGGACGTGCCCATTCACCATGTGGCCGTCGTCCATTTTGAGGAACTCACCGACCTGGTGGACTACCTGGGCGGCGTCACGGTAAACGTGCCCGTCTCGGTATACGACCCCGAGTATACGGGACTCATCCTGGACGAGGGCACGCAGACCCTGGACGGCGAGGAGGCCCTGCTGTGGGCTCGCACCCGCTACGGCTTCGAGGACGGGGACTTCCAGCGGCAGGCTAACCAGCGCATCCTGCTCACGTCGCTCATGAACCGCATGTTGTCCCTCTCGCCAAGCGAGATGCCCGGCGCGCTGGACAAGATGGGCGAGCTCATCGGCACAGACTTGCGCTGCTACAACCTGGCGCCGCTCTTCCTGCGTTTTAAGTTCTCCAATCCTATTATCTACTCCTGCTCGGTGCCTGCCACGCCCGAGACGATTGACGGCGTGAGCTACGTGATTGCCGACGAGGCGGCCCTGGCCCAGATGATGCAGGTCGTCAATGCGGGCGGAGACCCCAGCGAGGTGTAAGGGGCGGAGACCTATCAAGGGGGGTTACCCCTTTGATAGGTCCCCCTAACGGACACCGCTACGGTCACGGTTTGTGACGTGTTATATTTCTTAATTAGGGGTATCCTCTTAGCTGTATCTGTTGCGGGGAGGGTGGTTACCACATGAGTTGGTTCAAGAGACTGTGCCTTTTCGTATTTGGCGTGTGCGGCATCCTGGCGCTTGGAGCCCTGTCGCTTACCTGGGTTGGCCCATGGACGACGCAGTTGCGTGGCATGCTCGAGCTGAGGTGGTTCTTTATTACGCTCGAAGTCTTGGTGTGCGTGTCGGGGGCGGGCTTTGTTATCTGTCTGCTCTTGTCGCTGTTTGCGCCGCGCAACCCCAAGGAAACCGTGGTGGCCGAGGTTGCTGGAGGCCAGATAACGGTTTCGCGTACGGCCATCTCCTCACAGACCAAGCACATCGTTGAGGCCGATGGCACCTGCATTGCGTCTGCCGTCTCGGTGCGCGTGCGCAAGCGTGGGAATGTGCGCGTGCACGTGCGCGTAAAGCCGCGCCGTCCCATGGATGTTATCGTGCGCGGGGAAGAGCTCTATGCCCAGCTCGCGGAGGGGCTCTCGCACGTGTGTGGCGACACGGTGCAGTCCATCGACGTAGTATTTACCGAGCCTGAGCAGATGGACGACTCTCTGATTCGCGTTGAGACGACCGACGAGTCCGAGGCGCGTGCGTCGGAGCCTACCGTTGCAGAGGACATCACCGTGCCCATGACTGCTTCGGCATCCGTCGTATCCGCCGAGGCGGCCGAGCAGCCGGCAGGCGAGCCCGAAGTGCCTGCGGCCGCAGAGCCCCAAGAGGCTGAGCCCCAGGAGACGGAAGCCCAAGAGGCGGAGCCCCAGGAGGCTGAGCCCGCGCAACCGACCCCGTCGCTGAGCGTTGCGGAAGGGGTGTAGCGCATGGCAGACAGCAATGCGGGAAAGAGCAAGGGTCTGCGCATGCAGATTGAGGTGTCCAGCACGACCGACCAGGGAGCACCGGCGCAGGTCAGCGAGTCGGCGCCAACACCACAGGCGAACCCCATCCCGCGCGGGTCCGCGCCGCAGGTGCGCGTGCAGGAGACACAGGGAGCGGAATCCGAGTGGGACGAGTCCGCGGCACAGCGTGAGCAGCAGGCAAACGGACAGGCGTCTGCGACGCAGGCACAGCAGTCGCAAGGGGAACAGCAGGCACAGCAGGACACCAAGGGTACGTCGCAGGGTCCCACGCTGCGGGATGCGCAGCGTGCCGCAGCCGGATGGGTGCATCGCACGTTCCCGGGTCACGAGCACGCCTTCTATGGGGCGGTCGTGGCGATCATCGTGGCGTTGCTAGTGTTTGCCATCGGGTTTGCGCGCATGCTCTTTGTGTGCGTGCTCGTGGTGGTGGGGGTTGCCGTGGGACAGATCTTCGACGGAGACCCCAAGATCATTCGAACCATACGGGAGCTGTTCTCCAACGAGGGCGGACAGCGCTAGCAGGTAATTCGGCATTGCCCTGCGGTGGTGGGGCAAGCAGCTAAGAAAGGAGCGGTTATGAGCAACAACGCCAACGATCAGGTGAAGAAGGTCGAGGTCACCACGACGCTCGCCACCGACGAGGAGACGCAGGACATCGTCGCGACCGCCGAGTCGGAGGAGGACCTCGCCAGCGAGGACTCGCTCACCTTCTCCAACGGGGTCATCGAGAAGATCGTGGCCATCGCCGTGCGCGAGGTGCCTGGCGTCGTGGGCATGAAGGGCGGTTTCGTCAACCGCGTGCAGGATGCCTTTGGTGCCCGCGACATTCGCAAGGGCGTTACGGTTGAGGTTACCCCCGAGAGCTCGGTGCGCGTGAACATCGCCATCTTTATGGAGTACGGCGCCTATGCGCCCCAGGTGTTCGACGACGTTAAGAAGGCCGTGGTAGACCAGATTACGGGTATGACGGGTCTCGAGATTGCTGGCGTCAACCTGCGCATTGAGGACGTGCTCACGCCCGAGGAGATTCGAGAGCGCAACCGCCGTCGCGGTGAGCTGACCGAGGACCAAGAACAGGCGGCTGAGGAGTCGAACAAGGAGGAGGCGGCGGAATAGCCTCTGTGTCCAAACGCATCGGTTGGATCGATCTGGTACGTGCGCTTGGGGCGTGCGCCATCGTGCTGCTGCACGTTACGGTGAGCACGTATCAGACGACCGACATAGACGCCATGCGCAAAGGTGTCTACATTCTGAGCGGCATCGTCTTTGGCAGATGGGCGGTGCCTGCCTTCTTTATGGTTACGGGGTACCTGGTGCTCGATCCCTCCCGAGCGTTTGGGTGGCGCCGGGCCCGGTCTCATGCGTGGCGCATGGCCTTGGTCCTGCTCACGCTGGGCATGGCCTTCTCGCTGGTCGAGGAGACGCTGTACTATGTGGACGAGGGCATGCCATTGGGTTTGGGTGTGGTGGCAGACGCCGCGATCGACGTGCTCACGGCGCGAAGCTGGGATCATCTGTGGTATGTGTACGCGCTCATGTTCGTGTATCTGCTCGTCCCGCTCGTGGAGTTACTGCGCAGCAGGTTTGGTGCCCGCGCCGTGCATGCGCTTGCGCTCGCTCTGTTCGTGGGCACCATGGTGGTGCCCACGGTCTTGGACCTTGGTGCCATAGCGGGCCTGCTCAGCTGGCCGGGTCAGTATGGCGGCTGGCGAAGCGATGTGCCGTGGGGCGTGGTCGTGGGCCTTACCAACGTCCTCATCGGCGACTGGCTGCGTGACAAGCGCATGTCGGCGCTCAGCCTCGTGCTGGGAGCTGCAGCCCTGGCAACGATGCTTGCGGTGAGCGCGTGGGGCCTGGCGGAGGGATGGGGCAGCCAGAGCTTCGTGTACATGCACGAGAGCTGCTTTGCCAGCGTCTATGGGGCAAGCGTCTTGCTCGTGATTCGGCGGGTCAGGGGTGACGAGCCACTTGCCGCGGGCTCGCTCGCAAACGCGCTTGCCCAGGACAGCTTTGGCATCTATCTGCTACACCCAGCCTTCATCCATATGGTGCTGCGCTACGTGGATGCCCTGCTCTGGCCACCGGTCCTGTTTGAGGCGACGTTCTTCGTTGCGGTGCTCGCCGCCTCCGTGCTGGCCACGCGCCTGCTGCGTCATGTGCCCGTTGTGGGGCCGCTGTTGTAGGTTGATGTTCGTCGGTAGCCAATCAAAGGGGGTTACCCCCATTGATTGGCTAGGGTCTCTACGCCTCGAGGACCTGGTTGAGGAAGGTCTGGGTGCGGGGGTTCTGCGGGTTGCCAAACACTTGCTCGGGCGTACCCTCCTCGGCGATCAAGCCCCCGTCTATAAACAGCACGCGGCTGGCGACCTGACGCGCAAAGCCCATCTCGTGGGTGACCACCACCATGGTCATGCCCTCCTCGGCGAGCTGGCGCATAACGTCGAGAACCTCGCCCACCATCTCGGGATCAAGTGCGCTGGTGGGCTCGTCAAAGAGCATCAGGCCGGGACGCATGGCAAGCGCTCGGGCAATGGCCACGCGTTGCTTCTGTCCGCCCGAGAGGCTGTTGGGCATAGCGTTGGCCTTGTCGGCCAACCCAACGCGAGCAAGCAGCTCCAGCCCCACGCGCTCGGCCTCCGCCTTGTCCATCTTCTTGCGCAGCACTGGTGCGATGGTAATGTTCTTGATTACCGAGAGGTGCGGGAAGAGGTTGAACTGCTGGAACACCATGCCCACGTCCTCGCGCAGGGTGTCGATGTTCTTTGCCTCGGCATCCATAATGTTGCCGTCCACCATAATGGTGCCGCTCGTGGGCTCTTCCAGACAGTTGATGCAGCGCAGGAACGTGGACTTTCCCGAGCCGGACGGACCGATTACGCACACGACCTCGCCCGTCTCGATGTCGCAGTCGATGCCCTTGAGGACCTCGTTCTCGCCAAAGTACTTGTGGAGGCCGCGAATCTCTACCTTAGGCATCGAGCGACACCTTCCTCTCTACGACGCGGGCGAGTATGGTGAGCAAGTAGATGATAACGAAGTACATGATGCCCACGATGATCCACACCTCGAATGACCGATACGTGCGTGCGATGATCTGCTGGCCCACCTTGGTGAGCTCGGCCAGGCCAATGACGCTGATGATGGAGGTGTCCTTAATGGTGATGCACCACTGGTTGACCACCGAAGGGATGCAGATGCGGATGGCCTGTGGAATGATGATGCGCCACGTGGTCTGGTGAGCAGAGAGGCCCAGGCTCCTTGCGGCCTCACGTTGCCCTGGGTCTACGGCCTGGATGCCGCCGCGGAAGATCTCGGACAGGTAGCCGCCCGCATTGAGCGAGAGGGCGATGACGCCGGCCATAAACGCCGAGATGCGGATGTTGAGCATGCCGGTAATGCCGAAGTAGATGAAGAAGCCCTGCACGAGCAGCGGCGTGCCGCGAATGATGGCCACATACGCGCGGTTTATGGCGCGCAGCACGGGATTCTTCGACATGCCCATAAGCGACGCAAGAATGCCCAGCACCATGGCGATAATCAGCGAGACGGCGGACAGCTGAAGCGTGAGCGCCAAGCCATCGAGGAGCAGCGGCATCGACTCACTGAGTAGATCGACAAAACTCATAGGGGTTCCTTCCTTCTTCGGTCTTCTCGGAGACGATGCGAAGGGGCTTTACACGCCAGGCGCAAAAGCGCCTTCGCATCGTCTCCGAGCGCGTGCGCGACGCGCTCGGAGACGTGGGGGGGGGTTCAGCCTACTTGCTGGTGCTGGCGTCGGCCTTGGTGTACTTGTTCACGATCTCGTCGAACGTGCCGTTCTTCTTGATGTTGGCGAGGCCGTCGTTGAACTTCTTGAGAAGCTCGGCGTTCTGGCCCTTCTTTACGGCGAAGCCGTACGGGGTTGCCCACTCGCTCTGTGCGTCGGCCTCCTCGATTACGGCGAGGTCAACGCTGCCGGTGCTGATGGCGTACTTCATAACGGGCGTGTCCTCGAAGCAGGCGGCGGAGTTGCCGGAGGTCACGTCCTGGTACATGATGTCGGAGTCCTTGAACTCGGTGGTCGTGAAGCCGTACTTGTCCTTGAGGCTCTCGGCCCACTTGGCGCTCATGGTGCCGGTCTTGGTCGCCACGTTCTTGCCCTTGAGGTCGTCGAGCGACTTGATGCCGCTGTCGGACTTGACGGCCGCGCACACGGTGGAGTCGAAGTAGGGCTCGGAGAAGTCGAAGACCTCCTTGCGCTCGTTGGTAATGCTCATGCCGGCAATAACGGCGTCGGCCTGGCCGGACTGCACGTTTTGGAGTGCCGCGTCGAAACCGACGGCGTCGAGGTCGTACTCGAAGCCCTGGTCCTTGGCGATGGCGGAGAGCAGCTCGATGTCGATGCCCTCGTACTGGTTGCTCGTGCCCAGGAACTCAAACGGGGCAAAGGCCACGTCGGTCTCGATCTTGTACTTTGCGGGCGCGGCGCTGTCGGTGCCGTTCGAGCCCGAGGAGGCGGTTGCGTTGCCACCCTGCGACCCACCGCAGGCTACGAGCGATGCCGCGAGCAGCATTCCGCCAAGTGCGGCGCCAATCTGACGAAGCTTCATGTTGTTCTCCCTTGTTTGCGGGTAACCATAGCGATACACCATCCTACCGATGCCCTCCGCCCGAGTGCTGCTCGCGGCCCAAGCCTTAACCGATGGTTTACGTTGGCCGCCCTTCCGTCGCGGTGCTGGACAAAAGGGACTGTCCCCTGTGTCCAGGGGACAGTCCCCTGTGTACAGGAGACAGTCCCCCGCGTACGGTGAGCGGCGCTGGGTGACTCGCCGGCGGAGCAGCCGGGCGAGTGCGGTATGCTCTTGGTGTGGCCCTCGAGGATCGGAGACGGTATGGATGCCAATTCCCGCAAGATATGCGGTCTTATCAGCGAGATGAACACGCGCTTTGTGGTGCCGGTGTACCAGCGGCCCTACTCGTGGGGCGAGGCCCAGTGCGCGCAGCTGTGGGATGACATCCTGGCGACGGGCCGCGGCAGGTCCACGGTGCACTTTACCGGCTCGATCGTCACCATCCAGGACGGTTCGGTGTCGGGCCAGGGCGTGGCGCCGCTGTTGCTCATCGACGGCCAGCAGCGCATTACCACCATCTCGCTGCTGCTGGTGGCGCTCGCACGCTTCGCGCAGCGACATCCCGACCGCGAGCTGCCCTTCTCGGCAAAGGAGATCCTGGTGAGCGGCTACCTCACCAACCGCTTTCGCACGGGCGACGACTACTACAAGCTCACCCTGTCCAAGACCGATCGCGAGGCCTATCGCAGGGTGATCGACGCCCTGGAAGATGGCGCGCGGCCCGAGCTCGACCCCAACACGCGCCTGGCGAGCAACCTCGCGTACTTCGACCGACGTGTGGAGGCGCTCGACGACGTGGCGGCCGTGTGGGCGGGCTTGCATCAGCTGGAGGTGGTGGCCATCGCGCTCTCACAGGGCAAGGACGATCCGCAGCTCATCTTCGAGTCCATGAACGCCACGGGCAAGGACCTCTCCAACGCGGACCTGGTGCGCAACTTCGTGCTGATGAGCTACTCCTTGGAGGAGCAGCCGGCCCTGTACCACACCTACTGGCAGCCCATCGAGCAGATTCTGGGCACGCAGCGCTTCGACGAGGCCTTTGACGACTTCCTGCGCAGCTACCTCACCATCATGCACGCCCCCACGTCCATGGCGAAGGTGGACGTGTACCAGGCGTTCAAGCGCTACGTGCTGTTTAACAGCTATCACAAGAACGACCGCATGAAGAACCTAAGCCTCAAGATAAAGCGCTTTGCGCGCTACTATGCGGCGGTGGTAAACGGCGAGGTGGACGACGAGGAGCTGGCGCGTGCGTTCGTGCGTATCGACCAGCTGCACGAGCCCTCGGTGCGGCCGCTCCTGGTGGCGCTCTACGACGGATACGAGCACAAGGAGTTCTCGCGGGCCCAGTTCCTGGAGCTGGTGGCGACGCTGGAGAGCTACCTGCTGCGACGGGCCGTGTGCGACTGCGCGGGTAGCACGCTTGCGCCGTTCTTCTCGTCGCTCATCGCGCGCATCGACGCCGTGCGCGCCGAGGAGGGCAACGTGGCGGAGGCGCTTAACGCCATGCTGCTCAACGAAGCGGGCTCGGCGCGGCGGTTCCCCAACGACGCGGAGTTCGTACACGCCCTCACCAGGCGAGACATGGCGAACTTCGCCGGCGGGCGGTTCCTGTTGGCACGCATCGAGGAGCACCTGCGCGACGGGGCGCACATGGAGCCGCGCGAGTGGACGATCGAGCACGTTATGCCCATGGGTGCGCTCGACGATGCCTCGTGGGTCGCGATGCTGGGCGACGCTTACGAGCGCGCATTCGAGGATGGCATCAACTCCTTGGGCAACCTCTCGCTCACCTCCGCGGGGTTCGACCTGCAGGAGGGCGACTTTGGCCAGAAGCGCGACCGTCTGGCCGCAGACGGTCTGGCCCTCAGTGCCGACGTGCTGCAGCAGAACGCCTGGACGCCCGAACTCATTCGGGAACGCACCGATCGCCTGGCGACGCTTGCCACCACAATCTGGGCCATCCCGCAGCTTGCCGAGGGTGTGGGCAAGGCCTACCGCCTGTCCAAGCGGGCCGCCGCCACCAAGGACGTGAGCTTCGCCGACCTGTTTGAGGCGGGCCTCGTCCAGATGGACGACGCGCTGGTAAGCGTGAGCCCCATGCACCCGGGCAAGGCGACCGTTACCTCCACGGGCAAGATTATGCTTGCCAATGGTGAGATGTTCGAGGATCCCACAGCCGCATACGAGCGCTTCCTCACCGCGCAGGGTGCGACGCCCGCCGGGCAGAGCGGCTGGATGTACTGGCGCCGTGGCGAGGGTGGCCCGCTGCTCGACGACCTCCGCGCGGAGCTGTAACCGAGAAAAGGGGTTTGGCCCCTTTTCTCAGTTCAGCGAAAGCGTGCTGCGCGGGGGACGGCGCGCGGCCCCCTCGGCACCCATCCCCGCCCGTGGAACGAAAAACCCGTCCCCTGTTCCAATCTGTCCCCCGTTCCATAGTGGCGCGATGACGCGGGGTGGCGTAATCTCATTTGTATATATCACCTACGCGGGTTGGATTCCGCAGGAAGGAGAAGCTCATGGCGGGAAGGCAATGGACGCTTGGGAGGGGGTCGCTCCGTGGGCTGGCGCTGGGCCTGGTCGCCGCCCTCGTTATGGTGTTGGGACTGTGCCCGGCAATCGCCCTGGCCGACGATGTCGAGGTGGAGGTGGAACCGACCGGCGGAGAGGAACCCACGCTCACGACGCAGGGCGATCCCGTGCTGACGCCGCAGGATGATACTAGATATTTTCTTACGGTTGGCGACGTGGAGGTGAACAGCGAAAATGCGATAAGTGCCAATCACCCCACTTGGAAATTCGAACCCGCTGAGTCTGGGGGTGGCGGCACCCTAACGCTTGATGGCTATAGTTTCGACGGTACGCTGGAGCCAGTCAAGCCTTATGGCATCAGTTATGAGGGCCAGGGTAACCTGATCATCGTGCTTGAAGGCACTAACACTGTCAAGGCTGTAGACAGAGGTATTACTTCGTTGTTGAACGCAGGCATCACCATCAGAGGCAACGGCACCCTCACCGCCGAGGGTGGCGCGTACGGCATCTACTCGGGGGGCTCGCTGACCATCACCGACTCCACGGTTACTGCCAAATCCACGAATGAGTCCAAAGCGGATAACGGCATATTTGCCAATGGCAGTCTCGTCATCAACAGCGGCGACGTCACTGTCGAGTCCGTGGCCAACTATGGCATCTACGCCGGGGATGGCGTCGAGGTGGGGAAGGACGTCACCTCCCTCATCGCATCGGGCAAACTGGGAGCCATTCAAGACGATAACACGGTCAAGAACGCCATCGCCGGCCTGGGCTGGACGGACGCGGCGGGCACCCAGGGCAAGACGGTCATCCCCGTTAGCGAAAAAGGCCAGACGCTGCCCGACTACAAGAGGGTCCAGTTCCCGGTGCCCACGTATGCCGTCTCCGTAAAGGCTGACCCCGCCGAGGGTGGCACCGCGACGGCGAGCGCGGAGAAGGCCGCCGAGGAGGAGACCGTCACTCTCACCGCTAAGTCGAACGACGGCTACGAGTTCGCGGGCTGGACGATCAAGAGCGAGGGCGCGAGGATTGACGACGCGAGCAAGCCCGAGGCCAAGCTGACCATGGGCGCCGCCGACGTGACCGCCACCGCCACCTTCCGGAAGATTGATCCCATCGTCACCGCGCACGTGCAGCGCATCGGCTGGATGTCCGCCGTTTCCGACGGCGGGTTCGCCGGCACCACGGGCAAGTCCCGCCGCCTCGAGGCCCTCACGCTCACGCTCCCCGACGGCGTCTCCGGCGGCATCGAGTACTGCGGCCACGTGCAGCGCTCCGGCTGGGAGAAGTCCTACGCGGCCGACGGCAAGGTCGCCGGCACCGAGGGCAAGTCCCACCGCCTCGAGGCCGTGCAGATCAGGCTGAGCGGGGCCGCCAAGGACAACTACGACGTGTACTACCGCGTCCACGTACAGCGCGTCGGCTGGATGGGCTGGGCCAAGAACGACGAGCCGGCCGGCACTCAGGGCATGAGCCGCCGCGCGGAGGCCGTGCAGGTCGCGCTCGTGCCGAAGGGCGCACCCGCTCCCCTCGCCACCTACAAGGGCGTCACGCAGGACAACGGCAAGGCCTTCATAAAGAAGTAGCCACCCTGAGAAAAGGGGCCAAACCCCTTTTCTCACTTCCAGGTGTCCGCTTGGGAAGAGGTACCCTTTGGACATGCGTGCATGTCCAAAGGGTACCTCTTCCCAAGCGGACACCGCCATACGCAAACACCTAGCACATCAAAGAGAGAGGACCAGCCATGATACGAGAGGTGCAGCCCGAAGACTACGCCGTGGTCGCCAGGCTCTGGCGCGAGCTTCTTAACGTGCCCGCCGCGACGGACGAGCGCGTTGGCAGAACTTTGAACAGGATGGCCCAAGACGACCGCTATCGCACGTTTGTGGCTGTGGAGGATGGCGCCGCCGTGGGGTTTATCACACTCGTCGAGGTGCTTTCGATTGACGATCCAGACGGCTACATAAAGATGAACGGCATCGCCGTTCTGCCGGAATACCAAGGTCGCGGCATCGGGCGCCAGCTCATCGAGCGCGCGGAGCGGGAGGCCCGCGAGCGCGGCGCGAACTCCGTTGGATGCGCGACGAGCTTTGGGCGCACGGGTTCGCAGGCGCTGCTTGCCGAGCTGGGATACGAGCGGTCCGCATACTGGTTTCACAAGGTCCTGCACAAATAGCTCGTCAATGGATGATGCTCTAAACTTATGGCGCACAGTACGGAATGCCTGCGGAAAGGACAAGCATGAATCTTAATGCGTTCATGGAGCGAGGCGCCAGCAACATTGTGGAGACCGCTGCGCGCTACTACACACGCAGCGTCCGCGGTGCCCGGTACCTGGCGCATGCGGCGCTTGCCGCAAAGCGTGCCGCAAAGACCCGCGCCCGTTTTGAGCGCGAAGGCGTGCATGTGCCCCCGTTCCTCATCGCCTCCATTGCCAGCGAGTGCAACCTCACTTGCGAGGGCTGCTACGCGCATGCGCATGGCGCCATTGGCGCCGCGGCCAAGGAGGCTGAGCTAAGCGATGAGGCGTGGAGGCACATCTTCGACGAGGCGGCTGGCATTGGCGTGTCGTTTATCCTTCTCGCAGGAGGCGAGCCTACGCTGCGTCGCCACGTCATTGAGGAAGCCGCCGCATGCAAGGACATCATTTTTGCCATCTTTACGAACGGCACGACGTTCGACGACGACCTCCTTGCGCTGCTTGACATCAACCGAAACCTCGTGCCTGTGTTTTCCATCGAAGGCACCGACGCCCAGACCGACGCGCGCCGAGGCATTGGCGTGGCCGATCACGTGCGAGCGGCACAGGCGCTCTGTACCGAACGTGGGATTTTGTGGGGCGCCTCCGTTACCGTGACCACCAAGAACCTCGACGAGGTGACGGAGATCGAATTCGTGCGCGACCTGCACGAGCGGGGATGCGGACTCTATATCTGCAACGAGTTCGTCCCCGTGGCCAAGGGGAGCGGGCGCCTGGCGCTTTCCATGGCTGAGCACGACCGGTTGCTCGAGCGCATGGACGCCATCAACGCAGACCCTGCGTTCAATGCGCTGTCGGCCATCGTGTTCCCGGGAAACGAGGAGCGCATGGGAGGGTGCCTTGCCGCCGGGCGTGGGTTCTTCCACATTTCGCAGGCGGGTGCTGCAGAGCCGTGCCCGTTCTCGCCATTCTCTGTTGCCAACGTGGCCGACGTGGGGCTTATGGGCGCCCTGCAGTCGTCTTTCTTCGAGCGCATCCAAAAGATCGAGGCTCGGCATGCCAACGAGCACATGGGTGGCTGCACGCTGTTTTTGCACAAGCGCGAGGTGGAGCAGGCCGTCGCGCTCGAAGGTGTGTGAGAAAAGGGGCCAGACCCCTTTTCTCACGACATCTCGCGCCACATTAAGTGCGAAGATCCAAAAAGTACATGTATTGATACCAACCGCGTTTGCGCAGGTAGATGGGCTGTGTGCCTTGGATGAACCCCCGCGGCGCATGGAAAATCTTCGCACTTAATGTGGTGGCCACGGAGGAACAGTCCTTCCGAGACTGAGAAAAGGGGTCAGGCCCCTTTTCTCAGTTTCGCTTACTTCTTGCGGAACGCCTTGTTGTATGCCTGTTTGGCGCCTTGGTAGTCGTTGCTCGGTGCGGGTTGCCCCTTCTTCACGAGTACGACCTGAATCGCCTCCACGCGGCGGGACATTCCGGTTGTGCCAGCCGACTCGCCGTTCTTCGCCCATGCCATCCAGCCAATGCGCTGCACATGCACGCGATAGTACACGTCGTACTGGTTGGCAGCTTCGCCGGTAAGCTTGAGCTGCACGGCCTCGACGCGCTTGGACTTGCCCGTGGTGCCCGAAGCCTTGCCGTCCGACACCCAGCTCTTCTCCCAGCCCTTGGTCTGCACGTGGGACCGGTAGCTGATGCCGCCTTCGCAGGGGAGGTCCGACACGCTTATGCGCAGGGCCTCCACGCGGCGGGACTTGCCCGTGGTTCCGCTTATGCTCCCGTTCGTCACGGCCTTCTGCCAGCCGATGCGCTGCACGTGTGACGCATAGCTCACCACGGGATCCTTGTTTACGCTAAAGGTCGTGCTCACGTTAAACTCGCCCCCGCCATAGTCGTAGACTGCCGTGAGCGTATGGTCGCCCGAGGCAAGGGTATCCAGGTAGTCGGACGATAGGTTTATCTTCGTTGACCCCACGGCCGCTGCGTAGTCGCCCTGACCAAGCTCTTGGTCGTCGACGAGCACCCTGCGCAGCTTGTCGTAGCGCGCGTTGGTCTTAAAGGCAAGGCCCGCACCCGAATACCTTGCGTGGACGCCACCAGCGCCTTCGATAAACGCGTAGGCGTAGCTCAGACCGAACCCGCGCTTGTAGAGGATGTCGGAGGTGTACTCGATGGTGAGGTTGTCCTTCTCCACCAGGTCGGGTATGTTGACCGGCAGCGTGCCGGTGGGCCCGCCGGGATTCACGTCGTCAAAGAGCGCCGAGACAGCGGCGACGACGTTCGCATTGTAGGCCACGCCGCCCGCGCTCTTGTCGGTGGGGTCGGCACCAAGGCCGGCGGACATGTACCCCAACATGGCCGCGTCGGCACCCTGGTAGCGTGCCGCGTCGTAGGGCAGGTTGTTGGCAAGCAGGACGAACTTGCCACCAGCGGCGTGCGTCGCGCTGAGCGCACGCGACACGCATTGGTACAGCGGCGAGGTTCCAGCCAGGGGGCCGGCGTCGTAGCTGGCCGTAAAGCAGATTACGGTGTCGGCGTTCTTTATGGCGTCCTTAAGGGCGTTGGTGTAGTGCGCGGCACTGTTCTTGCTGTCGTAGTAGTAGTCGATGGTAATGTGCATCTTGGAGCTGTCACTGCCCGAGGAGCGATTGGGATCCACGAGGTTGTTGATGCGGGCGTCCTGGGCGATAAGACCCTTGCTCTGCAGCTCCTTGATGGCGTAGTCAATGGTCATGTTGTCGTCCTTGAGGCGACCCAGAATTACCACGTTGTTCTCGTGGCCCGAGAGGGGCAGGGCGTAGTTGTCGTTCTTAACCAGCGTAATGGCCTCGCGGGCGATTTCCATCTCCTCCTCGTGGTGAGCGTCGGAGCCAACGACGGCCTTGGCAGCATTGGTGTCGACTGTCTTGTATGTGTCGAGAATCCCGTACTTCTGCTTGAGCGTGAGGATGCGCTTGACGCTTTGGTTGATGCGCTTCATCAAGTCGGATGAGGCGTTGGCCTTATCTGCGATGGCATTGATGTAGCTGTCGTAGAACTCCTGCGCGCCTGACCCATTGAGATCGGTGGGGATGAGCAGGAAGTCGACGCCGGCAAGGATGCACTTCTCGGCAAGGTTGACGCGATAGGTGAGATCGCCCTTAAGGCGCGCCATTCTTTGTGCCTTAGTTTCTTTTTCAGGAATATTTGATGCGGAATCGACCAGCTGATACTCGTACAGGGCGTCCATCTCGAGCGCATCGGTTATCACGACGCCGTCGAAACCGAGCTTTTTCCGCAGCAGGTTGTTGAGGATTTGGTCCGACATCGTGGCGGGATAGTAACCCGTGGTTCCATCTGGAAAGGTTATCTCGGGGACCCCACTGTTCTTTTCGTACGTGGGAAGCACGATATGTGCCGTCATGATCATGTCGGCACCACTTTTGATGGCCGTAACAAATGGCATGAGTTCGCATGCCTTGAGCTCGGCCTCCGTCTTGTTGCAGATGGGCAGGCCAAGGTGGGCGTCGGTGGCCACATCACCACTGCCAGGGAAGTGCTTGTAGGTGGCGACCACGTCGCTCTTGGCAAGTCCTTTGGAGAACTCAACGCCCAGTGGGCCGACGACTGCGGGGTCGTCACCAAAGGAGCGCGTGCCAATGGCAGGGTTGGACGGGTTGCTGTTTACGTCGACGGCGGGGGCGAGGTCTGCCGTAAAGCCCAGGGCCGCAATCTCCTCGCCCAACACCTTGCCGGTGGTGAACGCGTTCTCTTGTGCCTTGGCGCCCGTGGCACCTACGGCCATGCTGCCGGTCATGCGCGTGCCCATGGTAAAGCGCACGACCACGCCGCCCTCGCCGTCCACGCACATGAGGTAGGGAATGTTCTTGGAGCGACCAGTCGCCTCCATGTTGTTGGCCTGCAGCGCGTTTACCAGCGTGCCGGTCTGCTCCACGGTCGAGATGTTCGCGCCAAACAGGATGATGCCGCCATACTGGTGGGCCTTGAGGGCGGTGGCCAAGGCGGAGTATTGACTCAGGTTCTGCACGTTCTTTTCGTCCCACGTGCGAATGGCCGGAATGATCATCTGCGAGATCTTCTCGACGAGGGTCATTTTCTGAATGATGCTGTCGATATCCGTGTCGTTGCTGCTAGTGGAGACCTCCTGCGTGCCTATGCTCTGGCCCTTGGCCTCGTCGCCCACCCCGTCCTGCTCCGCGGCGTCCGTCTGGTCGGCCTGTACCTCGACCTCGTTCTTCTGATCGGGGGTCTGGGCAACCACCACCGCCTCGTTCGGATTGCCCTCCTCAACCACGACCTCGTCGCCGTACGCGAATCCCGCGGGAAACGCGCTGGTAAGCACCAGGGCGACGGCGGTTATCAAAGAGATAAGAAGCCGCATGCGGGTGGGTGTTTTGTGCTGCGTGTTGCTCATGGGACCTCCTCTATGCCTGCACGCATGTGTTCTGGCAACCATGCTACCTTTTAATCATACTAAGCCATCGGAGCCAAAGAGGAGTCGGGATATCGGGCTACTTCGTCGGACGTGGAAACCGCCCGTGGTGCGCGGGGGACCGCCCCCTGGACAAAGGGGACGGTCCCCCGCACACCACAGAGGTTCGTGTAGGGTTAACGACCGATGAGTGAAGCGAGGACGAAGGCGGCTGCGTCGAAGACGACGATGGTCGAGCCCACGGGCGTGTTGGCCAACATCGAAACGAGCATGCCCAGCAACGCGCACACCACGGCAATGGCCGCCGAGCACACGGTAACCGACTTGAACGTTCGGCATACGCGCATGGCGGCCAGGGCGGGAAACACCACCAAGGCCGAGAGAAGCAGCGCACCCACCAGGCTCATGCCCACCACGATAACGAAGGCGATCATTATGGCGAGCACGAGGTCGTATCGGCCCACGGGCAGGCCGCACGCCTGGGCAAAGCCCTCGTCGAAGGTAATGGCAAAAATGCGGTTGTACAGCAGCACGAACCCGCCCACCACGAGCGCCGACATCACAGCGCACACAAGGACTTCGGTCTGCGTGAGCGTGAGGATGGACGTCGAGCCAAACAGCGTGGAGCACACGTCGCCCGAGAGGTTGCTCGAGGTGCCAAACACGTTCATGAGCAGATAGCCCGCCGCCAGTGCCGTAACCGACATCATGGCAATGGCGGCGTCGCCATGCACGCGAGCGTCCTGTCCGCGGCGAAGCAGCAGGACGGCTGCGATCGTGGTGACGGGGGCAATCACCAGCATGTTTTGCGTGACGCCTGCCACCGCAGCGACGGCGTAGGCACCAAAGGCCACGTGCGAGAGCCCGTCGCCAATGTAGGATAGGCGCTTCATCACCAGCGTGGTGCCCAGCAGCGACGAGCACAGCGCCACGAGCACGCCCACGATGAGCGCATAGATTACGAAGGGATACGAGAGGTAGGTCGCGAGCGTCTGCAGCATCTAGAGTACCTCGTCTTTCTTGGCCGTCAGGTGGTTGAGGTAGTCGTCCACGGTAAAGAAGCCGGGGGTGGAGTTCTCGAACGCGAGCACGTGCGTGGCGTGCGATAGCGCCTCGCTCACGTCGTGAGACACCATGATCACAGCTAGGCCGTCGTGTCGGAGCGTCTCCAGCAGGTCGTAGAGCCCCTTTGCCGCATCCGGGTCCAAGCCATTGGTCGGCTCGTCGAGCACGACGATGCGCGAGGCCGCACACAGGGCGCGCGCGAGCAGCACGCGCTGCTGCTGCCCGCCCGACAGCCGGCTGAACGGTCGGTCGCGTAGTTCGAGCGCGCCGGTGCGCTCGAGCGCGTCGAGAGCGGCCTGATGGTCCTCCTTGCTAAAGAAGGGCCTGGAACCGATGCGCGCCAACCGCCCCGAGAGCACGATCTCCTCGGCGGAGGCGGGAAAGTCCCGCTGGGTCTCTCCGCGCTGCGGCAGGTAGCCCACGCCGCATCCCGTGTGGTGTCCGCTGAGCTCAAGACGTCCGGAGATGGGAGGAATCAGCCGCAGGAGCGTCTTGACCAGAGTTGACTTGCCGATGCCGTTCTTTCCCAGAATGCACAGCAGGTCGCCTGGGCTCACGCTAAACGAGATGCCAGAGGCGACCGGCGTGCCGGAGTAGCCGATGGACAGGTTGTCGCAGGTAAGGCATGCCATAAGAACTCCTTATGCCAGGGCGGTCTTGAGGACTTGCAGATTGTGCTCCATCGTGCGGAGGTAGGTCTTGCCGGCTTGGATGTCCTGACCCTTGGTGGACTGCAGGGAGTCGAGCACAAGGATCTGCCGGTCGGTGGGCTGCGCGCTCAGGATGACGGTCTGGGCCATGCGCTGATTGGAGCCGTCGGTTACGAGCACGCTGGAAAGGCCCAGCTCGTCGAGCTTTTTCGCGAGGAAGATAACGGTGGCAAAGCTGGCCTCGGTCTCGGCGCTGCAGCCCGAGAAGGCGGCATAGTAGCGCAGTCCGTAGTCCTCGGCCAGGTAGCGAAACGGGAACCGGTCCGCGAACACGAACGTGTCGTGCGGGGCCGCGTCAACCACCTGGGCATAGCGGGCGTCGAGGTCGGCGAGCTTGGCGTTGTATGCCTGAGCGTTGCGATGGAAGACGTCGGTGTTTTGCGGGTCGATGGCCGCAAGCTCGTCTGCGAGGGTGCGGGTTATGGTTTGCGCGTGACGCAGCGAGAGCCACACGTGCTCGTCCAGCTCGGGTTCCTCGTGCTCATCGCCCTCGCCGTGCTCGTGGTCGCCGTGCTCGGCGTGTTCCTCACCCTCGCCGTGCCCCTCGCCCTCGCCGTGCCCCTCGCCCTCGCCATGCTCGTGCTCGCCGCGCGGGGCTTCCATGCCCTCGACCTCCTCTTCCTCCAAGGCTGCGTCGCCAACGGCATCGAGGAGCGACAGGGCGTGCAGGTTGGGGTTGCTCGCGCTGGCAATGGCGTCGTGCGCCCATGCGTCGGACTCGCCGCCCACGTACACAAACAGGTCGGCGCCCGAGACTCGCACCATGTCGGCGACGGTTGGCTGGTAGCTGTGCAGGTCCACGCCGCTTGACAGCAGGTAGGTGACCTCGTACTGGTCGGCCTCGTCGCCGAGCACCTGCATGGTCCAGTCGTAGGCGGCAAAGGTCGTGCACACCACCTTCGCCCTAATGCTGGCGTTGTCCTTCGCTCCCGCGCCGGCGCAGCCCGCAAGGACGAGGGCGCAGAGCGCGAGTGCCGTAAGCACGGCATGCCATGGTCTTCTCATATGCGGTCCTTATGGGTGACGTGCGACTAGACTGCCTGGCTTGCGTTCGACGTGGCCGCAAGGCACGCGTCACACAGGCCATAGAGCACGGTGCGGGCGGGCAGGATCTTAAAGCCGTGATGGTCGAGCACGTGGTGCGACAGCTCGCCAATCATGTGGCAGGTAAGCGGAAAGGCGTTGCGACACTCCAGGCACACCAGCTGGCCCGAGGCCTTGTCCTGATACAGGTGATAGCTCGCCTCTCCACCGGGCGAGACGGCCTTGAGCGCCTGCCCCTCCTCGACCATGGACTCGAGGTTGCGATACACGGTGGTGCGGCCTATGCGCTCGCCGGAAAGCGTTGCACTGCTCCACACCTCGTCCACGGTGAGGTAGCGTCCCACGTTGGACTCCAGGCAGGTTTGCACGAGCGTACGTTGCCGCGTCTTGTATTTTCCGCGTGTCGCCATGGCTCTCCTTGCGAATGTGAAATGTACGGTCGAATTCGGAATCATAACATATGCGATGCGGTTTGCAAGGGCGGTAGAATGGTTGTGTGCAAACGTGGTCGAGAGGGGCGAGTATGAGAAGGCGGCTTGAAGCGTACGAGAGGCGCGTGCAGGCGCTGCTGGACAACGACGCGGCAACGACGGATTGGGGTGCGGCGCTCGATGAGCATCTGGTGCAGATTGGGTTCTTTCAGCACGAGCGGCTGATCCACCTCCTGGTTACCCTTGCATTCGCGCTCATGGAGCTGGCCTGCGCCCTGGCGACCCTGTGCACGCAGAGCCTCGTGTGCGTCGTGCTCATGCTCATGTTCCTGGTGCTGCTGGTGCCCTATCTCGTGCACTACTACCACTTGGAAAACGGCACGCAGCGGCTCTACGCCCAGTACGACCAGCTCCTCGTCCGCCGCGCCCGCCGCTGAGACGGTACGCGGGGGACAGCCCCCTGGACAAAAGGGACAGTCCCCTGTGTACAGGGGACTGTCCCTTTTGTCCAGCGAAGCGCGCAACTCTGTATATCCCAAGAATGCCGGATTCCGTGCGGCGGGCCGGGCGCGCGATGGCGCATAGTAATGCCAAGCATGCAGAGAGGAGCGCACCTATGCCCACCGTCGTATTCTTGGACCTGGACAACACCTTTTGGACCGAGGAGGGCGTGCCGGACTCGGCGCTCGAGGCCATCCGCAAGGCCCAGGCGCGTGGGCACCGGGTATTCTCGAACACGGGCCGTTCGCGAGGCGAGTGCCGCGAGCTGCTGCGTTACGGACTGGACGGGCGTTGCTATGCGGCGGGTGCCGAGGTCTTCTTTGGCACCAGGAAGCTCGTGGACGAGCCGCTGGGGGTCGACATGTCGCACGCCATGATGGCGGCGCTCGACGTCGGGCAGGGCATCCTCATCGCCGAGGGAGGCGATCGCTGCTTTGTGCGCGCCTACGACCAGACGTACCTCCGGTATCTGCGCGAGCTCATGGCCAAGGCGAACGACCCCTTTATCGACCACCCCGACACCTCGTGCATGACCGAAGCCGACCACGCGCAAATATATAAGTACTCGCTCTTTGTGGAAGGCGGCGTGCCGGAGGAGGTAAAGGCCGGCGTGCCGGAAGGCTACGTTCCCACCACGATGGGCGATGCGACGGAGTTCACCAACCGGCACATCTCCAAGGCCACGGCGCTCAACACGGTGCGCTCGGCACTGCAGGAGATTGACGGCGTGGCCTACCAAACCATGGCGCTGGGCGACTCGGGCAACGACCTTCCCATGCTGCGCATGGCGGACGTTTCGGTGTGCATGGGCAACGGAACCGACGAGGCAAAAGCCGTAGCCGACTTCGTGACCAAACCCATCGACGAGGACGGTCTGTATTGCGCTTTTGAGCATTTCGGCCTTATCTAGCGCGAGTCGCGTATCATACCAACAATGCGTATGTTGCGTGGTGCTGGTAGAGGGTGCCACGCACGAAGGGAGGTATTGTGAGCAAACAGCTCTTAAGCGGCAACGAGGCCATAGCGCAGGGCGCATGGGAGGCCGGCGTCGCCGTTGGCGCGGCCTATCCGGGCACGCCCTCAACCGAGACCTTGGAGAACCTGGTGACCAAGCCCGACGTGTATTGCGAGTGGGCGCCCAACGAGAAGGTCGCACTCGAGGTGGGCCTGGGTGCTTCGATGGGCGGCGTGCGCACGCTCGTCACCATGAAGCACGTGGGCGTCAACGTGGCCGCCGACCCCTTTATGAGCGCGGCGAACACCGGCGTGGGCGCCGGTCTGGTGCTGCTCGCGGCCGACGACCCCTCCTGCTACAGCTCGCAAAACGAGCAGGACAGCCGCCATTACGCCGCGTTCGGGCGCGTGCCGTGCCTGGATCCCGCCGACTCGCAGGAGGCCTACGAGTTCGCGCAGCGTGCCTTCGACGTTTCCGAGAAGTTCGACACGCTCGTGATGCTGCACGAGACCATGCGCATCGCGCACACGCGCACCATGGTGGACGTCGCTGGCGAGCGCGCGGTCCCGCTGCCCCTGGAATACGAGTCGCACCCCGAGAAGTACGTGATGATGCCGGCCAACGCCGTGCGCCGCACGCTGGTGGCAAACGACCGCGAGGACGCGCTCGTGGCGTGGGCGGAGGAGTGCGACCTCAACCGCACCGAGCTTCGCGACCGCTCGGTGGGCGTCATCGTGGCAGGTGCGCTGTACACGCACGTGCGCGAGGCGCTGCCCGAAGCCTCGGTGCTCAAGCTGGGCGTCACGTGGCCGCTGCCGCCGCACAAGATTCGCGACTTCGCCGCCCAGGTGGACAAGCTGTACGTGGTGGAGGAGGCCTGCACCTACTTCCAGACGCGCGTGCGCGCTCTGGGCGTGGAGGTGAGCGAGCCTCCCGCGGGAAGCCTGCCGCGCTCGGGCGAGGTGACCCCCGCCCACATCCGCGCCGCGTTTGGCGTTGCAGAGCCGACGCACCTCGATCCTGCCGAGGGCCTGCCTCCGCGTCCCCCCGCATTCTGCGCGGGCTGCCCGCACCGCCTGGTGTACTGCGAGCTGCGTAGGCTCAAGGCCATCGTTACGGGTGACATCGGTTGCTACACGCTGGGCGCCGTGGCGCCGTACCGCTCCGTGGACTCGGTCATCGACATGGGCGCGTCTCTCTCGATGGCACATGGCATGGAGCTCGCCGGCGTCGCCGAGCGCAGCGGGCGTCCCGTGGTGGGCGTCATCGGCGACTCGACGTTTGCCCACTCGGGCATCACGAGCCTTCTGGGTACCGTGTACAACGGCGGCAAGGGAACGCTGTGCATCCTGGACAACCGCACCACGGCCATGACGGGCACACAGGGCAATCCCGTAAATGGCGTCACGCTGACCGAGCAGGCCGCCCGCGTCAACCCGCTCGACGTGCCGGCCGGCAAGCAGCTCGACCTGGTGGCGCTGTGCCAGGCCATCGGCGTGGACGAGGTGGAGCAGGTTGACGCGCAGGACATGATGGCCATCCGCGCCGCGCTGCGAAAGGCCACCCGTGCCACCGACAAGTTGTCGGTCATCATCTTTAAGGCGCCGTGCCGCCTGCTCGATCGCTCGCGCAAGCCCATGCCCACGATTACCGACTGCCGTCGGTGCGGGACCTGCATCCAGATTGGGTGCCCGGCGTTGGGCAAGGACCAGACGGGGTACGCCGTGATCGATCCCAACCAGTGCATCGGCTGCGGGCAATGCGCCCAGGCCTGTCCGTTTGGCTGCATCTCGAAGGAGGCCTAGCATGCCGCACGATACCTCAACCAACTACGGCGTCGCCCAGACGGGCGAGCGCGTGGTCCTCGATGGAACCAAGACGATTCTTCTGGTGGGCGTTGGCGGTCAGGGAACGATTCTGGCCGGCCAGCTCCTCGCCATGGTCGCGGCTAACGCCGGCCTCGACGTAAAGGTCTCGGAGATTCACGGCATGAGCCAGCGTGGTGGCTCCGTCTCCACCGTGGTGCGCGTGGGCGAGAAGGTCCAGAGCATGATTGCCGACGCCGGCTGCGCCGACATCGTGGTGGCGTTCGAGGCAATCGAAGCCTTGCGCGCCCAGCAGTACGTGCGCGAGGGCGGAAGCCTCTTCGTTAACGACGAGCTCATAACACCCGTGCCCGTAAACATCGGCACGTGTCAGATGCCCGAGGGCACCGACGAGCGCCTGGCGCAGATAGGTGCCCACGTAATCGATGCCGGTGCCATCGCACGCGAGGTTGGCAGCCCGCGCTCCACCAACGTGGTGCTCGTGGGCGCCCTCTCCACCGCCCTGCCCTTTGGCGAGGCCGCGTGGGAGGATGCCATCCGTCGTCGCGTGCCGCCACGCACCATCGACGCGAACCTGCAGGCGTTCGCGCGTGGGCGCGCCGCCGTCCTCGCGTAGGGCGGGCCTCTCACATGAAGCAGGAGACCCTCACCGACGAGCTGCTCGAGAAGCTGCTTGCCAGCGCCACACCCGAGGCCTACCTCGACAACGTGACCCTGCCCGACCGCACGCTGGCCGACTATGCGCATGAGCTCCTTGAAGACCGGGGCCTTACGCGTGCGGCGGTCATTCGCGCGTCGGGACTCAACGCGACCTTTGCCTATCAGGTGTTCCAAGGCGAGCGCGGCATCGGGCGGGACCACACGATTATGCTGGCGTTTGGCCTTGGGTGCTCGCTGGTCGAGACACAGCGCCTGCTGCGGCTCGCGGGCGTCTCGGAGCTGTGGTGCAAGGTGCGTCGTGACGCGATCATCATCCACTGCGTGGACCATGGCATGACGCGGGCACAGTGCGACGACGAGCTGTATCGGTTGGGCGAGCCCACGCTCGTCGCGGAAGGCGACAGGGCGTCATGACGGACGACGAGGTTATACGAGCGCTTGAGCTGGACGACTCGTTTAAGGTCGTGCGGGTGCTCGTCGAGCATCGCGTGGGGGCGACCGAGCTCGTCGCCGACGCTGCCGGGCAGCTGTACGTGCGCAAGCGCATACCCCTCGAGCTCGCCAACCGCGATGCCTGGGAGCGGCTCATGGGCGTCCACGATGCCCATGTGCCGCAGGTCGCATGCGTGTATCAGCTGCCCGACGTGCTAGTGGTGGTGTGCCGCTACGTCATGGGCACGACGGTCGCGCAGATGCTGGATCGGCAGTTTAGGCTTGCGCCCTACGAGGCGGCGGCCGTGGCGGGTGGCGTGTGCGACGCCCTGACGATTCTGCACGATCGCGGCGTGATTCACAGGGACGTATCCCCAGGCAACGTGGTGGTGCGACCCGACGTGCTGGGAGACAGCATGCGGTCGCGCACGTGCCTCATCGACCTGGGCGTCGCCCGCGTAACGAACGAGGCAGCCACGCACGATACCAAACCCCTGGGGACGCCGGGATTCTCGGCGCCCGAGCAGTACGGTTTCGCCCAGACCGACGCGAGGTCGGACCTGTACGCCGTGGGCCGGCTGCTGCTGTGCCTGGCAGTCGGGCACGTGTGCGACCAGGCGGCGATTGACCTTGCGGAGTTCGACGAGCATGAGCTGCCGGGTCCGCTGCGTGACATCGTTGCGAAGGCGTGCGCGTTCGAGCCGAGCGCGCGGTATCAGAGCGCGCTGCAAATGGGAGAGGCGCTGGCGGCGGCGGAGCGCACCTTGGGCGGTGCCGATGGCGGGCGCAGGGAGCCTGCCCTTCCAGGCACGGTGGCCGCGACGGGCACGGTGGCCGCGACGGGCACGACGGCGCAGCCACGCCAGGCCCCGCGCCCGGAGCAGCCGCGCAAGGCCCCGCGCCCGCAAGGCGCATCGTCGACCACGCACACCCCGCCGGTGCCCGGATCGGGCCGCCGCAGATCGGACGACCGGCCGGCCGGGTCCCAGCCAGCCGAACCAGAGCAGGAAATCGGTAACACCTGGCCAGACCGCCTCAAGGCGCTGTTCGCCCAGCCGCGCTCTGCGTTGCGCACGTTTACGATCGCCTTCCTGGGCGTTTCCCTTGCTTGGTTGCTGCTCCTCGGCTATGCGATCGTGCAGTCATGGATCGTGCCAAAGACCGAACAAATGTTTATTGGCGCCTTTGGTGGGGTGGCGCTGTTCGTCGGGCACATCTGGTTTGCCTGGGAGCTTTTGTACTTTGCCACCGAGAAGCGCCCGGTGCGAACGCTCGTCCTGCGACTCCTCGTCGTGCTCGTGGCCACCTTGGGTGGCATACTCACCTTGGGATTTTTGGGAGCCACCATTGTCCGCCTGAGGTAGTGGCGTCCGCCGAGTCTCATCTCCAACACATGTGACCAATGCTTAGGAGCAGGGGATAGCCCACGCAAAATTCAGCTGGCAGCTGAGGAAACCGCGCCGCGTCCCCGGTAGCATCGAGCGTGTCGGTATGGTTTCGATGCCTGGAGGTTGTGCCATGAGGATGGGGAAGAGGGTTGCGGCGGCCATAAGCGTGCTCGTCGCGTTTGCGCTGGTCGTGTGCGTCGCGGGATGTAGCTCGTCCAAGAGGAAGAGCTCCTCAAGCGACTCGTCCGCACAGACGGAGCAAAAGACGGAGGAGCAGTCGGAGTCCTCCAAGACCAAGGAGGAGCCCGCCAAGGCCGAGCAGGCCGAAAAGGCCGAAAAGAAGGAGGAGCCCAAGGCCGAGTCGAAGTATGCCGTTACCATAGACAGCGCAAAGGTGGGGGAGGACTACAGCCATAACCCGTGTGTGTTCGTTACCTACACCTTTACGAACGTCTCAGACGATGAGCCCACGTCCTTTATGACGGCGCTGCATGCGGAGGTATACCAAAACGGCGTGCAGTGCGAGACGGCCTTTGCCGACACCGACGGTGGCGGAAACTCCATGACCAAGGTGCGCGCTGGTAGCTCGATTGAGGTAACCAGTGCCTACGAGCTCCAGGACACGACGAGCGACGTGGAGGTCGAGGTGGGCGAGCTCTTCTCGTGGGACAATACCAAGCTAGCCACTAAGTCGTTCCAGATCGCGTAAGTCACGCTCGTCGCTGATCGTTGTCCGCCTGTTACAGGGGCGACCCCCACTGATTGTCGCAAGCGGCATGTCGGTGAGGGTCGCCCCGTTAACAGGCGGGCATATGCAAGGCCAACCTGTTGTTCGGCCTACGCGATGGTAATGCGGTTCTGCGCCGTGCGGTACTGCTCGGGCACCTCGCCCTTGCAGGCGTCCCTAAGGAAGTCCGCAAAGACGTCGGTAATGAGCTCGTTCGTGTTCTCCAGCCCCTGCTTTGCGGCCTCGGCAAACACGTAGTAGGTGTCGCCGCCGTTGCAGGTAAAGTCGGTGGACGCGATTACGTACGTGTCATCCGTGCTAAAGGGACGATCGCCCACTTGCTGGATGGTTACGCGGCTGCCGGGCTTGGCTGGCGAGGCGTAGTCGGAGTTGGGATAGTTCGCCCCCTTCTGGTACGGCACGGACGTGTCTATGGAGAACACAAGCCCCGCCACTTGGGGAAATGCGCCCAGCGGCTCCGGGCATGCCGAGCAGGACGCCTCGAGCACCTCTAGGAGCTGCGCACCGGTGACCTCCACCGTGCAGAGCGTGTTGATAAACGAGTACACCGAAACGACGTCCTCGAGCGTGATGTCTCCGGCCTCGACGGAGGCGCGAAGGGACCCTCCGTTGGTTATGGCGGCGTCGGGCGTTCGCTTTGCCTTGACCTGCGCTCCCCACAGCAGGGCGTCGGTAAACAGGTCGCCCAAGTTGGTCTCTTTGGTGCGCACGCCGGGGTCGCGATTGCCGTCAAGATCGAACGCCGTCGTGGCGACCACTGCGCTGAGCGACGCTTCCACCTCGTCGTTCACCTTTTGTACCGCCGCCGCGACGGTGCCGTCCTGCCCGTCGTAGCTGCCGTGGTGTACCAGCGTGCTGGCAAGCTTGCCGTCCTCCCAGGTGACGACGCCAATGGCATGGGTAAAGCAGCCCGTCTCGACCACGAGGGTTGGGTTGCCGCTCGCGTCCTGGAGCGTAACGTTCTCCTCCTGATGGTCGTGCCCGTCTATTACAAGATCGATGCCCGAGACATGCTCTACCACGTCGCATGTACGATTGGGCGCGAGCGTCTCCTCCTCGCCTAGGTGGGCGAGACAGACCACGAGGTCGCAGCCCTGCTTGCGAAGCTCGTCCACCTGCGCCTGCGCGCATTGGTAGAGCTCACTGCCAGCCAGGAACGTGATTCCCTCTACAAAGATGGTATTCACGCTTGTCTTGGTTTCGGGCGTGATGAGCCCAAACACGCCCACCTTCCTCCCGTCTTCCAACGTGAGGACCGTATTCGGCTCCATGAGGGTCTTGCCCGTCTCGGCAACGATGATGTTTGCCGAGAGCAGGGGAAAGCTGGCCTCCTCGGCGCACTGGCGCAGGTTGTCCTGGCCGTAGTCGAACTCGTGGTTGCCCACCGCCACGGCGTTGTAGCCAGCTTGGTTAAAGAAGTCGATGCCCGCATGGCCCTTGGACTGCCCGACGAGCGGCTCGCCCTGTAACAAGTCTCCCGCGTCCAGAAGCAGCACCTCGTAGCCCTTGTTCTGGTAGTCGGTCCTCAGCTGCGCGGCTGCGGCCAAGCCCAGGGATTCGTTATCGAGCAGGTCGTGACCATGCGTGTCGTTGGTGTGGATGATGGCAAGCTTCTTCGGCGTTGCCGCGGGGGTTGTGCTCTGGGTGTTCGCGCATCCGGCGGCGGCAAGGGTCGCTCCTGCTCCAGCGGAACCAGCCAGGAAGCTCCGGCGGGTAACAAGACTGCGCAACGGGTTTCTCATGGGGTACTCCTTCTGCATGTGGCATTGTTCCTAGTGTAACCCCCTTTGATTGGTGAGCACAGGCGATGTGCCATCCGCCTAGTAGAGGGGCGCTGGCGGCATCACATGGCGTACCATTACCTTATGGAATG
The DNA here is from genome assembly GCA_902780305.1 of uncultured Coriobacteriaceae bacterium. GTDB lineage: Bacteria > Actinomycetota > Coriobacteriia > Coriobacteriales > Atopobiaceae > RUG440. Next base: position 61,803 of record CACZFB010000001.1, on the reverse strand, counting down.
TTCAGTAAAGATGCGGGGAGGGTTTGCTATGAAAAGACTGTCTGCTGCGGTATTGGCCCTGGCGCTGTGTGCGCCCCTCACCTTGGGTGCCTGCTCGGGAGCGACGCAGACCGCGACCCAGGATGCCACCAAGACCGAGGATCAGGCCGCGACCCAGGATGCGACCCAGGACACCAAGACCCAGGTTTCCGACACCACGGCAGCCGCAGACGAGTCGGTTGCGGCAGAGGCCAGCTCTGCGGGCGAGACGGGCTCGGCGGCCGAGGCGGACTCGGCTGGCGAGACAAGCAAGAAGACCTCGAGTTCCAAGAGCACCAACATCGACGACCTGGCGAGCTGGGGCATCAAGATTGCCGTGCCCGATGGTGCCACCGGCGTGCTCAGGGGCAACGAGTACTACGTCTACACGACCAAGAAGTCGTTCCCGTACGTCCTGGTTTGCGTGTACAACATGGACAAGACCGGCGAGGACTTCCTCAAGGAGTTCACGGACTACATGAAGAAGCAGCACAAGGACCTCAAGGTTACCTCGGAGCCCAAGGCTGCGAAGATTGGTGACAAGAGCGGCGTAAAGACGGTGTACACCTACGAGATCGAGGGCCATCCGGCTCGCGACACGCGCTTTGTGGTGCCCGCCAACAAGCGGGTGTATATGTTCGCGACCAAGGAGATCGACGACCTCAAGCTCTCGGTGGTCGCCGTATCATTAAAAAAAAAAAAGGACGCCGAGATCTACCAGGCCTCGAAGTAGGCGTTGCCCGTCGGGCTCGCCTATCGAAAGGGGTAACCCCCATTGATTGGTCGTACGCGACCAATCAATGGGGGTTACCCCTTTCGATAGGCGAGCGTTACAGCATCCGATGCTCGAAGCGGCCGTCCTCGTAGACGCCAAAGCTGCGCGTCCCGTCCTTGGGGATGCCCACACTTCCTGGGTTGAAGCACCATGCGTCGGATGCTTCGCTAATTCTTTGGTGCACCTTTATGTGCGTGTGACCGTACACCAGCGTGTCGCCGGCACCAAGTGGCGGTACCTCGCTCGCGCTGTTGTGCAGGCCAGGCCCGTACACGTGCCCATGCGTGAGGAAGAGCACGCCGCCCGTCGCCGGGTCGGGTAGCTGGTTGTAGGTTGCCATGCAGGGGAAGTCGAGCACCATCTGATCGACCTCCGCCTCGCAGTTGCCGCGCACGGCGATGATGTGTCGCGCGATGCCGTTGAGCATGGCAATGACCTCCTTGGGCGCATAGTCTTCGGGCAGGTCGTTGCGGGGGCCGTGATACAGCAGGTCGCCCAGCAACACCACGCGGTCCGGCTCGATGCGCTCTATGGCGCGCATCAGGCGCGCGCAGGCATCGGCCGCCCCGTGTATGTCGGATGCGATAACAAGTCTCATGGTCTCTCCGTCCCTCTCGACATGCGACAAGTATACCGTGGCCGTGCGGTGTACGCCTATCAATAGGGCTGAGCCCCTTGAATAGGCGGGAGGTCCGCGAAATGTGTGGCAAATGTGGGCGCATGGTTTCTGGAAAACCGCAGGTCAGGGGCTTACAGCAAAAGAAGCAAAAAATCTACTGCATACTGACTTAGATTATGTATAGAATCGAAGCGCAGGGGTAATACTAGTAATCGTAAAGCAGACGTGCGGGGGTCAAGCAAGCCTGTCGCACCAATACGAAAGGACGTACAAGATGGCTAAGATTCTGGGAATCGACCTTGGCACCACCAATTCGGCCATGGCCGTACTCGAAGGCGGCGAGCCCACCATTATTGTTAACGCGGAGGGCGACCGCACCACGCCGTCCGTCGTCGGCTTCCGCAACGACGGCGAGCGCATCGTGGGCAAGGCGGCCAAGAACCAGGCCGTTACCAACCCCACCAACACCGTGTTCTCCATCAAGCGCTTTATGGGTCGCCGTTACGACGAGGTGAGCTCCGAGCTCAAGACGGTACCGTACAAGGTAAAGTCCGGCACCGGCAGCCGCGCCGTGGTGGAGATCGACGGCGAGGACTTCACGCCCGAGCAGATTAGCGCCATGATCCTCTCCAAGATGAAGGCTGACGCCGAGAAGTACCTGGGCGAGTCCGTGACCGACGCCGTTATTACCGTGCCGGCCTACTTCAACGACGCCCAGCGTCAGGCCACCAAGGACGCGGGCAAGATTGCCGGCCTTAACGTGCAGCGCATCGTAAACGAGCCCACCGCGGCAGCCCTGGCCTACGGCCTGGACAAGAAGGACATCGACCAGAAGGTCCTCGTGTTCGACCTCGGCGGCGGCACCTTCGACGTCTCGCTGCTCGACCTCGCCGACGGCGTGGTTGAGGTTCTGGCCACCAACGGCGACAACCACCTGGGCGGCGACGACTGGGACCAGAAGGTAATCGACTGGCTGGCCGACAAGTTCCAGCAGGACAACGGCATCGACCTGCGCAAGGACCCCATGGCCCTGCAGCGCCTCAAGGAGGCTGCCGAGAACGCCAAGAAGGAGCTCTCCAGCGCCCAGCAGGCACAGGTCAACCTGCCCTTCATCACAGCTGACGCCACCGGCCCCAAGCACCTTGACTACACCCTCACCCGCGCCGAGTTCGAGCGCATCACGCGCGACCTGCTCGATCGCTGCAAGGGCCCCGTTACCAAGGCGCTGCGCGATGCCGGCATCTCCATCAGCGAGGTCAACGAGGTTATCCTGGTTGGCGGCTCCAGCCGCATGCCCGCCGTCCAGAGCCTGGTCAAGCAGATTACGGGCAAGCAGCCTAACATGTCCGTTAACCCCGACGAGGTCGTTGCCGACGGCGCTGCCGTCCAGGGCGGCGTGCTCACCGGCGACGTGGAGGGCATCCTGCTGCTCGACGTCACGCCCCTCTCGCTGGGCGTGGAGACCATGGGCGGCATCATGACCAAGATGATCGACCGCAACACCACCATCCCCACCAGCAAGACCGAAATCTACTCCACGGCGGCCGACAACCAGACCTCCGTCGAGATCAACGTCCTGCAGGGCGAGCGCGAGATGGCTCGCGACAACAAGAGCCTGGGCAAGTTCAACCTCACCGGCATCCCCGCGGCCCGTCGCGGCGTACCCCAGATCGAGGTGACCTTCGACATCGACGCCAACGGCATCGTTAAGGTTACCGCCAAGGACAAGGGCACCGGCAAGCAGCAGCAGATCACCATCTCCGGCTCCACCGCGCTCTCCGACGACGAAGTCGATCGCATGGTGCGCGACGCCGAGAGCCACGCCGAGGAGGACAAGGCCAAGAAGGACGAGATCGAGGTCCGCAACCAGACCGACTCCCTTGCCTACAGCACCGAGCAGACGCTCAAGGAGCTGGGCGACAAGGTTCCCGCCGACACCCGCTACGAGGTCGAGGCCGCCGTGGCCGAGGCCAAGACGGCGCTCGACGGCACCGACGTGGAGGCCATCAAGGCCGCTTCCGAGCGCCTGCAGCAGGCAGGTTACAAGCTGGCCGAGATCGTGTACTCCGACCAGGACAGCCAGACCGCGGGCGCTCAGCCCGGCGCAGGCCAGCCTGGTGGCGACGACGTGGTTGACGCCGACTACGAGGTCGTAGACGAGTAGGGTGTGACGCACGATGAAGCAGACCGACGACTTTGAGCGCAACGACGCCATGCAAGCGGATGAGGACACCATGAAGGTACCCATAGACGACCCCCAGGCCGAGCAGGAGGCACAGGAGCTCGACGAGGAGGCAATGGTCGAGGCTGCGATTCGCGCCGGTGAGCAGGCCGCGGAGGAAGAGCTGGCAAACGACATCGGCCGCGTGCGTGCCGAGCGCGACGAGCTCTACCAGCGCCTGGAGGAATGCACGTGCGAGGTGGACGCTGCCAAGCAGCAAGCCGCCGACGCCGTGGATCGCCTGGCACGCCTGCAGGCCGACTGGGAGAACTTCCGCCGGCGCACCCGCCAGGAACGCGAGGCCGAGCGCGAGCGCGCTGCCGAGAGCCTCGTGCTGGGGCTGCTCCCCATCCTGGACGACATGGAGCGTGCCGTGGACCACGCCCGTCAGAGCGACGAGCAGAGCGACGAGTACTACCAGTTCGTGGACGGCGTCTCGGCGGTGCACGACAAGATGCTGGGTGTCCTGGCAAAGGTGGGCGTCGAGGTTATCGACCCGGCGGGCGAGCCCTTTGAGCCGCTCTCCCACCAGGCGGTGGGCCGCGAGGAGAACACCGAGGCGTACGACGAGACGGTAGCGCAGGTATACCAGCGTGGGTATCGCATGGGCGGCAAGGTAATCCGCTCCGCCATGGTTACCGTAACGTATGGTGGGCCCAAGCGACCAGCCGAGGACGACGCCACGAGCGAAGACGCGTAGCAGGGATTCCAACGAGGGGAATCCAGCCACAGGGGGACATACCTCGCGGAGGTGTGTCCCCCTTTGCATCAGAAGGAACGGTAACGAGGGGGCGAAGCCACGATGCCAGGTAAGAATTTTTATGATGTTCTGGGCGTAAAACGCGACGCCGCCCAGGACGAGATCAAGCGGGCTTTTAGGAAGCTCGCGGCCAAGTACCATCCCGACGCGGGTGGCGACGAGGCGAAGTTCAAGGAAGTGAGCGAGGCGTACAACACGCTCTCCGACGAGAACAAGCGCCGCGAGTACGACCAGATGCTCATGTTTGGCGGCATTCCGGGAGCAGACTTCGGCGGCTCGGGCGGACGCGGTCGCTACACCACCAACGTGGACGTCGACTGGTCGCAGATCTTTAACAACGTGCGTGGGGGAGACGGGGGCTTTGGCGGCTTCGACTTCTCGACCATCTTTGGTGGGTCGGGTGCGGGCCAGGCCAGTCGGCCCAATCGCGGCGGCGACCTGAACACCACCATAGAGGTGTCGTTTAACGATGCCTTCAACGGTGCCATGCGCAAGGTGACCTACCGCATCCCCTCCACGGGTGAGACGCAGTCGATCAACGTGAAGATTCCCGCGGGCGCCGTGGACGGTGGCAAGCTGCGGTATCGCGGACAAGGCGAGTACGGCTCGAACGGCGGCGAGCGCGGCGACCTGGTGATTACCACCAAGGTGCTCGACGACGCGCTGTTCAAGCGTGACGGTGCCGATGTGCGCATGGACCTGCCCATCTCGGTGTACGAGGCGGCGCTCGGTGCCTCCATAGAGGTGCCCAAACCCGACGGCGAGAAGGTGCGGCTTAAGGTGCCGGCGGGCACGCAAGAGGGCAAGACCTTCCGCTTTCGCGATGGGGGAGCGCCCGACGTGCGCAAGAAGGGCCGGCGCGGTGCCTTGTACGTAACCATTCGCGTCCAGGTGCCCACGAGCCTCAACCGAGAGGAACGTGCGGCGCTCGAGCAGCTGCGCACGATGGACCGCCGCTCGTACAGGAAGGATGTGGAACGCCATGCCAGCCAGTGATACCAGCGGTCGCAACAAGCCACTGTACATGATTAGCGTCGCAGCCGAGCTCACGGGCATGCATCCGCAAACGCTGCGCGTATACGAGCAGAAGGGCCTGGTTAACCCGGGCCGCTCACGCGGGAACACGCGCCTGTACTCGCAGGCCGACATCGAGCGCCTGAACCTTATTAGCAAGCTCACCGACGAGGGCATAAACCTCGCGGGCGTCGTGCGGATCTTGGACCTGCGCGAGCGCCAGCTGGAACTCGAGTCGCAAATCGACGAGCTGCGTGCGCAGGTGCGCAAGCTCGAGGACGAGGTGCACGAGTACCGCATGCGCGAGCGCATCGTGGCGCTCGCGCGCTACGACGGCGAGGGTCCCGAGCAGGTGATGCGCGGTCTGCTTGCCAGGGGCAACGAATAGTCACGAACGGCACGCAATCACGGAGGGGCTGCCTCGGATGGTGCACGAGCCATCCGAGGCAGCCCCTCCGTGATTGCGTGCCGTCTTGTGCTAGCCCATGTGCGTGCGCAGGAACGCGTCCACCACGCCTAGGGTCTGCTCGCTCCAAAACTCGGGCCCGCCGTGGTCGGCGCCACGCAGCAGGTACAGGTGTGACTCGTGTCCGGTGGCCACGAGCCGTTGGTGCAGCAGGATGCTGCAACGGGTGTTTACCGTGCGGTCCTTGGTGCCGTGCATGTGGAGCACCGGGGCAATGCGCGTGCGCTCGTCTATGTTGCATCGCACGCTGAGCAGCTCGCGCTTTTGCGCGTCTTCTCGCAGGTTCGCACCACCCATCTCCATGCCCTCGGGGGAGTCCGGAAGGTTGTGGTTGAACGTGGAGGGGTTCGAGTCCTCGAAGGTGAGGTCGGTGGATCCGTAGTAGTTCACGATGCAGCGCACCTCGGCGCTAGTGTCGGGAAAAAGGTTTGCCGGGGTATCGTCGTCGTGCAGAATGCCTGCATACACTGCCGTATGGCCGCCTGAGGAGTCTCCCATAACGGCCACGCGTGTGGGATCCACGGCGAATTCCGTTGCGTGCTCGCGCATAAAGCGAATCGCGTTGCGCGTGTCCTGCACGGGGGCGGGAAAGCTTGCGATACCGCTGTCTCGATACTGCACGATGGCCACTACGTAGCCAAGCGCAGCAAGGCGAGCCACGCAGGGGAGGTTGGCATACACGTGCTGCGTCATCCATGCCGAGCCCTGTACATATACCACACAGGGATAGTGCCTGGAAGCCGGGCGCCCCTCCTTCGGCGCTTTGTGGTTCCTGCTGGTGGGGATCAGAATTTGCAGGGTGCGGGAGACGCCGTCCACGCGCTCGTATTCCACGTCGTGGACGTATGTGACGCCCATCTCGTCTCCCGTGGTGTCGAGCCAGACCGCCCCGTCGACGTCCTCGTCGAATGCGGGAAACTCGTCGTAGCCCCATGCCTTTAGCTCCATGGCCTCCTCCTTTGGCGGGTCTCGTCGGTTAGTTACCTATTATATGCGCACGCCTCTAGGTTGAGCGCGTCTGTGCCTCTTCCCAAACGGACAGCGTGGGCAACTTGGTGGACAATCTTTCTCGCTGATAACCGGCAATCTACTGTGTATTGACTTAGATTTCTGTATATAAAGGCACTTAAGCGGGCATACTAGCATCGATAAATGACTCGTGTTTGCAAGGAGGAACGTATGCGTCCAGACAAGTTTTCGGTTACCGCGGCCGAGGCGCTGCAGGCCACCATGGGTATCGCCGCAGATGCCCAGGCCCCTGCCATGGCCCCCATCCACCTGCTCGCCGCCCTGCTCGACTCCGGCGAGCGCAACATCTCGGCCATCATCGAGCACATTGGGGCTGACCCGGCCCACATCCGCTCCCTGGCCCAGGACGTCATTGACCGCGCGCCCAAGGTGAGCGGCGACATGGCCGGTGCCAACATGACCCAAGACCTCTATGCCGTTATCAACACGGCCGAGAAGACCGCCGACAAGCTGGGTGACAAATACACGACCACCGAGCATCTGCTGTGCGGCATCGCGGAGTCCAAGAGCGAGGCGGGCAAGATTCTCAAGGACGAGGGCATCACGTCCAAGCGCATCCTTACCGCGCTGGAGGACCTGCGCGGAGACGAACGCGTGACCAGCCAGGATGCCAAGCCTCAGTTCAAGGCGCTCGAGCAGTACGGCCGCAACGTCACCGACCTCGCCCGTCAGGGCAAGCTCGACCCCGTAATCGGTCGCGTGGAGGAGATCCGCCGCACCATCCAGGTGCTCAGCCGCCGCACCAAGAACAACCCCGTGCTCATCGGCGAGCCGGGCGTGGGCAAGACCGCCATCGTGGAGGGCCTGGCGCATCGCATCGTGGAAGGTGACGTTCCCTCGACCCTGCGCGACAAGGACTTGGTGGAGCTCGACATGAGTGCGCTCGTGGCGGGCGCCAAGTATCGTGGCGAGTTCGAGGACCGCCTTAAGAGCGTGCTCAAGGAGGTGCAGAAGGCCAACGGACAGGTGATTCTGTTTATCGACGAGCTGCACACCATCGTGGGTGCCGGCGCCACCGAGGGCTCCATGGACGCGGGCAACATCCTCAAGCCTGCGCTCGCCCGTGGCGAGTTGCACGCCATTGGCGCCACCACGCTCGACGAGTACCGCAAGTACATCGAGAAGGACCAGGCGCTTGCGCGGCGCTTCCAAACCGTGCTGGTAACCGAGCCCACGGTGGAGGACACCATTTCCATCCTGCGTGGCCTCAAGGAGCGCTATGAGCAGCATCACAGCGTGCGCATCAACGACGCGGCGCTTGTCGCTGCCGCCGACCTCTCCGATCGCTACATCTCTGAGCGTTTCCTCCCCGACAAGGCCATCGACCTGGTGGACGAGGCGGCCAGTCGCCTGCGCATGGAGCTCGACTCCATGCCCGTGGAAATCGACGCCCAGGACCGCAAGCTCACCCAGATGCAAATAGAGGAGCAGGCCCTCATGAAGGAGGACGACAAGGCCTCCAAGGAGCGCCTGAAGAACCTGCAAAAGGACATCGCGGAGGCCGAGGAGAAGCTCGTGGGCATGAAGGCTGCCTGGGAGAACGAGCGTCACGCCATCGACCGGCTGCAGGAGCTCAAGACCCAAATCGAGGAGGCCACCGAGGAGTCCAACCGCGCCGAGCGCGAAGGCAACTACGCCCGTGCGTCCGAGCTGCGCTACTCGACCATACCTGGTCTGCGCAAGGAGTACGACGAGGCCGAGGCCGCCCTGGAGGCGCGCCAGGCCGACGGCGGCATCCTCAAGGAGACCGTGACCACCGACGAGATCGCCGAGGTCGTAAGCAGCTGGACCGGCGTGCCCGTAAGCAAGATGATGCAGGGCGAGATGGACAAGCTCCGCCACCTGGAGGACGAGCTGCACAAGCGCGTGGTGGGCCAAAACGACGCGGTCAACGCCGTGGCGTCGGCCGTGCGCCGCAGCCGTGCGGGCCTGAGCGACCCCAACCGCCCCATTGGCAGCTTCTTCTTCCTGGGACCCACCGGCGTGGGCAAGACCGAGCTGGCCAAGGCGCTGGCCGAGAGCCTGTTCGACGACGAGCGCGCCCTGGTGCGCATCGACATGAGCGAGTACATGGAGAAGCACTCCGTCGCCCGCCTGATCGGTGCCCCTCCGGGATACGTGGGCTACGACGAGGGCGGTCAGCTCACCGAGGCCGTTCGCAGGCGTCCGTACAGCGTCATCCTGCTCGACGAGATGGAGAAGGCGCACCCCGACGTCTTCAACGTGCTGCTGCAGCTGCTCGACGACGGTCGTCTTACCGACGGTCAGGGTCGCGTGGTGAGCTTTAAGAACACCATCGTGATTATGACCAGCAACGTAGGGTCGCAGTATATTGCCGCGGCCAACATGGCCGAGGACCCCGATGAGGTTCAGCGCCAGGTAAACGACGCCCTGCGCCAAACCTTCAAGCCGGAGTTTCTCAACCGCATCGACGATGTGGTGGTGTTCCACGCCCTGGGACTGGGCGACATCGAGCGCATCGTGGACATCCAGCTGGCCGACGTGCGCAAGCGCCTGGCAAAGGAACGCATCGAGCTCGAGCTCACCCCCGCGGCGGTGCAGTCGCTGGCGTTCGACGGACTGGACCCGGTGTATGGCGCCCGCCCGCTCAAGCGCCTCATCCAGCGCCAGGTGGTGGACAACGTTGCCAACCTCATCATCTCTGGCGAGGTGCGCGAGGGCGACACCGTACGCGTGGACGTCGGCCCCGACGACCGCCTGTTCGCCGAGCGCGCATAACTGCGAACTGAGAAAAGGGGCCAAACCCCTTTTCTCATTTTGCCCCCAAACTGAGAAAAGGGGTTTGGCCCCTTTTCTCAGTTCTTGCCGTTCCATGGTACACTCGGGGGCATCCAAACGTACGAGGGGGTTATCGTGAGACCCATCGATCAGATACCCGATCCGTCGCGGCAGGGCGCACCGGAGCGCAAGCCGGCGCACATGGCCAAGCCCGAGCCCCAGCCGGAGCCCGAGCCGCTGGTCCCGCAGGCGCTCAGCGACGATCCCGTGCTGGGGGACGGCTCCACCACTCCCAAGGGCGTGGGGGTCTCCAAGTGGCGCGTACACAAGCTTCGGGAGGACGAGCTGGTGGACGTGGTGGAGCCCGAGGGTCGTGGCTGGCGCGCACGCAAGGCGCGTCGGGCGCACGAGAAGTCCCGCGAGGCACGAACCAGCCGAAGCCGGAAGTCCAGAAGACGCGTGCGCGTGGTGGTTGGCTTGCTGTTCGTGCTTGCCGCCATTGGCGTCGTGTATGCGGGGGTAACGTATTCGCTGGAAATGTGGGGCGGCAAGACCCTGCCCAACGTGGTGGGCATCGCCCAGCCAAAGGCGGAGGAGACGCTCCAGGAGAAGGGTTTCGTGGTGGAGAGCACCACGACCCTGGCCGACACGACGGAGGGGCACGTGGTCTCCATGGAGCCGGAACCGGGCGATCGCATGCCCGAGGGTTCCAAGATCTATCTTACCGTTGCCCAGAGCCGTGTGATTCCCGAGGTGGAGGGCCTCTCTAAGGATGAGGCCGTGGAGCGGCTTGCGGAGGTGGGCGGCACCAACGTGCGCTACGAGTGGCAGGACAAACTGGAGGACAAGGACGTGGTCCTGGAGGTGCGCCCGGCGGCCGGCTCGGTGTTTATGAGCTCCGACGAGATCGTGCTCGTGGTCTCGCAGCGTCCCACGGTTCCCAACGTGGTGGGAAAGACCGAGGCCGAGGCCCACGAGGTGCTGGACCGGCAGGCCTTCTCGGTTTCGTACGAATACGAGGATTGCGAGCGCGACCAGCGTCTGCAAGTGCTCAGCACGGAGCCGGACGCCGACGAGGCCGTGGGCGAAGAGGGCGTCGTGGTAAAGATTGGCGACCCGCTCTTGGAGGTTCCGCGGCTGGCAGACTACTTCGATGCCAAGGGCTCGCACATCAACGACTTCCTCAAGGACGCCGGGTTCACGCAGGAGCTGGGAGCCGTCTCGGACGACGACCACATTTCGGCCCGCTACAAGGGCGAGGACGGGGAACTGCTGTCGTTTGTCTCGGACCCATGGTCACACAAGGTGGAGACCAACGCAAAGACCAACGATGATGTGGTAAACGACGAGGCGAGGATCGAGGGCGTGCGCCTCTCGGCGACCTTTGCCCAGGCGTCCACCGGCAAGAAGAAGACGGGTACCGACGCGGGGTCGGGCACGAGCGGAAAGACGGACTCGGAGACCCAAAAGAGCACGGTCGCGGACACGAGTGCGAGTGCGAGCGACGAGCCCAAGTCCGTGTTCGAGCTGCGCAATCCCACGGTGGGCAAGACCACGGCAAATGAGGTCATGGAGTGCTGTGGCTTCGAGGGGATGCTGGGATCATGCACGCAAACCGACATCACCCTGCCCAAGGGTACCCAGAACACCGGGCACAACTTCTACTGCTGCTATGGCGAGACGGGCGCCTACGTGTGGACGGTGCTCGTGCAGGAGACCAGCACGGGCACAAACGGTACCAAGGGGACCAAGGTGGTGGCCACGTGCGCCCCCAAGTCGGCCTACGCGGTTATCGACCTGTCGACCTTTGGCAACAAGATCTGCGACTTCGTGGCGTATTGGGACGAGTACGCAAAATAGGAGCGTGTTATGACAAAGACCTGCAAGGACAAGGACGTCGAGGAGCGCGACAAGCCGTTTGTGCGCGCGCAAAACGAGGACGACGACGGCTACGACCCGTACTCCGACAGGCTGCCGCCCAAGGAGCCCCTGTTCGAGGAGGATCCCTGGAGGTAGGGCTCTGACGGAAGTCGCTGGTAGCCTATCCAAGGGGGTTACCCCTTTGATAGGCGTCTTTCGCTACGAGTTCTTAACGATGAGTCCAAAGGCGAAGATGGCCACGATAATCAGCACAATAACGATGGCGGCCATAATTGCGCGAGAGCGGATGGCGGCGCTGCGTTCGCGTGACGAGAAGATTTGGCGCTTGCCCTTGGGGATCGAGAGGTATTGCCCGTAGTGCAGATCGCGCTGTAGCTGCGGAATGTTAGCGCGCGACCTGCTGTAGGCCGTGCCCGAGAGGGGATTGCGACCCCGTACCGTAATGTTCGAGTCGTGTGTGAAGCCCTGCGAGTACGTCTCGTCCTGCTCGAGGTCATTGATGGCCTCCTGCGTCTTACGCGGACGAGTACGGCGCACGTAGGGGGTTCGCGTGGGTGATTCCTGCTCGCTATATTCGATTTCGTTGTCGTCCATGCGGGCGCCTCCGAATGATGTGACTCCAAAGTACAACCCTATAATAGTGCGTGCTGGCGCATGATGCAGCACATTGTGGCTAAGAATTAAAAAGGCACATGCGAGGGCGGTGCCATTTTTAGTCGATATAGATAAATCTATACATGTGACACTTAGATTTGATGAGTATGTGAAGCTGAGAAAATCTTGGTTCCCGTGAATAAACCGAGCAGCACGGGGAATAAGAAGGACGTACAACAAAGACGGACACCCAATTCCGGGTTGTCCAAATCGCAAAGGAGTGGTAGTTATGGCAAGCATGGTTCCCTACGATCGCTACGGTCGCGCAATTCGTCGTTCCTTCCCGTTCGACGACCTTTTCGATGACTTCTTCACCTCGCCGCTGGTCTCCGCATCGAGTGACGCCGCCTTCAAGATGGACGTCGAGGACGCGGGCGAGGCCTACGTCGTAACCGCACAGCTCGCCGGTGTCGAGCGCGACGAGATTGATGTCGAGCTCAACGAGGGTCGCCTGTCCATCTCGGTCGACAAGAAGGAGACCGAGGAGCAGAAGTCCAAGAACTTCCTGCACAAGGAGACCCGCGAGTGGAGCGCATCGCGTGGCGTCTATCTCAAGGATGCGGCCGTCGAGGGCCTCTCGGCCAAGCTCGAGAACGGCGTGCTCACGGTCAACGTGCCCAAGCAGGTAGAGAAGGCCAACGTTACCAAGATCGCCATCGACTAGCGACTCAGTGACCTATCGAAGGGGGGGTGGCCCCATTGATTGCCGCAAGCGGCAATCAATGGGGCCACCCCCTTACTGGCTGACAGCGGCCATCAATCCGAGAAAAGGGGTTTGGCCCCTTTTCTCGGAACAGTGTATCGCACACACAATAATTCTTAGAAATCGTGTAAACTGAATACATAAAATACTCTTTGGAGGCTGCTCTCATGATGGATAGGCGTATTGAAGACTCAATTCGGGCATGGGCGGCACGTCCAGCAAACAGGCCTCTGCTCGTGCGTGGGGTCCGGCGCGTGGGCAAAACACACTCCGTAGAGCGCGTCGGCAAGGAGATTGCGGGCAGTGCCTTCGTCAAGCTTGACTTCCAAACCGACCTCGAGCTCGTCTCACAGCTCTTTGAAGGTCCAACCAACGATGTTGACGGCATCGTTTCCCGCATCTGCGCATACAAACGCGTGCATCTCGAGCGTGATGACGCTTTCATCATGCTCGACGAGGTCCAGCTCTGCGAGCGCGCCCTCAATTCGCTTCGGTTCTTCTCGGGGTCCGGATGGCGCGTTGCGGCGACGTGCAGCCAACTGGGCGTGGACACCAAACGTAGAAGCCTTCCCTTCCCAAGCGGCGTGGAGCAGCTGACCATGCGCCCCATGGACTTCGAGGAGTTCCTCTGGGCAATGGGGGAGGGCGCGATGGCGGACGACATACGCGAGCGGGCGCAATCGATTGAGTGGTATCCGGCACACCGCGAGGCGCTCGAGCGCTTCCGCCTGTTCCAGGTGCTGGGGGGCATGCCCCTGGTAGTGAGAACTTACATCGAGACGGGGTCTATCGACGAGGCACGAGTCCAGCAGCGAGAGATCGACATGACGTATACGGCGGACATGACCGATCCCGAAAACGGTATAAGTGGCACTGCGGCGCGCAAGGTGTGGAGGAGCATCCCTGGGCAGCTGTTGCGAACATCCACCAAGAAGTTCAAGTATTCTGAGGTCGAGCGGGGAGGCAGGCGAAGCAAGCTCCTCGAACCCATTGAGTGGATGGCCAGTGCGGGCATCGTTCTGGTCAATGAGCTCACGCAGTGCTCCGAAGCGCCGCTCGTGCCCTACTCGGAGGATGACGGGAGCTTCTTCAAGGTCTACCTGGCCGATACGGGGTTGATGTTCTACAAACTGCACGTAAACCCAGTGCAGTGGTTGGAGACCGTAGACTCTGCCACGCTACCGGTGGCGCCCGGCGTTCGTGGCGCAATGGCGGAGAACTCCGTGGCACAGGCGTTTGCGGCGAACAACTTACAGACGTACTACTGGACGACGCCATCGTCGTGGGGAGGCAGGGGCGAGCTCGACTTTTTGTTGCAAGACGATCAGATGAGGGCTATCCCTGTGGAGGTGAAGTCGGCGCGCAACGTACGCGCGCGCACGCTCCTCACGTTTGCCGAGCGGGCGCGCAGTCCCTATGCGGTCGTGCTGTCGGCGAACGACTTCTCGCTCGGTACGATCGACGGTATCGTGGAGCTCCACAACATGCCCCTGTATGCGGCGCATTGCCTCGATGAGGGGTTCGTGAGGGTAGATTAGTGGGAAATGCCGGCCCTATTCTTTGTCTCAACCCCTCAGGTGCTTCGGCCTCTCTTTAGCACGTGCGTCCCAGGAACGCAGCGAGCAGAACCTCCATGGCAACATCTCCCTTCTGCAACAGCAAAGGGCGTTGCCCAGCACTGACGAGGCCAACCGTCAGACGTATGGAAATCTTACCCATATGAGGCGGTTTCATTACGGCGGCACCATATATAATGGCAAAAGATTACCGGCAAGGGCAACTATACGGGCAGCGCGACGGTAAACTTCAAGATAACGGGTGCGCCTAACACCGGCACGGGCACCAACCCCGGCGTGCTGGTAACGCAGATCACGATGAACCCCACGAGCATGAGCCTGCAGGTGGGCAAGACCGGCCAGGCGCGCGTGACCGTGGCGCCCAACAACGCTACCAACAAGGCGGTTACCTGGGTAAGCTCCGACACCTCCATCGCTACGGTGGACGCAAACGGCAAGGTTACCGCAAGGAAGGCGGGCTGAACCACCATCATGGCCATGGCCAAGGACGGCTCAGGCAAGAGCGCCACATGCGTGGTGACGGTTTCCAACCCGTCCGCACCCGCGCCGGCACCCGCGCCCGAGAGTGTGCCCTCAGTCAACTATCGAACGCACGTGAAGACCTACGGCTGGCAGAAGTTCGTTCGTGACGGTGCCATGAGCGGCACATCCGGCAAGTCCAAGCGGCTGGAGGCCATCGAGATCAGGCTTACGGGAGAGCTGGCCAACCGCTACGACGTGTACTACCGCGTACACTGCCAGAAGTTCAGCTGGATGGGCTGGGCCAAGAACGGCGCGCGCTCCGGCTCGGCAGGCTACAGCCGTCGCCTCGAGGGCATCCAGATCGTACTGGTAAAGAAGGGCAACCCTGCCCCCGGTGCGAGCTTTAAGGGCATCAACCGGAACGTCGCCAAGGCGTTTGCGCAAAAGGGCAAGTAGAGTCACGTCGCTCATGCAGAGCTAACGGGCGCCCCCGTTCTTCGGAACGGCGGACACCGAACCCCGTTGATGCGTTAAGGTGCATTTGTAAAAACATAACTTGCAAATAGGAACAGACGTTCGTATAATGGATTTGACGGAAGGGAGGACACATGGACGTGGCAACGAGCCTGGCGAAGGGCGTGAGGTCAGTGGCGCCATTGGACTCTGCATACGATGCGGCATGCAAGCGACTGCTGTCCGAGAAGGTGGTGCTGTCGCGCATCCTGTACGACTGGGTCGATGGGTTCGATTCGATGGCCCCGGAAGAGATCGAGCGGACATGCTTCGAAGGCGATCCTCGTATTGGCGAGGAACCCGTGGAGCGCGACGAGCATGCAAGCTACGAGCGTGTCCGGCAGCTGAACGTTGAGGACTCGACCGTCGGGGAGGGGGACAACAGCTTCGATGTGCGCTTCGCAGCGCGCAACCCGGGAGCTGGTGCCAACGAGGTGGTGCTTGTGGAGGTGGACGTAGAGGCGCAGAACCAGTTTGACCCCGGCTATCCGCTCACGAAGCGGGGGATTTACTATGCGGGGAGAATGCTCTCGATGCAGGGGTCGGACGTGGTCTCTCACTCAGAGTATGGGAGGCTGCGCAAGGTGGTTTCCATTTGGGTATGTATGGATGTGCCCAAGAACAAGGCGAAGACGGTGACGAGGTTTTCGCTCGGGCAGGAGAACCTCGTCGGCGGAGCCGTCTTCAATCGTGGGTCGTACGACCTTGTCGACGTGATTGTCGTGTGCCTGGGGAAAGATGCAAAGTCGGCACAGGGGACGCTCGGACTTTTGGGTACACTCTTTGCTAGGGACATGAGCGTTTCCGACAAGTTGACGCGTCTTAGGGACGATTTCGGAATAGCGCTGACGCGAGAGCAGGAAGGGGCGGTGGAGGACATGTGCAACCTGAGCGTGGGGGTGCGGGAGCAGGGCCGTCTGGAGGGCCGTCTGGAGGGCCGTCTGGAGGGTCGTCTGGAGGGCCGCAAGGAGGGCCGTCTGGACACGCTGGCCGCCGCGGTGCGCGACCTCAAGGACTCGCTCTCGCTCACCGAGGCCGAGGCGCTCGACGCGCTGCGTGTCCCCGAGGGGGACAGGGCCGCCGTCCGCGAGCTCGTGGCTATCGGTGACCATTAATCTGAGAAAAGAGGATAAGCCCTTTTTCTCAAAAACACGATCTTCTCTTTTGGGGATAGGTCCGAGGAAGCCTAATAGCGGTTGATGCGACACTTCGCCTTGATCCGCTTGATGTCCTCGGGCAGTTCATCGAAGGGCATCTCTCTTGGGGTGCTGCACGTGCCCGACTCGCTGGCCACGTCGTAAAACCAGCACTTGTATTCGATGAAGTCGCGTGCGAGCTGCAGCTCCTCGAGCTGCCTGTCGATTGCCGCTCGCCGCTCGTAGACGATGCGTCGCCGTTCCTCGATGGTCGAGTCGCCCTCCATGTACAGTTGAATGTACTCGCGGATCTCCTTGATGGGCATCCCCGACACCTTCAGCCGCTCCACGAAGCGCATCCACTCCAGGTCGTCCTCGTCGAACAGGCGTCGACCGTCGCTCGATCGCTGCTGGTTTGGGATGAGCCCGTTCTTCTCGTAGAACCGAATCGTGGAGGCCGGCATGTCCAGCTTCGCCGCCGCATCTCCTATGGTGTACAGCCCGCTCATGCTGCATCGCCTCCCTGGCCGTTGCCCTGCCTGATCTGCTTGCCCTGTGCGCGACGCCGCCTCAAAGCGTTTGTCATCGCAATCTGTACGCCATGAAACACCACCGCCACGAGCATGCCAACGCCCGTGTAGCGTAGGAACGTGATCGCCAGCGGGGTCTCGAAGTCGGCCATCGCAAACTGGACCTGGCCCGTCAGGTAGCCGAACACCCCCAGCCGCACGAACGTATATACACCGTAGCAGGTCCCGACCGCGGCCAACACGCGCAGGGTCCAGAGCTTCCAAGTCTCCATGCGTCGCGGCACGCGGATGTGGAGGCCAATGTGCGCAAACGTGAGCACGAACATCCAGTACGAGAACAGCATGTGCATGCGGCGCGCCCAGGATGCCCCCGGCAGCGAGGGCAGGAACCCGAACGCGTATTTCGAGAGAACCAGGCTGCTCGCGACCATGCCGACGAAACACGCCACAAGCGCCAGCATGAGGATGAGGTGCGGCACGTGCGGCACGCCGAGCTTCCCGCGGATGGCCGCCGCCAGCCATGTGCGGTTGAGCACTATGTGGGCGATTATGAGCACGAACATCGCGACGCCCAGATACTCGTGCGGCATCTCCTGCACCAATGCTGTTGTCATGATTGCCACGAGCACGACCGCCATCGCGACGTCCACTACGATCTTTATCGCTCGGCTGCCCTTCATGCGCGCCTCCTTTCGCAATTAGGCGTTGTTCGAGACCCAGGCGTCGATCTGCTCCGTGCTGGACGTGACGCTTTCGCCCACGAGCGAGAGGCCCTCGCGTACGTCGGCGTTAGGACAGGTGTCCGCCAAGTCGGAGAGGCAGCTCGCGAATCCGCTGCCGGCATGCGTGTTAAACGGGTACACGACCTTGCCTGAGCAGTCATGTCCGGCGAGGAAGCTCTTTACGATCTGCGGCAGGTGCCCCCACCACGTGGGGAAGCCCAGGTAGATGGTCGTGTACTCGTCCCAGTTCGAGACGTTGCTCGCAATTTCGGGCAAGGTTTGCGCCGACTGCTCGTCCTGGGTGATCTGCAGCATCTCGTTGTAGTCGGTGGTGTATGGCGTAGCTGGCTCGATGCGGAACAGCTCTGCCTGCCCTTGGAGGTCCTCCACCACGCGATTTGCCACGGAGAGCGTGTTGCCCGACCAAGAGAACACGGCCACGAGCGCCTTGCCCGAACCCTGCGCCGGGGCGGACGTCTCTGCGGATGTGGTGTTTGTCTCGGGCTTCGAGGTCGAGCTGTCCTCCTCGCTCTTCTTGGCCTCTGGCGTCGTGGTTGCCGCAGACGATCCCTCGTTTCGTGACGAGCAGCCGACGAGGAACCACGCTCCCATGGTGGCCATGCCTCCGAGCAGCTGTCGTCTTGAAATGCCGTCATGCCTTACGTCGATCATGTTCGCATACCTTTCCCTTGTATCCTTTATCCCTCGGTCCAAAAACCAAGCGCGGCTACCCCGCGATCCATTCGCTCACCTGCTGGGGCATGTCGGCTCCACCCGAATAGTAAATCGAGAGTCCCTGTCCCACATGCGCGTTTGGTGCGAGCTTCGATATCGCCGAGACGCTCTGCCCAAGTCCGCCGCCCCCGTTGCTGCAGAACGGCCGAATCTCCTTGCCCGAGAAGTCGTAGGACTCGAGGAACGTCGCGATGGGCATGGGGATGGAGGCCCACCAGTTGGGGTAGCCCACGTATACCGTGCCATAGCGGTCCATGTCGTCGATACGCGTGGTCAGCTTTGGCCGAGCCTGCTGGTTCTGGTCACGCTGAGCCTCGTCGAGACACGTGTTGTAGTCGGATGAGTACGGTTGCTCGCACACGAGCTCGACCGCCTCCACACCAAGCTGCGACGCGACCTCCTGAGCGATCTTGCGCGTGTTGCCACTCCACGAGAAGTAGACCACGAGGGGTTCGCCGCCTGCCGTCTGTGCCGCCGCGGCACCTCCGACGGTTCCCTCGTGTGCAACGGCGTTGCGGGCGACGCGGAACCCGACGCTTGGACTCGAGCTGGTCGGCGTGAGGGATGCGCGATAGGCCGAGCGGAGGTTCTTGGCAAAGTCGTTCCATCCGCCGCCACGGTTCACGCGCAGGTCGCCGGTGTCGGGCCCCGTGGGATCCTGCGCTGCGGCGGTGTCGTAGGCGCCGTAGCGGTCCCACACCCATTCCGCAACGTTGCCGTGCATGTCAAAGAGGCCTCAGGCGTTCGGCTCAAAGGAACCCGACGCAATCGGCTCGCTGCGATAGACTCCCGGCTTTACCTCGAGCGCGCCCTGGTCGAAGTAGTTGCCTTCGATCTCGTAGGGGTAGTGGCCATAGTAGTTGGCCTCATCGACGCTGGGGGGAGTGACCGAGGTTGAACGGACCGGTCGTGCCCGCGCGGCAGGCATACTCCCACTCGGCCTCGGTGGGCAGGCGGTATCCGTTGGCCGCGCGGTCCCAGGTCACGTTCTCGCCGTCGATGGCGTGGGCGGGGGTAAGGCCGGCCATGTCGCTCAGCGCGTTGCAGTAGGCGACGGCATCGTACCAGGTCACGCCCGTAACGGGGACGTTGCCCGTGTCGCCCACGCCCATGGTCTCGCTGTACTCCTGCCGCGAGACCTCCATCGGGGCGAGGTAGAAGTCACCGACCGTCACCTCGTGGGCGCTCTCGTCGTCTCCACGCCACGGCTCGTCGGCGGGGCTGCCCATAGTGAAGGTGCCGCCGTTCACGAGGACGAAGTCGTCGTGGACGGCGGCGGGGGCGGATGAGTCTCCCTGGGTCGCGGTAGGGCTCTGTTCCGCGGCGCTGCCTGTGCTGGCTCCGGCGCCTTCGCCTTGCTTCGCGTTGCGGGGAGTCCATGAGCAGCCCACCAATGCGAGCACGCCACCTGCGAGGGCGCCCGCCCTGACGAATGCACGTCGTGTCAGGGCGGGTTGAGCGGTTTGGTTCTTGATGTAGTGGTCGGTGTGTGTGCCATGGCTAGTCCATGACCTTTTCCCAGAAGCGGATGGCGTTGATTTCGAGGGTGTCGGCCAGCTCCTCGAGCTCGGCGACCTCGGTATCGGTGAGCTCCACTGCGGCGGCCGCGGCTGCGTCGGCAACGTGGCTCTTCTTGGTCACGCCCACGATGGGAAGCGTTCCCTTGGCGATGGCCCACGCCACCGGTACCTGCGCCACGCCCACGCCGTGCGCCGCAGCCACCTCGGCCAGCTTGGCGTTAAGAACCTCAAGCTTGTCGAGCACGGGGTTGTAGGTCTGCGCGCGTGCGGAGCCCTCGGGCATTGGGTGCGCGGTGTCGTACTTGCCCGAGAGCGCTCCCTGCTCGAGGACCATGTACGAGAAGAACACGACGTCGTTCTCGCGACACCAGTCGAGGATGCCCGAGTCGATGGAGCTGCGGTTGATGAGGCTCAGGTGGTTTTGCACGGCGCCGAGCTTTAGGCCATGCTCGCGAAGGATGGCGTCGGCCTCCTTGATCTCGGCGAGGTTGTGGTTGGAGACGCCGATCATGGGTACGTTCTTGCGTCCCTCAAAGAACTCCGCGAGCGCGCGTGTCCAGTTGGGGGCCTGCGCGGTATTGTGGACCCAGTAGATGTCAAAGTGGTCGAGACCCATGAGGTCAAGCTGCATGTTGTGCATCGCGGCCACGGGGTCGGGCGCGGTGGCGTCCAGACACTGGGGCGTGAGCTTGTCCGAAACGAGGTAGCTCTCGCGGGGGAGGTCCTTGAGGAAGCTGGCGAGGACCTTCTCGGAGGTGCCCATACCATAGGCGTAGGCCGTGTCTCACAGGTTGAGGCCTGCTGACATCGCCGCGTCGAAGATGGGCTTGAGCTGGGCCGCGTCGATGCCGTCGCCAAACGTGCCGTCGTTGCCCCACGCCCATGCACCGAGCGCGATCTTGGGGAGGTCGGTTGCTGCCATGACTGGTCCTTTCGTTGTGTGGGTTCTCGTTGCGACGTTGTCTGGACAAAATTCTGCGACTTAAACCATGGTTTAAGTCAAATGACAATCTCGAATTTGTGGAAGCTTCTTCACAACCTCCGCGAAGCCGAAGGGGCTCAAAACTGGGAAAAGGGGTTTGGCCCCTTTTCCCAGTCTGCATTCACGAGTTTTACCTTGCGAATGCGCAGGTTTTTTTCGATATTAGGTTGTTATAGCGTGTGATTTTTCCCTAGGGGTGACAAACGGCCTCGCAAAGTCGCAGGTAGATGGCACCGCATATGGAACCCCGTAATTCCAGAGACCGAAAAACAACCCAAAAACGAAAAAACCCTGCGCACTGGCGAAGGCTTTTTCGTGAGCAACCCCGGCAAAAATGAGAAAAGGGGTTTTGGCCCCTTTTCTCATTTTTGCCAACGTTCGTATTTGCGGTGTCCTCACAGAGATATGGGGTTACCCCCATTGATTGGCCCCTTACTGCCCCAGGATCCCGTAGCCGGAGGTGGGCTTTTGCTCGTTTGCGGGGAGCAGGAACCCGACGATTGCGCCGACGACCCCGCCCGCGATGTGACCGAGGTAGCTCACGTTGCCTCGCACGAAGAAAGCGCCGTAGATCTGCTGGCCAAAGTACAATGCGGCGACGAGGATAAACGTGAGCGGCAGCTCTCCCTCGCGCAGTCCCGTTACCGACGAGAGCAGGATGAAGGTGAACACGACGCCGCTCGCGCCGACGACGCCCGAGTGCAGGAGCACGATGTTTGCGAGGCTGGCCGCAAGCGCACTCGCGAGGATGATGCCCACGAGCCGTCCCGACCCGTACTTCTCCTCAAGCAGCGGGCCGAGCAACAGGATGTAAGACATGTTCCCGATCAGGTGGTCCCAGCCAGCATGGCCAAAGATATGGGTGACGAGACAGAGGTATGTGAGCGGGTTGGTCCACGGTCCCGGCTTCGCGGTAAAGAACACTTGCGTGGTAATGCCGCCCGTGAGCGTGCTCGCAACCTGCACGCCTACACAAATGAACACGAAGCACAACACCACCGGGGAGTTGAACGTGATCTTGGGCAGTCGCCGCTTGCCTGCACTCATGACTTCCTCCTTTATCAATCGTTGGGACGCGAAGGGGCTACCCCTGGCGTCCCACAAGCTCTGCCAGCGCTTCTCGTGCGTCGTCGAGGGGGATGCGCTCCTGCTCGACGCGCCGGTGTCCCTTGTGTGCGGGGTCGCAGAGCTGGGCGTACAGCTGCGCCTCCGCATCGGTGAGGTATGCCACCTCGCGCTCCTCTCGCGACGCCAGCGACTGCTTGCCCGAAGCCTGCGAGGTCCCATACCGCTCGTATCGCCAATAGCTGGGAAGGTCCATGAGAATGCTCGCCACGTCCAGCCCCTCCGAACGATATGCGTTGAGAATTGCCAGGCCGTCGGCATCCATGTCGCCCCAATACACCACGAGCGGAATGTCGGCCAGCCAGGGGAGTCTGCACACGTTTGCCGAGCCAGCGTATCCCGAGCCAAAGATGCATACCGCGCGCGGAAACGGCGGAAAGTATCGATACGTGTCCTTGTTCTCCACGATGAGCGCGACCTCCGGCGCATAGGGCAGCTCCCATTCGTCACCCAAGACGTGCAGGTCGAACCGCCTACCGCCCTCAGCAAGATGCGCGGGGTCAAGATAGGCGAAGGCCACGGATGGGGGAGGGTCCACAAGCCCGAGCTCGTCCTTCCCCGAAAGAAGCCGCACCAGCTCGCGACGTCCGCGTGCGTTGAGCCACTTGGCATGGAATCCCGCTAGTGGCACCTGTCGCGGGGTGAGGCCGTGTGCGTCGTGGGTCCTGAACCAGGCGCCCGCCACGAGGAGCAGGGAATAGTCGGCCTCCTCCCACGACCGCGTCGATCGCAGCACGCGCACGGCGTCGCTGGGGGAGAGTTCCAAAAGGCTCGCCCGCAAATCTTGCGCCCGTCCGCGCATGACGGAGAGCTGCCGTTTAAACGTGCCGCCCAGCATCCGCGCGGCCTCGTCGATGTCGCGCACGGTCACATGCGTCGGCACCTCCTGACGTCCACCCGCCATGCGCTGCGACCACCGGACCTCAAAACTGAACTCGTCCTGCCAGGCTCGCAGGTCAGCAACGTAGGCCGAGACCTGGTCCATGTGGTTGGCGAGCATGTCGGCGGTGGGACGTCCCAGGGCCACGGAGTACGGCCACGGCTTGGATGTGCCCGTCGAGCCGTCCGCATCCGCGTCACTCCATACCTCCGCCACGACCACCTGCACGACGCTCGTATCGAACCGTCGCCGCACTGCGGAGAGAATCTCGTCGCGCCCCTTAAGCATTTTTCCTCACGGCCGTCATCTCGGTGACGAAGGAGTGGTTGCTTACGGGGTCCTTGGTGACGCACGCATACTCGGTGGCCACAGGCTCCACCGCCTGGACCTTGCTCGTGGGCACGGCGATGATCACCTGGAACCCCAGGCCCGTAAGCGCGGTGATGGCACGCCGCGTAAACCGTTCGTCCGCTTTGATAAACGCCTCGTCCAAGAACACCGGCGCGAAGGCGGGCAGCGCCTGGCCGTTGTCGCCCAGACAAAAGAGCAGCGCCGCGCCCAAGATGAAAGCGATGAGCTCTTGCGTCTCGCCGCCGCTCTTGGCCCCGAGCGACGAGTACGCCTTGTCGGGGACGTGGGGCTTGTTCGGGTAGTGCGCGACGACCGTGATGTACACCAGCCGCTTGGTGTTGAGCGGCCCGGTCGCACGTCGCTCGCATGCCTCCTGCAGCCGCTCCATAAACGCCCGAAGCCGCAGGTGCAGCGTGTCGATGTCCTCGAACTCCGCCTGCGTGGCGAGCCCGGCCCACCCGGCCAGCTCTCTTTGGAAGTCGCGGATGTACTTGGGCGATCGCTGGGCGACGACGATTTCCAGCTGGCCTGCGTCGGGCCCAAACGAGAACTTTCCCATGATCTCGTTAATGGGGTCCATGCGCCGACGAATCTCGCGCAGATCGGTGGTGTAGGCACGAGCCAGCGGCGCGAGCGAGGCACCGGCACGCCTGAGCGTGTCCACGAGCCAGTCGTCGATGTGCAAATCCAGCTGCGCCTGCTCCAACTCCTCAAGAATGCGCAGGTAGTCGGGGTAGGAATCGACGCCCACACCGATGGGGTCGTCAAAGTCGAGCCAGTGCTCCTTGTACGAGCCAAACACCTGCTCGAGCTGCTCCGTGCGCTCGGCGGCCTGGTCGCGAGCGATTCGCGTCCGTGCCCGCATCGAACGCGTGACGCTCTCTGCAATCTTGCCGTCGCCGTAGCGCCGCGCGAGCAGTGCCACGCCGTCGTCGGATGCGAAGGGCTCCTCCGCCTTTGCCACGTACGCGTCAATGAGCTCGGCCTGCTCTGCCGACGCTGCCACGCCTGCACCCTCCAGACGCTCCCACTCAGCGCGCGCCCGATTCGCGGCCTGCCGTGCGGCATCCCGCTGGATCTTCTCTTGGTTCTGGCTTTGCTGCAGCGCACCGATTCGACGCTCCAGCTGCCGCACGAGCAAATCCTTCTCGTCGCGCTCCCGCACGAGCTGCGCCAGCTCCGTGTCGGACTGCAGTCGCTCGATCTCCTGCGTGAGGTGCGCGAGCTGTCGTCCGTGCCGCACCGCGTCGATCGCCTCCCAGCGCAGCGGCTCGATTTGCATCGCCACGTCGCGACGCCGCTCCAGCGAGTGAATCTGCCCCTCGGCCTCCTTGAGCTGGGCGTTCACCTCGCTGAGGCGTGTGCGTACCGCTGCGAGCTCCTCCTCGATCCGCGCGATCCTGTCGGCGTTCGAGAAGCCGATGACCAGCGAGTCCTTCGCGTAGCCGTGCGCCCCGCGGTCCCGCTGGCGCGTCTGTCCCTCTCGCGTGATGCGCATGCCACGTCCACCGAGGTCTCTGGGATCGGTTACGCACTGGTAGTCGTGCGCGCCGTCGTGCACCCAGTCCGCGAGCCAGGCGGCGAAGGGCGACTCCTCGCGGAACACGAGCTTGGAGGAGAGCTTGCCACCCTCGTTGCGCGGCCTGCGAAACGAGCGCTTGCGCACCCCCTGAAACGTGACGCGGTGGTTGAGCTTAAGCTGGTTGAGACGAACCGAGAACTCTTCGAGTCGCGTCCGGTCCACGAGCAACAACGTGGCGACGCCGTGGAAGCCGACGTTTGCGGCAACACGCCACTCCTCCTCGCCGTCGGCCATGTCCATGAGTTCGGCGGCGTAGGGCAGCTCGCGTTCGGGAATGCCCGTAGCCTCCGAGATTGCCGTGCGGTCGCGTGCCATGCGCTGCGAGATGTTGGAAGGATGTGCGCGGTAGTACTGCAGCTCCTCCCGCAGGCGTCGCTCGTCCTCCGCGAGGGTCCGTTGCTCCATGCGTGCCTGCAGCCTGCGCTCGTCCCACGCCTCCTTCTCTGCCTCGTACGTGGAGAGGAACTGCGTCGACTCGTCCACGAGCGCATCGAAGGCGACCTCGTCCTCGGGCAGCTTGCGGCCCACCCTGTCGAGTAGCTCCCCGATGCGTTCGCGCTGCGCCGTCACGTTCTCCAGTCGCTCCTGCTCGAGCGCGGCCTCGCTCTTTAGGCGGTCCAGCGCGTCGCCACCCCTGCCGGCAACGGCTTCGCGCAGGTGCTCGAGCTGCACGGCCTCCCGCTCCCGCTCAGCCTCCACCTCGCCGACCTGCTGCTCGAGCGATGCGATGCGCCCGTCGCACTCCTCGGCGAAGGTCGCAAAGACCTCCGAGCCGCGCTGGGCGAGCCGCGATGCGAGCGGGCCGTCCTCCCCGGGCTTGCACGACGCCAGCATCCCGGTCTCCTCGGTGAGCGCCAGCATGGCCTCGTGCGCCTCGCGGATGGGGGAGAGCTCGCGCACCTTGCGACGCGACTTGTCCATCTCGTCCCACGTTGCCTCGTGTTCGCGGAACGAGACACACGCCTCCTCGGCCTTCTGGTACGTGGTGGGCTCGCTGATTACCAGGTCCTTGAACAGCGCGTCCACGTCCGTAATCGACGTGCCGGCCTGAATGCGTTCCTGCAGCTTCATGGCGCTGTCGCCCTCGCCGTCGCGTCCGATGCCGAGCGTGCGGTACACCGTGCGCAAAAACGACTCCTGGCTGTCGTGGATCGTGACGGAGGGGTACGCCGCGCGAATGGAGGCCCGCCCGAACTTCGCATCGGCGTGTGCGGACATGGCACGCGGGTCCAGCTCGGCGTCCGCGGTGATGCACCACGTGTCGGGGACGCCGGTCGCATGCGCGGCAACGTAGTACAGCCGCCCGACGCAGTAGGTCTCGCCCGTGTCGCACACAAACGTGAGGAAGACCGCCGACCAGTTTGCCGTCGCGTTGGAGCGCAGCGAGCTCTCTCGCGCCTCGCCCGTCTGTGGGTCGAACTCGTCGTCCTGCTTGCCCATCACGTAGCTGTAAAGGTTGCGCTCCCGCGACCCGCGCGCACGGCCCGTGGCCTGGTTGGACGCTATGTTAAAGCGCGCGGTGCTCCGCATGAGGACGGCGGTCTTGGCGTCGAACAGGGTGCTCTTGCCCGTGCCCGACTCGCCGGTAATCATGCAGACGTCCGCGGGCTTGCCGCCGTGGTCCAAAAGGCGCAGGTGCTGGTAGCCACAGAACGTGCCCCAGTTCACCACCTGGATGTGCGAGAGCCGCCACTGCGACGCGAGCAGCGACATGCTAAGGAGGTCGTTTGCGGCGTTCATCGTTCGCCTCCGTTCGTGAGGGCAGCGAGCAGGTCGCGCGCCCGCTCGAGCGTAAAGACGGCAGGCAGGATGGGCATCACGCGATACGTCCCCGGCGCGGAGGGCATCGCGCGGAGGTAACCAGCGTCCTCAAGCTGCTTTATGGAGGAGTCGAGCGCCTTCTCGAGTCGGCTGCCATCGCGCTCCTCGGCGTACGGGCCGCTCTCCAGCAGGGCGCGCATCTCGTCGCGACTCACGAACCAGTCCTCCTCGCCGTTGGCCTCCTCGTTGTGCTGGCGTGCGCGAATCGAGACGAGCAGCAACGTTGCGTCGCGGCGTAGCGGTTGGGCGCGCTTGAGCATGAGGGGGCCGGGGTGCTCAAGCGATGCCTGCTGGGCGTAGGCGACCTCGTACCGCGTGCTGATCGTGAGCGTGAGGCCCAGGTCGTTGAGGGAGCGCGCGAGCTCGTGTTGGTACGTGCGCACGGCCTCGAAGTCAGCGGGACTGGTGAGCGCGCAGACGTACGCGTCGCGGACCAGCAGCGTGAGCACGCGCCGCGCCTCGGGAGGAAGCGTCCCCTGATCGCCCTCGAACAGCGGCGTCCCGGGTTCCGCGGCATCGTCCTGTGGGTCGTAGCCCGCGTCGTCGAACCGCTCGTCGTCAGGTATTGCGCTGCCAGCACTCATGTGAGCACGCCCCTTCCCTCGTCCATCTGCGGCAGGGTGAGGACGATCCGCGGCCCCTCCCACTGCACAGAGCTTCCGTCTATGCTCACGCACGCGTACGTGGCGCGGCCGCACTCGCCAAGATTCACGCCCAGCGAGGTCGCGAGCTGCACGAGGCCTGCGATCTCCACCGGCCGTCGCTGCTCGACGTTCAGCTCCGAGAACTCCTCGGCCAAATCCACCGACTGACGCCCGAGCGGCTGCCGTGCGGCGATCGCGTCAAGGATCTCGCGCGTAAGAGGCCCACCCACGCGACGCAGCTCCTCCAGCGAGAGGGTCACGCCGCCCGGTTCCTCGTCCTCGAGCGGCGGGGGCGGGATCTTGGACGTGGGCGTGTAGGGCTGCGTGCGCAGTGTGTCTACCTTGAGTTTTGCCACCGTCGGCACGAGCGGCCCCTCGCTTCTGGGCCTGGTGGTTGAGGCCCAGGCGTACGCGGCGGCCTCCAGGTCCTTGAGCGTGCGCGTGAGCTCGCGGTCCCGCGACACGTCGTGACGGCTCAGCGACCGATTGATCGTGTGCGTCGACTTGCTGTTCTCGCGGTTTACCCAGACGATGCCGTTGGCGATCTGGTTCCACCCGTCCTGCATGCGCAGCGAGTTCTCCCATGCGGCGTCGGCCAGCGCCGGGGTGCGCACGATAGCGTCGAGCTTCGTGTCCACGTCACCGGCCAGCGATGCGTCGCCAATCACGGCCAGGGAGTCCTGGAAGCTCCTCCCGTGGTCGGTCTCGTCGAGCAGGCGCCGACCCGCCTGGATGTAGTCGCCGATTATCTCGCCGGTGGGTCGGTCGTCCTCGCGAAAGCGCCCGATGAGTTCGCCGGCGTTTGCGTGGATGTCTTCCTCAAGACGGCGCAGGTCAACGGGGATGCCGCTCATGAGGTCGATGATGTTGGCGACCTCGTCGCGTGCCTCCTCGGCAGAGAGGCCACGGCTTCCGCCCGCCGCCTCGTACTGGTCGAGCTCGTCGAGGGCGTCGGCCACGCGTTGCTGCAGGATGCGCAGGCCCTCCTCGTAGTTGGGAGAGAGTCGCACGTAGGCGCGGTCGATCTGGTCGAGGATGGTGTGCATGCGCGAGCCGGTCATAACCGTGTTGGTTGCGCGCAGCCGCTCCACCGTCTCGAGCGCCTCCACCGCGTCGGACGTGAGACGGTACTCCATCTGGCCGTCTTCCCGGCGCTTGGACTCTACCCAGTTGTACCGGTCGATGAGGTCGTGACACACCGAGCGGCCGCGCTTCGTCTTGCCGCCCTCCTTGGGCAACAGGTCCGCGAAGCCAGCTTCCTCGAGGTCGCGCAGGCACTCGTCCATGCGAGACCACAGCTCGTCGGCGACCATGCCCTGAGACGTGTCGGGGAAGAGCGCGCGGAACAAGGCGAGGTAAACCTGCGAGTGCTTGCTCTGCAGGAGCTTGATCGTCTTCTTTTGATACGCCGTGTCCAGGTCCTGGAACACGGATACGACGTCGCTCACGCGCTGCCTCTCCACTGGTTGATTGCGGCTGCGGCCATTATATAGTACGCGTTGGACACAAAGGTCTGGCTATAGTACGCGTTGGACACAAGGGTCTGGCGCACAGTCCGTGCACCCGTGAGAAAAGTGAGAAGGGGTTTGGCCCCTTTTCTCACCACACCACGAGCGGGCGGTCCTGTGCGCCGGCGCACACGGTAAGCAGGCCATCGGGCGTGCGCGCCTCGGTAAAGGTGGCGTTTGCCTGCTCGGCACCGACTGCCGCGGCGAGGGTGCGCACGGCCAAGCTCGGTCGATTGTTCTCCTGCGAGAGGTGCAGGGCGACGATCGTCTCGGTTTCGTGAGTCACGAGGTCGGGCAGCGCCTGGGCCGCCTGGTCGTTGGAGAGGTGCCCCGACTCGCCGGCCACACGCGCCTTAAGATAGGCCGGGTATGGCCCGGTGCGCAGCATGTTCGGGTCGTGGTTTGCCTCGATGCCCAGGATACGGCAGCCATAGAGCGCCTCGAGGGCCTCGTCGGTGAGGTAGCCCGTGTCGGTTACCCAGCCGATAACATCCTGCGGGTGCAGCGGATCGCCCTGGGTGGGCATCTCGAACCTAAAGCACATGGGGTCTCCCACGTCGTGCGAGGTGGGGAAGGCCCGAACGCGGATGCCGGCAACGTCCAGCACGCAGTCGTGGTCCACCAGCGTAAACGGAAGGTTGGCGAGGTGTCTTCTGCCGGCCGCGGTGCCCGCAGTCGCGTACACCGGTCCATCGAAGTGGTTGCAGATTACCGAAAGCCCGCCAGTGTGGTCTCCATGCTCGTGCGTGAGCAGTATGGCGCGCACCCGACTCAGGTCGCAGCCCACCTCGTTCGCACGCTCGTGCAACCGCTTGCGCGACAGGCCGCAGTCGATGAGCACCGAGCCGTCTGGGCCCTCCACCACGGCGGCGTTGCCCTTGGAACCGCTGGCGAGGACGTAAAGATGCAGGTATGGGGTCATGCTTGCCTTTCGTATGCCTTGGCCGTATGTGCCGCCCATCGGTAGGGTGGGTACCGTCTTGCGGCAAGAATAGTGTAGCGCGCCGCGTGGACAACTTGTCGTACACTGTACCAACACGGCAAGGAGGAGCATATGCCAAGCGTGAGCAGAAGATACGCGTCCGGAGAGGTGCGATTCGATCGGCCATCTGGCCATGCCGACCCCGAGCAGCAAGCCCCCGTCGTGCTTATGGTATCGGGTGGGGCCGACTCGACGGCCCTGCTCGTACTCGCGGCCACCTCCACGCTCGACATCGACGACGGGCGCGGGCTGGCGCGCATCGCACGCGAGCGGTTGCACGTGCTGCACGTAAACCACCAGCTGCGTGGCATAGACGCCCAGGAGGACGAGGAGTTCGTGCGCGACCTTGCCAATCGCTACGGGCTGCCCTGCACCATCGAGCGGGCCGACGTGCGCGCGCTTACGGCCGCCCAGGGCGGGTCGGGCAACGCCGAGAACACCGGCCGAGAGGTGCGCTATGCGGCCGCCGCGAGGCTCGCCAACGAGCTCTCGGCGCAGTTTGGCACCCCACGCTCGGCGGCGCGCATCCTCACGGCCCATACCGCCGACGACCGGGCCGAGACCTTCTTTATGAACGCCATCCGTGGCACGGGCCCGGCAGGTCTCAGCTCCATCCCGCGTCGTCGTAACCGCATCGTGAGGCCCCTGCTCGACCGCACGCACCAGGAGCTGTGCGACCTGTTGCGCATGCGCGGCATCGTGTGGCGCGAGGACGCCACCAACGAGGACACGCGCTTCCTTCGGGCCTTCGTGCGCCACGAGGTGATGCCGGTCGTCGAGCGGAGAAACCCGTCGGTGGTGGCCAGCCTCTCCAAGACCTGCGACATCCTCTCGGACGAGGACGCCTACCTGCACGCCCAGGCCGCCCGGGCGCTGCGCGACCTTACCCGGCGCAGCGGAGAGGGGATGCTGTCGCTCGACGCGGCCAAGCTCGCTGCCGCCGACGTCGTGATCGCGCGCCGTGTGGTGCGCCAGGCGCTGCTGGCACTGTGCCCGGAGGTGCGCCTTGACGCCCGGCACATAGAGGCAGTGCTGCGCCTGGTGGCGGCCGGGCATGGCTCCGTATCGCTGCCGCTGGCCATCGACGCGCGCGTGGCCTACGGTATGCTCTTCCTGCGTACTCAGGATGCGGGTGCGGCGCAGGGCGTGCGGGCCGAGTGGCTCGACGTCCCCGGCGTCCTGCAGCTCGACGGGGGACGCAGCCTGCGCGCACGGATCGTGCCCGTGGATGCCGGCGGCGACCCCGAGCTCATGGCGCGTGCCCATGGCAGCGAGTGGGCGGGGGAGTCGGTGCTGCTCGACGCGCCTGCCTGTGGCATCGACCCGACGTCGGGCGGACGCCTGTGGGTGGATGTGCCCGGACGGGGCGAGGTGCTGTGTCCCTTGGGGATGCACGGCCAGTCCAAGCTGCTCTCGGACCTGCTGCGCGACGCGCACGTGCCGCCCTCGGAGCGCGGTGCCGTGCCCGTGGTGCACACCGACCCGCGCGGTCACGTGGTGTGGGTGGCCGGCGTGCGCGCCGACGAGCGCGTGCGCGTGCACGGCGCCAGCCGCTGGCTCTTGGAGCTCTCGCTGCGGTAGCGGCCTGCGGCCGATCGACGGAAGTTACACGCAGGTCTTGCCCGTCATGAGGTTAAGAATCTCCACGTCGGTGGGGCGCATGCCCACGCGGCCGACGTAGCCCATGGAGCGAATGGTCTGCTCGGGATCGCTGGCCACAAGACCGTCTCCCGAGTGAAGGCTGTTGCCAAGCAGCGCCATGTCGCATCCCAGCACCGCAGCGTCCACCGCCGAGGCGATCTTCGCGGCGCAGCTCGGCTTGGCCCCGTCGCACACGATGCCGCCCACGTTTGCCAGCGTGTTGACCACGGTTGCCTGATACTGTTCGAACGTCGCGCCGCGCAGCCAGGCGATTGCCGCTCCGGCACCGCAGGCCGCGCTCACCGCGCCGCAAAAGGCCGAGAGCTCGCCCACGAAGTGCTTTGCGTGGATGGCCACCAGGTCCGAGAGGGCCACGGCCCGCATGATGTCGCTCTTGGGACGTCCCAGCTCGCGGCCCCACTCGACCACGGGCTGCGAGCAGGTGATGCCTTGGTTCCCGCTGCCACAGCAGATAACCACGGGCAGGGGACAGCCGCTCATGCGCGCGTCCGATCCCGCGGCCGCCAGCGCCCGCACGCGGCAGGTGATGTCGTTGGGCCGCGTGCTGAGCAGGGTGCGGCCAATGTTGGCGCCCCACCTGCCCGAGAGTCCCTCCACGGCGATGGCCTCGTTGAGGTCGATCTGCCGGCCGATCACCTCGCGTATGTCCTCAAGCTGCACGTTGTGCGCAAACTCCCAGATCGAGACGAGCGAGAGGGGCCAATCGGCTTCGTGCTCCCCGTTTGTCTCGGACGACTCCATCGTGCCCGGTCCGTCGCAGGGCGTGGCCACGATGGCATGGGCGTGAGTTGGCGTGCCGTCGAAGGTGAGCTCCACCACGTTGGTGTGGCGGTCCTGCACGCAGGCCACCGCCTCGTGGCCGCGTGCCGTCGCCACCACGCGAATGTAGAGATTGGGCACGCCCGCTTCGAGCGAGACGTCGCAGTAGCCTTCCCGCACGAGCTCTTGGCAGCGCGTCCGGTCTTCGTCGGTCACGGTTTGGAGCACTTCCAGCGCGCGTGTCTCGTCGCCACCTATGGCGCCGAGCGTCGCCGCAACCTCGATGCCACGCTGTCCTCCCGAATTGGGAACGGTTACGGACTTCACGTTCTTTATTATGTTGCCCGAGCATCGCACGGCCAGACGCTCGGGCTCGCGGCCCAGCGCGGCACGCGCCAGTGCCGAGACGTACGCCACGGCAATAGGCTCCGTGCAGCCCAACGCGCACACGAGCTCCTCGCGCAACATGGTTACATGCTTGAAGTAGCTGTCCGATTCCACGGTATCCCCCTGACCAAAGACGCTATGTCACACCATGGTACCCTAGGAGCGGGGCCGCACGCTGATAGGCCGACAGCAACTGTCGATTTACGTGGCTTGTGGTCCGCCCGTAAAAACCGCAAACGTGTACGGTCTGCAAATAGTGGCAAAGAGTGCTTGAAATCGCTCGTGTGCACACGTATTCTTAAGAACGCATGACTGGGACGGTCATGCACCGGTATCTGTTGGCCCCCGAGTACATGTTGGTTTCCAAACATCTATTGGCAGCAACCATGACGACCGGGGCCCCGTTTTCGAAAGGGGTCCACCTTTGAGTGAGATTCAGAACTCGTCCATCTTTTCCCTGGATGATGTCTCCGACGACGAGCTTAACCAGCTCATAGACGGCACCATCACCGACTTCGACGAGGGCGACCTCGTTACGGGAACCGTCGTCAAGATCGAGCACGACGAGGTCCTGCTGGACATCGGCTACAAGTCCGAGGGCGTCATTCCCGCACGCGAGCTTTCCATCCGCAAGGACGTTGATCCGTCCGAGATCGTGGAGCTGGGCGATCAGATCGAGGCACTCGTTCTTCAGAAGGAGGACAAGGAAGGTCGCCTGATTCTCTCGAAGAAGCGCGCCGAGTACGAGCGCGCCTGGAACCGCGTCGAGGAGCGCTTCCAGTCCGGCGAGAACGTTGAGGGCGAGGTCATCGAGGTTGTTAAGGGCGGCCTGATTCTGGACATCGGCCTGCGTGGCTTCCTGCCCGCATCGCTCGTGGACCTTCGCCGCGTGAAGGACCTCACCGCCTACCTGGGCACCCGCATCGAGGCCCGCGTTATCGAGATGGACCGCAACCGCAACAACGTGGTGCTCTCTCGTCGCGTGGTGCTCGAGGAGGCCCGCAAGGCCGAGCGTCAGGAGATCCTGTCCAAGCTCCGCAAGGGCATGCGCCTTACCGGCACCGTGTCCTCCATCGTGGACTTCGGCGCCTTCGTGGACCTGGGCGGCATCGACGGCCTGGTGCACATCTCCGAGCTGTCTTGGAACCACGTCAACCACCCGTCCGAGGTCGTCAAGGTCGGCCAGGTCGTGGACGTCGAGGTGCTCGACGTGGATCTCAACCGTGAGCGCATCTCGCTGGGTCTCAAGCAGACCACCGAGGATCCCTGGCGCTCCCTCGTCAAGAAGTACCCCGTGGGCGCCATCGTCGAGGGCGTCGTTACCAAGCTCGTCTCGTTTGGTGCCTTCGTTGACCTCGGCGACGGTGTCGAGGGCCTGGTGCACATCTCCGAGATGGCCGGCAAGCACGTGGATCAGCCCGCGCAGGTGTGCGGTGTCGGCGACGCCGTGCAGGTGAAGGTTATGGAGATCGACCTCGACCGTCGTCGCATCTCCCTGTCCATGAAGGCCGCTGCCGAGACGCTGGGCGTGGAGATCGCCGTCAAGCCGCTTGAGGGCGCCGAGCCCGAGGAGGCCGCTGAGGCCGTGGAGGAGACCGCCGAGGAGGCTCCCGAGCAGGAGTAGGCATCGCTGCCACCGGCAACGAATGTGCTAACGGCAACGAAAGGGGCAGGTCCTGGGGGCCTGCCCCTTTTGGTGCGCCGACGTTTCCTTTGTTTCCAGTTGGTGCAAAATGCGCCGTCGTTCGCTGTTTGTGGCAAAGTACACAAATACTTCCAGCATATGTGCATCGTTTGCGCACAGAGAGGAACGAGTATGACGCGCAAGATTCAAATTTTTGATACCACGCTTCGCGATGGGGAGCAGTCTCCCGGCGCATCCATGAATTCCCAGGAGAAGGCCATCGTGGCGCGACAGCTCATTCGCCTGGGTGTGGACGTTATCGAGGCAGGCTTTCCGGCTTCGAGCCACGGAGAGTTTCGTGCGGTGGAGGAGATTGGCTCCATTGCCGGCGACGCCTGTGTGGTGTGCGCGTTTGCGCGGGCGAGCGAGCAGGACATCGACCGCGCCGCGGAGGCGCTCAAGTCGGCCCGGCATCCCCGCATCAACACCGGCCTTGGCGTGAGCCCCACTCACCTCGAGCACAAACTGGGCATCACGCAGGAGGAGTGCATCGAGCGTGTGGCGCACATCGTTGGCTACGCGAAGCGTCTGGTGGATGACGTGGAGTTCTTTGCCGAGGATGCAGGCCGTGCCGACCAGGACTTCCTGGTGCGCGTGCTGCAGACGGCGGTGGATGCTGGCGCCACGGTAATCAACGTTGCCGACACCTGCGGCTACAGCCTGCCCGAGGAGTGGGGCGCCCGCATCGCGGACGTCGCCCACCGCGTGGTTGGCATCGAGAACGTTACGCTTGCGGTGCACACGCATAACGACCTGGGAATGGCGACCGCGCTGGCCCTCGCGGGCGTGCGCAACGGCGCCTCGCAGGTTGAGTGTGCCGTCAACGGTCTGGGCGAGCGTGCGGGCAACGCTGCGCTCGAGGAGATTGCCATGGCCATTCGCCTGCACGGCGAGGAGCTTGGTGTGCATACCGACATCCGCACGACGGAGCTCTCGCGGGCCAGCCGCCTGGTAAGCCGTGTCACGGGCATGAGCGTTCAGGCAAACAAGGCCGTCGTGGGCGCCAACGCCTTCGCACACAGTTCGGGCATGCACCAGGACGCCGTGCTCAAGGCGCCCAAGGTCTATCAGATTATGGATCCGGCGGAAGTCGGTGCCGTGGGATCCGAGATTATCCTCTCGTCGCGCTCTGGACAGGCCGCGCTGCGCCACCGACTCGTGGAGCTTGGCTACACCTTTGCCGACGAGGAGTTCGACGACGTCTACCAGCGTTTCCAGGAAATCGCGGAGCAGAAGAAGGAAGTCTACGACGAGGACCTGGAGTCCATGGTCCAGGAGCGCTCCCGCGACGTTGCGGCAGTCTACACGCTCAATGCCCTGCAGATTCAGTGCGGCGACCCGCTGGTGCCCACGGCCGTTGCCACCATCACCGACGAAGAGGGCAACACCCGCGTGGTCTCGGCGACGGGCACCGGCCCGGTCGACGCGGCGTACAAGGCAATCGATCGCGTGCTTACCGTGCACGGAGACCTGGAGGAGTACGCGGTCAAGGCCATCACCCGCGGCATCGACGCCATCGGCGAAGTGGTGGTGCGCGTGAAGTCTGCCGACGGCAAGGTCTACACCGGCCGCGGCTCCGACACCGACGTCATCGTGTCCAGCGCAAAGGCCTACGTCAACGCCATCAACCGCATGATCACCACCCAGCGCTCCCACGAGGGGTACTAGGCGTCAACGAATAACCACCCGTGCTCGGGGGACTGTCCCTCCAAGTGCAGCTTCTTCCTCGCGGCGCGAGCAAGAACGCAAAGGGGGAAGGTAATCCGTCAAACCGTGCGGGAGCATCGAGTCGGGGAGGGAGACGGCACCAGGGGCGGTGTCGTCTCCCTTCGCTCATATCGATATGCGCCATGCTCCGTCACGCCACGCATCCGCAATATTGACAGGTGATGCTAGCGCATGGCACTATGGCATTTCCTAGGTGCGAGCCGCTGGTG
The DNA here is from genome assembly GCA_902780305.1 of uncultured Coriobacteriaceae bacterium. Classification (GTDB taxonomy): domain Bacteria; phylum Actinomycetota; class Coriobacteriia; order Coriobacteriales; family Atopobiaceae; genus RUG440. Next base: position 25,425 of record CACZFB010000001.1, on the reverse strand, counting down.
CGAGCCGCTGGATTCCACTGGCAGATGGTCTATATGCATGGACGCCTGTTGCCTGCTCGCGCATTGCCGCGACGGCGAGGATGTGACCCGGAAACCACGAGAGTGCTCACAGGCTAACAGGACGGGGTTCGACCAGCCATGCGGAATAGTCGCAACGCTCCTCAAGGCACGGCATAGCCGGATAGCTCTCCCGAGACAAGACCACAACTACATACGAGACGGATAGCCGCCGGACCTGGCGGGGCGATGACGCCCCGTCGGGCCCAACGGCTTTCGCGTTTATGCGACAAGGCAATGCGGCTGCCACGCCTGTGGCTTCGTATAGTGTGACAGTCACTCCCGGCAGCAATATGACAACGACTACGGATTCCGGCGCTGAATCACAGACCGGTCTGTCCGGCGCAATGACGCCTGTGGTCTATACCGCCAATGACGGACATTATCTCAGCAGGTGCTTCAGCTGGCGGAACACGGGGGTGAGCCTGCAGTTATGGGTGTCCCTAACTGTACAGCCAGGGACACCCATAACTGCAGGCTCTCCGTCAACAGGCCCGTGACCTGCGACTTTGTACAGGGCTGCAGATAAGGCTGGGCCTATCTGTGCAGTTTGGGGTACCCTTACCTGCGGCACCCCAGCAGAGCCGTCGCCGCCAGGGTATTCGCGAAGTAGAAGGCCCACGAAGCCTGAGAAATGACCACCCAGCGCTCCCGCGAGGGGTACTAGGCGCTCGCTAAAGACCACCCGTGCTCAGGGGACAGTCCCCTGAGCACGCACTGCGCTACTTGCGACGCGAGCAAGGATGAGCAAAAACGAGCAACGCGCTGCATAGACTTGGCGAATGGCCCCGTGTTCGGGGCCACTTTTTGTGCCTGCAGGCGCTTGTGCGGCTTTTTGGCCAAACGCGGCAGTGTCGCTACCTGCGGTTATGCACGACGGCGCGCAATTGCTGTGATGTATGCGTATGCGTGCTGCGAGCTTGGCCCAAAAAGATGCGGCCACCGCACACCTGCAGCCGTATGCTCGTGTGCACCGATTGGGAGGTGGGCCGATGTCGTCGTTTGCCACGCATGCACATACAGACCAGGGCGGGAGCAAGCCCCAGGGCGCGGGGAGTGCTGGGGGTACGCATACGACCGGTATTGGCTCGATTGTGGACGGCAAGTACCGGATTATCGCCCAGATTGGCGCGGGTGGCATGTCGTGCGTGTGGCTTGCCCAAGACGAGCGCCTGCACAAGCTCTGGGCCATAAAGGAGATACGGCCTAACGAGCTGGGCGTTCGCGGTGCCCTGATGCGGCAGGCCCTCATAGACGAGGCCGACTTCCTCAAGCGGCTCGACCATCCCGCCATCCCGCGCGTCGTGGACATCATCGACACGGGCAGGACGACCTACGTGGTGATGGACTACGTGGAGGGTCGCTCGCTCGCGCAGATATTGGACGAGACGCGCCAGCCATTCTTGCAGGAGCAGGTGATCGCCTGGGGGCTGCAGCTGTGCGACGTGCTCTCCTACCTGCACTCGCGCAGCCCCCAAGTCATCTATCGCGACCTCAAGCCCTCCAACGTCATGCTCCGCGAGGACGGTACCGTGCGCCTCATCGACTTTGGCATTGCCGTTGAGGTCGGGGTCGCGGCCAGGGGCCTGGGCGGTCGCGTGGGGACGCCGGGCTATGCCGCCCCCGAACAGCTGGCCGACGGTGGGCTTGCCTCGCACGCGTCACCGACCATGGACGTGTACGCCCTGGGCGCGACGCTCTATTCGCTGGTCTCGGGACACGTGCCCAGACGCGTCGAGGACGGGGACGGCAAGGTCAGGACCGTATTCGGCATGCGGCCCATCCGGGAGTGGAACCCCAGACTCTCTCAGGGTCTGGAGCGTATACTGCTCCGTGCGACGCAGCCGGACCCGGCCGACCGCTATCCCACCATAGAGGAGATGCGCTACGACCTCGAGCATCACGAGTGGCTCACTGATGCCTGGCGAGAGGGTCAACGGCACAAGGTCGTGGTGTTCAGGAGGTGGCTGGTCGCCTCGCTTGCCTGCGCCCTGGTGGGCGCAGCGTGCCTGGCGAGCGGCATCCTGCTCCGGCAGGTGAGCTACGAGGAGCTCATGCGTGCCGCGGCGCTTGCATCCTCCAACGACGCGACGGGCCGCGAGTCACCCGCAGAGACACTCTATGCGCGCGCAATCGATGTGGGGCCGGGGCGGGTGGAGCCCTTTGCCCGCATGGTCTCGCTCTTCGAGGAGGACTATCGCTTCTCCGGCGAGGAGGAGCGCAGGATGCGCGCCCTACTGGCCAAGCGGCCTCCCTCGCAGAGCGACCCCCACTATGCCGAGTTCTGCTATGCCATGGGCGTGTGCTACCTCAGCTACTACCGAATCGACCGTGACGGAGGGTCGGTGGGAAACGCGGCACTGCAGAGTGCCGAGTTCGCACAGCCCTGGTTCGCTCGCGCAATCGCGGTGAGCGACGAACGGGGACAGGGCGATGCCCTTTCGCCCAACGACAGGCAGACGGCGGAAGCCTACGAGCGGATATCGGGGTTCTATGGGCGGGTCACCCGGTCGGGCATCGAGGGACGGCCGGCGACGGAGGAGTACACAGCGCTTTGGAACGCCCTGTGCTCGTCTTTGCGGCAAGAGGTCGAGCTGCCGGAGGGCGAGCGCAGCGTGGAGGGCGTACGGGCGCGTCTGTGCCAGATTGCCGCCGAGGTTCTCGGTTCACCGTCGTATCTTTCTGGATTCGCCCGGGCTGGCGTGCAAGAGGAGCAGGCCCTCGAACTCCTGGCGCTGTGTCAGGGATGCCTGGGGGACTTGGACGACTTTCTCTCCGCCCCCGAGCATGCGGTGGTGTATGGCCCCATGCTCCGCGAGACCGACTCGTGCCTGGAAGTTGCGCAGAAGAACATAGCGAACGTCTACCACAACCCGGTGGCACGCATGGATTGGGGGGAGAGTGAGGATGATTGACACCTGCTTCTTGGTGGCTTACGTGGCGTTTGGACTTGCGGTGCTGTGTGCGGCACTTGCGGTGCGTCATGCGGTTCGCTGCGATCTGCGTGCCGTCCTCGATGACCTGTCGGGCAAAAGGCGAGCGCAGGGGCTTGAGGAGTTTGCCGGCGCCCGACTGGCGCAGGCAAATGCACGCCGCGCGATTGCCGTGGGCCTGCGTGACGGTGCCAGCCCGATCGAGGCATCTTCGCTGGCTGCCGGTAAGGACTTTGGCACTGGGGAGGCGCAGGGGCAGACCGAGCTGGGGGCGGAGACGCCCGCAACGCAGGGAAGCATGCGGACGGTGTGTGGCTGGGACGACGATCCTTCGGGGCAGAGAGGAGCGGTGTGATGGGCATGGCAAGAGGGAACGCCGGGGCTCGCCGGCAAACAGGCGGCGTCGCACGGCACGTGCGGTCGCCCAGGTTCGTCTGGCCCGTCGGCTCGTTGCTGGCACTGCTTTTGGCCGTGTCTTCCGTATGGACCTCGGCTGGCGCCCTGGGACTTGCGGGCGCCGACGCCGTCGATGCGCGTGTGGTGCGCAGCGGCACGACCTCGTCTGCGGGCACGCCCGCCGAGCCCACTGGCACCGACCGGCCCATTCAGGCAGACCAACCTTCGGAGGGATCCGGCGATGGGGAAGGGGAGGGTGCCGGAGGCGGTGGGCAAGGCGCGGACCCTGGCGCGGACCCGGTTCTGCAACTGCCAACCGTCGAGGTGGCCTGCGACTCGTGGGACGCGTGCAACCTGGTGGCGGACCGCGCCTACTTCCGCGCGGCCATCGAATTGCAGATATGCATTGAGGCAGACACCCTCAACATGCAAGAGAGCACCGCGTGCGGCATTGATCTGGCCATGCTCGCACAGAAGGTCCGGGGCAGGGAGCGAACCCAGAGCGGCACGCTCGCCTTCGACGGCTGGGAGTGCGACACGACCGATGTGGGCAGAATCCGCTGTTCGGGATCCATCACGCTGCTGGAGGGCTCCTTCGGGGCATGTCCTATGGTGCAGGCAGTCGACGAGCAGGGTGCGGAAGCGGCCTTCAACGCCTTGGAGGAACAGCAGGTGCACCACCTCGTCGTGGACGGCAGCGCACCGCGCGTGGCCATCTCCGGCGTTGCGGAAGGCGCGCAGCTGCGCTCGCCGGCAACGGTGGTGGTGGAGGTCTGCGACGAGCGCTGGGATGAGGTTATCGACTTCGACGGGCGGCAGGTGCTCGTCGAGGTACGCAGAGACGGGTCCCTGGTGCAGGAGGTGTGCGCGGCGAGCGAAGGTGTCAACGTGGTGGACGGCCGTTGCTCATACCGCATCCCGATTCCTGCACGCCCGTCTGGCGAGGACGACGGGACCTATGCGATCGAGGCCCGAGCCACAGACCTTGCGGGAAACGCGTCCGAACATGAGGTGAGGACGGTGATCGTGGACACCACAGCGCCCAAGCTCGAAGTGGACATCTCCGCCCCCGAACCCTGTGCGGAGGTGGCCGACGGTCCGCTCTACCGGTCGCCGGTGTCCGCCCGCATCGTGCTCTGGGAGCGCAACCTTGACCCCGAGGACCTTAACGGCACGCCGAGCCCCGTGCGCCTTGACGTACGGGCCACACGTGGTGGCACGGCGCGCATGGTGGAGACAGGCGTGTGGGAGCGCGAGGAGGACCACTTCGTGAGGCATGTGCGCCTTGCGAGCGATGGGACCTACGGCTTCGAGCTTCGTGGCGCGGACAAGGCGGGCAACCCGTTGGCCGGTACCGCCAGCACGCCCGTAGGCGAGGACGGCTCCTATGCGTCGCCGCCGTTCGTGATCGACCTCACGGATCCTACGGTAAGCGTGTCCTGCGATCCGGCGGCCGACGCGCAGCCCCAGCTTGCGGGGCGTCCCTGCTATGCGAGACCCGTGTGCGTTGAGGTTAGCGTGCGGGACAGGAACTTTGACCCCACAAGGTCAACCATATCGAACTCGCTGGGCGACGACGTCACCGTTGAGTGGGGCGAGCTGGGCGACGAGAACGGCGTGGTGTCCTATGTGGCACGGCTTGCGTATTGCGAGGAGGCCACCGGCATCGGCGCGGGGGTCAAGCACGTGGCGGCCCTGGCGCGTGACGCGGCGGGCCACGAGGCCATGGCCACGACCGACTTCGTGGTGGACCAGACAGCCCCTGTCGTGAGCAGTGCCGCCATGAGCAAACGGCCCATCGTCTTCTGGTCTGCCGTGCCAGGTGCCGCGCCCTGGTACTTCTATAACGAGCAGGACGGGATGCCCACCACGATTACCTTGGCTGTAAGCGACGAGTATGGCCTCGCCGACGCATGGGTGGATGACCCCGACGGTGCCTATTCCAGCAAGGTGGGGCGGGTGCGCAACAAGACGCGCGAAACCATAACGCTCAGGCTCAAGGACCACGTCGCGCACGACGCCCGCCACGACACGGCGTTCGAGCAGAACATACGGGTGTTCGTGCGTGACCTTGCGGGAAACGTGCGCGTATGGACGCTGGGTGGTGCGACAGAGGTTCGGGCGGACCGCAAAGACGGCGCGGGCAGCGTCTCGCTGGATGGCGAGGGGGTGTTTCCACAGGCGCTGGTCAACGACGTCGTCGCTCCGCGCGTCTCGCTGTCGGGAGTGACGGCGGGCGCGTACTACGCCCAAGACCAGCAGGTGCTCGTCTCGGTGGAGGAGGATGGCCTCGCATGGCTTGCGCGTCTCGACCCCGGGCGGGTGGTGGCCACGGTCGCCAGACGCGCGGGCAGTGCGGACGGTGAGCGCACCTCCTGGAACATCCCCGTCTCCGCGCTGCTTGGGAACGCGCCGTACTATGCCTTCGTGCAGCCGCTTGCGGACGACGGCCACTACGTGGTTACCGCACAGCTCACCGACGCGTCGGGCAACGTGTCGGAGCCCGTCATGACGGGGGAGTTCACCATCGACAAGACCGCTCCGGTCGTTACGGTGGAATGGGACAACGACGACGTGCGCAACGAAAAGTACTACCGTGCCCACCGCACGGCGACCATAACGGTGCTAGAGCACAACTTCTCCGAGCAGGGCATGACTGTGAGGACCACGGGCTCTGTTGGCGGCTGGGTATCGGAAGGCGACGTGCATCGCTGCATCGTGAGCTTTGTGACCGATGCCACGGCAGAGGCGCCGCACCGGCTTTCGGTGGAAGGCGTCGACCTCGCGGGCAACGCCTGCACGCCCTACACGTCTCCCGACTTCGTGATTGACACTCAGCCGCCCGTGGTGAGCATCACCAAGGTTACCAGCACGAACGATGCGCTCGTCGCCGATTCCGCAGAGACCGAGCTCAGGGACAGGTCCGCGTTCGCGCAGGCGTGCCGTCCCATCGTGCGCTGCGGCGACGAGGCCAACCTCGACCTGACGCTCACGACGGCGACGCTGCGTTGCGAGCACAGGCGATCCGGGAACGGGGACCTGCAGGCAACGACCGTGCCGGGAGTGGACGAGTTGGAATTCGACTGGGGCAACCTCGGCGTGGACGAACGGACAGGTGCCGGCTACGGCATGGACGGGGACGGCATCTACACCCTCACGGCGCAGTCCGTAGACCTCGCGGGCAACGAGTCTGCAAAGAGGACGGTCACGTTCTCGCTCAATCGCTTTGGCTCCACGTTCTTTTGCGAGAAGGGGGACGGCGCCCGTGCCGAGGCGGGTGAGGTGTGGCAGGGTGAGTTGCTCACCGCTCCTCCGCGAATTGTGGTGCACGAGATAAACGTGTGTGATCAGGCGTCCGACGAGGATTCTGGCGACTCGCATCTGGTGACCAAGGAGCACGCCTTCTCCACGACCGCAATCGAGCAGACCGACCACGAGGCGCGCACGGGATACACGATCGCGCATGCAAACGACGGCCAGGATGAGGGAAACCCCGAGGGATGGCAGGAGTACGTGTACACGATTGCGCCAGGCAACTTTGGCAAGGGCAGCGACTCCGACTACGGGGATGGTGGCCAGGGCCTCTACAGCGTGGACGTGAGCTCCACGGATGCCGCGGGGAACCGCAACACCACCACCGCCTTTTGGGCGGCGGGCGAGGACGTGGATGCCCAACCGGTCCCCCAGTCCTCCACGGCATCGTTCGTGCTCGACGAGGAGGGGCCGGCCATCGAGGACGTTGTGCTTCCGGATCCCCTGTGCGCGGGCGGCACCTGCGAGGCCTCGTTCTACGTGCGCGACGAGGTGGGCAAGGGAGACACCATCTCGGCCTGGGTGGATGGCCGGCGCGTGGACGTGTACCGGGATGACTCGGACAAGCCTGTGGGACCAGACCTGCTCCAGGAACAGGGAAGCTTTAGGCTTCGCGTCGATCCGATGCCCGTTTGGGTGCCACGGCACCTGCGCATCGTGGTGGGTGATTACACCGGGACGGAAGAGCGTGCGTGCGGCTACGAGGCAGACGGTTTTCTGTGCACGACCGGCTGGGTCGAGGCCGGCGTGGCGGCCGGGGGAGTGGTGGCCGTAATCGGGTTCACGAGGCTGGTGCATGGGGCACTGGCCCGCAGAGGGAAAGGTGGAGGACATGGCAGGACAGATTAGGATCACGCCGGACCAGATGCGTGGGCGGGCAAACGAGTACCGCAGGGAGGCCGAGAACGTCCAGAGCGTCATCGGGCGCATGGACTCACTGCTCAGCCAGCTGCAGAGCGAGTGGGAGGGTGCCTCGAGCAAGGCGTATGCCGCACGGTTTGGCGAGCTGAGACCTGGGTTCGTGAGGGCGAAGGAGCTCATCGACGAGATTGCACGGGCGCTCGACGGCACAGCCCGCGCGCTGGAGGACACCGACGCGCAACTTGCGGCAAGTCTGAGGTAGCGGGATGTGGGGGTCCGTCCCAACACCTGAGGCAACGGCGCTGGGACGGACCCCTGGCCCCCAGCACCGACTTGGGCAAACGAACGAAGACGATTGGAGGGAAGGCCATGCATGGCACGTTGCTGCTCACGCTGCAGGGCAACGAGGCGGTGAGGACGTTCTCGTTTGACGAGCGCGCCCAGTCGGTGCTGTGGATCGGTGAGTGTGATTCCGTCACGCAGTCCCACGCTCTGGTGTGCGTGGAGCGCAAGGGAGAGATGCTCCTGGTGCGACCGGCGACAGACGACGTGCGGCTGTTGCCCGCTGGCAGCACGCGGTCCGCGCCCCGTGCCGTGGCCATAGAGCGTGGCGCCACGACCCTGTTGGGCATTCTGGACCAGCGAACCGGCATGCGGTCGCGGCTCTACATACGCCCGCTTGCCAAGGGCACGGGAACGTATCGGTGCCTGGAGATTCCATGCGGCGCATCGTTCGTTATCGGCCGCGACAGCATGTGCGACGTGGTATACGAGAGCCGCTTCCTCTCGGGAAGGCATGCCCGGCTCACCAACGGGGAGCGGGGATTCGTGGTCGAGGACCTTAAAAGTGGGATGGGCACGGTAGTCAACGGATTCCTGTTGCCTCCCATGCAGCCGCGAGAGCTCATGGCCGGGGACGTGGTGTGCATCCTGGACCTCGTGTGCATGGTGGGGCGCGACATGGTGTGTGTGAACCGTCCACCCGGGCTTCGCCTTCCAGCGCTCGAACCGGTCTCATCGGCGGGCTCTTCCGTCACTGTGACTCCATCGTTGGTGCTGGCAGGCCACGGCGCGCAGGCGCAGTCCCCAACCTTCTTCCCCGCGCCTCGGCTCCTGCAATCCGTCCACACCCTGGAACTGTGCGTGGAGGCGCCTCCCGCGCATACAAAGCCGGCCAGCCAACCCGCCATCGTGCAGATTGGCCCATCCATGATCATGGGCATGAGCTCGATCTTCATGCTGCTCAACGCCATGCTGGGCGTGGCGCGCGGCAGCGACGCGCTCTCGGCCGTGCCACTCGTGGGGATGTCGGTTACCATGATCGTGGCCTCGGTGGTGTGGCCGGCAATCGCCAAGTCGTACGAGCGGAGGAGGGCAGAGGCCGAGGAGCTGCAGCGCAACCACCGGTACGTCTCGTACCTCGACAGCGTCGAGTGCGCGCTGGAAGACGAGGCACAGGCGCAGCAGGACATCTGCCGCAGGCGCATGCCATCCGTGCGCCACGTCCTTGCCATGGTGCACGATCGGTCTCCGGAGCTGATGAGCCGCACGAGTGGGCAGGACGACTACCTGCACGTTCGTCTGGGCGTTGGGGACCGTCCGCTCGATGCCAACCTGGGCTGGCCCCAAGCGAGTCCCTCTGTGCAGGCAGACGACATGTGGGACCGCGTGCGGGAGCTTGCGAGCCATCCTCCCCGGCTGCGGGACGTGCCCATCGTGCTTGACCTGCGGCATTTTCGCGTGGTGGGTGTCGTTGGTCCGCGCGAGCTCGTATGGGAGATGATGCGTGGCCTCATGGTACAGCTCCTTGCCGGGTACGGCTACCGCGAGCTCAAGGTGGCGCTCGTCGCGCGCGAGGAGGAGCGGGATGAGTGGGGCTGGATGGTGACGCTGGCCCACCTGCACGAGGATGACAAGCGCACGCGTCTGCTCGCGACGACGCCCGAGGGCATGCGTCGCATCGAGCGACGGCTCGAACGCATGCGCCAAGAGGATGACGAGTCGGTTGCCAGTACTGTGGGTGGCCCCTCTGCACATTGCGTGGTCCTGTGCGCCAACGCAGATCTTGCCAGGCGTTCCGAGGTGCTGTCGGGCATAGCGGAACGGGAAACCTATGCGTGCGTCAGCCTGCTGTTTATGGCCGATCGTCCGGAGGGCCTGCCTCGCTTTTGCTCCCGCATCGTGGACTTGCGGGGCGCTGGTCCGCTCACGGGTGCCGACGAGCGGTGGATGGGGGACTGTGGAACCAGGGGTGCGTGCATGTTCTCGCGCGAGGACATGCGAGAATCGCTGGTGGCGTTCGACCCGGATGGCCTGGTAACGCGAGCGCAGGCGAGGACGTTTGCGCGTGACTTGGGGATGATTCGACTCGAGACCGTGGAGGAGCAGGGAACCGGGGCCGCCTCCGCGGGGATTCTGGACCTGTTTGCCGTGGGTTGCGTGGCGCACCTTAACGTGGGGACGCGCTGGCGCGAGCACGACCCGTCGCGCTCGATCAACGTTCCCTTGGGATTCGACGACCATGGGGCTCCCCTGTGCCTGGACCTGCACGAGGACGGGCAGGGTCCCCATGGCCTGGTTGCGGGAACCACGGGATCGGGCAAGTCGGAGCTCATCATTTCGCTCATCCTCTCCCTGTGCATAAACTATGCGCCGGACGAGGTCTCGTTCCTCATTATCGACTACAAGGGCGGTGGCCTGGCGGGCGCCTTTTGCCAAGAGGGCAGCCGGCTACCTCACCTTGCCGGGACGATTACCAACCTAGACGGCGCAGCCATACGGCGCACGCTGGTATCGCTGCAAAGCGAGCTCAAGCGCCGTCAGCGCGTGCTCAACGACGCGAGGGCCCGTACGGGAGAGCCCACCATGGACATCTGCCGATATATGGGCCTCTACCGGCAGGGTTTGCTCGACGAGCCCCTCGCGCACCTCGTGGTGGTGGCAGACGAGTTTGCCGAGCTTCGGCAGCAGGAGCCCGAGTTTATGGAGGAGCTGATGACCGCCTCGCGTATTGGCCGGTCGCTTGGCATCCACCTGCTGCTGGCCACGCAAAAGCCCACGGGTGTGGTGAGCGACCAGATTTGGTCCAACGCTCGGTTCAAGCTGTGCCTCAAGGTTGCGGACGCCATGGACTCGAGGGAGATGGTGCGTCGCGACGTGGCCGCGGGCTACGTGCGGCCAGGGCAGTTTTGCCTGCTGGTGGGATACGACGAGGAGTTCCTCGAGGGTCAGTGCGCCTATGCGGGAGGGGCCTATGTGCCGAAGGAACGCTACGAGCCGAATCGGGACGCGTTCGTGGAGCTGCTGGACGAAGAGGGGATGGTAGTGGCCCGCGAGGAACGCGCCCAGTCTGCGCCTCACGCACCCTCCGAGCTCGACGCGGTCCTGGCCGAGCTCAACGAGGTGGCCAGCCTGCTGGACGTGCGCGCAAGGTCCCTGTGGATCGAGCCGCTGCCCGACGCCATCTCGTTGGACGAACTGGATCAGGCGTGCCCTAAGGGGCGGTCGTCGGGCCTGCGCTGCGTGGTCGGGCTTGCCGATGACCCATGGAACCAGTGCTACCGACGCCTGGAGACAGACCTGGGCGAGGCACACAACCTCTTGCTGTATGGGATGCCCGGGCTGGGCTTGGACGGTTGGCTCTGCGCGGTCGTGGCGTCTGTTGTCCGCACGAACCCACGTCGTCCGTTGTGGCTGTATGGCATCGACATGGGGCAGGGAGCGTTGGATCGGCTCTCCTGCCTGGCCCAATGGGGTGGCATGGTAGGCCTGGGACAGGAGGAGCGCATGGAGAACCTGTTCTTCCTGCTCGAGGGGGAGCTGGCACGTCGTAGGGAAGTCCTGCGCAACCGACGGGAGCGTGCCTCGATCGTGCTCGCGCTGGCAAACCTTGCCACTTGGATGGTCGAGTATCCCGAGCTGCAGGAGCGCCTGGAAAGCCTGGTGCGAGACGGACCGCAGTTCGGCATGCACGTGATCGCGTCGACGGGAAGCGTTCTGGGTACGAGCATGCGCCTGCGCTCCTGCTTCGGGGCGGAGTTCGCCACACGCCTCCATGACGAGGGAGATTACGCCATGCTGCTGGGCGGGACCGATGGCGCGAGCCTGCCTAAGGCGGAGATGCGGGGATTGGTGCGCGTGGACGACCATGTGCTCGAGTTCGTGGGTACCCATGTTACGGACGACGAGCTCGCCCGCGTCGTGGGAAGAGGTGTCCCCACAACCTTGGCACCGCCCATACCGCACCTGCCGGCACACGTCGTCCCATCCCACATCGCCCAACGTGCCACGGCCCAGCGCCTGCCGATCGGTCTGCTCAAGGCTGGCGCGCAAACCCTGTGCGTGTCCGTCAGCCCCACCCGACCGCTGATAGTCGCGGGCGACGACATCGAGTCGCTTGATCGCCTGGCGAGCGCGCTGTCGCTCGTCCTTGCACGCGATGGGGTGCGCCACGCCGTCGTGGTGACGTCTGCCCAGACGGACCTGCCCTGTACGTCGAGTCGGGTGTGCGGTGAGGTCGCGTTCCAGGAGCTCGTACAGTCGTTGTGCGACGATGCGTGCGACGAGGACGTGGTGGTCTTCTCCAATGTGCTCAAGCTCCTGGAGACGCTTCCCATGGCGGTGGAAGACCAGCTCAAGGAGGTCCTGTGTCGTTCGTCCGGATCGCAGCGCACCGCGCTGGTGCTGGTAATGGAGGGCTGGCGTGCCGCCTCGGTGTACGAGCCGTGGCTCAAGGCGTGCGTCTCATCAGGCACCGGCGTGTGGGTGGGAAACGGGCTGCTCTCGCAAACGCTGTTTCCCCTGGTGACGCCAGGACGCTTGCCCAAGAAGCCGATTGCGGCTATGGACGGCTACCTGCTCGAGCGGGGGCAGGTGCACGCCGTGCGTCTGGTCGAGCCAAGCGCGGGGGAAGGAGAGGCTCATGGCGGATAAAGTCCTCCTGCTCGTCCGTCTTCCCACAACGCGGTGTACCTACGAGTTGCGCGTTTGCGTGGACCTGACGGTTGGTGAGGCGGCAACCATGATCGCCAGCCTGGTCGCGGCCAGGGAGGAGCGGCGCTACCTGCCTGGCGATGACGTGGGCCTCATGGTCCTTGAGGGCGAGCATGCGGGAAGGCTCTTGGAGGGTACGGCGAGCCTGCGTGACTTTGTGTGCGAGGGGATGGTGTGCGATGGAACCTTGCTGGCTTTGGCATAGGGGGCGAGGGACGTGAAAGTGAGGATGAGGGCTGGCAGGCGCGGGAACGGTCGGCTGTTGGTGGTTCGCGGCAACAGGCAGGAACGGCTGGTTGGCGTGCAGGCGCGCGGCCTTGTGGAGGCGGACGAACCCGCGCTGCTTCCTGTAGTGGGGGAGCCGATGACAAGGGGTGGCAGGCCGTGGATCGCATACGACGTCGGGGGATGCGCGAGCGTGCGGTCTCGCCAGAGGCACCTCACCGCACAGGATGCCAGACGGATTTGCTGGGACCTGCTCGGGGCGGCGCAATGGTGTGCGAAGCGTCAGTTTCCCAACACCTCACTGTTGTGCGACGCACGCTACGCCTGCCTCACGCCGGACGGCCGCTTGCGCGTTGCGTTCGTGCCCATCGACCGGGGGTCGCGGGCGCTCGGGCAGTCGCCCCTCTCGCTGCTGCTGTGGCTGGACGCGCTTGCCGCACGGCGGTTTGTTCGCCCACAGGACGAGGTGCTGGTACGAGAGCTGCATGCGTTGGTAACAAGGTCGTATGGGATCTTCTCGGTAAACCGGCTCGCCGCGTTCGTGCGCATGACGTGTGGCGACAATCCCCGTGCGCGAACGAAGTCCAACGAGCCTGCCCTGTACTGGCTCGTGCACGCGGGTACAGGCGAATCGCATGCGCTCGAGCTCGGCAGGGCGTATCTGCTGGGTCGTGACGAGTCATGCGACATCCGCGTTCGTGGCGGCCAGAGGGTAAGCCGGCACCATGCCGAGGTCACCTGCGGCGTGCAGGGCATACGCGTGCGTGACGTGGGTTCCACCAACGGAACGTTTGTAAGGGGCATGAGGCTTGCGCCGCACGAGTCCGCCTCCGTGGGGGTGGGGGAGCGGTTCGGCCTTTGCGAGGACGTGTTTTGGGTTGAGCGCCGATAGACGGGCATGGGTGCCCAGAGGGAGGCGGTTTTGCATGGGACAAACGATTAGGAGCGACGTGGGATCGTGGGGTTCGGTTCGGGAGAGCCTGTGGGGCGGCGTGGAGGGGTATGTCGCGTTCGCCCCCCAGCGCATCCATGCGGCAATTCCCACGGCCGGCAGTGCCGACCACGACGGTCGCATCGCGGCGGCGATCAGTGCTGCGCTCTCCAGCTTTGTGGACTTGGTCCAGGACGATGTGGGGCTCACGGAGCGCATTCACGACGCGCTGCAGGAGGCGGACGCGGGCGCCGCCGCCTCGCTCGGGGGCGGTGGGGGCATATGAGAATCGTAAAGCAGCAGGCGTGTGCGGTGCTGCGCCAGGAGATGGGGCAGCTCGAGACGCAATGCCAAAGATGCCAGGCACAGATTGACAAGTTCTCCAGCCTGAGCCTCTGTGGGCTGTCGGGAAGCAGCGTGGCCGCCGCGCAGGAACGCATGCGCATGCAGGCGAGCGTGGCCACCTCGCACCTCGTGCTCTTTCGCTCCCTGGCACAGGCAGACCGGCACAACCTGGCGCTTGTATCGGCCCTGCCCACGACGAGCGCGGGGGTGCTCGACACCCGCGAGGCACAGCAGCGCATAGCGCGGGCAAAAGGCGCCATCACCACGTTGCAGGCCCAGCTCGACGAGTCCCTCAGCCGCGCACGTGCGGCTAACGAGCTGGCTGCGTCGAGCTGTATGGACGGCGATTCCGTGTCGTACATTGACCTGATTGGTATCGAGTCGGTGTACCATGCCCTCATTCAAGCCCAGCGCGACATCATTGCGCGCAACGAACGCATTCTGCTGCGCGCCCGGCAATACGAGCGGGAGGCGGCCAGCGCATACCGCGCCGTGGAGACGTCGTATGTGACCGGTGCGACCAACAGCGCACGCTCCTACGTGGGCGGCTATGGTTGGGGGAGCACCACGTGGATTGGTGGTCTCAACCTGCACATCGCGTCGCGCGTCGAGAGCGATCCCCTGCACCATGCACCTGAGCCGAGCATCGCTAGCAAGTTCCTGTCTGGCGACCTGTCCACCACCTCCTCGGTGCGCTCGGGGAGCGTGAGTGCCGCTCCCATGGGAATGGGGTTGCCCGGGTTTATCAGCGCCCAGGGCGCGCTGTTCTCCATCACCGCCTTCGCCAAGCCGTATGGAAAGGAGAAGCGATCAGGCCAAACGGACAAGGACGACGCGTCGTTTGGTGTCGAGGCGGGAGTCAAGGGCAGCGTTGCCGAGGGAAAGCTGAGTCACGATTGCGGGCTGCTGCACACCACACTTGCGGGAACGGCGCTTGGCGTTGGTGTCACCGGCTCGTTGGGTGCGTCCCTGCTCGACGACGGCGAGCGGAACCCAAGCGCGGAGGCAAAGCTCAAGGGAACGGCGAGCGCCCTCTCGGGCGAGGCGGGCACCCGGCTGGGCACGGACGACTTTGCCATCCATTCCATGTCGAAAGGCGAGCTGGGCACGGCGTCTGCCGAGGCAGGCGTGCACGTGGGCGGTGATGGCTTCGAGGTTGCCTTGGGATCGGAGGCCTATGTGGCAAAGGGAGAGGTTGCCACGGGCATCACCGTGTTCGGCGTGAGCGTGAGCCTTTCCAAGGAAGCGTCGGTTGGGGGAAAGGGCGTGGCCGCAGCGGGCAGCATCAACACCAAGGGCATGGAGGGACGGCTGAGCGCCGGCCTAGGTCTTGGTGCGGGCGTACGCGTAAAGGTGGACTGGAGTGGTTTGCCCAAGTCACTCAAGCGCATGGGAATGGGTGCTCCCATGCGATCGTGGCAGGCACTCGGGGGACTTGCATAAGACTGGCGTCGCGCAGAAGGGGGTTGTGGTATGTACGAGCAGCTATTGCCGCTGGGGTCGGTCGTTTTGGTGCGCGGGGCACGCAAGCGGCTCATGATCACGGGGCGCTTGCAGGTGCGTGTGGGAGAGAACAAGGTGTACGACTACTCGGGCTGCCTGTTTCCCGAGGGTCTCGTCAGCTCGGACTCCCTCGCGTTCTTCGACCACAGTGCCATAGAGCATCTGTACTTCGTGGGTTTTCAGGACGAGGAGGAATTGTCGTTTAGGACCGAGCGGCTGGGAGCGTTGGGAGAGGTGTATGTGGACGAGAACGGAAAGATCGCGCAGCGATAACGAGGGAGCGAAGCGCAGGGCAAGGCGGCTGGGAGCCAGCCTATCCCAGGACGTGCAGCAAGACGTGCGTCGGAGCATTGCGGAACTGGAGGAGCAGGCCGCCAGTTGCGATGGGGCGCAGGCCGCCGCGATGCTTCGGGCCTGCGAGCAGGCTTCGCTTCGCTTGCAGACGCTGGTGAAGGCCCTCGATGCGTTTCCGTAAACAGACCAAGGCCCCTTACCAAGGACGGCGGCAGCCGATCAAAGGGTGTTACACCCTTTGATCGGCTCACATCCGCCTTACGCTTAGCCTACGAACGGTTGAACCACGAGCGGCGCTTTTGGCCACCGCCCCGTGCCGCGGCGTCGGCCATGGGCGCGGCATTCCAGGATGCGGTGGGCGCGCCATGAACCCTCGTCTGGCACTGGGCCTTGGCCACGGCCTCGTACGCGATACGGCTTCCCTCGCCGTCGCTCACGTATTGGCTGGCGCGGTCGGCCGCGATGCCCATGCGCGTGGCCTCTGCGGCCGCGTCGATGTTTGCGCCCAGGAACAAGAACTCCCAGCCCTGCTCGCGCTGACGCCCAATAAGGCGCTGTACCTCGTCGTAGGTGCGGTGGTTGCTCGCGTTCTCCATGCCGTCGGTGATGATCACGAACACCACGTGCTCGGCCCTGTGGTCCTCGGGCAGGATGTGCTGGACCTTGGCGTGGTAGTGCACGGCGTCTCCCACCGCGTCGAGCAGCGCGGTGCAGCCGCCAACGCGGTAGTCGCTTTCGCGCAGCTCCTGCACCTGTCCAAGCGGCACGCGGTCCAGCTTCACCTCGCTGGTGTTGTCAAAGAACACGATGGAGACGTTCGCCTCTCCCGGCAGCTCCCGGTTCTTTTGGAGGGTGGCGTTGAGGCCGCCCACGGTGTCGGGTTCCAGCCCATGCATCGACCCGCTCTTGTCAACGATAAACACGAGTTCGGTAAGGTCCTTCTTCATGATGTCCTCCTTCTTGTTGGCTCCTGCCGTACAAGAAGAAGTCTACGTGGCGCCGTACCGACTTTGGTCAACCGGCAGTTGACATTGCCCCGCCTGGTAGACAAAGGGGACGGTTCCCTTCGTCTACCTGCTACAGCCCCTTAACCCAAAAGCGGCTGGTCGAAGGCGTAGAGCGCGAGGTTTATCTCGTAGATGTCGTAGTTGCCCCGCTCAATAAAGTACTCAACAATAATGTCGCGCTGGTCGGCGTGGGTGAGCGCAAAGCCGGCGCGCTCCAGCAGCAGCCGCGTCTCGTCGGCACTTAGCTCCAGCGCCACGGCCAGCGCCAGAACCGTCTGCTTCTTGGGCTTATACCCAGGGTTGCTGCGGATCTTTGAGAAGTGCTGGCGGCTGAGGTTGGCGCGCTTGTACACGTCGCTGTCCTTGAGCCCCCGGTCGTCTATCATGCGCATGAGCGTGGTGGAAAACGGCGCGTCGAGCTTTTTGAGCAGCCGCTTGAGTAACCCGGGCTGGTCCTCTCGCTTGTCGTGCGTCCTCTTGCGCGATTCCTTGGCAGATGCCGACGAGGCCATGCGGCGCGCCGAATCGGGAGCCGCCTGGGGCGCCGCGGCGGGAGCCGGGGGCATGGACGCCGTGTCCCCAAAGTCACCAAAGACCTCAAAGTCCTCAAAGTCCGTCTCGGCCGCCTCGTCGAGCGGCAGGCTCTCGTAGTACGGCAGGTTCGAGGCGTAACCGCCATCTGCGGACTCCCATCTTGCCCGACGCGAGTAGGGGTGCTCGCGCACGTAGACGTCGTTGATGTATTCCGTAATGTGCGAGAAGCGCCCTGCCGTGGCACGCATCGCCTGGGTGTCGAACAGGATGAGGTGCACTTCCATGTCGTGCTGCCCAAGGAACGCGCGAATCTCGTTGATGGCGACATCTATGGCCTGGTCCTTGGGATAGCCATAGATGCCGGACGAGATGAGCGGGAAGGCGATGGACGTGTCGCCCAGCTCGTGGGCGAGGGCGAGCGACGTGCGGTAGCACGAGCGCAGCGCCTGCTCCTCGCCTGCGCCACCACCCTGCCACACAGGCCCCACGGTATGGATGATGTGGCGCGCGTCAAGCGCGAAGGCGGGCGTCGCCACCGAGCTGCCCGTGTCGCAGTGCCCGATCTCGTCGCACGCCTGTTGCAGCTCGTATGGACCGGCGGCGGCAAAGATGGCACCGCAAACCCCTCCGCCGTGGCGCAGGTGCTCGTTGGCTGCATTCACGATGGCATCCACGTGCATGCGCGTTATGTCGTTGCGCTCTATGAGCAAAGGCATGCGATCACTCCCAAGGTCGAGGGCACTGCCCTTACTATACCGCCAACACGGGTAACACGAGGGGGAGTATCCCTCCAGTGTCACCCGCTCCCCTGTACAATGGCACACGTACCGACAAACCACCTGGGGAGGTTCGCATGCTCGCAAACCATCACGACCAGACCACCCTGTGGGTCTTGGGCAGCAACGGTTGGATGCCCAGCGACGGGCGTCAGACCTGCTGCTTTTTGCTGGAGATCGCAGGTGAGCTCGTGCTGTTGGATGCCGGCACGGGTGTGGCGAACCTCTCGTTGGTGCCCCAGGTGCCGGCGCGACACGACCGCCTGCACGTGCTGCTCTCGCACTATCACCTGGACCACGTCGCTGGTCTCATGTACCTCAAGCGCTTCGCTTCGCACATGCGCGTGGACGTGTACGGCCCGGGCAGGCCGGTGTACGAGCGCTCTACCAAAGACTATTTGGAGGACGTGCTGCAACCGGCCGTCTATTCGTCCGGTGCGCATGGGTTTGCCTACGAGGTGCACTACCACGACTACGGGGGCGCAGACTTCATGGCCGGTCAGCTGGCCGTGGGGGTGCGACCGCAGCGCCATTCGGCCCCGTCCTTCGAGCTGCGGCTGGGAGACGAGCTGGTCTATGCCACGGACACGAGCTTCGACGCGAGCGCATGGGCCAACGTCGCCCCGGCGGAGGTGCTCCTGCACGAGTGCTGGCAGGTGGGGCAGGGCGACCCGAGGCACACCAGCATCGAGGCGCTGACCAACGGTCTTCCGCAAGACCGGTTTGGGCGCGTGCTGCTCATTCACCAGAACCCCGCATGGACCGCAGCCGACCGCACCCAAGTAGGTCGCACTGCGCTGGCGCATGGCTTCGAGCTGGCGACCGATGGCATGCGCGTGGACCTGGTCCATGGTTTATAATCATATGCAAATGTCAGGGTACGGCGGCACACGCTGGACGGTGCTGAGCAAAGGGGGAGAGCCATGAAGGTGCTCATGATTAACGGAAGCCCGCGCGCAAAGGGAAACACCACGCTGGCGCTGGACGAGATGGCCAAGGTCTTGGAGGCGGAAGGCATCGAGGTGGAGGTTGTGCGGGTGGGCAGCGACGACGTGCGCGGCTGCATCGCGTGCAACTCGTGTGCAAAGACGGGAAAGTGCGTGTTCGACGACGTGGTCAACGAACTTGCGGCAAAGTTCGAGGAGGCTGACGGCCTCGTTGCGGCGGCTCCCGTGTACTACGGCTCGGCCAACGCGACGCTCATCGCCGTGCTCGACCGTCTGTTCTACAGCTCGCACTTTGACAAGACCATGAAGGTGGGCGCCGCCGTAAGCGTCGCGCGTCGCGGCGGCCTTACCGCAACATGGGACGAGATCAACAAGTACTTTGGCATCTCGGGGATGCCCATCGCCTCGGGTCAGTACTGGAACGGCGTGCATGGCCGCCTGCCGGGAGAGGCCACCGAAGACGCGGAGGGCCTGCAGCAGATGCGCACGCTCGCCCGCAACATGGCCTTCCTCGTCAAGGGCATCGCGCTGGCCAAGGACGCGTATGGGCTTCCCGAGCGCGAGCCCGGCGTCTTCACCAACTTCGTGCGTTAGCGACTCCGGGAGGGTTTTGCGATGATTGACGGCGTTATCTTCGACATGGATGGCCTGATGTTCGACACCGAGCCCATTTGGACGCGCGTGTGGGCGCCGGTGCTCGCGACCATCGGCCGCGAGTATCCCCATGGCCTGGCCAATGCCGTGCGCGGCACGTCGGGCGCGAGCATGGAGGCGGTGCTCGGCAGGTTCGTGCCGGGCGCGGACACAACCTACATTCGTGAGGCGGCCTACGCCATGGTGCACGAGGAGCTGCGCAAGGGCGCTCCCAAGAAGCCGGGCCTGGACGAGTTGCTGGCATTCCTCGCAGAGCAGGGCGTGCCCATGGCCGTTGCCTCGTCCAGCGCGCTGGAGGTTATACGGATGAACCTGGCCAACGGCGGCGTAAGCGACTATTTTGGTGAGCTCTTCTCGGGCGCGGGCATGGCCCATCCCAAGCCCGAGCCCGATATCTTCCTCAACACGGCGCAGGCCATGGGCGTCGCGCCTGCGCATACGCTGGTGCTCGAGGACAGCCTCTCGGGCGTGCACGCGGGCGTTGCGGGCGGCTTCGTGACGGTGATGGTGCCGGACCTCGTGGCCGCCGACGACTTTGCCCGGGAGCATGCCGCGTGCATCTGCAACGACCTGGTGGAGGTGCGCGACCTGCTGGCGTCCGGGAAGCTGGGCTAGGGCGGCGCCGCGCTCCTTTGCGGGCCGGACGCAGCCCCACGAGCAGGCCCCCAACTCCTGACGCTGGCCATAAGCCACGCACATCGGTAACCGGAGGTGGTCTATCAAGAGGGGTTGCCCCCTTTGATTGCCGCGAGCGGTATGTCAGGGGGGCAACCCCTCTTGATAGGCCGACACATTCTGGCCAAAGTGAAAGCAACTCGTGGAGCACGGCACGCTGGGTTACCTCAGATTCTTGTTGCGGGATATCGCAGAGGAGTGGTAGTGTCTTTGCGGGGACATTACCTACTACCTATGCGGGTGGGGCCCGTGGGAAGGGGAATCTCATGGCGAATACGGAACGGATACGCAAAGCAGCGCCGACAAGCCTCGCGCTGAGCCTGGTCGCGGCCCTCATCATGGCGTTGGGGCTGTGTCCGGCATTTGCCCTGGCCAGCGAAATTGAGGTCGTACCCGAGGGGAGCGAGGGGTCGGTGGTGGTCGCGCAGAGCGAGGTTTCAACGGACGAGCCCGAGCCCGAGGGGCAGCCTGTCGAAGAGGGAGAGCCTGTGGTGTCGGTGCAGGATCTGGAGACCGCAAGCAACGTCAGCTACAGCTACCTGTACTACGCAAGCGAAGGGGATGCGCGAAACGGAAAGACCACGTCCGGATCACATGATTGCACCAAAGTGGAGAACAGTGCCACCGCCAGCGACGTCATATGGAGCACAACCAGCAACGAAGGCTGGTACGTCGTCGAGGGCGAAAAGACCATCAAAGGTCTAATCGAAGTTACCGGCGACGTGCACCTGATTCTCGCTGATGGCGCGAAGCTAATCGGCCATGGGGGCATCGTGCTCAGCCTGGGCAAAAGTCTGACCATTTACGCCCAGAGCACGGACAAGAACAGTATGGGCGCAATGGAGATTACCCATCCTACGGATGACGCTGGATCAGCGATCTTAGGCCAGAAGCTGACGATCAACGGCGGCAGGTTGTCGTTTACCGGCCATAATACGTACGGTATCTTTCTCTGTGCCAATGGAAGTGATCCAATAAGGGATGCTCGCCTGACGATCAACGGCGGGGAGGTTACAGCCAATGGAGGTATCCAAGTCCTTTCAAGCCTCGGAGATGCGAATAACATAAACGCCAGTCTGACGATCAACGGCGGCACGGTAATCGCCGATGGCGGTTATTACGGCCTTTTGGCTTGGGACGATGGGGGTAACGGCCGCGCCAAGGCGACCATAAACGGCGGCACCGTGACCGCCTTCGGCGAAGATGGCGCCATAGGAACGAAAGGTGGGACGTTGACGATTGGCGAAGGCGTCACCGTCAAGGCGGGCGAAAGCGAGGGCAGTGCCGCCAACATCCCCGCCCAAGACTTCCAGACCGACCACACTCAGACGTGGGCGCAAACCACCGTCCCCGTCACGGGCGTGACGGTAACTCCGGCATCGACGACCCTCACCGTGGGCGACACGTCGACCCTGACGGCGACCATCAAGCCCGACCATGCCGTCGTCAAGGGCGTCGCGTGGACGAGCAGCAATGCGGGCGTCGCCACGGTAGACGAGAAGACCGGCGAGGTCACGGCCGTGGCCGTCGGGACGGCGACCATCACGGCCACGGCGAACGACGGCAGCGGCAAGTCCGCGAGCTGCGCCGTGACCGTCAAGGCCAAGCCCACGCCAGTCTCCATCCCCGACGCCTCCGTCGTCGCCCACGTGCAGCGCATCGGCTGGATGGTCCCCGTCACCGACGGCACCGCCGCGGGCACCACGGGCAAGTCGCGCCGCTTGGAGGCGCTCACGCTCAGGCTGCCCGAGGGCGTCTCGGGCGGCATCGAGTACCGCGGCCACGTCCAGCGCTCCGGTTGGGAGGAGACGTGGGCGACAGACGGCGCCACCAGCGGCACCACGGGCAAGTCCCGTCGCATGGAGGCCGTGCAAATCCAGCTCACCGGTGCGGCCAAGGACGCCTACGACGTCTACTACCGCGTGCACGTGCAGCGCCTGGGCTGGATGGCCTGGGCCAAGAACGGCGAGGAGGCCGGCACCACCGGCATGAGCCGGCGCGCCGAGGCGATCCAGGTCGTGCTCGTGAAGAAGGACGCGCCTGCCCCCGAAGCCACGTACAAGGGCGTCACGCAGAACTACGCGAAGGCCTTCGTTAAGAAGTAGGACCGACACAAAGGCCAAGCTGTACTCGGGGGACACACCTCTTCGAGGTATGTCCCCCGAGTACAGCTTTCCTCTTCCCGTCGTTTACCGTGCACGGGGGTGTCCAAAAGGGAACTCTTCCCTCTGGGACATCAATGCCTGTCAGACGGGACACGGGGGACGCGCCTCTTCGAGGTGGGTCCCCCGTGTCCCGGCAAGCTGTCCCGCCTCCCGCTTCGGGTGGCGGCTCCGCGTTACAGGTACGCGCTCAGCATCCGGATGAGGACGTCAATGTCTATGGGCTTGGCAATGTGGTCGTTCATGCCAACCGACTTGCTCCTCAGCACGTCATCGGCAAAGGCGTTTGCCGACATGGCGACGATGGGGATGCGCTGCGCGTAGGGGCGTTCCATGGCACGAATGGCCTTTGCGGCCTCGTAACCGTCCATAACGGGCATTTGGATGTCGGTTATAAAGATGGCGTAGTAGTCGTCGGGCGAGGACTCAAACATCCTCACTGCCTCGGCGCCGTCTCTTGCCCAGTCCACCTCGAGGCCTGTCATCTGCAGGAACTCGATGGCAATCTCGGCGTTTATCTCCTGGTCCTCGGCCAGGAGCGCACGTCGGCCGGTTAGGTCCAGCTCCTCCAGCTCGTGCAGGGGCGCGTCCTCCTCCGCCTTGTCGGATTTGCTGTTTACCAGCGTGCTGAACAGAGAGGCCAGCTTCGTGCGGAACAGGGGCTTGCTCATAAAGGTGGTTGCCCCCGCCTCGCGCGCCTCCTGCTCGATAACCGTCCAGTCGTAGGCCGAGAACACGATGATGGGCATCTCGGGTCCAGCCAGCTGCCGAATCTGCCGGACCGTCTGGACGCCGCCCTGATCGGGCAGCTTCCAGTCGACGAAGGTGGCAAAGAAGTCGCGACCCTGCTCGTGGCGCGTGCGAATGCGGTCTACGGCCGACTTGCCCGTAAGCACCCACTCGCTGTTCATGCCCATGTCGTTGAGCAGCTCGCACGTGGACTCGCAGCACACCGGATCGTCGTCGGCAACCAGCACGCGCAGGTTGGCGAAGCTCTGGCAGTCAATGGCGTCGGCGCTCTGCAGCTTAAGATACACGCTTACCGTAAACGTGGACCCCTCGCCATACGTGCTCTTCACGGTAATGTCGCCGCCCATCATGCGCACGATGTTGCGCGTGATGGCCATGCCCAGCCCCGTGCCCTGGATGCTTGCCGTCCGCTTGTCGTCAGCCCGCGCAAAGGGCTCGAACAGGCGCTGCAGGAACTCCTCCGTCATGCCGTAGCCGTTGTCCTCGAACACGAACTGGTAGTTGCCAAAGCCATGGGCGGAGGTGGAACGCTCGCGTACCTTGAGCGAGATCCGCCCGCCGTTGGGGGTGTACTTTATGGCGTTGCCCAGAATGTTCACGCAAACCTGCTGCAGCCTGCGGATGTCGCCAATAACCTGTTCGTGCTCCACGTCGATAATATTCACCTGGAACGAGTGCTCGTGGTCCTGCATCTGCGAGCGGGTCATGGCCAGCATTCCGTCGATGAGCTCGGCGAGGCTGAACTCCTCCTCCTGCAGCTCAACCTTGCCCGACTCAATCTTGTTCATGTCCAGGACCTCGTTGATCAGCGAGAGAAGATGGTTGGAGGACTCGGTAATCTTGTGCAGGCAGTCCGCCACCCGCTCGCGGTCATCCAGGTTGTTGGCAGCGATCGCGGTCATGCCAATGATGCCGTTCATGGGCGTGCGGATGTCGTGGCTCATGCTCGACAGGAAGTCGCTCTTGGCCTGGTTCGAGGCGTTCGCGGCGTCGATGGCGTTGCGCAGCGCCTGCTGGATCTGCTGCTCCTTGCGTACCTCGTCGTCCACGTCCTTAAACCCGGCCACGATGCCGATCTCGCCGTTACCCAGGTCGAGTTTGGCGAATTCCACGCGATAGTAGCGAACCCCGTCCTCGAACACCCGACGAAACGGCACGGAGTAGATGAGCTTGCTCTGGACGTTCTCGACGATGCTACGTGGGGTAACCGACTCCAGGAACTGCTCGCGGTCCTCTTCCAGGACCAGGTTCGAATAGAAGGCGAAGGCATCGGAGAACTTGGTAAGTTTGGCGGCCACGTTGGCAGGCAGGATATGGACCATGTTCTCGTCGATCCTAAACAGCTCGAACCGTTGCGTCTCCATGTCGTGGATGAGCCAAACGGAGTCGTACACCCGGGTAAGGGCCTCGATGACGGCGGTCCTCAGGGCCTTGTCGGACTGCGCCTGCTGGTACTTTGCAGTGACGTCCGAGATAAACACGTAGTAGAGCCCGTCGTATACCGCGGACTCCACGTAGTGGCCGAAGTCGTCCACCCATCGCATCTCGCCGTCCTTGCGCACGATGCGATACTCCACGTTGTCCAAGTCGTAGCGGCTGTCGTTCACCTGCGTCTTGATGAGAGACGAGACTTGCTCGTAGTCCTCGGGGTGGACCATCCCCCTAAAGGTGAAACCCGTGAGCTCCTTGAACTCGTCCAGGCTCTCGCAGCCAAAGATGCGGCATACGGCCTTGTTGGCGTACAGCAGCTCCTCGTTCTGGTCGGCTCGGTAGATGATGAAGCCGCCAGGCATGAGCTCGCCAAACTGCTCGATAATCGCAAGGCTTTCCTCGTTGAGCGCAAACTGATTGCCAAACATGGGGCCTCCCTCTGCGTTGGGGGTTATGGGTCCTAGTATCCATTATGACACATATTGATACGTAGTACACCTAGGCCGATGGCGGTGTCCATTTGGGAAGAGGTGCCTTGGTGGCATGCGTGCATGTCACCAAGGCACCTCTTCCCAAACGGACACCGCGGGCAACCAAGCGACCGTCAGTCAACGGCCACGAGCAGCTCGTAGAGCACGTC